>CACWHY010000006.1:1504-170390 GCA_902760805.1 Ruminococcus flavefaciens | reverse complement strand
TGCCATGTGCTCAGCTCCTTTCAGCGTTTTCCGCTTCGGAACTATTTTACTGCTTTTTCATTATGCTGTAAAGGGCTGAGGGTGGTTGGCGCTTACCATAGAACTTGATTTTGCGGAGTTTTGTGCTATAATAATCTTATAAGGTATAGGAGGGAACGACCATGAAAAAACTATTATCGCTCATCACAGCTGCAATGCTTGCATTTCCGGCAGCTGTACCGGCTAAGACGGCTGCGGAGGAGGACTCTCAGCTTAGAAAGCTGGTAGATGTTCTTGGCGGAGACACGGATTATCTCAATTTGCAAAACTTCGGCATCCAACTGCCCTCTGTGGGAGGGTCCACTCGCTACCGCCGACTGGTCACATTTCTTCCACAGGAAAGGACTGAGCCCTGGGAGGAAGACCGTGGCTGGTACAGCGACATCAGTCTTGGTGCTTCCATACTAACGATCAAGTCCCATAACAATGAGTTCTACGCATTCGGCCAGAAAGTTAGCTGCCTAAAGGACGCTGAGATCGACGATTTTGCTTTGGAGACTATCAAGATCCAGCAGGATTCTATGATGCTGAACAACTTCCGGCTGGCAATCGGCCGCCGCTTCCACAAAATGACGGCGAAGGAGAAGATCGCTGACCTGCTGGAGACTGCGCAGGAAATGGGAGACCTGGGGAAATACTTCCTCATAATGTACGGCAGCTATTTTACCGAGCCTGCAAGTCCTGATGAGGACCCCTCCGGCATAAACCGCCCCATGTACACCCACTGCGCCGTAGGAATGGGCGTTGCTCAGGGCAGCTGGACCTTCGGCGATCGCAGCTTTGACCGCTGCATACTGACTCTGGATAACGAGAACATTGCCGAAAAGGGTCAGGCCTTCGACGAGCGCACCTGCATTTACGTCAACTCTCAGACCCTCGACTATTATGTTCTGCTTTATTCTGATATAGCTCAGGGCGAGCTTCACATAATTGGTCTGGACATGGATAATTACACCGAGGAGATCAAAAACGTCACCAACCTATGCCTTTCCAACAACGACTTCTATAAAGACTACTCAGTGGCTCTCACTGATGAGGAGGGAAATGTTCGGCTCCTTAATGAGGAAAACGAATATGAGGACTATTTCCATACGCCGCTCAATAACGAGCTCTATCTTGACACGACGGAATTCACCGTGATGCGCCGTGGACAGGATCCAGAGCGCATCTACTCTAACATCGTGTTCGACAATTACTACCACACCGGCGAATTTTTGATCTCCGGCGGCGACTCGGATCTGTATTTTTCCAAAAATAAATTCGTTGTAGACCTTCAGCCAGTGGTGGAGACCAGCATCGTCCCCTACGATTTTGTCCACTATCAGCTCCTTATCAATGACCGTGCCGGAGTTTCTTCAATGTGCAATTGGTTTTTCTCGGGATACACATATGATAAAGCAACATTTGAGCTGGACGGAAGGAGCGTACTCTTTGATCCGGGAAATGATCCCGGCGAGACCAGCCTTAGGCTGACCTGCGATGACGGCTCCAACAGCCACCGCTATAGTATCAAGCTGTGCACAGTCATGCCCGTGAAGATCTGTCTGGACGATGAATTCGGTGCTGACTTTTACATCGACCCCGACGGCGACGGTGAGTTCGACAAGCTGATCGGGCAAGGGGATGTGAACTGTGACGGTGCTGTGGACGCAGCCGACGCCTCGCTGGTACTGACTGACTATGCGGATACTCTCACCGGCGGATACACCAAGCTAAATCTCAAAAAGGCCGACATGAACGGCGACAAGAACATTGACGCCTCTGACGCTTCGGATATACTTGTCCTGTACTCTGAGCACATGACCTCCTGACATTTTCGCCAAAGCTAAGCTGCCGAAGTTGTGCAAAGCTACAAAGTTTCGCAGAGCAGTAAGAGGATCGCTCCTTGTCTGCGACTAAGCTAATGAAAGAACTAAACCAGCTTTCCTTTTACTAGGAGGTGTTTTTATGAAAAAACTCATATCTATCATTTTAGCAGCGGCCGTTATGACCGCAGCCCTGCCCGTCAGCGCTGTTGCGGAGGAGCTCCCTGCGGAAGGCGCTGTTGCAGCCGCTGACGATAACGAGGAGATACTGTCCGTTTATTTTGGCGGCGAGCAGTGTACTGAGATCACTACAGATCTGGAAAAAACCTTCCCCGATCTGCTGGCGGTGTACTCTAGCCTTTATATAACGGAGGGCGACAAGTTCACCTTCTCTATTGCGGACGAGTCCATAGCCACGGCGGAGGTCTACAGCACGGGCTACGGCGTACACTATCGGATAATTGGCCACAAGGGCGGCGACACTGTGATGACTGTGACTTCTCCCGGAGGAAATTCAGTCGACATACTGATCCATGTGAACGCTGAGCCCTACATCAACATCGTGAACGACTATTATTACAAGGAAGCTGGCAAGGAATACCTGCTGATCGACCCTGTGCAGAAAATGTACGTTGGCGTCAATATGTACAAGGGCGACGAGCCGATCAGATTCTCCATGAAGGACGAGTCTGTGGCGAAGGTGCTGAGCTCTGATAAGTATGGAGCATACATTATCGGCGTTTCTAACGGCGAGACTGAGCTTCTGGCGGAGCTGCCTGACGGAAAAGTCCTTTCCGCAAGAGTGGTGGTGCAGGACTACGTTGCCACAACTACAGTTGCCATGTACTATCATCAGGACACCGTCACAACTGCTGCTCCTTCTGAGACCGTGAGGAGATACTCCACAGCGGAGGAGCTCAAAAGCCTGCTTGTTTCTCCGGACGGCAGCTTCTCAGGCAGCGAGGCACTGGACGGCACGAAGTACAGCGCTGATGCAAAGCTGAAGGCTGGATATAACGGAAACACTGACCTGCTCATCGTTTACGGCCTTGACAGCACCGACCAGATAGGCGAGGTGCTTGACGAAATGAGCGATAATGGCTATATGTGGGCAGGCGACCCGGAGAATTACTGCGGCTGTACCAAGTCTATTTCCTCCCAGGACATGGAAAAGCGTATTGACAGCGGCGGCAATATCTTGCATATCATGTTCTTTGTGAAGGATCAGATGCCCGGCTTCATCTCCAAGTACGATCTCTTTGACGAGTACGATCTGGTGGAGGCGACTAAGGCCTACGGCTTCGACCCTTCGCCCTATATCTTCGATGAGATCATTCCCGGGGACACTGACGGCGACAAGAACGTTACTGCAAACGACGCCTCCGTCACCTTGGCTGGATATTCTGAGCTCATGACGGGAACTGACCTCCAACTGAACTCCACGATCTTCGATTACAACGAGGACGGAGTTATCGACGCAGCCGACGGCTCAGAAATGCTTGTTACCTACGCAGACAACATGACCTCGGTCAAATGAAAGTACGCCCGGATCCGGTGAAATATACGGATCCGGGCTTTGTTTTTTGTGCAGAGCTACAAAGTTCCTCCCAAGCTGCGCCAAAGGCCTTCGCCCTGTGTTATACTTAATAAAGGGAGAGATCCCAATTGATATAAGGGAGGTATCATTATGAATAAAAGGAAATTTTTCGCAGCACTTTCTGCTGCCGCAGTTTTGGCAGGCTCAATGCCGGCTGTGAAGGCCGCCAGCTTAGAGCCAATCCCGCCCTATCCGCTGTGGGTCCCAAGCACCTATGCCGACGCTCTTGATTTCGTCAACGAATACGGCGTGGTGCGCACGGAGAACAGTGAATTCTGGCAGGGCATAGTCTGCGTGGTAAACCGGTTTGGCCATTACAGCGATAACGATATCGCCCGGCGTACCATGTACTCCGAGGACGCAGAGCTCCTTAATACCAGTTATTTCACCTTTGAGTGGCCGGACGACAGCAAGGTGGGCGACCCAAATTATCCCTCCGCTGAGTTCATTTACCAGGAGCAGCTCCAGATCCTCGGTCTGACTGAGGAAATGAGGGAAAGCGGCGACTATCACAAGGAGCTGGCCTTTGAGGTGGACGTGTTCAAAGTGAAGCCCGGAGGATCGGCCACTATCACCGCTATGGACGGTAATTTCGGCATAGAATACACCTTTGAATGTGATGAGAGCGGAAATGTTTCTGAGACTGATATATTCAGCTGGCTGCCGGACTGCATCTCCGAGTACGATGCCTATAAGCTGAGCTGGCCAACGATCGCTGCTCATGACGGCTATATCACCATGTGCAGCGACTACGCAGGGGACGGCGGCTATCAGATCTTCCCGGAGATAGACGGTCCTGCGGCTCTTTGCCATGAGGTGGAATACAATGAGGTGGTAATGGCCTTGCTTGACGGCGGCAGATCCAGTAAGATCATGGTCTATGAGCCCACCGGCGAGGGTACTGTCAATACAAGATTCACCGAGAACCAAGAGTGGATGATCGGCAAGCAGGAGCCTATCCACAGCTATTCTGCCGACTTTGAGATAACAAGAAACGGCGATGAGTACGAGATAACTGATCTTAGCTGGTGGAAGGATCATGACCACAATACCTTCTACAAGGACGGCCAGGACAACGGCGGCAACTTCTTCGGCTGCCTGTACGTCCCTGAGACCTTCTACGGAGAGCCCGTGGAAAAGGCGGTCATCGCTGATATCCCCAACACCGGCAGTATCCAGCTGCCTGACTCAGTGAAGGATGTGGATATAAGGAACTGCCCGTACCTGAGCGGCTTCTATATCTCCGACTTTACTCCGAATCTCGAAGTTTACCAGTTCAATACAGTGGGCAGAGATGCCCTTTTCAGCAGCGGCCTTAGCAAGATCCTTTGCTATCCGCCAAATTACTGCGCCGATAAGATAACTCTCCCGGATAAGACCACAGCGATAGGCAAGGGGGCTTTCCGTGATGCTGTCTATCTCACTGAGGTGACTGCGGAGAACGTCACTGAGATCGGCGAGGACGCTTTTGAGGGCTGTTCTGGGCTGAAGCTCTATGTCAGCAGCGAGAATTACGCTAAGGTGAAGTCACAGCTCAGCGAGGAGTTCTTCTCCGCCGGAAATCAGCTGCGGATCACTGCTCCTATGGCGAAAAACTGGGAATATTACTGCTCACTGACCGATGAGGAGGTACTGGAGGAGTATTGGGAGTATTACGGTAAGACACACCCTCCATATGGTGACCGCTATATCAAGAACGGTATCATCTACAACGACCTGGTCATGAACACAAGCTTTGATATAGCCTACGGTCTGCTGGATCCCTGTACGTTTACCTTCAATGCCTCCGTGCTCTCCACCTCTATGCCTGTGACAGGTGACGCAGAGCCTGATGCCTCAAGCTTCGGCTTCCCCGAGGATGTGAAGGTAACTTTCGATCACTGGAAGGGAGCGCCCTCTACCGTTCATTTCGCTGACGACCGCATGGACAGCCGCAGCGTATACGACTTTATGCGCCGTGAGCTGACCCTGTATAACTCCTACTACTACAAGCATTTTTCGGAGGAGGGCGGTATCAATTGGTGCTATCAGGACTTCGTGCCAGAGTTCACTTCCGGTGATGCAAACGGTGACGGACAGATGGATCTCAACGATGCAGTGGCTGTCCTCCAGCAGGTGGCTCTGCCGAACAAATATCCGATCTGTGAGCGCTGTGCAGAGTTGGCGGACTGTGACAGTATCTACGGCATAAACGGTCTTGATGCCCTTGCTATCCAGCAGGCAGATGCCGGCATGATCCAGCTTGCCAAAAGCCGCCCTGTCTGACCACAGAATACTGAGCGCCTGCCATTTGGCAGGCGCTTTTGTATGCTCTGCCGCTATTGACAACCATTCGGGCATATGGTAAAATAAATGTGTAGAATTTGTTAAGGCATTGAGCTCCGTGCGGAATGCCCGTTGACTTCCCCACAGTATTTTTCTTTTGGAGGTAACTGGAATTGGAAAACAACCAATATAAGATCAAGCACCCATATATAAAGGTCTTTTTCACGGCCTATATAATGTTCCTGATAACGATGCTCCCCATATTGATCCTTTCAAAGGGAGCTTATTTGTATATAGGTGATTATAATCTTCAGACCATACCATTTACCGAGCACGGCTCACGCCTGTTCCACAGCAGCGATCCGTTCCCGCTCTATGACTGGCAGTCCTCCCTTGGAATGAACACCCTGACAGCTTACGGCGGATATTTCTTCTCGCCGTTTTCGCTGCTTCTGTTTACTGTGCCAGTGAGTATACTTAAATACTTCCATACGTTTGTTGTTGCGCTGAAAATGGGACTTACTGCCCTTGGCACTTATATCTATTGCAGGCAGTATGTAAAGCATGACCGCTCAGCTTTTATCTGCGGTATACTGTATGCTTTTTCTGGATTTCAGCTTTTCAACCTGGTCTATCCCTTTATGGATACCATAGCCCTTTTCCCATTGACGCTTTACGCCTTCGATCAGCTCATGTACAAGCGCAGGTCTGGCTGGTTTGCAGTTATGCTGTGCATCCATGGTATAATCAGTACTTATTTCCTATGGCAGGAATGCGTGTTCATACTGATCTATTTCCTTGTAAGAGTCATCATGAAGACCTATCCTGGATTTGATCTGAAGCTGTTTTTCAAGCTGGCTTTCGAGACCCTTGTGGGAGTTGGTATTACAGCCGCATATACGATTCCGGGCCTTATTTCTCTGACAGGTAATTCCCGAGCGGGTAAGCTGATCTTTGAGTCTAATCTTATGGCTTATGAATCAACTGGTGTTATACATAAAATGCTGACCATGATGATATTCCCGCCCCATTCATGCGGAGAGGGTTGGTATTTCACGGATCGAGATGTAGCGTTAGATCCTCCCGTGCTCTATATCCCATTGTTTTTGATCATAGGCGTTATTGCAGTAATTAAGCGGAACAAGAAGACCTGGTATTCTATTTCTTTGCTGGTCTATCTTATAATGGCGTCACTCCCAGTATTGAACAGCATTTTCTCTGCTTTTAATGCAAAATACTATGCACGTTGGTTCTATATGCCGCTGCTTATTATGATAGTGATCACAGGAATGTACATTGATGATATGAGAGAATATGATGTTAAAAAGGAGATGAAAGTTTGCGGATGCGCCATTGCATTTTTGCTGCTATGGGGAATATATTCTGTTTTCTTTCAGAATAAGATTGGCGATGAAAACCGCTTCATTTGGATCCTGGCAGCTGCGTTCTCTGTATTAAGTTTTGTTCTGCTATACGCTCTTATCTATCAACCTGGCAAAGTGAGATTTGTCTCACAGGAAAAACTCACACCATTGGTATGTATAATATGTGCAATATTGTTTTTGACACATACCAGCGCTATAGCCCAGAGCAACCTATTTGATGAGATTAAGAATCATTCTCATAGGCTCTGGAATGAAGGCGAGCCTGTCGAGATCGATGATGATCAGTTTTTCAGAGTATCTAATGACGGCTGTAACAATGGACTGATTTTCGGATTACCAAGTGTTGACTTTTTTAATTCGATGTGTACAGGAGAGGAAACGGATTTCTATTCAAGAGTAGGATCCTTTAGAGCACAAAATACCAATCTTACAACGAAGGATTATGCTTTATATACCTTTCTTTCTGTAAAATATGCACTGTATTTTAGAGAACTGGCATATGGCGGTGAGGAGGTCTTGGCAGAAAACGTAGATTTTGACCAAAAGGGCTTTGAGGATTATACTGAGCATAATTGGTACATGGTGTTTGAGAATGAAGCCTTTATCCCTATGGGCTATACCTTTGATCATTACTTGAATGTATATGATTTTGAGCCTTATAATGGCGAAACAATCGATGATAAACATGAAAATAATAGCAACAATGAGTCTGATATCATGGATCAGTTGAGTCAGATGGAGAGGCTCAACGATGATGACGCCGGAATCGACGAAGACTCCGAAGAGTCAGAGTACAAATATACTGATGTTTACGACAACGAAAAACTCCTCCTGAAGGCGATATGGCTCACTGATGCGCAGATCAAGAAGTACGGCGACATACTCACTGAGCTGCCGGAGGAGCTGGCGGAGGACACCTCTTACGAGACCTATCTCAAGGACTGCAAGGCTCGTGCGGCAAGCGCCTGCTACGAGTTTGAGCCTGACGGAAAGGGCTTCTCCGCAAAGATCGACCTTGAGAAGGACAATCTTGTCTTCTTCTCCATACCATATGACAAGGGCTTCACGGCATACGTTGACGGCCAGGAGACCGAGATCGAGAAGGTATTTGACGGACTTTCTGCTGTTTATGTTCCGGCCGGCGACCACTCGATCCGCTTCGATTACAGACTTCTTGGCCTTAAGGAGGGCATGGCGGTGACCACAGTTTGTCTGGTGCTGTTCGCTCTCTACTGCTGCGGCTGCTTCGTGCTTTGGGTAAGGCGGAGGAGATCTCCTGTTGCTGCCATTGCTGCTGAGCAGACCTCTGCTGAGGTTCTTCCGGAGAACGCATCTGAGGCCGCTTGCGAGGCTGCTAAGGAGGAGCCCAGCGAGGAGAAGTCCGCAGAAGCTCCACACGATGAAGAGTGATCTTACTGAAAAGGAAATGATAGAATGAATTTTTCTCAGCCTTCCATTACTGAGCTGGAAGAAAAATACGTTATTGACGCCATGAGGACTTCACGGCTCTCAGGCGACGGAAAATACACAAAACGGGTCTACGAGATCTTTCGGGAGCGCTTTGGGGTGGAGGATATGCTCCTTACCACCTCTGGGACAGCCGCTCTTGAGATGGCTGCCCTGCTGATTGGGCTGGAGCCGGGGGACGAGGTCATCGCTCCCTCCTTCACCTTTTCGTCCACGATAAACGCCTTCCTCCTTCGTGGGGCAAGGCCGGTGTTCTGCGACATAAGGCCTGACACCTTCAATATCGACGAGGAGAAGATCGAGGCGCTCATAACTCCCAAAACAAAGGCCATATACTGCGTGAATTATGCAGGCGTATCCTGCGAGATGGACAGGATCAATGAGATCGCTGAACGTCACGGACTTTTTGTTGTGGAGGACGCAGCTCAGTCTGTTGGCTCCACATATAAGGGGAAGCCCTCCGGCACCCTCTCTGAGCTGGGCTGCCACAGCTTCCACGAGACCAAGAATTACGTCATGGGCGAGGGCGGAGCTATCGTTCTCAATGAGAAGAAGTTCATTGAGCGTGCCGAGATCATCCGTGAGAAGGGCACAGACCGCTCAAAGCTCCTCCGGGGCGTGGTGGATAAGTACACCTGGCGTGACATCGGCTCCTCGTATCTGCCCTCAGATGTGCTGGCGGCAATGCTCACGGCTCAGCTGGAGCGCTTTGACGAGATCATGGAAAAGCGCATGAGCATCTGGAACTTCTACCAGGAAAACCTCATTGACGCCGAGAGAGCTGAGAAGCTCCGCAGGCCGATCATACCCGGCCACGTTACTCATAACGGTCATATGTATAACATACTCATGCCCTCTGAGGCTGCCCGGATCTGGCTCAGCGACGAGCTGAGAAAGCTGGATATCCCGGCGTATATCTGCTATGTGCCCCTTCACTCGGCTCCTATGGGGAGAAAGCTGGGCTATGTGCCGGAGGACTGCCCTGTTACTGAGGAGCTGGGCCACCGTCTGCTGAGGCTGCCCTTGTCGGCAAGGCTGACCACTGCGGATGCTGCTGAGGTCGTTGAGCGCATAAACCAGCTCCTGTCTAAAATGCCCGTATGAACAAGTCGAGAATAAAGCCGTATATCCTGCTTCTGGCGGTGGTCTTTGGGTACTCCTTCGGCGGAGTTTTCTCAAAGCTGGCCTCTAAGGAGCCCTTCCTCTCAATAAAATGGATCCTGCTTTACGGCGGACTTATAGCGATCCTGGGGCTGTTCGCCATTATCTGGCAGCAGATCCTCAGGAAGGTGCCGCTGAATGTGGCATATATTTGCAGAGCCGTAGGCATAGTTTTCAGTATGTCCTGGGGCGTGCTGTTCTTCCATGAGAGGATAAGCCCGCTGTCAATGCTTGGCGGAGCGATCGTTATCGCCGGAGTTATCCTGATACTGACGGGAGGTAAGAAGCATGAATAGACTTGCTGCCTACTCCCTTCTGGTGGTGCTGAGCACCCTGATCTCCTCCTTTTCTCAGATATTGCTGAAAAAGGCGGCGCAGAAGACCTATCCGTCCAAGCTGAGAGAATACCTCAATCCTCAGGTGATCACAGCATACTGCATATTCTTTGCCTGCACGCTGATCACCATGTACGCCCTGAAGGTGGTGCCCCTTTCGACAGCGCCGATACTGGAGTCCTCGGGGCATATCTTCATTGCTATTTTGAGCTACCTGTTCTTCCGTGAGCGCCTTGACCGCCGTCAGCTTCTTGGCGTGTTCCTGGTGCTGAGCGGCATCGTGATCTTTTCTGTGGGACAGGGCGCTTTCAGCAGCTGATAAAAAAGCCGGGAGCAGGTCTCCCGGTTTTCTTTTGGGCAAATATTAACGGCCCCGCTATTGCGGAGCCGCTTTTTTTCATCTCATTTGTAGTTTTCTATATTTGTTTTCTTTATTTTTTCTTAAAGGGGAAGAACGTAGCCAGCAGGCAGAGGAAGCTGTTCCTGCTTAATGAGCTTTGCATCTACCATCTGGATGACCAGAGCGTCCATTCCGTTGATACCGGCTGTGCCATCGATATCAGCGTTCTGAGGACAAGGCAGAGGATACTTGTTTGCAAGAGCAACATACTGAAGGATAGCAACTGCATCGTTCAGATTTACCTTGCCGTCGCCTGTAGCGTCGCCGGGTGTTACAGCAGGCATAGGATCGCTAGTAGTAGGCTCTGTTGTGGGCTGCTGAGCACCAACGAAGCTGTACTTAACGTCAGTTACCTTGTCGAAGTTGCCCCATACCTGGAACTCTGCCTGTGTAACAGACTCAGGGATATCGCTCAGTGAGAACTCTACCTTCAGAGTGCCGTCTGCACCGATAGTGCCATCCCAAAGCTTCTGAGTCCACTCGTCCAGCATATAGCCAAGGCCGCCTGTCAGCTCTGTACCAGCAGGAGCAGAAACGATCACTTCAAGAGTGTCTGCTCTGTCAGCCTCAGAAAGGTCGATCTTAACGATCTTGGAAGTTTCTTCAGGGAGCTGGATCTCGCCTGTAGGCTCAGCGAGGATAGTGATAGACTGGATAGTAGTCTGGCTGGGAGTTCTGGACTGCATATGAGCGATCTCAGCAGTGTCCTTGCCCCAAGCGTCAGGAAGCTGGCTCATGAGGTAGTAAGCGATGCCGTTTTCCTTATCAACTTCGTAAGGAGAAAGCTCAGTCCAGTTGCCGTAGCCTTCGTTGGAGAATGACAGGAAAGGAGTAGCGCCTGTGAACTTGATAGCAACTTCCTTGTTCTCAAGCTCAGCCCAGGTGATGTCCTTGCCGGGAGTTGTGTTCTCGAATGTTTCGGACTTAGCGTCGTCGATCTCAACGGGACCCTCAAGGAAAACAGTGCCGTCGCTGAGAGTCTGATGGGTTACCTCAGGGAGGTGACCCTCGCTGCCCCAGGCGATGGAGTCGTCATTGATAACGCTCATCATAGTGTCAACGACCTTCTCGGACTCGCTGTACCACTGATAAGTTTCTCTGTTGATATAGCCGTGGCACTCGCCGGGATCTTTGGTGTTGGTAACAGTGTTGTTATCCCAGAGAACGCAGGGGATACCGTACTTCTTAGCGGTTGTGATGTAAGTGTTAGCCCACTCGCATCTTGCCTCTGTGTTGCCGAAGTTAGAAGCACCCATTTCGCCGATAACAACAGGAACGTTGTTGTCGATGAAAGTATTTCTGATGTTTGTGAGGATACCATTGAGCTCAGTCCTGTACTTATCAGTGAATGTATCGTGCTGAGCACCCTGAGAGGCATCAGTGTTCATTGTGAAGTTGTAGGGGCTGTAAGCGTGGATAGAAACTGCAAGGTAGGGATCGTTTTTAGGAAGATCGATAGCCTCGATGAATACCAGCTCGTGGCTTGCGCAGTAGCCGGGAAGCATCAGCAGACGGGTCTTTGCGTAAGGGCTGTCGGAGTTTCTGATCAGGTCAACGAAGTTGTGCTCCAGCTTGTTGATAACATCAGACTCCTGAACAGGTGAAGCTGACCACCACTCATAGGGCTTGTCAACAGCACGGGGCTCGTTCAAGCACTCGAAGATGAGGTGCTGATCGTAGTCCTTGAACTCTTCATTGATCTGAGTCCAGATCTTCATGAGCTTGGGGTTGATCTCGTCATAGGCAGTGAGGAGATCGTTTCTGTTGATCCAGTTCTCGTGGTGAACGTTCAGGATGATGTACATATCGTTCTTGATACCGTAGTCAACGACTTCCTTGACTCTTGCCATCCATGCAGGATCGATGTTGTTGTTCTCGTCAAGGTGCTGGAACCAAGTGGTAGGAACACGAACTGTGTTGAAGCCCTTAGCCTTGATAGCATCGAAGAGCTCCTGAGTAGCCTTGGGGCAGCCCCATGCAGTCTCAGTGTTGACACCGGTGTGCTTCTCGTCGCCGATAGCATCCAGAGTGTTACCTAAGTTCCAGCCGATAGTCATGTTTTCAGTGATCTCAAATGCTGACATTGTTTTTGCTGCGTCTGCTTCGAAGTCAGCGATCGGAGCGACCTTAAGTGCAGAGAGCATACAAACAGCGGCAGCTGAGATGCTGACAATGCGCTTAACAGTAGATTTCTCGTTAAACATATTACCCTCCCATGGATATGTTTTTTTGTTTTTCAAGACGTATGTGCCCAGGTCCAGTGCAGTAAACCTGTGCAATAATCTTTGATTACACACTAATTCTATCACGGTGACTCTGAAAAGTCAATAGATTTTCATGCTCTGAACTTGTAGAATTATATCACAACTCATTGAGCAATTTGCACAATAAAAATACGAATGCATTGTGAACTTCGTGAAAATAGATTAACATATAAATAACAAGTTAAAACAAAAACTCTTGTGCAATATGGTGCAAAAACAGAAAAAACTCCCGAAAGACAGCCTTTCGGGAGTTTGTATGCTATCTGTTTCGCTTTTCGTAGCCGGTCTTGTCCTTCCAGTCAGAGCCGATGAAACGGGCACAGGTCTTCTCAAACCACTGGCAGTCCATCTCAAGGCTGCCGATGCGCTCCTCCATGGCACGGCGGCTCTCAGCGAAGGCCTCGGCGTCCGCAAGAAAATCCTGTGTGAACTGCTCCACCTCTTCGGCGGTGATGTCCTCTCTCAGCGCAAGATCCTCCGGAGCGATCTGTCCACGGAGGTTTTCTATGGCTATCTTGTCCTTGAAGCTCTGGGGGAACTCTTTTTTCTTCGGGGGAGAGCTGCTGCATACCGCATACAGCAGCAGGCCGCCAAAGAGCAATGCTCCCAGAATGATGAGGGTCTGCTGATCCATATCACTTGCCGTAGACCTTTGCGGCTATGTCAACGGTCTGCTTGGCGTCCTTTGCGTAGTAGGTGGCATTGATCTGCTCAGCGTAGGAAGGGGTGAGGACAGCTCCGCCGACTACGGTCTGACATTCGGGGTACTGTTCATTCAGCAGGGCGATAGTCTCGGCCATTGCACCAAGAGTAGTGGTCATCAGGGCGGAAAGTCCCACAAGGCTCACCTTTTCCTTTATGGCTGTGTCAACGATCAGCTGAGGGTCAACGTCCTTGCCCAGGTCGATCACCGTGAAGCCGTAGCTGTCCAGCAGCACCTTGACGATGTTCTTTCCGATGTCGTGGATGTCGCCCTTGACGGTGGCCAGCACTACCTTGCCCTTGGAGACCGCCTCAGAGTTATTCAGTGCCAGCTTCTCCTTGATCACCTCGAAGCAGGCCTGTGCAGCGCCGGCGGTGAGGATGAGCTGGGGCAGGAAGATCTTGCCCTTCTCGAATTTTTCGCCGGCAGCGTCCAGTGCCGGGATCAGGTAGCCGTTTATGATCTCCATGGAGTCGGTGGTCTCCATGAGAGCCTTTGCAGCGTTCACGGCGTCGTTTTTCAGGCCGTTTTCCACGGAATAGATCAGGTCGGGAGTTCCCTTGTCAGCGGTGACGGGTGCCTTCGCCGGAGCACTTCCGCTGTCGGCGTAGGCTGCGATGAAGTCAGCTGAGTCACGGTCGATACCGGCCAGCAGGCGGTAGGCACGGACAGCGCCGATGATAGAGTCAATGTTGGGGTTGATGATAGGCAGGTCAAGTCCGCTGTGAAGCGCCATAGTCAGGAATGTCCTGGTGATCGTCTCACGGTTTGGCAGACCGAAGGAGATGTTTGAAACGCCCAGCACAGTTCTCAGGCCAAGCTCATTCTTAACTCGGCTGAGTGCGCCCAAAGTCTCCATAACACCGTCCTGCTCAGCAGAAGCGGTCAGGGTCAGGCAGTCGATGAACACGTCCTCCTTGGGGATCCCGTACTCCATGGCACGGTCTAAGATCTTCTTTGCGATGGCGAAGCGTCCTTCAGCGGTCTTGGGGATACCGCCCTTGTCCAGGGTCAGTCCCACCACGGAGGCGCCGTATTTTTTCACCAGGGGAAGGATGTTGTCAAGAGACTCGTCCTCGCCGTTGACGGAGTTCACGATAGGCTTGCCGTTGTAGACCCTCAGGCCGGCCTCAAGCACCTCCGGGATAGTGGAGTCCAGCTGAAGGGGAGTGTCACAGACGCTCTGGATAGCCTTCACGGCAGTGACCATCATCTCCTTCTCGTCGATCCCGGGGAGACCAACGTTCACGTCCAGGATCTCAGCACCGGCGTGGATCTGCTCCACGGCTTGGCTGAGGATATAGTCCACATCGTGAGCAAGGAGAGCCTCCTTGAAGCGCTTCTTGCCGGTGGGGTTTATGCGCTCGCCGATAACACGGGGCTGGTCGATCACAACGCAGCTCACGGCGGAGCAGGCTATGCTCTTTCTGGGAGCCTCAGCCGGGGTGTAGTCCAGACCGGACAGCGCCTCGATAACTGCGCTGATATGGGCAGGAGTAGTTCCGCAGCAGCCGCCGAAGATCTTCACTCCGGCCTGTGCCAGCTTCACAGCGCTTGCGGAGAATTCCTCGGGGCCTACATTATATGTATTTGTAACAGGGTCAGGCAGGCCTGCGTTGGGCTTTGCGATGACCGGGAGGATCGTCAGGCTGCACAGCTTCTCCAGCACGGGGTAGAGCTCATCAGGGCCAAGGGAGCAGTTCACACCGATAGCGTCAACGCCCAGACCCTCCAGCACAGCGGCCATGCACTCCGGGGAAACTCCGGTGAAGGTGCGCATATTCTCCTCAAAGGTCATGGTGACCATAACGGGCTTATCGGAGTTCTCCTTTGCGGCGAGAACAGCGGCCTTGACCTCATACAGATCGGTCATTGTCTCGATAACGATCAGGTCGGCATTCTTTCCAGCCAGGACGAGTTCCTTGAAGGTGTCGTAGGCCTCCTCGAATTTAAGGGCTCCGGCGGGCTCAAGGAGCTGGCCTATGGGACCCATATCAAGGGCAATGAGGGCTTTTCCGCCAACAGCCCGGCGAGCGTTCTCCACACCGGCGGAGACTACCTCCTGAACGGTATGGCCCGATCCGGCCAGTTTATAGCGGTTTGCGCCGAAGGTGTTTGCGTAAACGATGTCAGCGCCGCTTTCAGCGTACTGACGGTGTATGTTCATGATAGCCTCGGGATCAGTGAGGTTGAGGAGCTCCGGAACGTGCTCGGTCTGGATACCGGCAGCCTGGAGCATAGTTCCCATGCCTCCGTCCAGGAAAACGAAGCTGTTGTTCTCAAGAAGCTGGTCAAATTTGTCTGACATAGTATCACTCCTTATTAGTATTTACGGAGAATAGTTGGGGGGGACGGCCTTCGCCTGACCGGTGGGGTCATTCGCTCTTGAAAGTCCCCAGGAAGCGGAAGTATTCCAGGTTTTCGGCCAGGTCGTTCATTACCGCCTTGACATTGGGGTCGTCCGGTCTTCCGCTGAAATCCAGGTAGAACATCACGTCGAAGCTGCCGTCCTTGATCGGGCGGCTCTCGATCCTCAGAAGGTTCATGCCGTTGACGTAGAACTTTGTCAGCAGTCGATACAGACTTCCCTCAGTGTGAGGGATCTTCAGCATTACCGACACCGCATCGGACTCCGGAGCAACTTGCAGCTCCCTTGCGATGCAGACGAAACGGGTCTTGTTCACTGAGCAGTCCGCAATATCCTCCGCCAGGATGCTCAGTCCCAGCCGCTTAGCGCAGTCCACAGAGCAGATCGCTGCAAGGCAGTCCTCCGCCGGGCTTTCGGCAACCATTTCCGCAGCCATGGCGGTGTTTCCGTACTCTGAGGTCTTCAGGCTGTTGGCAGTGAGATAATCGCAGCACTGGGCGATCGCCTGAGGGTGAGAGTAGACGGTCTGGATCTTGCTCACAGGGATCCTTGTTTTGGCAGCCAGACAGTGCCTGATCTCCACGCAGACCTCTCTGACGGTGTAAACGCTGTACTTGGCCATAAGGTCGTAGGTGCTGTTCACGGATCCTGCGGTGGAATTATGTACCGGCAGCACTCCGTAGTCCAGCTCACCGGACTGGACGGCTGCAAAAACGTCCTCGAAGGTCTTGTAGAAGGAAAGGGGCTTTTCCCCGAAAATAAGCCTTGCAGCGGCCTCGGAATTAGCTCCGGCAGTTCCCTGGCAGCCGATCCGGGCGGCGCCGGCAAAATCGGGGACGGTATAGTCATAGGCGGGGCTGTCTGAGAGGATCTTCCGGTTTTGGAGGATCTTGCTGATGTCCATTATAGTTGTGAAAAGTGCAGCAGTGCCGGCCTCCAGGTCGCTGTCGCCGGTGAGAGCCTTGATCCGGTCGATGACCTGCTGCTCTCTTCCGCCCTGAAACACGGGCATATTGTGCTCTTTCTTGTAGTCTGCAACGCCCTTGCAGAGCTCCATACGTTTCATAAAAAGGGCAAGAATTTCGCTGTCGATCTGGTCGATACCGCAGCGCAGCTCCTGAAGATCCATACAATGCACTCCTTATTTGTAGGTTTTGTGATTTAACTTGCTAAAATGTATCACACTAATTATAACATACCTTTCCGAAAATAGCAAGGGGCGCAGGAAAATGTTTGTGGTTTCGATATTTATGCTGCGAAAATGGGAGCGCAGGCTCTGCGCTTATAACATACCTTTCTGAAAATAGCAAGGGGCGCAGGAAAATGTTTGCGCTTTTGACGCTTTCACAAAAAAACAGCCTGCACATGGCAGGCTGCTTTTCTCGCTTAGAGCGCCGGAGTCAGTTCTATATCGCCGTCAAGATACTGCCTGACCACTACTACGTCTTGGATGCTCACCTCGCCGTCCATGGTCACATCTCCCGGGAGATGATCGTATGCGTTTGCGGTAAAGGCTGAGGGTATTGACGAAACTGCCAGCACAGCGGCTGCGGCGGCTGCAAGATATCGCTTAGCTATCATGATATTACTTCCTTTCTGTTTGAGTTTTGAGGACACGAGGGTATACTACTATTTATTATAACACGGCCTAAAAGCTCATCGCATGAGCCAAAAGGTCCATCTTGGAGCCAAAGTTTTTTCAACGGTTTTGTATATGTTGCACGATCAACAAGTTATTCCACAGCGGAAACACCGCTGCTGTGCAGTTTGTCCTGCCGAAAGGGCACTGCTGACGGGCAATAATTAGATCAATTTCGCTAAAAAGTGCTTGCAATACCACTTGTGATCGTGGTATAATAATAATGTATATTATGAGAAACTATGGCTAAGCGCAGAATGGGAGGCTCCTTTCCATGAACAAGATCCGTATCCTGGGCATCGATCCCGGCTACGCAATAGTCGGCTTCGGAGTGCTGGAATACGACGGGCTGAATTTTACTCCGCTGGAATACGGCGCTGTCCTCACCGATGCCGGTACGCCCTTCCCCGAAAGGCTCCGTGCGATCCACGAGGACGTGGAGTTCATCTTCGACAAGTTCAAGCCCGACTGCATGGCGATCGAGCGCCTGTACTTTACCACTAACCAAAAGACCGCTATCGACGTGGCGCAGGCAAGAGGAGTTACCGTCCTCTCCGCCGCAAAAAGGGGAGTCCCCGTTTCGGAGTACACTCCCTTGCAGGTCAAGCAGTCGGTGGTGGGCTACGGAAAGGCCGAAAAGCGTCAGGTCATGGAGATGACCCGCCAGATCCTGAGGCTGGCACAGATCCCCAAGCCCGATGACGCCGCAGATGCCCTTGCCATAGCTATTTGCCACGGCCACTCCATTCGCTGGAGCTGACCGGAGATAAGGAAGAATGATATGATCTACAGTTTAAGAGGAAGGCTGACTGTCCGTGAGCTGGGCTTCGTCGTAATCGAATGCGGCGGAGTGGGCTACGGCTGCCGGACTTCATACAGCACAGTCTCTCAGCTGGGCAGCATCGGCAGCGAGGAGACCCTATATACCTACCTTTACGTTCGTGAGGACGCAGTGGAGCTCTTCGGCTTCGCCACATTGCAGGAGCTGAGCTGCTTCAAGCTGCTGATCTCAGTGTCGGGAGTGGGCCCGAAAGCCGCAACCGCTATCCTCTCGGACATGACCCCGGAAAAATTCGCCTTTTACGTTGCTTCCGGCGACAGCAAGTCCTTCACCCGGACAAAGGGCATCGGTGCGAAAACAGCTCAGAGGATCGTTCTTGAGCTGAAGGATAAGATCTCGGCAGAGTCCCTCAGCGGCTCAGTTGCCAGCGACGCTGCGGCTATCTCGGCAGTTTCATCGGGAGGCGCCTCCACCTCAGTGACTGAGGCTCTTGAGGCTCTCATGGTGCTGGGATATTCCCAGGGAGAGGTCGCTCCTATCCTTGGAAAGCTGGACGCAGGCCTTAGCACTCAGGATCTTATCAAGGAGACCCTTAGGATCATTACAGCAAAGCGCTGAATATATATATCGAAAGGAAGAATCGACTATGAACCTTGACGAACTCTTGAAAGCAGCCATAAAGGATCCCTCAAAAAGATCGCTGTTTTTACAGACCCTTATCAAGAGCGATGTTTACGTCATCTGCAAAAATCCCGTCCGCCAGGAGCGTGGAAGAGAGGAAGGCGGCATACAGCTGGAGCTGATCACTATCCAAAATCCTCACGGAGATATGTTCATCCCCTTCTTTACCAGCTATCGTTCCCTCCAGCAGTTCGCAAAGCGCTATGTTGACTGCTATAAGATCAACTGCCTGAGACTTTTCGACCTTATCCAGTCAGTTTCAGCCGTCCTCAACCCCAACTCCTACGGCAAGGAGTTCTCCTCTCAGGAGATCAAGAGCATCCTTCTCATCGCAAGAAATCTGAAGATCAAGGCTATCTCCTACAACGAGGCTGACATCATCTCATACCGCCCGGTCGAGCATTCAGTCACTCACATCACAAAGGCAGCTTCCAAGTTCCTTTCTAAGCAGCCCAATGTTGACCGTGCCTTCATCATGGAGATGATCAAGGGCTGTGAGAGGCCGCAGATCCTCATGGTGCTGGATATGATGGGCAGCACAAGAAAGCTCTTCGTGCCCCTTTCAAAGTACCTCTCAAAGACCGTCAAGGCCAACGAGCATCTTTGCTTCATCAGCTATGAGCAGGATATGGGCAAGAAGGCTGCCGAGACAGTTGAGCCCTTCTATGTCCGCAAGAAACGCTATTTCGAGAAATAAACCCCGTCAGCACAGGAGGTGTTGATTTGATACAGACAGAGGATATGGAGTTCGCTCCCAGAGTGATCACTCCCTCTGAGACTGCGGAGGACGGCGATACAGAGGTCAGCCTCCGCCCGCAGACCCTAAGCGAGTATATCGGCCAGGACAAGGTAAAGGAAAACCTGGCTGTGTACATTGAGGCTGCAAAGCGCCGTGGCGAGCCCCTGGATCATGTCCTGCTCTACGGCCCTCCCGGATTGGGAAAGACCACTCTTTCGTCCATTATTGCCCATGAGCTGGGCGTAAATCTCCGTGTGACCACGGGTCCGGCTATCGAGAAGCCCGGGGACCTGGTGTCTCTTCTGACCAGCCTTTCGGACAACGATGTGCTGTTCATCGACGAGATCCACCGGCTCTCCCGTGCGGTGGAGGAGATCCTCTACCCGGCGCTGGAGGACAGAGTCATCGACATCATCATCGGAAAGGGCCCTTCTGCAAGGTCTATCCGCATGGACCTGAAGCCCTTTACCCTCATTGGAGCAACTACCCGTGCAGGCCAGCTCTCTGCCCCTCTTCGTGACCGTTTCGGAGTTATCCACCGCCTTGAGCTGTACTCAAAGGATCAGCTCACCGACATCGTCCGCAGGAGCGCCATGATCCTTGGCATACCCTGTACCACCGACGGTGCCGCTGAGATCGCAGGCCGTGCAAGAGGCACGCCCCGTATCGCCAACAGGCTGCTCAAGCGTGTCCGGGATTTTGCCGATGTTATGGGCAACGGCGAGATCAACCAGCAGATCGCTTCTATCGCTCTTAGCCGCCTGGAGATCGACGCTCTGGGTCTGGACAGCCTTGACCGGCGTATGCTGGAAATGATAATCCGTGGCTACAACGGCGGCCCGGTGGGGCTGGAGACCCTTGCCTCCGCTATCGGCGAGGAGTCCGTCACCTTAGAGGACATCTGTGAGCCCTTCCTCATGCAGCTGGGTTTCCTGGGAAGAACTCCCCGGGGAAGGGTCGCCACAAGGCTGGCCTATGAGCACCTTGGCATGAAGGCTCCGGAAGCACCGCCCTCGGACGACGGGCAGCTTTCGTTCTGAGCCATGCTTATCAAGGGCTCACGGAGGTACAACCTCCGGCATAACAGCTCCATGAAGGACAAAATGCTCCCACACCGCATGATCAACGGACAGGCTATCGGACAGGTCTCTCAGATGAGATACGGCCTTTGCCATATGAGCTTCAACGGCTGCGAGGTGATCTCGGTGTACAACGCCCTGGTATGGCTGGGAAAGCCCCAGGAGCTTTGGGAGATCGCCGGCACATTGGAGCGTTCAAAGGTATTATTCGGTATCTTCGGCTGCAGTCCGTATAGGCTGGGACGAGCTCTCGGCAGGTACGGCGCAGCTTTTGAGCGTATTAGGCGCATAGAGCCCAGGCATGAGGCCTTCATCGTCTCATTCTGGACAGGGAGGAGGTTTCTCTCCTCCATACACACGGTCTTCTGCGTAAGGAAGGCCACAGGCATACTTGTCTACAACAGGTATAACAACTGCCCCAACGTCCAGCTGTGCAAAACTCTGGAGGAGGTCATCGGCAGAAAACGGCCCATTGCGGCTTATTGGATAAAGACAGACCAAAAGGAGAACGATAAATGAGCAGACTCTTTGGAAAGGAAGGCATCAGAGGCGTGGCCGTCACCGAGCTGACAGCTGAGCTGTGTATGCAGATCGGACGTGCCGCCGCCGCTGTCATGGAGGGAAACTCCGGCGAAAAGACCAGGATCCTTATCGGCAAGGATACCCGAAGCTCCTCGGATACTCTTGAGGCAGCGCTCTGCGCAGGGATATGCTCTGCGGGAGCCGATGCCGAGCTTCTGGGAGTTGTGCCGGCACCGGCGCTGGCGTACCTTATCGGCGTCCATGAGGCTGACGGCGGTATCATGATCACCGCAGCTCATGTGGGGGCGGAATTCGGCGGTATGAAGCTGTTTTCCTCCTACGGCCACCGGCTCTCCGACGAGGACGAGGAGGAGATCGAGCGCCTTGTCACTGTTGACCCGGCGGAGCTCAAACCGATCCCCAGGCGGATCTACGGAAACGTTATCCGCTGCGAGAACGCCCTTTCGGAGTACCTTGAACACATAAAGAGCCTAAGCTCTGCGGATCTTTCCGGCATGAAGATCGCTGTGGACTGCGCAAACGGCTGCGCTTCCTCCACTGCAAAGGACATCTTCACCGGCATGGGGGCAGAGGTGGTGCTCATGGGGAGCTCTCCCGACGGCACCAACATAAATCTCGACTGCGGAAGCACTCACATCGACCGGCTCATGGAGTTCGTAAAGGAGAACGAGTGCGACTGCGGACTGGCCTTCGACGGCGCCGCAGAAAGATGCCTGGCTGTTGACGAAAACGGCAGGCTGGCCGACGGCGACGAGCTGATCGCGATCTGCGCAAAGCACATGAAGGACAAGGGCACTCTCCGCCACAATACCCTGGTGGTGACTGCCTCAAACAACCTGGGACTTCTCCATTTTGCCCGTGAGAACGGCATCTATACCGTTCAGGCCGGATCGGCCGGAAGGTACCTCCACCGGAAAATGCTGGAGGGGGGCTTCTCTATCGGCGGAGACCCCGGCGGACAGATCATATTTCCCGATGATGCGCCCTCGGCAGACGGCCAGCTCACCGGCATAAAGCTGCTGGAGATCCTGAAGGAGTCCGGCGGCAGGATGAGCCAGCTCACCGGCGTCATCAAGAAGCTGCCACAGGTCATGATCAACGTCAGGATCTCGCCCAAGGACCGTGAGATCTGGAAAAACGACAGAGCTATCACCGGCCTTATCGACGAGTTCGAGGAGATCCTCGGCGAGGACGGCAGGATCATAGTCCGGGAGGCCGGACGCAGCCCCGTTATCCGCATAATGGTGGAGGGCGAGGACTTCACTACCATAAACACTATGGCGATACAGGTCGCCGATACTATAAAGGAACGCTGCGGACAGTGACCGCAGCAAAGGAGCAGAAAATTGAGAACAGCCAATAACTGGAAGGACTATATCATACTGGATACATCAGACGGCGAAAAGCTGGAAACATGGGGCGGTGTCAGCCTTGTCAGGCCGGACCCCCAGATCATCTGGAAGACCGACAAGAAGGACCCTCTCTGGGAGAGGGCTGACGGCCACTATCACCGCTCAAATCAGGGCGGCGGTCAGTGGGAGTTCCGCCGAAAGCTGGAGAGCTCGTGGAATATCCACTACAGAGAGCTCACCTTCAATATCCGTCCCACAGGCTTCAAGCACACCGGACTTTTCCCGGAGCAGGCCGTGAATTGGGACTTTATGGCCGACAAGATCCGCAGCGCCGGACGCCCCATAAGTGTGCTCAACCTCTTCGCCTACACCGGCGGAGCTACCCTCGCCTGCGCAGCAGCAGGCGCCTCGGTGTGCCACGTTGACGCCTCAAAGGGCATGGTGCAGTGGGCTAGAGAAAACGCCGCTGCTTCGGGACTTTCCGAGAAGCCCGTGCGCTGGATCGTGGACGACTGTGAGAAGTTCATCGCCCGTGAGATCCGCAGAGGAAGGCGCTATGACGCCGTCGTTATGGATCCTCCCAGCTATGGAAGAGGCCCCGGCGGTGAGGTGTGGAAGCTGGAGAACTGCGTTTATGACCTGGTGAAGCTCTCGGCAGGAGTGCTGTCGGACGACCCGCTGTTCTTCCTGATAAACAGCTATACTACGGGACTTTCGCCCTCGGTAATGGGCTACATACTGGGCAGCGTGCTCACGGACAGATTCGGCGGAGAGGTCTCCTTCGACGAGATCGGTCTGCCGGTAAAGTCAACAGGAATGACCCTGCCATGCGGCTCAACTGCGATCTGGCAGAAGTAGTCCGCACCAATAGAAAAGGAAGGATCATGAGCAATATCATTGAGATAAAGGACCTGCACTTTTCCTACAAGGGGGACGAGGAGACCCCCGATGTGGAGGTGCTCAAGGGCATAGACCTTAACATTGAGCAGGGCGAATTCGTGGCTGTGCTGGGGCATAACGGCTCCGGAAAATCCACCCTCGCCAAGCACATAAACGCCATTCTTCTCCCCACCTCGGGAAAGGTGCTGGTGGACGGCATAGACACCGCTGACGAGCAGCGGCTCTTCGACCTGAGACAGAGGGCAGGGATGGTGTTCCAAAATCCGGATAACCAGATAGTTTCCTCCGTTGTGGAGGAGGACGTGGCCTTCGCTCTGGAAAACCTGGGCGTTCCCTATGAGGAGATGCGCCGGAGAGTTGACGAGTCTTTGAAGGCTGTTAATATGTATGACTACCGGCTCCATTCACCGAGCCAGCTCTCAGGCGGCCAGAAGCAGCGTATCGCTATCGCCGGAGTCATCGCTATGGAGCCAAAGTGCATAATCCTGGACGAGCCCACCGCTATGCTTGACCCGCAGGGCAGGCGTGAGGTGATGGCTACGATCAAGCGCATGAACAAGGAGAAGGGCATCACCATCGTTCTGATCACTCACTACATGGACGAGGCCGCTCAGTGCCGGAGAGTGGTGGTCATGGACAAGGGAAGAGTTGTCATGGACGACTCGCCTAAGGCAGTTTTCTCTCGTGTGGAGGAGGTCAAGAGCATAGGCCTTGACGTGCCTCAGGTCACTGAGCTTGCATGGGAGCTGCGCAAGGCCGGCTGCGATATTCCCGGTGATATACTCACTGAGGAGGAGTGCGCCGACGCTATCGAGAGGCTTTTCAGAAGCTGACGAGGCTCCCGAACAGATCAAGATAAACTGCGATTACTATTAAAAGGAGAGCATCATATTGCCAATACTTGAAACACAGGGTCTGACCTACACCTACAGCGTGGGGTCGCCCTTTGAGAAGACTGCTGTGGATCACGTTGACCTAAGGATAGACGAGGGCGAGATGGTGGGAGTAATGGGTCATACCGGCTCCGGAAAATCCACCCTTATACAGCATTTCAACGGCCTGCTCAAGCCCACCTCCGGCAAGGTGCTCCTTGAAGGGAAGGACATCTGGGAGGACAAGGACAAGATCCGTGACGTCCGCTTCAAGGTGGGGCTGGTCTTTCAGTACCCTGAGTACCAGATCTTTGAGGAGACCGTGTACAAGGACATAGCCTTTGGCCCGAAAAATATGGGTCTGGACGAGGCCGAGATCAAGCGCAGGGTCATGGAGACCGCTGAGGACATCGGCCTGAAGGAGGAGCTCCTGGACAGATCCCCCTTCGAGCTCTCAGGCGGCCAGAAGAGAAGAGTGGCCATTGCCGGAGTCATGGCTATGGAGCCTAAGGTGCTGATCCTGGACGAGCCTACTGCCGGCCTTGATCCTGCCGGAAGAGACAAGATCCTCGACCACATAAAGGCCTATCACCGGCGCACAAAGAACACGATCCTCATCGTTTCCCACAGCATGGAGGACATTGCAGGCTTCGCCGACAAGATCTTGGTCATGAACAAGGCAAAGCTCTTCTGCTACGACGAGACAAAAAAGGTCTTCGGACGCTCTGAGGAGATCTCACAGATCGGACTTGACGTTCCTCAGATCACAAGAGTTTTCGACCGGCTGAAGGGTCGGGGACTGGATTTCGGCAAGGAGGTCTATACCGTGGGATATGCCAGGGACCTGCTGCTGAAACAGCTTTCGGAAAGAGAGGGTCAGTGATTTGCTCAGAGATATAACCATAGGACAGTTTTTTCCGGGAGAAAGCCTTATCCACAGGCTTGACCCCCGCTTCAAGATCGTGATGACCCTGCTGTACATCCTCATGCTCTTCACAGGGAGCCATATACTGTGTCTGGCTGTGGGAACAGTGTACACCGTGATGGCGATAGCTCTGTCAAAGATACCGCTGAAAATGTTCCTGAAGAGCGTAAAGCCTCTGCTGCCGTTCTTGGTGATAACCGCTGCGATCAACCTGTTTTTGGTGAACACCGGTGACGTGCTTTTCAGGTGGAGATTTCTGAAGATCACCGAAGACGGCCTGAACATCAGCCTCTTCATGATCATAAGGATCGTGCTGCTGATCATGGGAAGCTCCCTGCTGACCTACACCACATCGCCCATTGCGCTGACGGATGCCATCGAAAGGCTGCTGTCTCCGCTGAAAAAGCTACACTTCCCGGTGCATGAGCTGGCGATGATGATGTCGATAGCCCTGAGATTTATCCCGACTCTCATTGAGGAGACCGACAAGATCATCTCTGCTCAGAAGGCGAGAGGCGCTGAGATCGACACGGGAAGCATGATCACAAGAGCCAAGAACATGGTGTCCATACTGGTGCCGCTGTTCGTCTCCTCATTCAGACGAGCCGACGAGCTTGCCACCGCTATGGAGTGCCGCTGCTACAACGGCGGCGAGGGCAGGACTAGGCTCCGCCAGCTAAAGGCTGCTCCCCGTGACTTCATCGCACTTGCAGTCACGATCATCTTCTATGCCGCTGCCATAACAGTGAGCATACTGCTAAAATAAAAAGATAGAACTAAAGGAAGGCAATACTTATGGATAACAAGAAAGGAAAGACGGCTGCCAGGCCAAACAATAAGAATAATGCAAGCGCCGGAACGACCTGGAAGAGCTTCCGGCAAAGCGGCTTCTGCCGGCTGATGTACGATAAGGGCGTGCTGTATTTCGTCCTGGCGTTCATGGTGCCGGCAATACTCATGCTGATAGGCTTCAAAAAATCAAATATCCACCCCTTCGGCGATCAGCAGATGCTGGTGGTGGATCTTTGGCATCAGTATTACCCGTTTTTCAGAGTGGTCAGGGAAAAGCTCCTGACCGGCGGATCCTTCCTGTACTCATGGCAGAACGGTATGGGAACGAATTTCCTGTCCCTGATCTCCTACTATGCAGCAAGTCCGCTGAACTGGCTGTCGGTGTTCTTCGATGAGGAGCACGTCCGGGACGCTCTGAGCTACATACTCATCGCAAAGGTGGGCTTCTGCGGAGCATTTTTCAGCTGCTTCCTGAGATACACCTACAAGCGCAGGGACTTCTCCATAGTGATCTTCGGTACCATGTTCGCCCTGTGCAGCTATGTGCTGGGATATTACTGGAACGTCATGTGGTTCGACACGATCGCCCTCTTCCCCCTGGTGATGACGGGAGTCGTTGCCATTTGCCGTGAGAGAAAGTGGAAGCTGTACACAGTTTCCCTGGCGCTTTCCCTTATCGCAAACTATTACATCGGCTATTTCACCTGCATCTTCACCATGTTCATGTTCGCCGCAGCCGTCATCACTGAGGGCAAGGGCATCAAGGACTTCTTCGTGAAGCTGTGGATCATTATCCGCTCCTCAGTCATCGGCATAGGCCTTGGCGCCTTCATGCTGCTGCCGGCTTATTACGGCTTGCAGCTGACCTACAGCGCAAACAACACCTTCCCCGCAGCAAGGTCCTGGTATGAGAAGTGGACTGACATCTTCGCAAACCTTATCTCCTATTCTCCTCCTGCAATGAAGGAGGGTCTGCCCAATTTCGCCTGCGGAATGCTGGCTGTGACCCTTTTCGGAGTTTTCCTCTTCTCCGGCGGCATCAAGCTCCGTGAGAAGATCTCCGGCGTGCTGATGCTGGCACTGATCGCCGTGAGCTGCAACATGAACCAGCTCAACTTCATCTGGCACGGCTTCCATGTCACAAACCAGATCCCCTACAGATTTGCCTTTATTTTCAGCTTCGTGCTGGTGGCAGCGGCCTTCCGTGCCTACGACGCCATGACCAAGAAGGGCATTACGATCTGGCAGCTGATCCTGCTGATCCCGGGTCCGGCAGTCGTTTTCTGGCTGAACTGGCGCAAGGCCGGCAAGGACTTCGCCTTTGAGGGAGCCTTCCGCAGCTCAGTGATCATCACAGGTGCCTACCTGCTGATCTTCGCCGCTGTAAAGCTGTTCCCCTTCAAGGAGCTGAAGGTGCGCAGGAGCGTGCTCAACGTGTGCATCGCCGCAGCAGTTGTGGCGGAGCTGGTCAGCAATACAACTCTTGGCGTAAAGACTGTTGGAAGCTCCAGCTATTCAAGCTATCCTGCCAGCAATGAGCAGGTGCAGGAGCTCCTTGCTCAGATCCGTGAGGACGACAGCTCCTTCACCAGAACTGAGATGACCGGCACCTACACTCTCAACGACAGCGCACTTTACGGATATTACGGCGTTTCACAGTTCTCCTCATCGGCAAATGTGTCGGTGACGAAGCTGTTCCAGAGGCTGGGACTTTACGCTTCTGAGGCCGGAAACAGGTACTACTACCGCACAGCCGGCCCCGTGGTCAACGGCCTGCTGGGGATCGGCCACCTTATCTCGAAAAACGGCATGATGACCAGCACGGAGCTTGCTCTTGAGTACATCGGGAGCGCTTCGGGAGGAAGCACCTACCGCTATGATAACAAATACGCCCTTCCTCTGGGCTTTATGATGAACAGCGAGATCCTTGACTTGCCTGATGATGAGGCTCTCAACCCCTTCGAGTATCAGAACGACCTGATCCGTCTTGGAGTGGGCACGGATCAGCCTGTGTTCATAGCACAGCCTGTGGCTCTTGCCGCCTATGACAACGTTGAGGTGGTGAAGACCGGCTACGGCACCTACGATTTCTCCCGTCAAGACAGCTCTGTCGGCGCCTCGGTCAAGTACGATTTTGCTTGCGCTGACGGCGAATACCTCTTCGGCTACGTCAACAACGGCGGAGTTGAGAATGTGGACGTAACTGTGGATAACGCAGTTGTGGACAGCAATATCTCTGTTTCCGACTATCCTATAACCTTCCCCATGGGCGACGGCCAGGAGGGAAATACCGCTCAGGTCACCCTGAATTTGAAAAAGGACAAGAATTCCGGAAACTATAAGGCAATGATCTACGCTTTGAATAAGGCGAACTGGGATCAGGCCTACAGCAAGATGGCTGACGAGCCCCTGGAGATAGACAGCTTCTCCGACACAAAGATCTCAGGCAGGGTCAGCGCAAAGACCGACGGTGTGCTCTACCTGTCGATCCCCTATGAGAAGGGCTGGACCGTCTATGTAGACGGCGAAAAGGCCGAGACTATGCCTGTTCTTGGGGCGATGCTGGGAGCAAAGGTCAGCGCAGGCAGCCATGAGATCCGCCTGGAGTATTCTCCTGAGGGCTTCCGCCTGGGACTGCTCATAAGTGCAGGCGCTCTGGCACTTTTCCTGCTGTTTGCGGCAGTTGGAGCTCTCAGAAAAAAGAAGAGAGCTGCTCAGAAGGCCGAGGAAGCAAGTGCTCCCCAGAAAAATAGCGGCACGATGGACGATGTTGCTGCACCGGAGGTGGAAGATGAGAAACCTGAAAGTAATGACGGCGTACCGGGGAACTAAGTACCACGGATTTCAGCGGCAGGCCAATGCCATGACCGTGCAGGAGACTTTGGAGAAGCATCTTTCCAAGGTGCTCAACGAGCCGGTCACCATAAACGGCTGCTCAAGGACTGACACGGGAGTTCACGCAAATCAGTTCTGCTTCAACGTGAAGACTGAGAGCAAGATCTCTACCCTGGGATTTTGCCGGGGAGTCAACGGCGAGCTGCCCGACGACATCTCCATTCTCAGCTGCGAGGACGTGCCTCTGGACTTCCACGCAAGGTTTGACTGCGTGGGAAAGGAGTACATCTACAAGATGCATTGCAGTGAGTCAAAAAACCCCTTCGCGACTGACCTTGCGCTGCACTACAGAAGGCCATTCAAGACCAATCTTGCACGTCAGGCAGCAAAATATTTCGTGGGAACTCACGATTTTTCGTCATTTTGTGCAGACTGTACAAACGTATCGACAACCATTCGGACTATTTATTCTTTTGAAATAGAAAATAGTGGAGAATCGGTGATAATGCTTGTAAAAGGCAACGGTTTTCTGTATAATATGATTAGGATAATGGCCGGCACCCTCATAGACATCAGCGAGGGACGTATTGCGCCGGATGACATACCCCGTATCCTAGAGGCAAAGGACCGCCTGAAGGCCGGCAGGACTGCCATGGCTCACGGGCTCTACCTAAACAGGGTCTTCTACTCGAAGGAGGAGCTCCTGGCCGAGGATACCGCTGCGGGAGAGCGTTAGCTCCCGGGACAAAAGGAGGTGACAGCGATGCCGATGTATGATGCAGAGGACATCGTTGAACTGAAAAATAAAACTAAGAGAAAACGACGGCTTGTGAGACTTATCGTGATACTCTTCCTGGCAGCTGCGGCTGTGGGACTGTATCTCACTCATGAGCTTTGGCTGCCCAAGCTCCAGGGCGTGGGCGAAAAGGCCATTACTATCGTAAATGATGGACGGCTGGCGGAGGGAAACTTCCCCATAGAGGTCAGCAGCGGCGGCGATTACCAGCTGGAGGTCAGCGACGGAAAGCTGGGGCTGCTCAGCGATTCCTACATACTCTTCTACAACGAGGAGGGCGGACTTATCAAAAAGCGCCAGCACGCATATACTAATGCTGTGCTGAGTATGTCCGGCGGAAGAGCACTGATCTATGAGAGCGGCGGAAATGAGTTCAGCGTTGAGTCTCCGGAAAATGTGCTGTATAAGCACAAGCTGGATAAGAACATCATGTTCGCCCGGCTCAGCAGCGAGGGACTTACCGCTGTGGTAACTACCTCGGTCAATTACGACTGTGAGATCATCGTCTACGATAAAAAGGGCGAGGTGGTCTACTCAAGAAAGTGTATCGAGCGTGTCAACGATGTGGCCTTCAAGGATCACAGCCGTGGCTGCGTTATAAGCTATATCTATGCGGAGAACGGCTCTCTTGCTACCTCAGTGCAGGAGATAACCTTCACTGAAAAGGGCGAGAAATGGAGCTCTCCCGGACTTGACACATTGGGACTTGAGGTCTTTAGCTGCGACAGCGGTGCCTTTGTTCTGGGCATAGACGCCTGCGGATATGTGGACGAGAGCGGACAGATCTCTTCCTATTACAAATATGAGGGAGACTTCGCCGGCGGCGACAGCAGCGGCGGAAGATCCTCAGTGATCATCAACAACGATGACAGACGTAAGTATGAGGCTGCGATCTTCCCGGGAGGCGGCGTGGAGCCCATTATCATCGGCTTCGCTCACCCTCTGCTGGATACTGTGGTCTCTGACGGACTTGCTTACATTATGAGCAAGGACACCATTTTGGCATACGATTTTGACGGCAACCTTCGCTCAACGGTGGAGATAAACGATTCCTACACCGGCTTTGTAAGAAGCGAGGATCATATCTTCCTCAAGGGCTACGGAAGGATCGACCGTATCGATTACGACAGCTAACAGCTGATCTGGAAGGAGGCAGCTCCGGTCTTTCGGGGCGCAGAAATTATGGGAACTGAATTTTGGTGGTTTTATGACGTTGTCGCTGTTGCGGCAATACTGATCTGTGTGTTCATCGCAGGTAAAAAAGGCGGAACTAAGGCTGTTCTTGGCCTGGGAGCTTCGGTGCTGGCTGTGGTCATCGGACTGGCGGTCAGCGGATCTATCGCAGGCTCGCTCTACAAGGGCACTATCCGCAGCAGCAATATCAAGAAGCTGGAAAGATCCATGGAGGAAAACGCCTTCGTCAACGGCATGAAGAGCGAGATGGAGTCCTTCGGCTACGCTATCACCGTCAAGGATGAGATCCTGGTGAAGATCTTCACCGAGGGCGGCGACATCGACAAGGAGCTCTACAAGTACGCTAACAATATCAACGGCAGAGTCGTTGACGAGGAGGCTTCCTTCAATGACAATATCCACGCTGCATATGCTGAGGTCATCGGGAATATAATTTCTGACAACCTTTCTAAGTACGCAGCTGGAATGGCTAAGGATAAGATCATGAAGCATCCTGAAACTGTGGCCGAGCTGGCACCTATGATGGTTGCGGAAAATCCCCGCCGTGCAGCAAACTACATCGCCAATAACTACATAGCCGATGCCTATAGGTCAGTCATAAGGCTGCTGGCTCTGGTGATACTTATGGTGCTGGTGCTGCTGCTGGGATACATCCTGATCAAGTCCTACGCAGGAGGAGACCACGATTCGGTAGTCTCACATCTGATCGGCGGTATCATGGGAATAGGCCTGGGCGGTGTCCTGACCTTCATGATCGCACTATTCATACGACTTTACGTCATTCTCGGCAGCAACGAGATGCTGTTCTTCAACTTTGAAGCTATCGACAAGACTTATCTGTTCAAGTATTTCTACAAGCTGGTACTGAAGCTGTAATGAACAGAGCAAACCACTTTCACTGACAGGAGGAAACTGCCTGATGATAATGTGCAGCAACTGCAAAAAAAGACCTGCCGTGGTGTTCATCACCTCTGTGCAGGGCAATGAGAAGAAAAATGAGGGCCTTTGCCTGGCCTGCGCCAGAGACCGCAAGATCCCACAGGTGGCGGATTATATGGAGAAGCTGGGCATAACCGACGAGGAGATCGACCAGCTCTCTGACCAGATGATGGGTATGCTGGACGGCGACAGCTTTGAAATGGGCGGCTCAGGCCTTATGCCCGATTTCATCGCCAATATGTTCGGCGTGAACGAAAAGGACGACAGCTCTCCTGAGCTGGCCTCCGACGCTGAGCCGGAAAGCTCTGAGCCGGAAAAGCCGAAAAAGAGCCCATTCGGACGAAAGAAGGAGAAGAAGGAGAACGGCCGCAGGGAGCTGAAATTCCTTGACAGCTATTGCACCAACCTCTCCCAGAAGGCCGCTGACGGCCAGCTTGACCGCATTATCGGAAGAGATAAGGAGATCGCAAGAGTTGTCCAGATCCTCTCCCGAAGAACCAAGAACAACCCCTGCCTCATCGGTGAGCCCGGCGTAGGTAAGACCGCCATCGCCGAAGGCATCGCTCAGCGCATAAACGAGGGAACTGTTCCCTTCAACCTTGCCGACAAGAAGCTCTACCTCCTTGACCTGACCGCTCTTGTGGCAGGAACTCAGTTCCGTGGCCAGTTCGAGAGCCGTGTGAAGGGACTTGTGGACGAGGTAAAGCGTGAGGGCAACATTATCCTCTTCATCGACGAGGTACACAACCTGGTGGGCGCCGGAGACTCCGAGGGCTCAATGAACGCCGCTAATATCCTCAAGCCTGCCCTTTCAAGAGGCGAGGTCCAGGTGATCGGAGCTACTACCTTCGGCGAGTACCGCAAGTATATCGAGAAGGATTCCGCTCTGGAGCGCCGTTTCCAGCCTGTTACCGTAACTGAGCCAACGATCGAGGACACCGTGAGCGTCCTCATGGGAATAAAAAAATACTACGAGGACTACCACAAGGTACACATCTCTGATTACCTTGTGAGAGCCTGCGCAGTTCTCTCTGAGAGATATATCACCGACCGCTTCCTGCCGGATAAGGCTATCGACCTGCTGGACGAGGGCTGTGCTCACGCAAGCATACGCTCTCCCGAGATCGCCGAGCACGCAAAGCTGGTCAAGAAGATCGAGGTCATGGAGGGTCTGGAGAAGTCTATGTCCGAGCAGCCTGAGCCCGATTATCAGGCCTTGGCTGAGCTGAAGGGCAAGCTGATCCACGCCCGTGAGGAGCTTGCTCCTCTGAAGGAAAAGGCCGAGAATATCCAGGTGGAGGAGTCCGACATCACCAAGGTGGTGGAGCTCTGGACGGGTATCCCTGCAAGCAAGATCGCCGAGAATGAGTTCCTGAAGATCGCAAGGCTGGAGGACAGCCTGAAGAAGCGTGTCCTGGGACAGGACGAGGCTGTGGGAGTCCTCACAAGAGCTATCAAGCGCACAAGAGTTCAGCTGAGCAAGCGCAGAAGACCGGCTTCATTCATCTTCGTAGGACCTACCGGCGTTGGTAAGACCGAGCTGGTGAAGGTGCTGGCCGAGGAGCTCTTCGACTCACCTGAGCCGCTGATCAGACTTGATATGACTGAGTATATGGAGAAGCACTCCGTAGCCAGAATGATCGGATCGCCTCCGGGATATGTGGGCTATGACGAGGCCGGACAGCTCACCGAGAAGGTGCGCAGACGTCCCTACTCTGTGATCCTCTTCGACGAGATCGAGAAGGCTCACCCTGACGTTATGAACATCCTTATGCAGATCCTTGACGAGGGCAAGGTGGACGACGCCCACGGCAGGACTGTGAATTTCGAGAATACCATCATCTGCATGACGTCTAACGCCGGCTCAACAGACAAGAGCGTGGGCGTGGGCTTCAACCGAACAGCTGATGAGATCTCAAAGGATAAGGCTATGAAGGGCCTGAGAGATTTCCTCCGACCGGAGTTCATCAGCCGTATCGACGAGATCGTGGTGTTCCGCCAGCTGGAAAAGGCAGACTTCGCCAAGATCGCTGCCCTTATGCTGGACGAGATGAAGGAGCCTCTTGCTGAGAAGAATATCAGCCTTGAATACGACCAGCCCGCCCTTGACCTTATTGCTGAGAAGTCCTACGGCAAGCCCTACGGCGCCCGTGATATCCGCAGAGTCATTCGCCAGGAGGTCGAGGATAAGGTGGCCGAGATAATTATCGAGAATGCCTCCGGAACAGACGTGATCAGCGTTTCCGCAGAGGACGGCCAGCTGAAGGTCACTGGCAGGAAGGAGAACGATCAGGAATGAAGCTAAGATTTACGGCCATGGCAGCTGCTCTGCTCATTGCGGCAGTTTCAGCCACGGCCTGCGGAGATAAGAAGAGCAGCTCAAGCGGCTCTGACATCGACATGGACACCTATCAGAACAGCGAGAGCTCAGTTGTTGACATGGAGGCAGATTTCAAGGACGTCCAGCCCGTTGCCGATTCGGAGGGCGCTCTGCTGTCGATCGTCAACACCACTGCCAAGGCAGGGGAGACTGCTGAGGTAACTGTTCATGTTGAGAACGCAGAGATGAAGTGGAATATGTGCGGATTTCACGTTACATATCCCGATGTGCTCACGCCCAAGATCTTCGACCCTGCTGACCGCTCCATGGAATATAAGAAGGGACCGGCGGTGGAGTATGCAAAGGGCTTTGTTTCATTGAACTGGGAGGATAATCTTCCCGATGAACTGATCGCAGATCACAGAAAGGCCTTCTTCATAACCTCTGTTTTTGACGGAGACCAGGGAATGAACGGCGATATTGCCACATTTTACTTTGATGTGCCGGCAGACGCTGCCAGCGGAACTGTTTACGAGCTGAACTTCTTCTACTGGCCGGGAGCAGTTTTCTCCAATGCTGCCAAGGATCCGGGCTACGACAAGTATGCCTTTGAGCACTGGACAGGCGGAACGATCACTGTTGAATAAAAACGAAGGGCAGCTATCAGCTGCCCTTTTTTCATAAGTCCCCAAAAACAAAAAAGCGGCCCAACGGCCGCTTTTCGCTTATTGTCAGATCTGTGTGGAGTAGTTGGGAGCTTCCTTTGTGATATAGATATCGTGGGGGTGGCTCTCCTTCAGTCCAGCGCCTGTGATGCGGATGAACTGTGCCTTCTCGTGAAGAGTGGGGATGTCCACGCAGCCGCAGTAGCCCATACCGGAGCGAATTCCGCCTACGAGCTGGAATACAGTGTCAGCAACGGGGCCCTTGAAGGGAACTCGTCCCTCTACGCCCTCGGGAACCAGCTTCTTGGCGCCCTCCTGGAAATATCTGTCCTTTGAGCCGTTTGCCATAGCGCCAAGGCTTCCCATTCCACGGTATACCTTGAACTGACGGCCCTGATAGATCTCGGTCTCGCCGGGAGCCTCAGCGCAGCCTGCCAGCAGTGAGCCAAGCATAACTACGTTTGCGCCGGCAGCCAGAGCCTTAACGATGTCGCCGCTGTACTTGATACCGCCGTCAGCGATAACGGGGATGCCGTATTTCTGAGCAACACAGGCAACGTCATAAACGGCTGTGATCTGGGGAACTCCGATACCTGCGACAACTCTTGTCGTGCAGATGGATCCGGGTCCGATACCGACCTTTATGCAGTCAGCGCCGGCCTTGATAAGATCCTCGGCAGCCTCAGCAGTAGCGATGTTTCCTGCGATAACAGGGATCTCAGGATAAGCCTCCTTGACCATGGAGAGGCACTTGAGGATGTTTGCGCTGTGGCCGTGTGCGGAATCCAGTACAAGAACGTCCACCTGAGCGTCGATGAGAGCCTTAGCTCTCTCCAGAACATTTGCGGTAACGCCGATAGCAGCGCCGCAGAGGAGCCTGCCCTTGCTGTCACGGGCAGAGTTAGGATACTGAACGGACTTCTCGATGTCCTTGATAGTGATGAGTCCCTTGAGGTAGCCTTCGTCGTCCACCAGGGGGAGCTTCTCGATCTTGTGGGCACGGAGGATCTCCTGAGCCTCAGTGAGAGTAGTTCCAACGGGAGCGGTGATAAGGTTGTCCTTAGTCATTACCTCAGAGATCTTAGCGCCGAAATCTGTGAGGAAGCGCATATCACGGTTGGTGATGATGCCTACCAGCTTGCCCTTATCGTCAACGATCGGCACGCCGGAGATCTTGTACTTGCCCATGAGCTCATCAGCGTCACGGACGATGTGATCCTCAGTCAGTGAGAAGGGATCTACGATAACGCCGTTTTCGGAACGCTTGACCTTATCGACCTCCTCAGCCTGCTGTTCGATGGTCATGTTCTTGTGGATTATGCCGATACCGCCCTCACGAGCGATAGCGATAGCCATGCGTGAATCGGTGACGGTGTCCATAGCGGCGGTCATAATAGGAGTGTTGAGTGTGATCGTTTTTGTGAGCTTAGTTCCCAGCTTGATCATATTAGGTGTAACATCCGACTTAGCGGGGATAAGAAGCACGTCGTCGAAGGTCAGACCCTCTTTCTGAAATTTGCTGTTGATGTCGTTCAGCATACATATTCCTCCTTTAAAACAGTTCGTAAACCCGTGAGTTTATTAACTTTAATGATACCAACTTTTCCGCCTGATGTCAATACCGAAAGAGTTCACATGAACGTAGAAAAGCCTTGTGAAAAAAAGTCGGCTTTTGGCGAAAATATCAATTGCCTGTCAGGATATCTGCGTATTTCCGCAAAATGTCGGAAGCGTCGGTGGAGTCCACCAGCCCGTCGGAATTGATGTCAGCCCGGTAGAACTGAGCCCGTGAGAAGGTGAGAGCATCGCCGGTAAGGGCTCTTGCGTATTCCACCAGCACCGCAGAAGCGTCGGTGGAGTCCACATAGCCGTCGCAGTCGGCATCTCCTGAGAGGTGGTCGGTGGGGTCGATGAAGTCGACTTCGATTACCTTAGCGTAACGGGCGGCCTCGCTGTTGTCTGAGCCAAGGATCAGGAAATCCTCGAAGGGAGCGATCTGATCCTTTCGCAGGTCATAGCGGACGCCCAGGGCGTTTTCGCCTATGTCAGCAACTGAGTAGGGTATGGCGAGTGTTATGTCTCCGCAGCCGAAAAACGCCTCTTTTTCGATAGTAGTTAGACTGTCGGGGAGCTGCACGTCAGTAAGGGCGGAGCAGGCCGCAAAGCATCTTTCCGGGATGACCTCGATCGAGTTCCCCAGAGAAACGCTGGTGAGGGCTCCGCAGCCGGCGAAGCAGGAGGCTCCCAGCTCGTAAACGCTGTCGGGGAGATCGGCTCCGGTAAGGCCATAGCAGCCGGAAAAGGCCATTTCTCCAATGGAAAGAAGGGTGCTCGGCAGAGTGACCGATGTCAGCTTCTCGCAGCCCAGGAACACTCTCTCGCCGATAGCTGTGACCTTGCAGCCGCCCAAAGTATCGGGGATCACCAGGTCAGTGAGCTCCTCCGGCACCTGTGCATTTATGATCGTAATGCTCATGGTGTCGGGGTCGGTGACTGAGCAGGTGTAGGAAACGCCCGTGCCCGGCTCAGTCAGCACGATAGGGAAGCTGTCCTCTGCCCGGGCATTCGCCGCAGGGAAGAGCGCCGCCGCTAAGACCGCAGCCGCAAGGCGCTTCATATGCAGGCCTCCCGGCGGACGATCTGACCGTCGATCATTACCAGAAGGGGCTCACTCATCAGGTCGAGGGGGTCGCAGCCGGCAGGATAGAGCTGAAGGTCAGCGTCCTTGCCCGGCTCAAGGCTTCCCACACGCTCGTCGATGCCAAGGATCTGTGCCGGAGCGATAGTCAGCGCCCGAAGAGCGCTCTCCCGGTCGAGACCGCCCTTTATGGCAGCGGAGGCCGACAGGGGAAGGTACTGTATGGGAGTAACAGTGTGGTCAGTGCAGATAGCGGTCAAAACGCCGTTTTCTGCCAGAACAGCGGCATTTTTCAGCTCCAGAGCCTTCATCTCGGGCTTGCAGCGGTCACACAGCAGAGGTCCGCAGATCACGGGGACCTCCTCCTTTGCCAAAATATCTGCGATCAGGTGGCCTTCGGTGCCGTGGATGATCACGGGATCAAGGCTGAATTCCTTGGCGATACGCAGAGCCGTGCAGATGTCGTCGGCTCGGTGGCAGTGGAAAAAGGCCTTCTGTTTTCTGTCAAGCAGAGGCAGAAGAGCCTCGCACTTGATGTCGTACTCCGGAGGATCTCTGTCCTCGCTGTCGGAGTAGTAGGAATCGGTGTCGTGGGCGTAGCGGCGGGCTTTGTAGAGCCCCTCACGGATCAGTGCAGCGATCGCCATGCGGGTCATGGGAGTTTCGCCCTTGTCGTTGTAGACACGCTTGGGATTTTCGCCCAGAGCGAATTTTATGCCGCAGCTCTCGATGACCATATCGTCAGCCCGGCGGCCGGCAGTCTTCACTGCGCAGATCTCTCCGCCGCAGGCATTTGCGCTTCCCGGGCAGGAGGCGGCAGCTGTGATCCCCCTCATCCTGGCCTCCTCGAAGCAGCGGTCGAAGGGGTTTATGCCGTCGAGAGCCCTCATCTGAGGAGTGAAGGGGTCGTTGGATTCGTTGCAGTCGTCGCCCTCGAAGTCCAGGCCGTCCTCCAGGATGCCCAGGTGGGTGTGAGCGTCGATAAATCCGGGCAGGAGAAGGCCTCCCTTAGCGTCGATGCTGTCCTCGGGGAGCATATTGGGCACACCGCTGCCCAGAGCGGTGATCTTTCCGTCATCCAGCTGGATGTAGCCCTTCTCGATAACGCCTTCACTGCTCATAGTCTGGATCATTGCGTTGTAAATAATCATCGTTTTCTCCATTCGGTCATTTCAGTTTTCTTGCAGCGGCAGCGATCTGCTCTGCGATCTCAACGGGGCTCCCGGTACACTCCAGCCTTATGTCAGAGTGGGCAAGATAGACCTCTTTCCGGGCGTCATAGCGAGCTTTCAGCTCTTCTTTTGTGGAGGAAGCAGCGATCGGTCTGTTTGAGTCTCCGCAGATCCTCTCATAGCAGTCTTCGAAGGGCACGTCCAGGAAGATCACCACGCCTCCCTCACGGCAGGCCTTAGCTGTGTCTTCGTTGAGGAGAGCTCCCCCTCCGCAGGCCGCAACAAGGTGCTTCCCACAGAGCCCGGTAACGATCTGAGCCTCCACCTGACGGAAGTATGGCTCGCCCTTTTCGCTGAATATCTTGGGGATGGACATTCCCTGATCTTCGACGATCAGGTCGTCTGTATCGCAGAAGCCGCAGCCCAGTTTTTTTGCTGCCAGCTTTCCGGAGGTAGTCTTTCCGCAGCCCATGAAGCCGCACAGGAACACTGTCATTTCGCAGCCTCCTCGTTCATCTTGTCCACCTCGGCCTCCACCTCAAGAATGATCTTTGAGATGTCCTCCGGGCGGAACTCTCCGCCGTACCAGATCTCATGAGCCTTGACCGCCTGATAGACCAGCATAGAGGTGCCTCCGACGGCGGTTTTCCCCAGAGCACGAGCCTTTTTCATGAGGAGGGTCTCCTTGGGATTGTAGATCACATCGAAGAAGCTGAGGCAATTCCCGATGACCTCATCAGAAACGACGCAGGCGTTGGTCTTGGGGAACATTCCCACGGGAGTGGCGTTGATCAGCAGGTCGAACTCGCCTTCAATGTCAGAGATCAGACAGATCTTCACTGAGGCCTCGCTGCACTTAGCAAGGATCTCAGCCATGAGGAGCTGAGCAGTTTTCACATCAGAGGGCAGGACGGCGATAGTCAGCGCTGCGCCGTGGAGTGCGGCCTCGATAGCGATCATTCGGCCGACTCCGCCGCAGCCGATCATCAGCACCTTTCCGCCAAGGGGAAGGAGCTCCGCAGACCGGAGGAAGCCGTCACAGTCAGTGTTATAGCCTGTGAAAGCGCCCTCGTCGTTGCGGACGCAGTTCACTGACTCATAACGGCGGGCGCTGTCAGCCATTTCGCTTATCATGGGGATAATGGCGGTCTTGTGGGGAATGGTTATGTTGAAGCCGCTGAGCTCCTCAAGCAGGGGACGGCTTTTCGCCAGATCTTCGGGAGCGATGTCGATGAGCTCGTAGGAGTAGTCGGTGATGCCGCTGAGAGCGAAGAGCTTTTCGTGTATGAGGGGTGACATAGAGTGGCCAAGAGGGTGGCCGATAAGTGCATATTTATCCATAGATCACATCTGCCTTTTCAAGAGTTTCCATATTTTCAATATTCATAGCTGTCACACCTGAAAGTGTCTTCTTAACAAGTCCTGTGAGGGTCTTTCCGGGGCCGAATTCCAGGAAGGTATCAGCTCCGGAGGCCTGCATCTGAGCGAGCTCGCTGGTGAAGCGCACGGGAGAAACGATGTGCTTTGCCAGGAGAGAGGCCATATCGCTGAAGTCGGTGAGCTCACCGCCGGTGACGTTGGAGTAGTATTTTTTGTTGGGCTTCAGGAAGGTGATGCCCTTTGCGGTCTCATAGAAGCGGTCAGCAGCGCTCTGCATGAGCTTTGAGTGGAAGGCGCCGGCAACGTTCAGCGGAACGACTCTTGCTTTCATTTCGGCGAAGATCTCGCTGACCTCGGCGATGCCCTCGGGAGTACCGGCGATAACGGTCTGCACGGGGGAGTTGTAATTCACGGCCGCAACGTAGTTGTTTGCCTTTTCGCAGACCTCAGCAACAGTCTCGGGAGCGATCTTCATGATCGCAGCCATGCCGCCCTTCTGCTCACGGGTAGCAGCCTCCATAGCCTCGGCTCTGGCCTTGATAAGGGTGAATACGTCCTCCAGAGAAACCATGCCTGAGATCGTGAGAGCGGCGTATTCGCCCAGGGAATGTCCGGCAACTCCGTCGAAAACGAACTGCTTTCCGGTCTGAGAAGCCCTTGCGAAAGCCGCAGAGATGCACACCAGAGAGGTCAGCAGGATAGCCGGCTGAGCGTTGATGGTCTGGGAGAGCTCCTCAGGAGCGCTGTCAAAGCAGACCTTCATCATGTCCTTCCCCATAATATCGGAGGCGATAGTGTAGAGCTCCTTGGTATGGGGATAGGCTTCCAGGATATCCTTGCCCATTCCGGGGTACTGAGAGCCTTGTCCGGAAAATAGTGAAATTGTCATAATAAGAAACTTCCTTTCTGTATGTTATACACAAATCATTGTGAAATTCACTGAAATTCCGCTCCTGATTTTGTGCTGAATGACGATATTTTCCCTTGAGTCAAATAAAGGGGAAAAATTTCATTGCAAAAAAACCGGAAATGATTTACAATATATATTGTATACTGCTTAAAGTATGTGTACTTATAATATAACATAATTTTTTGAGTTTTACAACAGTTTTACGATAATTCCTTGAAGGAGACAGAAAATGGGTATAAATATCCTTGCCACGGGAGCCTATGTTCCCCAGCAGACGCTGACAAATGATGATTTCAAACGCTTTGTGGACACAAATGACGAGTGGATCCGCACCCGTACAGGCATCTCTGAAAGAAGGATGGCCGGCTGGGAGCCTAACTGGTACATGGGGGCTCAGGCCGCTAAGCAGGCCATAGAGCGTGCAGGGATCTCGCCCGAGGAGATCGGCTTCATCATTACCGCTACGGCCACATCTGACTTCCACACCCCCAGCATGGCAAGCGTTATCCAGAGGGAGACCGGCGCTTTGAATGCCGCTGCCTTCGATATGAACGCTGCCTGCTCAGGCTTCGTTTATGCTCTGGACAACGCAAGACGCTACCTCCAGACCGAGCCCGGCGTGAAGTATGTCCTGGTGGTCGCAACTGAGGCTCTGTCTCGATTCGTTGACTTTGAGGACAGAGGAAGCTGTATCCTATTCGGCGACGGCGCTGCTGCTGTCATCGTGGAGAACAGCGACAAGCTCTACAGCGCAGCTCTTGGCTCAGACGGCACAGGAGCACCCTTCCTCTGCGCAAGGAGTATGCAGATCGCTCCCGAGATCAGGATCGAGAGCGATTTTGAGGACGGCTTCACCGACAAGCCCCTCCACAAGCTCTATCAGGACGGAAAAGCCGTTTACAAGTTCGCAGTAAAGGCTCTTCCCACCGCTTTTGAGAAGGCTGCTGCAAAGATCGGCATTTCTGCTGAGGAGATCGATTGGTTCATACCTCATCAGGCAAATGTCCGCATCATCGAGACTGCCGCAAAGCACCTGGGAGTTCCCATGGAAAAGTTCATAATCACTCTTGACCACTATGGAAATACATCAAGCGCCTCTATCCCGCTGGCTCTCAATGAGGCTGTGGAGAAGGGCATCGTCAAGCGTGGCCAGAAGATCGCCATGATCGGCTTCGGTGCCGGTCTGACCTACGGCGGCGCTATCATCGAATTCTAAGGAGGATAACCATGAAAACAAGGATCACTGAGCTTTTAGGCTGCCAGTACCCCATTATACAGGGCGGTATGGCATGGGTAGCCGAGCACACTCTCGCTGCTGCTGTTTCAAATGCAGGCGGCGTGGGACTTATCGCAGGAGGAAACGCTCCTATCGACTATCTCCGTGACCAGATTCGCAAGTGCAAGGAAAAGACCGACAAGCCCTTCGGCGTGAACATCATGCTCATGAGCCCTAACGCAGACGACCTGGCTCAGCTGGTCATCGACGAGGGAGTGAAGGTAGTCACTACCGGTGCCGGAAATCCTGCCAAGTTCATCCCTGCCTGGAAGGAGGCCGGAGTGAAGGTCATCCCCGTTATCCCCTCTGTTGCTCTTGCAAGAAGAATGGAGAGAGCAGGCGCTGACGCTGTTGTTGCTGAGGGAACTGAGTCCGGCGGCCACATCGGCGAGAACACGACCATGTGTCTCGTGCCTCAGGTGGTGGACGCTCTGGAGATCCCCGTTATCGCTGCCGGCGGTATCGCTGACGGCAGAGGTATGGCTGCTTCCTTTATGCTGGGAGCTGAGGGCGTTCAGATCGGTACACGCTTCCTGGCCTCTGAGGAGTGCCAGATCCACCCCACCTTCAAGGAGCTGGTGATCAAGGCAAAGGATACCGACAACATCGTTACGGGCCGCTATACCGGACACCCCTGCCGTGGCATCAAGACCAAGTTCGCAAAGCAGCTGGCTGCCGGCGAAAAGGACGGCACACTGACTCCCGAGAGATTTGAGGAGCTGACCCTTGGTGCTCTGAGAAGAGCCGTAGTTGACGGAAACGTTGACAGCGGATCATTCCTCTGCGGCGCTATCGCAGGTATGGTGAACGAGGTAAAGCCCTGCGCTGACATAGTAAACGAGATCATGGAGCAGGCGCAGAAACTTTTAGGAGACAGAGCGTGAAACAGTATAATTACATAAGGATAAAATGCGGAGCCATATTAACGCAGTACCTTACCAAAAAGGACGGCCGTTCTCCCCGTGACGTCATCGACGAAATGGGCGCAAGGGGCTATGAGTTCAAGGGCACTGTCCCTGTGTATGACTTTGGCGGAAAGGTCTATGAATACGATATGGTCTTCGAGACTGATACAGATAATAAATGATCATTGGAGGAGATAAGTATGGCTACAGCTATCATCACAGGCGCTTCTCAGGGAATTGGCGCCTGCATCGCAAAAAGACTCGCAAAGGACGGCTTCGATGTGGTGATCAACCACTATCCCAGCGACTCCGATAAGGAGAAGGCTCTCGCTGTTGCAGAGGAGTGCCGTGCATTCGGCGTAAAGGCTGAGTGCTACGCTGCGGACGTTTCAAAGTTCGACCAGTGCGAGGCAATGGTAAAGCAGGTAAAGGCTGACTTCGGCACCATCGACGCCCTTGTCAACAACGCCGGCATCACCAAGGACACCCTCCTTGCCCGCATGAAGGAGGAGGACTACGACGCTGTTATCGCTGTCAACCAGAAGAGTGTTTACAACATGATGAAGCACGCCTGCGCAGTCATGATGAAGCAGCGCCACGGCCGTATCGTCAATGTTTCCTCTGTGGCAGGACTTTACGGAAATCCCGGCCAGGTGAACTACTCAGCATCTAAGGCCGCTATCATCGGAATGACCAAGTCAGTCGCCAAGGAATTCGGATCCCGGAACATCACCTGCAACGCTGTTGCTCCCGGCCTTATCCGCACACCTATGACCGACGTTCTTTCCGACGAGCTGAAGGCAAAAATGCTGGAGGCTGTTGCTCTCAGACGCTACGGCGAGCCTGAGGAGATCGCCTCAGTCGTGTCCTTCCTTGTTTCTGAGGACGCAAGCTACATCACCGGCCAGGTCATCGAGATCTCCGGCGGACTGTCCATGTAATACACGATCAAAGGAAGTCTCAATAACAGTCTATACAGATCGGCTAAGCGGAAGCCGATGATCAAGAAAGGAATAAATATGAGCAGAAGAGTTGTTATCACCGGTCTGGGAGCTATCACTCCCCTCGGTACAGGAGTTGACAAGTTCTGGGAGGGCATCTGTGAGAACAGGATCGGCCTCTCTTTTATAGATACATTCGATACGGAGGCCACCGGCATAAAGATCGGCGGCTTCGTCCGTGATTTTAACGAGGAGGACTACTACGACGTTCCCGGCTGCTTCGACAAGAAGGAAGCAAGACGCATGGACCGCTTCACAAAGTACGCTGTTGTGGCTGCCCATGAGGCTCTTACTGACGCCGGAACAGACTTCTCCGACGTTGATCCCTACAGAGCAGGCGTTCTTGTGGGAAGCGGCATCGGCGGGATCGACCTTACACTCAGCGAGTATAAGAAGTACCTTGAGAAAGGCCCGGGAAGAATTTCTCCCTTCTACGTTCCCATGATGATCAGCAATATGGCTGCCGGAACTATCTCAATGAAGACCGGCTTCCGTGGAGCCAACTTCGATGTGACCACGGCCTGCGCTTCCGGTACAAACTCTATCGGTGAGGCCTTCCGCAAGATCAAGGACGGCTATCTTGATGTGTGCATCGCCGGCGGAACTGAGTCCACAAGGGAGGAGTTCACCTACGGCGCCTTCGCAAACATGAAGGCTCTTACCAAGTGCCAGGATCTTGAGAAGGCTTCTATCCCCTTCGACAAGGACAGGAGCGGCTTCGTTCTGGGCGAGGGAAGCGGCATCATCATCCTTGAGGAGTATGAGCACGCCAAGGCTAGAGGCGCTAAGATCTACGCTGAGCTTGCCGGCTACGGCGCTACCTGTGACGGCTACCACATGACCTCTCCCATGCCCAGCGGCGAGGCTGCCGGAATGGGTATGTCTCTTGCAATGCAGGAGGCTGGCCTGAAGCCCTCTGAGGTGGACTACATCAACGCTCACGGCACCTCCACCGGCCTCAACGACAAGTATGAGACCGCTGCTATCAAGCTGGCCTTCGGTGCTGACGCTAAGAACGTGAAGATCAGCTCTACCAAGTCAATGATCGGCCACCTTCTGGGTGCTGCCGGTGCGGTCGAGGCTGTTGTTTGTGCAAAGACTATCCAGGAAGGCCTTATCCACCCCACAGTCGGTCTGACTCAGCCCGACGAGGAGTGCGACCTGGACTACTGCATGGGCGGAAATATCCGCCAGGATGTGAGAGCAGTTCTTTCAAATTCTCTGGGCTTTGGCGGCCATAACGCCACTATCTGCCTGAAAAAGGTAACAGACTAAGGAGGCAACTCATGGAAAAGATCTACGGTCAGTTCGACCTTGAAACGATCGAAAAGCTGGCGGACATAGTTGGCCGCAAGGAGCTTTCCGAGCTCACTATCTCTGACGGAGACAAGACTATCACTATAAAGGGCAAGAAGTGCCTGCCGCCTCCGCCGCCTATGGCAGCAGCTCCCGTTATCGCAAGTGCTCCTGCACCTGCCGAGAGCGCTCCCGCAAAGAGCGAGGACTTCGGCGGAAATATCGTAAAATCGCCTATCGTTGGTACATACTACCAGTCACCCTCACCTGACAAGCCGCCCTTCGTGAAAGTGGGCGACAAGGTGAAGAAGGGCGACGTTATCATGATCATCGAGTCAATGAAGCTGATGAACGAGATCCAGTCCGACTTCGACGGAGTAGTTGACAGGATCCTTGTTTCAGACGGTCAGGCTGTTGAGTACGACCAGCCTATCATGATCATAAAATGAAGCTCTCAGACCTGAGATACATCACTCAGCAAGACATCAACGAGAGCCACATCAACATAACCTCTGCGGAAATGTACAAGGAGTTCCAGGATTACAACTCGCATATGCTGCGTATGCAGCAGCGCAAGGTCAGGTTTTTGGTGGACTTCTACGGCATGATGGCCGTTGACCTGCTGCTGATCCCGGTGCTGTGCATCTTGACCGGCAAATACACTCAGATCACAGAGCCCATAAGCGACAACGTGATGTTCATTGTGAGCACGCTGCTGATCGGGCTGTTCATGGCGGCATACGTCTTTTTCGTCCTGATAAAGAAAATTTTCAAATGGCCGATCTGCCTTGCATTTTCGCTGCTGACCGTGCTATTTCGGGCGAGCCTATGGGCGTATATCGTTGCCCTGGTATTTGTGGGACTGAACTGCTGGCTGATCCACGCCATAAAGCGTGAGGACGACGCTCTCAAGGAGCACGTCGGCTACCCGGCATTCGTCCAGCTGATCCCCTCGTTCATTAGGGACGGCAAGGAGTTCGACGGGCTTGACGAAATGGTGCGATTTGAAGATTCGGAGGAGTCTGATGACCTTGTTCACAAGGAGGAGGCTCCCCCCGTGAATCCCTTTGACAAATACCGTATCAAACCGGAGGAGGATCAGGGTCTCCTGCGAGACACCGACATAAATTCATGATGGATATTTGGGAATACATAACGCCCTCAGTGATCGCCGCCGGAGAGATAACTCCCCAGACTGCGGAGGAGGCTGAGGCTGCCCGGCAGTACAACTCTCAGATCGAGGAGGGACTGCTGAAAAAGGGAAAATGGCTCAAATGCGCAGACCTGTACAAGACACTGTGCGTTATCGCCTTTGCCGTGGCGCTGTTCACTGCGGTAGGCGGTCCTGTTGCCCAGATGACGGCCTGCATCATAAGCGGACTTGGCTGGCTTTACCTGGGGCTCAGGTATGTTTACACATCGCCGCTGTCGTTCAATTGGCATTATTACAAATACGGCAGGACTGCCTTTGGAGCAAAGGCTCCCACCAGAGAAACAGACGGCAGCGTTGTGCTGGCACTTATGCTCGCACTGGGACTGGTCATGCTGGGAGTATTCTTCTTCCCGGAGCGCCCCACTGTGAACAGGACGGTCTCATGGGCGGCCGAGGGAACTTTCCTGCTGGCGATGTGCCTGTATGTTTTCTTCACAAAGCGCCACAACGTCTGGTCCTCCGCAGCCCTGGGAGCCCTTCCCATGCTGGTGACGCCCTTCAGCGGCATTTTCGGAGCCATGATGATATACGGCGCCATAATGGAGGAGAAATGCCGCAGGCCCCTTGCAGAGCTTGAGGGCTATCCGGATTTTGTTCCCCTAACTATAAACTACACAAATGGCGGAGCCCGCAAGGTGGGCTCCTACGATAAATTCAACCGCCCAGGCGGCCAAGATGATGAAATGGAGAGCTTATAACTATGGCTGATATACTTATGAATAAAGAGCAGATCATGGAGATCATTCCCCACAGAGACCCCTTCCTCCTCATCGACGAGATCGTTGAGATGGAGGTGGGCGTTAAGGTCAAGGCACGCAAGTACATCAAGGAGGAGGATTTCTGGTTCAAGGGCCACTTCCCCGGCTACCCGGTAACTCCCGGTGTTCTCATGGTGGAGATGCTTGCTCAGGCCGGAGCCGTTTGTATGCTCTCAAAGCCCGAATTCAAGGGCAAGATCGGTCTCTTCGGAGGCATCGACAAGGCTAAGTTCCGCAGACAGGTAGTTCCCGGCGATGTTCTCGACCTTGAGGTGGAGATCATCAAGCAAAGAGGCCCCGTGGGTACAGGTAAGGCTCTTGCCTCAGTTGACGGCGAGAGGGCTGTTTCCTGCGAGATCACATTCGTGCTGGCCGATAAGACCTGACCTATCTGCTTACAAAGGAGATCATATTTTAATGTTCAAAAAAATTCTGATCGCTAACAGAGGAGAGATCGCTGTCCGGATAATCAGAGCCTGCCGTGAGCTGGGAGTTCGCAGCATCGCCGTTTATTCCACCGCCGACAGGAGCTCTCTCCACGCTCAGATCGCTGACGAGGCCATTTGCATAGGACCTCCCGCTACCAAGGACAGCTATCTGAACATGGACGCTATCATTCAGGCTGCTATCAATATGGGAGCCGAGGCTATCCACCCCGGATTTGGCTTCCTTTCGGAGAATGCGGAGTTTGCAAGGCTCTGCGAGAAAAACGGCATCGTGTTCATCGGCCCCTCCTATAAGGCCATCGAGATGCTGGGCGACAAGGCTGCCGCTAAGGAGACCATGGCTGCTGCGGGAGTTCCAGTCATCCCCGGCTCAAAGGGCGCCGTAAAGAGCCTTAAAGAAGCCCAGAAGATCGCCGAGACTGCCGGCTATCCCGTGCTGGTGAAGGCCTCAGCAGGCGGCGGCGGAAGAGGTATCCGAAGAGTTGACTCTCCCAAGGAGCTGGAGGCTCAGATGACTGCTGCTCAGCAGGAGGCCAAGAGCTTTTTCGGCGACGATACCGTCTATATCGAGAAATTCCTCATCAATCCCCACCACGTCGAGATCCAGATCATGGCCGACAAGCAGGGCAACTACATCTACCTTGGCGAGCGTGACTGCTCTATGCAGCGCCGCAACCAGAAGGTGCTGGAGGAGTGCCCCAGCCCGGTAGTTGACGAGGAGCTCCGCCAGAAAATGGGCAATGCCGCTGTTACCGCTGCAAAGCAGTGCGGCTACTATAACGCAGGAACGATCGAGTTCCTGGTGGACGACAACCACGATTTCTACTTCATGGAGATGAACACCCGTATCCAGGTAGAGCACCCGATCACTGAGGAGGTCACAGGCTTTGACCTGGTGAAGGCTCAGATCGAGGTGGCAGCAGGCCTGCCCCTGAGAGTTTCCCAGGAGGACATCAAGCTCCGTGGACACGCTATCGAGTGCCGTATCAATGCGGAAAACCCTGAGCTGAACTTCCGTCCCTCTCCGGGAACGATCACGGCTCTCTATGTGCCGGGAGGCCCGGGCATCAGGATCGACGGAGCCGTATATCAGGGCTACACGATCACTCCCTATTACGACTCAATGATCAGCAAGCTGATAGCTCACGGCTCTGACCGTGACGACGCTATCCGGAAGATGCGCTGGGCTCTTTCTGAGTTCATCGTGGACGGTGTTGACACCAACATCGACTTCCAGCTGGATCTGATCAAGCGTCCGGAGTTCATCAGCGGAAACTACGATATAGGCTTCCTCAACAGATACATGGAAAAGAACAAGAAAAAGTAAGGCGGTGACAGTATGGGCGAAAGATTTGATAACTTTTTTGACGTCGTTAAGAAGCGCTTCAACGGCTATAACGACGAGGACGACCACGATTCCGTCAAGTGTCCCCGCTGTCAGAGCCTTGTTCTGAGAGAGCGCTTTGAGGAGCTCCACAGGGTATGCCCCAACTGTAATTATCACGGAAGGATCTCTGCACAGGAGCGCCTTGAGATAACCGTGGATAAGGACAGCTTTTCTGAGCTGGACAGCGAGATGATCAGCTGCGACCCGATAGATTTCCCCGAATACCCCGAAAAGCAGCAGGAGCTGAGAGACAAGACCGGTCTGAAGGACGCCGTTGTTACGGGTACTGCCCGGATCAAGGGCATCGAGACCGTTATCGGTATCATGGACTCACGCTACATGATGGGCTCCATGGGAAGCGTTGTGGGCGAGAAGATCGCAAGAGCCTTCGAGTATGCCTCAGACCACAGCCTGCCGGTGATCCTCTTCACCTGCTCAGGCGGTGCAAGAATGCAGGAGGGAATAGTTTCCCTTATGCAGATGGCCAAAACATCGGGCGCCGTGAAGCTCCACAGCGACAAGGGCGGCCTGTATATAACTGTGCTCACTGACCCCACCACCGGCGGAGTCACCGCCAGCTTTGCCTCACTGGGCGACATCATCATCGCCGAGCCTAAGGTGCTGATCGGCTTTGCCGGAAGAAGAGTCATCGAGAGCACCATGCGCCAGCGCCTGCCGGAGGACTTCCAGCTTGCGGAGTTCATGCAGGACAAGGGCTTCGTGGATATGATCGTTGACAGAAAGAAAATGCGCAATACCCTCGCTCATCTCCTTGAGCTCCACGGTCATGCGCCGAAGGAGGTCTGAGCTATGGACGAGAAAAAAACTGCCTGGGAGCGCCTTGCTCTGGTCCACACCAAGGGCAGGCCTACCGTTAAGGACCTTATACCCCTGATCTTCACCGATTTCTTTGAGATGCACGGCGACCGCTACTACGGCGACGACCACGCTATCATGGGCGGTATCGCTATGCTGGACGGCCGTCCGGTAACTGTTATTGGCCAGGTGAAGGGCAGAGACATCAATGAGAACAAGGCCTGCAACTTCGCAATGCCCCTTCCCGAGGGCTACAGAAAGGCTCTGCGCCTTGCAAAGCAGGCCGAGAAATTCCACAGACCGGTGATCTGCTTCATCGACACTCCCGGTGCCTACGCCGGAATGGCTGCGGAGGAGCGTGGTCAGGGCGAGGCTATCGCCAAGAACATCGCCGAGTTCATGACTCTGAGGACGCCTGTGATCTCCATAGTTTTGGGTGAAGGCGGAAGCGGCGGAGCTCTGGCTCTGGGCGTATGCGACGAGCTGGCTATGCTGGAGAACGCTCAGTATTCAGTAGTTTCTCCAAGAGGCTTCGCAAGCATCCTGTGGAAGGACGCCTCCCGTGAGGAGGAAGCCTGCAATATCATGCGCATCACAGCCGAGGATATGGTGCGTTTGGGCGTTGCTGAGACCATTATCGAGGAGCCTCTTGGAGGCGCACATAACGATCTAGACAAAATATCGGAAAATATTAAGGAATATTTGTCACACATAATTCCAGAAAAATGCGAAAAAGATATTGACGTTTTGCTGAAAGAACGCTATACTAAATTTAGAAAAATCGGAGAGTTCACAGAATGATCCGATTTGACACAAGCAGCTCTCCCTTTGGAGTGCAGAATTTAAGAAAATGGAGGAAATAAACATGATTTTTGAGAAGATCCGTGATATTATCGTAGACCAGCTTGGCGTTGACGAGGACGAGGTAACAACTGAGGCTAATATCCAGGACGACCTGGGCGCTGATTCTCTGGACGTTGTTGACCTGATCCAGACTATCGAGGACGAGTACGACCTGTCTATCCCCGACGAGGCTGTTGAGGAGATCAAGACTGTAGGTGACATCGTTAACTACATCGAGAAGAACGCTGACGCTGAGTGATCCCAGATGAAATGCCTTCCGCTCCCATATCGGGGGCGGTTTTTTTCATTATCGGCAGCTTTTGCAGAAGGACAATGGCCTTCTCTACAGCAATCTTCGCCCTTGGAACTAATTTCTTGTCTCTACCACTTGCATTTGTTGCGCTAAAGTGGTATAATGTAGGTTGAAGCTGATTTTTGTTTTACAAGAGGAGTTTTATGAAGAAAATTACTATCGTTACCGGTCATTACGGCAGCGGTAAGACCAACCTTTCCGTCAACCTGGCTGTGAAGGCTGCCAGCGAGGGGAAAAGCGTTGCTATCGTTGACCTTGACCTTGTAAACCCTTACTTCCGCACAGCCGATTTTCGTGGCTTCTTTGAGGAGAAGGGGATAAAGATGATCGCTCCTGATTTCGCCGGGAGCAACCTTGATGTGCCTTCGATCCAGTTCGATGTGGAGCAGCTCGCTATCAACGAGGACTGCCTGATCATCGACGTGGGCGGCGACGATGCCGGAGCTGCGGCTCTTGGAAGATACGCCGGCGCTCTTATGGGTTTTAAGGACGAGCTGGATATGCTCTACGTCATAAATCAGCGCAGATACCTCACCGCAAACGCTAATGAGGCTGTGGCTTTGATGTATGAGATAGAGGCGGCTGCCAGAATGAAGCACACCGCCATTGTGAACAACACCAATCTGGGCTGTGAGACCTCTCTGGAGATAATCGAGCAGTCAGGTGAGTTCGCTGCAAAGGTCTCGGCCAAAACTGGCCTTCCGCTGGCCTTCACGACCTGCCCCGAGGAGCTGTGTGAGCTTTCTCCGGACAAGGGATATTTCCCCGTGAAGGTCTACGTCAAGAATATCTGGGACCGCTAAGCTGTTGATACACCTATGTGTGTCTGGATAGATGAGTCCATCTGAAGGGAGTGAATGGTATGGCAAAAATGACTGTTATCACCGAGCGCTGCAAGGGCTGTGCTCTTTGTACTACAGCCTGTCCCAAGAAGATCGTGGAGCTGCAAAAGGAAAAGCGTAACAAGAAGGGCTATTTCTATGCGGTCTGCACCGATCAGGAGCAGTGCATCAGCTGCGCAATGTGCGCTACAATGTGCCCCGACTGCGCTATCATCATCGAAAAGTAAACTTTTTTACCGAAAGGAGCTGTTTAGCTTTGGAAAGAAATCTTATGAAGGGTAACGAGGCACTGGCTGAGGCCGCTATCAGAGCAGGCTGTAAGTGCTTCTTCGGTTATCCTATTACTCCCCAGACTGAGCTTGCCGCTTATATGGCTAAGCGTATGCATAAGGCAGGCGGCGTTTTCCTTCAGGCTGAGTCTGAGATCGCTGCTATCAATATGGTACTGGGCGCTGCTTCCACCGGCGTTCGTGCTATGACATCTTCCTCTTCTCCCGGAGTTTCTCTGAAGAGCGAGGGCGTTTCATACATCGCAGGCTCTGATCTTCCTGCTGTTATCATCAATGTTCAGAGAGGCGGCCCCGGCCTGGGCGGTATCCAGCCCTCACAGGCTGACTACTGGCAGGCTACAAAGGCTCTTGGTCACGGCGACTTCCAGCTTCTGGTATACGCTCCTGCTTCTGTTCAGGAGATGGTAGACTACGTTGTTAAGGCCTTCGACCGTGCTGACAAGTACCGTATGCCCGCTATGATCCTGGCTGACGGACTTCTGGGTCAGATGATGGAGCCTGTTTCCTTCCCTGAGATCAATCCCGATGCTTACGATAAGAGCGGCTGGGCTGCAAACGGCCACAAGAACGCAAGAGAGCACCACATCATCAACTCCCTCTACCTCAAGCCCGATGAGCTGGAGAAGTCCATCGTTGACCGCTTCAAGAGATATGAGATCATCAAGGAGACCGAGACAGAGGCTGAGCTGTACCTCACTGAGGACTGCGACATCCTCCTGTGCGCTTTCGGCGCAACTGCAAGAGTCGTAAAGTCTGCTGTAAATTCCGCAAGAGAGCAGGGCATCAAGGCAGGACTCTTCCGTCCTAAGACACTGTGGCCCTTCCCTGTAAAGGAGATCAACGAGGCTGCTAAGAGCGCTAAGAAGCTCCTGAGCGTTGAGATGAACATGGGTCAGATGGTGGACGACATCAAGCTGGCTATCAACTGCTCAAAGCCTGTTGAGTTCTACGGAAGAACAGGCGGCGTTATCCCCACACCTGCTGAGGTGCTGGAGGAGATCAAGAAACTGGGAGGTACACTGTAATGGCTGTTGTATTTGAAAGACCTAAGGCTCTTATCGACATTCCTACACATTACTGCCCCGGCTGTACCCACGGTATCGTTCACCGTATCCTCTGCGAGGTCATCGACGAAATGGGTATCGAGGGCGATACTATCGGAGTATGTCCTGTAGGCTGCTCTGTAATGGCTTATGACTATTTCAACTGTGATATGATCGAGGCTGCTCACGGACGTGCTCCGGCCGTAGCTACCGGCGTCAAGAGAACTAACCCTGACAAGTTCGTATTTACATATCAGGGCGACGGCGACCTGGCTGCTATCGGTACTGCTGAGACAGTTCACGTTGCTACAAGAGGCGAGAACATCGTCGTTATCTTCATCAACAATACTATCTATGGAATGACCGGCGGACAGATGGCTCCTACAACTCTTCCCGGCCAGGTAACTCAGACTACTCCCTTCGGAAGAAGCCCTGAGCTGGCAGGCTACCCTGTAAAGGTCTGCGAGATGCTCTCACAGCTGACAGGTACAGCTTATGCAGAGAGAGTCGCAGTAGACAGCGTTCCTCACATCAGAAACGCTAAGAAGGCTATCCGCAAGGCTTTCGAGAATCAGAAGGCAGGAAAGGGCTTCTCCATCGTTGAGGTGCTCTCCACTTGTCCTACAAACTGGGGCCTGACTCCTATCGAGGCTATCAAGAGACTCCAGGACGAGATGATCCCCTACTATCCTCTGGGCGTTTACAAGGACGTTGAAGAGGGAGTTTTCCCCAAGTCGGAAGGAGGAAATGAATAATGGCAACAACTGAGATACTTCTGGCCGGATTTGGCGGACAGGGAATACTCTTCGCCGGTAAGATCCTCGCATACTGCGGACTTATGGATAACAAGGAGCTTTCATGGCTCCCTTCATACGGCCCTGAGATGAGAGGCGGTACTTGTAACTGTTCCGTTTGTATTTCCGACGACCCGATCGGATCTCCCCTGGTGCTCACTCCTGACATCCTCATCGCAATGAACCAGCCTTCATTCGATAAGTTCGTCAAGGACGTAAAGCCCGGCGGAAAGGTGTTCTTCGACAGCACCCTCATCGAGCCTGAGTGCGACCGCACAGACATCAGCCTCTTCGGCATCCCCTCACAGCAGATGGCAGACGATAACGCTCTCAAGGGCGGATCGAACATCATCCTGCTGGGCAAGGTGCTCAAGGAGACTGGTATCTGCTCACTGGACACAATGAAGAAGGCGATCGAGAAGGTAGTTCCTCCTAAGAAGGCTGCCCTGATTCCCAATAACTTCAAGGCTATCGAGCTTGGAATGAACGCATGATGAAAAAAGGGACTGCCTCGGCAGTCCTTTTTTATTTCAAATTGGCGGGAGGCCGGGGGCGGCCTCCCCTACAAATTGTTTCCGGAAACGTTATCCAAACCGCCGGGCGGATAATATCCGCCCCTACAGAACAATCCGCCCACATTGTTCAAAAGGCCGGGACGTCGAGGACGCCGTCCCCTACAATTTGTGAAAAAGGGCGCACATTGTGCGCCCTTCGATTTGCAATTATTTCTCAGATGTGCTATAATTAGTATCCACGGTTGTTCTCGCTGCCGTGATATTTTGCACGGGTCCGGGCGATGCTCTCCTCGCTGCGCTTGATCAGATTGAGCAGCGACGATGAATACTGGGCATAGTCCTTCTGGAGTGTTGACGTGGTGATGTACAGCGTATCGAAGTTGTCCACACAGTCGCCTCCGTCAAGAGGTATTCCGCTGGAAGCCGCCTTGATGTCGGCCTCGCTCATGGAGATGATAGCGTTTGCGCTGTCGTTGGCAACTACCTTGGGTATGCGGAAGAGCTTCTGGTCGTTGTGGGGATTTGCGTTATAGACGATACGGAACAGCTTGTACACCGACAGCATCAGGTAGGAGGAGATCTCCTTGATCAGAGTGATACTGTTGGCCTTCTGCGCAAGACTGAACAGCAGGCTGATCGAGTTGTTGACGATACGCCTGTTGAAATTGATGATCTCAGGGCTGGGCATTTTCAGGGTGTTGTTGCCGTCGTCATCGGGGATGTCCTCGATAGTGATGGTCTTGCCCTCGGGCTCGGGAGTCCTGCCCAGGAGGTAATCACAGGAAACGTTGTAGTAATCGGCGATCTTTACCAGGAAATTCAGTCCGCACTCACGGATGCCCTTCTCGTAGTGTGACAGCAGAGCCTGAGAGATGCCAAGGTCTGCGGCGGCCTGTTTCTGGCTGATATGGCGCTCCTTGCGCTGGAGAGTAATGATGCGGGCGAAATCGGAATTCATGGTACTTCCTCCTGTAAATATATATGTCAGCCCCGGGGCTCAATCCTACGATTTAGAATACAATACAATTATAATACAAATTGTATAATAAGTAAATAGGCAATTTCAATTGAAAAATGAAAAGTTTTTGTGTCAATTTTTGTTAGGTTTTGCCTATTGATATAATTTTACGTCAGATTTTTGTGCATTACGCATAATGAAAGGAGTCTTTTATGAGAGGCTATAGGATAAGTGTAATCCGCCACGGTATGACTGCGGCGAACGAAAACGGAGTTTATATCGGCTCCACAGACCTGCCCCTGTCCTCAAAGGGCGCTGCGGAGCTGGCTGCGAAAATGGACGAGAAGGACTATCCTACCGTTCACAGGGTCTATTCCTCCCCTTTAAAAAGGTGTACTGAGACCGCCGAGATCCTCTTCCCGGAGACCGAGATCTGCACAGTGGACGACCTCCGAGAGCTTGACCTGGGGCAGTTCGAGAACAAGGGCGTGGAGGAGCTCCTCCAGCGTGAGGATTACAAGGCCTGGCTCAAGGGCGGAAGGGACGCTCGTCCCACAGGGGGCGAGAGCCTGGAGGAGATGACTGCCCGGACGTACAAGGCTCTCCACAGCGTGATCACTGACATGATGAACAGCGGCCTGACCCACTGCGCAATGATCACTCACGGCGGCATCATCTCAAATATGCTCAGCTGCTTCGGGCTGCCGAAGTATGAGCCGGGCGTGCTCAATGCAGATTTTGGCGAGGGCTTCGACATAATGGTGACAGCCCAGATGTGGCTGACCTCTCAGGCCTTCGAGATCCTTGGCTACTGTCCCTACGACAGGATCGGCGAGCCCGAGGAATAACTGAATATTCCCGCCTTTTTGGTCAATACTTCCTTTGACAAGGAGGCGGTTTGATGAAAGCAGGAGAGCTGCTGAGATTTTCGGGAGGATCGGTCCGGCGGACGGGTCTGAGGCCGTGGCTGGTGTGTCTGCTGCCCATGACCGGGGGAGCCTTCTTCCGGCTGGGGGAGGCGGCGCTGTACAGCCTCATGCTCTACTTCGGGCTGCTCTCTCCAAGGGAGCTCTTCACCGGCGGAAGCCTTATGCAGACAGGGATCTGCGCAGCTTTCATGGCGCTGAGGTGGCTGACCTGCGCTCCGCTGAGCTATGCTGCCGGAGTTCGTGTGTGGCAGCTCAGCCGAAACGAGAAGATCACGCCCTTTGGAGAAGCCCTTCTCAGGCGTCCCGGCCGAAGCCTTGCAGCCTTTGCGCTCTGCCGGGGAGCTTCCTTTCTGGGGAGCCTTCCCGGAGCGGCGCTGTGGTATGGCTTTTTTCGGCTAATGAGGAGCGGCGCCGGGGAGAGGGAGCTCTTTCTGGCCATGCACTGCGCTTTGCTTGGGACAGCAGCGGCGGTGTGGTGGGGAGTTTTGCGGCTGAAGCTGGCGATGATCCCGCTGATATTGGCCGCAGAGCCGGAAAAGAGCGCCTTTTCCTGTGTAAAGGCCGATCTGAGGCTCCTCAAGGGCAGGGGAGGAGACCTGCTGAGGGCTGCGGCGGTATTTCTGCTGCCGGCTGCCCTTCTGGTAACTCTTCCGTGGGCGGCGGCAAGGACTGCGGCTGCAATGGGAGTTGCCGCTGATATTTTCCGGAAGGAGGACGAGTATGCTGAGGGAGCTGAGATTTACGGCAGAGCTGGAAAAGCCCATGACGGTGAGAGATTTTCTCCGGGGCGAAAAGGGCGTTTCGCAAAGGCTTTTGGCGAGGCTGAAGCAGACTCCCGGCGGTATCGCCCGAAACGGAGCTCCGGCAACAGCCGCCGACCTTTTGGAAAATGGCGACGTGGTGGTGCTGCTGACCGAGGACGACAGCTTTCTTGAGCCTGATCCGAGCCTGAATATCCCCATTGCCTACGAGAGCGAGGCAGTGGTGGTCTTTGACAAGCCCGGCGGAGTGCCTGTTCACCCGTCGGTAAATCACCACGGCGACACGCTGGGGAACTGGTTTGCCTATCTTTATCCGGGGCTGACCTTCCGCCCTGTAAACCGCCTTGACCGTGACACCTCCGGGCTGGTGGCTGCGGCCAAGGATCCTCACTGCGCAAATCTCCTGCAAGGCAGTCTGGAGAAAGTCTATGCTGCCGCAGTCCATGGTGAGACTGACAGCTCCGGGACGATTGACGCTCCCATTGGCCGGGCAGAGGGCAGCATCATCCAGCGCTGCGTCAGACAGGACGGCCGCCCGGCTGTGACACATTACCGAAAAATAGCCGGGAACAGCCGGTTTTCCCTGGAGCAGATCCTTCTGGAGACCGGCCGCACTCACCAGATACGGGTGCATTTCGCCCACATTGGCCACCCGCTGGCCGGAGACAGCCTCTACGGAGGCGGCTGCCCTGAGATCGGCAGGCAGGCTCTTCACTGCGCCCGGCTCTCCTTCACAGATCCATTGACCGGGGAGAAGATCACTGTCCGTTCGGAGCTTCCCCGTGACATAAGAGCCCTCTTCCCGGAGGAAAAACTGTAGGCTTTTACCAAAACCGGAAATATCCCTCGGAAACGTTGCAATTTTTGCTGGGATATGTTATAATATATTATTGTACATTAAAAATCGAAGGGAGCGCCGCATTTGAATATATTCCAGAAGATCGGCAGAGGCATCGTGGGCCTTTTCGTTCGTGCCGGTCTGACTACAGTTAAATTTATTGCTGCGATCCTTTTGGGCGTGGTAAAGGGACTTTCCTTCCTGCTGTCTGAGCTGCTTGAGATGGTGCAGAGCGTGGGAAGAGTCGGCCTGTGGCTTTGGAGGGAGATCACGGATTCCTTCCGCAGCAGAGTCAAGGTCTCCAACGAGCTGACCCGAAATATCCGCCGTGCCAAGAAAGAGGGAAAACGCCAGTACATCGAGGCGATCCTCCAGTTCGTGGGATCCTTCTTCTTCGGAGAGGGCGGCGTGTTCTATACAGCATTCAACTACATCCTGCCTATCGTGTCGGCAGCCTTCCTCATCGGCGTGGTGAAGCTGGGCTCCGGCTTGGAATACGGCCTTGCTGTGGAATTCAACGGCAAGGAGGTAGGCATCATCTCCGCTGAGGCTGACTTTGAGGAGGCCGAGCGTGAGGTCCAGCAGCGTATCTCCTATCTTGAGGACGACCAGAGCATCGACCTTTCTGCCAAGTTCTCGCTGAAGATCGTTGCGGACACCGACAGGTACCTCTCCGCCGGACAGCTTGCTGACGAGATGCTGGCTGCCTCGGATCAGGAGCTGACAGAGGCCTACGGTATCTACATCGACGGCAACTTCATCGGCGCTGTCAAGGACAAGAACAAGGTGGACGACGCCCTGACGGACAGGCTGCTCAACTACCATGTAGAAGGCATCGTCAAGGACGTTTCCTACGTCAATAAGATCGAGTACACACAGGGGATCTACCTGACACAGAGCGTTAAGAGCGAGGACGAGACCATCGCCCTGCTGACCTCCTCCAAGGAGAAAAAGGCGGTCTACGTCGTTCAGAGCGGCGATACTCCTGTTACCATCAGCCAGAAGCACAACATGGATCTGGAGAAATTTGAGGAGCTCAACCCGGGCGCTATGAAGAAGTGCGAGGCCGGCCAGATCGTGAACGTTATCGAGACCGACAGCTATCTGCCTATCCAGTATGTCCGTGAAATGGAGGCGCTTTCCTTCATCGACTATGAGACTACCGAGGTGGAGACTGCTGCTCTTAATCTGGGCATCGAGTCTATCCTTACCAAGGGCGAGCGCGGCGAAAAGGTGAGCCAGGTGGAGATAACCTACGTCAACGGCATCGAGCACTCACGAAAGGTCATCAGCACCAAGGTCACAAGAGAGCCTGTTATGGAGATCATCGGTCTGGGCACCTATACCGCTCAGCCTGATTCCCCGGATACGGTCTGGTTTGGAAGCCCCCTTACCGGCTCAGGGCAGTTCGGCTGGCCTGTTGACGGAGGCTGGATCAGCGATACCTTCATCTCTGACCGTAACCATAAGGGTCTGGACATCGCCGCTGACCTTGGCACGAACATCTACGCTGCTGAGGAGGGAATGGTGGTCTCTGCCGGCTGGAACTCCGGCGGCTACGGAAACGTTGTTATGATCGACCACATGAACGGCTATCAGACCGTTTACGGCCACATGACCTCAGTTGTTGCTGTTGAGGGACAATACGTCACCAAGGGCGAGCTGATCGGTATGGTGGGCTCTACGGGTAATTCTACCGGTCCTCACTGTCACTTTGAGGTGCGTTATGAGGGCGTCTGCAAGGATCCTGCCAGCTATCTGAACACTCAGCCGGTGGAGGTCAAGAAAAAAGACGATGACGAGTAATGAAAGGGCGCTTTTGCGCCCTTTTGTGCGGCTTGGAACTGGTCGGAGATCGCTCCCTATATAAATGTAGGGGATAAAGTTAAAAATAAAATTGCGTTCACTAAAAATTTACAATTGGCATTTTCTGTAACCCTTGCATTATAGGGATAGATATGGTATAATTGCTTATGTTAGGCGTGTTCTGACACGCTGACTGCAAAAGATATGCGATGAAGCGGAAGGTTGCTGCCGGTTTGGCAGGTAATTTCCGCAGAGTATGTCCGATTTTAAACCGGGCGATCGGGATAGTGAACACAGTATGTGGTTTTTGCGGCGCAGCTTGCGTATGCGCTCGCTATACTCTCTTTGTGTCTTCATACGTCTTTATCGGTCCGGAAAACAGAAATGTTTCCGGTTTTTTTATCAGGTAAGGCACGAAACACACGGCAGCGTGTGAATATCCCTGTTTGCGTCCCCGTAATATTTCCAAGGAGGCGAAAATAATGGCAGTCACAGAAAAAATCAGATTCAAGATCAAGGGCTACGATCACGCTACAGTAGACATCGCTGCAGCTAAGATCGTTGAGGCAGCTAAGAGAAGCGGTGCGAGAGTTTCAGGTCCTATCCCGCTCCCCACTGACAAGGAAGTTGTTACTATCCTTCGTGCTGTACACAAGTACAAGGACAGCCGTGAGCAGTTCGAGATGAGAACTCACAAGAGACTCATTGACGTGCTCCGTCCTACAGACAAGACTTCTGCTGCTTTCGAGAAGCTCGAGCTCCCCGCTGGCGTTGACGTTGTAATGGAGATCAAGTAATTACAGCTCATCACCCGAAATACCGCTTTGGGAAGCGGAATGGCGGTAGTCCGCCGGTCATGTTGACGGCCATCGTCAACCAATAACCTAATAGGAGGAAAAAGATATGCAGAAAGGCATTATCGGAAAGAAGATCGGTATGACCCAGATCTTCGACGAAGCAGGAAAAATGATCCCTGTAACAGTTATCGAAGCCGGCCCCTGTGTTGTAGTGAAGAAGAAGACCGTTGAAAAAGACGGCTATGCTGCACTTCAGCTGGGTTACGGTGATGTTAAGGTCCAGAGACTGAACAAGCCTATGAGAGGCTACTTCGAGAAGGCAGATGTTGCTTACAAGAAGACCCTGAAGGAGTTCAGACTTGACGACTGTGATACACTTAACGTTGGCGACATCGTTAAGGCAGATACTTTTGCAGTAGGCGACGCTATCGACGTTGTCGGCACTAGCAAGGGTAAGGGATTCGCAGGCGCTATCAAGCGTCACAACCAGCACAGACTCAAGGAAACTCACGGTACTGGCCCTGTACACAGACAGGCAGGTTCCATGGGCGCTTGTTCTTCTCCTTCCCGTATCTACAAGGGCAAGGGCATGGCAGGTCACATGGGTGCTGAGCAGGTAACAGTTCAGAATCTCGAGATCGTTAAAATAGACGCAGAGAACAATCTCATCGCTATCAAGGGTGCAGTTCCCGGTCCTAAGGGCGGTATCGTTTACATCGTTGACAGCGTAAAGGCTTAAGGAAGGAGGAAGCGTAAATGTCTACAATTTCAGTATTTGATATGACTGGCAAGCAGGTGTCTGAGACAGAGCTCAATGACGCTGTTTTCGGAATTGCTCCCAACGAAGCTGTTATGCACGCAATGGTAGTTAATTACCTGGCTAACCAGAGACAGGGCACACAGTCCACACTTACAAGAACAGAAGTAAGCGGCGGCGGAAGAAAGCCCTGGAGACAGAAGGGTACAGGCCACGCAAGACAGGGCTCGACCCGTGCTCCTCAGTGGTACCACGGCGGAGTTGCTCTCGGCCCCAAGCCCAGAGATTACAGCTACTCGCTCAATAAGAAGGTAAAGAGACTGGCTATGAAGTCCGCTCTCTCCACAAAGGTGCTCGACAACAACATGATCGTTCTTGATGCCCTCAACCTTGACGGCTACAAGACAAAGACCATCGCACAGATGCTCAAGGACCTCGGCGTTGAGGGCAAGGCTCTTATCGTAACTGCTGAGGCTGATGCAAAGGTAGTAAAGAGCGCTGCAAATATCCCCGGCGTTAAGACAGCCGCTGTTAATACCCTTAACGTATACGACATCCTCAACTACGATAAGTTCATCGTTGTTAAGAATGCTGTAGGAAAGATCGAGGAGGTGTACGCATAATGAAAACTGCACAGGATATCATTCTGAAGCCTGTTATCACTGAGAAGTCTATGGACGGTCTCCAGGCAGGAAAGTACACCTTTAAGGTAGCCAAGGACGCTACAAAGCCTGAGATCAAGAAGGCTGTAGAGAAGCTCTTCGGCGTTGAGGTAGACAAGGTCACCACAATGAACGTAAGAGGCAAGGAGAAGCGCATGGGCAGATTCGTCGGCACAACAGCTTCTTGGAAGAAGGCTATCGTTACTCTTACTGAGGACTCTAAGGCAATCGAGTTCTTCGAGGGTATGTATTGATAACAGAACAGTATTCGACTGTTCTTCCGTATGGGAGTAATGCTCCCGCAAAAACGCATTAAAGGAGAAATTTGAAATGGCTATTAAAACCTATAAGCCTACGACTCCCTCGAGACGTCAGATGACTGTAACTGACTACTCAGGTCTGTCAAAGGTAGAGCCGGAGAAGAGCCTTCTCGAGCCTCTCAAGAAGAAGTCGGGAAGAAACAGCTACGGCCGTATCACAGTTCGCCACAGAGGCGGCGGAAATAGAAGAAAGTACCGTGTTATCGATTTCAAGCGTGACAAGGACAACATGATCGCTACAGTTCTCACACTGGAGTACGATCCTAACAGAAGCGCATTCATCGCTCTCGTTCAGTATGAGGACGGCGAGAAGAGATACATCCTCGCTCCTAACGGCCTGAAGGTAGGCGATAAGATCGAGTCTGGTTCTGAGGCTGATATCAAGCCCGGAAACGCTCTTAAGCTCGCTGACATCCCTGTTGGTACTTTCATCCACGCTATCGAGCTTTATCCCGGCAAGGGCGCTCAGCTCGTTAGAAGCGCAGGCAACCAGGCACAGCTCATGGGCAGAGAGGACAAGTATGCACTTGTCAGACTTCCCTCCGGCGAAATGAGAAAGGTATCTGTTGACTGTAAGGCTGCTATCGGTCAGGTATCCAACATTGATCACCTTAACGTAAATTACGGTAAGGCCGGCCGTGTAAGACACATGGGCTGGAGACCTACTGTAAGAGGTTCTGTAATGAATCCCTGCGACCATCCCCACGGTGGTGGTGAGGGTAAATCACCTGTCGGCCGTCCCGGACCTGTTACCCCTTGGGGCAAGCCCGCTCTCGGTTACAAGACTCGTAAGAAGCACCACAGAACTGATAAGTATATCGTAAAGCGCCGCAACGGCAAGTGATCTGAAAGGAGGAACTGATTAAATGAGCAGAAGCATCAAGAAGGGACCTTACGTCCAGGAAGTTCTCCTGAAGAGGGTCGTTGCAATGAACGAGGCAGGCGAGAAGAAGGTCCTCAAGACATGGAGCAGATCTTCTACGATCTTCCCTGACTTCGTTGGTCATACATTCGCTGTTCACGACGGACGCAAGCACGTTCCGGTATATGTAACAGAGGATATGGTAGGTCACAAGCTCGGCGAGTTTGCTCCTACAAGAACTTACAAGGGCCACGCAGGCTCCAAGACATCCAATAACGGTAAGAAATAAGCGGAAGGAGGAGCGTTAAATGGAAGCAAGAGCTTATTTAAGAAATGCTCGCATCTCACCCAGAAAGGTACAGATCGTTCTTGATCTCATCAGGAACAAGCCTGTTGACATCGCTTTAGCTACTTTAGATCTTACTCCTAAGGCTGCAAGTCCTATCGTTGCAAAGCTGGTTAAGTCCGCTCAGGCAAATGCTGAGAACAACTTCAGCATGGATAAGGATAACCTTTATGTAGCCGAGTGCTTCGTAACACCCGGCCCCATCATGAAGAGGATCATGCCTAGAGCTCAGGGCAGAGCATACAGAATTTTAAAGAGAACATCACACATCACAGTTGTTCTTAAAGAGAATGATTGATCCCAAGGAGGTCTGAGTAATGGGACAGAAAGTTAATCCGCACGGACTTCGTGTCGGCGTAATTAAGGATTGGGATTCACGCTGGTATGCCAATAAGGCAAACTTCGGCGACACACTTGTTGAGGACTACAACGTTCGTAATTTCATTAAGAAGAGCTTATATGCAGCTGGTGTTCCCAGAATCGAGATCGAGCGCTTCTCTAATGGCAACGGCAAGAGCGACGAAGAGAAGGTGAGGATCCATATTCACTGCGCTAAGCCCGGTATCGTAATCGGAAGACAGGGCGCAGAGATCGAGAAGCTGAGAGTTCAGCTTGAGAAGATGATGGGCAAGCAGGTATATGTGAACATCATCGAGGTAAAGCAGCCTGATATGGATGCACAGCTGGTAGCTGAGAAGATCGCTCTGGACCTTGAGAACAGAGTTTCCTTCAGAAGAGCTATGAAGCAGTCCATCGGCAGAACAATGCGTCTTGGCGCAAAGGGTATCAAGGTAAAGGTATCCGGCAGACTTGCTGGTGCTGAGATCGCTAGAAGCGAGAGCTACCATGAGGGTACTATCCCGCTGCAGACGATCCGTGCTGATATCGACTACGGCTTTGCTGAGGCTGATACAACATACGGAAAGATCGGCGTAAAGATCTGGATCTACAAGGGCGAAGTTCTCAAGGGCGATGCTGCTAAGGCTGCCGAGAAGAGAGAGAAGCTCGAGAGAAGAAACGATAATAGAAATAACGACAGACGCCGCCGTGACGACAGACGTGACGGTAACAGAAGAGGCGGAAGAAATTTCAATCGTGACGCTAAAAGAGAAGGAGGTAACCAGTAATGCTGCTTCCAAAGAGAGTTAAGTACCGCAGAGTCCACAGAGGACGTCTGAAGGGTAAGGCATACAGAGGTAACAAGGTAACATACGGTGATTACGGTCTTCAGGCACTTGAGCCTGCTTGGATCACATCCAACCAGATCGAGTCTGCCCGTATCGCTATGACACGTTACATCAAGCGTGGCGGTCAGGTATGGATCAAGATCTTCCCTGACAAGCCTATCACAGAGAAGCCCGCTGAAACACGAATGGGTTCAGGTAAGGGCTCACCGGAGTACTGGGTAGCAGTAGTAAAGCCCGGCCGTGTTCTCTTTGAGATCAAGGGTGTTCCGGAGGAGACCGCAAGAGAGGCTATGCGTCTTGCTATGCATAAGCTTCCTATCAAGTGCAAGTTCGTTACTAAGGCAGAGCAGGAGGTGGAGCAGTAATGAAGGCATCAGAGATCAGAGAAATGTCTGTAGATGAGCTGAACGAGAAGCTCGTTAGCTTAAAGGAAGAGCTTTTTGCGCTCCGCTTTCAGCACGCTGTAAATCAGCTTGACAACACAGCACGCTTAAAGGCTGTAAAGAAGGATATTGCCCGCATCAAAACAACTCTGCGTGCCGCAGAGCTGGCGCAGCAGTAAGAGAAACCTTAGAAAAACAAGAGTAGGTAAGGTTGTAAGCGATAAGATGGATAAGACCGTCGTAGTTGCTATCGTTGATAACGTTAAACACCCGCTTTACAAGAAGATCATCAAGCGCACCGTCAAGCTCAAGGCTCACGATGAGAACAACGAGTGCAGGATCGGTGACCGTGTTGAGGTCATGGAGACACGTCCGCTTTCCAAGGATAAGAGATGGCGTGTGACCAACATCATTGAAAAGGCTAAGTAATATTCATATAAGCATAGTGCTTGAAAGGAGGAACTCGCTGTGATACAGATGCAGACTTATTTAAAGGTCGCTGATAACACAGGTGCTAAGGAGCTCATGTGTATCAGAGTTCTGGGCGGTACACGCAGAAGATATGCAAATATCGGAGACGTTGTGGTTAAAGAAGGGCGATGTTGTAAAGGCAGTTATCGTTCGTTCAGCAAAGGGTCTCAGAAGAGAGGATGGAACATACATCCGTTTCGATGAGAACGCTGCTGTTATCATCAAGGAAGATAAGAACCCCAAGGGTACTCGTATTTTTGGGCCAGTCGCTAAGGAGCTCCGTGAGAAGGAGTATACAAAGATCCTGAGCCTTGCTCCCGAGGTTCTTTAATGGAGGTGTCATTCGATCATGAGTAAAGTTCACGTAAAAACCGGTGACACTGTTATCCTTCTCACAGGTAAGTATGAGGATAAGTTCGAGAAGAACGGCGACAGAAAGACCGGTAAGGTTGCACAGGTCAGCCCCAAGGAGGGCAAGGTGATCGTTGAGGGCATCAACATCATCACAAAGCACGTTAAGCCCACAAGAATGGGCGAGAAGGGCGGCATCATCAAGACTGAGGCTCCCGTATACGCATCAAAGGTACAGCTGGTTTGCCCTAAGTGCGGAAAGCCCACAAGAGTAGGCCACGTTATCGAGGATGGCAAGAAGCTCCGTGTTTGCAAGAAATGCGGCAAGTCATTTGAATAATAGCAAAGGAGAAACGATATGGCAAGTTTAAAGGATTTTTATATCAGCGACGTTGCTCCTGCACTGATGAAGAAGTTCGGCTATAAGAGCGTAATGCAGATCCCGAAGCTGGACAAGGTAGTGATCAATGTCGGCGCCGGCGAGGCTAAGGACAATGCCAAGGTCATCGACGCTATCATCACAGACCTTTCAGCTATCACAGGTCAGAAGCCCGTTATCTGCCGTGCAAAGAAGTCAGTAGCTAACTTCAAGCTCCGTGAGGGTATGCCCATCGGAGTAAAGGTAACTCTCCGTGGAGAGAGAATGTATGAGTTCGTAAACAAGCTGTTCAACGTTGCGTTCCCCCGTGTTCGTGACTTCAGAGGCATCAGCGCAAACTCATTCGACGGCAAGGGCAACTACTCAACAGGTATCAAGGAACAGCTTATCTTCCCCGAGATCGAGTACGACAAGATCGACAAGGTAAGAGGTATGGATATCAACTTCATCACAACAGCTAATACTGATGAAGAGGCAAGAGAGCTGCTTTCACTTCTGGGCGCTCCGTTCATCAAGTAATAGGGAGGAAATAAAATGGCTAAGAAGGCAATGATCAACAAGCAGCAGAGAACTCCCAAGTATTCCACAAGAGCATACAACAGATGCAAGATTTGTGGCAGACCGCACGCTTATCTGAGAAAGTTCGGCATCTGCCGTATCTGCTTCAGAGAGCTGGCTCACGACGGTCAGATCCCCGGAGTTAAAAAGGCAAGCTGGTAAAATACTAAAAGGAGGTCATTCGGCATGCAGATAACTGATACAATAGCAGATCTGTTAACAAGAATCCGCAACGCGAATACTGCTAAGCACGCCACAGTTGACGTTCCCGCTTCTAATGTTAAGAAGGCTATCACACAGATCCTCGTAGATGAGGGATATGTAAAGAGCTTTCAGGTCATTGAGGACGGAAAGCAGGGTGTTATCAGGATCACGCTCAAATACGGCGACAACAAGTCACCTGTTATAACCGGTCTTAGAAGAGTTTCAAAGCCCGGCCTGCGTATCTACTCAAGCTGCGCAGATATGCCTAAGGTCCGCAAGGGTCTTGGTATCGCAATCGTTTCAACCTCAAAGGGAATCGTAACTGACAAGAAGGCAAGAGAGCTCAATGTCGGCGGCGAAGTCCTTGCATACATCTGGTAAGGAGGAACTACATTATGTCAAGAATCGGCAGAATGCCTATCACAGTTCCTGCTGGTGTTGAGGTAAAGAACGACAACAACCTTATCACAGTAAAGGGACCTAAGGGCGAACTTACAAGACAGTTCAGCAACGAGCTCGGTATCGAGATCGACGGAGCTGTAATCAACGTAACAAGACCCAGCGATGACAAGCGTCACCGCTCACTTCACGGTCTTACAAGAACACTTATCGCTAACATGGTCGAGGGCGTAACAAACGGCTACAGCAAGACACTTGAGATCGAGGGTGTCGGCTACCGTGCAGCAAAGTCCGGCAAGACAGTAACTCTGAACCTGGGCTTCTCTCACCCCGTTATCCTTGAGGAGACAGACACTATCAAGCTGGATGTTCCTCAGCCCAACAAGATCGTTGTAAGCGGCATCGACAAGCAGGCTGTAGGTCAGTTTGCAGCTGAGATCCGTGAGAAGCGTCCCCCTGAGCCTTACAAGGGCAAGGGTATCAGATATGCCGGCGAGCACATCATCCGCAAGGAAGGTAAGGCCGGTAAGGGCAAGAAGTAATTAGAAGGAGCAAATTGCTATGATCAAGAAGTTTGACAGTAATAAGGCAAGATTAAAGAGACATCGCAGAGTTCGTGCTAAGATCTCCGGAACTGCCGAGCGTCCTCGTCTCAATGTGTTCCGCTCATCTAAGCACATCTATGCACAGCTCATCGACGATGTAAACGGTGTTACTCTTGCCAGCGCATCCAGCATGGATAAGGGCTTTGAGGGCAACGGCGGAAATATCGAGGGTGCCCGCAAGGTCGGCGAAATGATCGCTAAGAACGCTGCTGACAAGGGAATTAGCGAGGTCGTATTCGACAGAGGCGGTTACCTCTATCACGGCCGTGTTAAGGAGCTTGCAGAAGGCGCTCGTGAAAACGGCTTAAAGTTCTAAAGAGGGAGGTAACAAAATGGCTAATATCGAAACACAGGCTCCTGAGCTTCAGGAGAAGGTCGTTGCTATCAACCGAGTTTCTAAGACTGTTAAGGGCGGCCGTATCATGAAGTTCTCCGCACTGGTAGTTGTTGGTGACGGCAACGGTACAGTAGGCTTCGGCCTTGGAAAGTCAGGAGAAGTTCCGGACGCTATCCGCAAGGGTATCGAGGACGCTAAGAAGAACCTCGTTAAGGTATCACTTAAGGGAACTACTATCCCTCATGAGATCGTTGGTAAGTTCGGCGCAGGCAGAGTTCTCATGAAGCCCGCTGCACCCGGTACCGGCGTTATCGCAGGCGGCCCCGTTCGTGCTGTCATCGAGGTAGCAGGCATCAAGGATATCAGAACAAAGTCTCTTCGTTCAAATAACCCCTGCAACGTAGTAAGAGCTACTATCGACGGTCTCGTAAACTGCACATCCGTTAAGGCTGTAGCAGAGAAGAGAGGCAAGTCCGTCAAGGAAATTTTAGGCTAAGGAGGCTGCTCACAATGGCAAAGAACATCAAGCTCGTAAAGAGCCTTATCGGCCGTAAGAAGGACCAGATCGCTACTGCTCAGTCTCTCGGTCTCAAGAAGGTCGGCGACGTAACAACTCAGCCTGACAACGCCCAGACACAGGGCAAGATCAACAAGATCATCCACCTCATCGAGGTTACAGAAGCGTAAGCAAGGAGGTGCAATAAATGAAAATTCACGAGTTAACACCCGCTGTTGATTCCAACAAGGCTTCTAAGCGCATCGGCCGTGGTCACGGCTCAGGAAACGGCAAGACTGCCGGTAAGGGCCACAAGGGCCAGAACGCCCGCAGCGGCGGCGGCGTAAGGATCGGCTTTGAGGGCGGACAGATGCCCCTTGCAAGACGTATCCCTAAGAGAGGCTTCAACAATATCTTCGCAACTAAGTACGCTGTAGTAAACGTTGCAGATCTCAACAAGTTCAAGGACGGCACTGTTGTTGATACAGAGCTCCTGAAGGCTTCAGGTCTGGTAAAGAAGGAGTACGACGGCGTAAAGGTACTCGGCAATGGAGAGCTTACCGCTCAGCTGACAGTTAAAGCTGCAAAATTCTCTCAGAGCGCTGTAGAGAAGATCGAAAAGGCAGGCGGAAAGACTGAGGTGATGTAATGTGTTTCAGACACTGAAACGTGCTTGGAGCGTTCCGGATATAAGGAAGAAACTCCTTTACACATTACTCATGATCGTCATCTTCAGATTTGGAAGTGCAGTTACCGTTCCCTTCCTTGACCCTACAGTTGTCAAGGAGTGGATGGATACTAACGCTACAGGCGGAAACTTCCTTGAGTATCTGAATACTATCACCGGTGGTGCCCTTTCACAGGCAACACTGTTCTCACTGTCCATCACACCCTTCATCAATGCGTCTATCATCATGCAGCTGCTGACTTATGCACTGCCTCCGCTTGAGAGACTTAGAGATGAGGGCGAGGAAGGACGCAAAAAGATCGACAAGATAACGGCTGTCGTTGCTATGGTGCTGGCTGTCGTTATGTCCTACGCTTACTATCTCACACTGAAGAGAATGAACACTGAGGCGGGTGTTTCTGCTGTTAAGTATACTACCGGATGGCAGGGCATCTTCGCAGGCGTCGTTATCGTAGCCTGCTTCGTGGCCGGTGCTTCCTTCGTAGTGTGGATGGGTAACCGTATCAGCGACAAGGGTATCGGAAACGGCGTTTCCATCCTCCTGTTCGCAGGTATCGCTGCCCGCTTCCCCGTAGACGCAGGCCGCCTTATCGGTCTGACTAAGGAAAAGCCTGAGAAGTATCTCTTCGTTACTATCGGCTACCTTATCTTCATCATCCTTGAATTTGCCTTCATCGTTTTCATGAACGAGGCAGAGAGAAGGATCCCGATCCAGTATGCAAAGCGTGTTGTCGGCAGAAAGCAGTTCGGCGGACAGAAGACTCACATCCCGATAAAGGTAATGATGAGCGGCGTTATGCCTATCATCTTCGCTATGTCGTTCATGTCTCTTCCTTCCACTATCCAGCTGTTCAAGCCTGTAACACAGGATTCATCTAAGGCATATATCGCATTCTGCAACTTCTTCTCAACAAGAAGCTTCTCATATGCCGTTATCTACTTCATACTGATCATCGCTTTCAACTATTTCTACGTTTCAATCCAGTATAACCCCGTTGAGATCGCAAATAACCTGCGTCAGTCAAACGGCGGTATCCCCGGTATCAGACCTGGTAAGCCCACTTCTGATTACATCCAGAGAGTTCTCTCTAAGATCGCTCTGGTAGGCGCTATCTTCCTGGGTATCATCGCTATCGTGCCTATCTTCATCTCGATGGCAGACGATAACCTCAGATCACTGTCAATGGGCGGTACTACTATCCTGATCGCAGTTTCAGTTGCGCTCGAAACAACAAGAACACTCGAATCTCAGCTTATGATGAGACATCATAAGGGCTTCTTACAGTAAGGAGGACATTATGAACCTTATTTTCTTAGGCGCTCCCGGCGCAGGAAAGGGCACTCAGGCAGAGGTCGTTTCTGAGGCTCTCGGCATTCCCCAGATCTCCACAGGAAACATTCTCCGTGAAGCTGCTAAGAACGGTACTGAGTACGGCCTCAAGGCCAAGGCTGCTATGGATGCAGGCGCTCTGGTATCTGATGACATCGTTATCGGTATCCTGAAGGAGCGTATCGCTCAGGATGACTGCCAGAAGGGATTTATCCTTGACGGCTTCCCGAGAACTGTTCCCCAGGCTGAGGCTCTTGATGCTATGGGTATCAAGATCGACAAGGTAGTCGAGATCTTCGTTCCCGATGAGACTATCAAGCAGAGAGTTTCAGGCAGAAGAGTCTGCCAGGGCTGCGGAGCTTCCTACCACATCGAATATAAGCCTTCCAAGGTAGAGGGCGTTTGCGATAAGTGTGGTGACAAGACTATCGTTCGCAAGGACGATCAGCCTGAGGTCGTTCTGGACAGACTCGCTACTTATCACGAAAAGACAGCTCCTCTCAAGGACTACTACGAGAAGCAGGGCAAGCTTGTTACTGTAGAGGGTCAGGAAGAGGTAGCTGATACTTCCAAGCTCACTCTTGCAGCTGTAGGAGCATAAAGAGCATGGGTATCACCATAAAATCTAAGTCCGAACTTGCCATAATGCGTGAAGCAGGTAAAATTACCTGCGGCGCAATATGGTATGCCGGAGAAAAGTTAAAGCCGGGCATGACCACCGCTGATGTGGATAAACTCATCGGTGAGTTCTATGCAAGGCATAACGCCAAGTCGGCATTCAAAGGCCTTTACGGATTTCCCGGTAACGCCTGCATCTCAGTTAATGAAGAGGTAATACACGGTATCCCGAAGGCGAGCCACAGGCTAAAAGAAGGCGATATAGTCAGCATCGACACTGGAGCTGCTTACAAGGGCTTCAACGGCGACAGCTGCTGGACCTTCCCTGTTGGCAAGATCACTGACGAAGCTAAGGCATTGCTTGAGGTGACTGAGGCGTCCCTTCACGAGGGTATAGCTCAGGCTCAGGCAGGAAATCGCATCGGAGACATATCTCATGCTGTTGAAGAGTATTGCGCTTCACGGGGCTACGGAATCGTAAGAAATTACTGCGGCCACGGGATCGGCAGAGAGGTCCACGAGTCACCGGAGATCCCGAATTGGGGTAAGGCAGGCCACGGCCCACGCCTTGTTCCCGGTATGACTATCTGTATCGAGCCCATGATCAACGTCAAGGGCGACGATGTTAAGACTCTTAAGGACGGCTGGACCGTGGTTACCAAATCTGGTTCACTGTCTGCTCATTTTGAGCACATGATCGCAATAACTCCTGACGGTCCCGTCATTCTGACAGCACCCTGACGGAGGGACTGATCGTGAAGCGGCAGTTAGGCTCAGTTGTAAAGGCTCAGGCCGGAAGAGACAGCGGAGGATTTTTCGCAGTCGTAGGGCTTGAGGAGGAATACTGCTTTATCGCAGACGGCAAGAGCAGAAAGCTGGAGCGCCCGAAGCGGAAGAATATAAAGCACCTTTCCTTTACAAACAGTGTGATAGATCTTAGTGAAATAACCGATAAAAAACTCAGGACCGCCCTGAAACAGTTCAGCGGCGATGAAGAGTAAGGAGGCTTGTTTATGTCCAAAGAAGATGTGATCGAGGTCGAGGGCGTTGTAACAGACGCTCTGCCCAATGCAATGTTCAAGGTACAGCTTGAGAACGGACACGAGGTACTTTCCCACGTTTCCGGAAAGCTCAGAATGAACTATATCAGGATCGTTCCCGGTGATAAGGTGAAGCTGGAAATGTCACCCTATGACCTGTCAAAAGGCAGGATCACCTGGCGAGTTAAGTAATAATACAAGGGCATATCGCCCATTATCCGCTAAAGGAGGTATTTTCAATGAAAGTCAGACCTTCAGTAAAACCTATTTGCGAGAAGTGCAAGGTTATCAAACGTAAAGGCAGAATCATGGTTATCTGCGAAAATCCTAAGCATAAGCAGCGCCAGGGCTAATGCCCGCTGCACAATAATGGAGGTGCATATACAATATGGCAAGAATAGCTGGTGTTGACCTTCCCAAGAATAAGAGAATCGAGATCGGACTCACTTATATCTATGGAATCGGTCGTCAGACTGCAACTAAGATCCTCGCAGCTACCGGTGTTGACCCTGACATCAGAGTCAAGGACCTGGCAGAGGAGGATGTAGCTAAGCTGCGTGACTATATCGACGCAAATCATACAGTTGAGGGTGACCTCCGCCGTGAGGTAGCTCTTAACATCAAGAGACTTGTTGAGATCGGCTGCTACAGAGGCGTTCGTCACAGAAAGGGTCTGCCTGTAAGAGGCCAGAGAACTAAGACAAACGCCAGAACCCGCAAGGGCCCTGTAAAGACTATCGCTAACAAGAAGAAGTAAGGAGGTCATGAGCTTTGGCACAGCAGAAGGGTAAAAAGGTCTCTACCATCAGAAGACGTAGAGAGCGTAAGAATATCGAGAGCGGCGCTGTTCATATCCAGTCCACTTTCAATAATACTATCGTAACCATCACAGATACAGCCGGCAACGCTATTTCATGGGCAAGCGCCGGAGAGCTGGGATTCAGAGGCTCTAAGAAGTCCACTCCTTTCGCAGCACAGACAGCTGCTGAGACAGCAGCAAAGGCTGCTATGGAGCACGGTCTGAAGACAGTTGAGGTCTTCGTAAAGGGACCCGGCGCAGGCCGTGAGGCTGCTATCAGAGCACTTCAGACAGTAGGCCTTGAGGTAAGAATGATCAAGGACGTAACTCCCATTCCTCACAATGGATGCCGTCCGCCTAAGAGACGTCGTGTCTGATCAATATGGAGGTGTTTTAACATGGCAGTTCAGAAAGAACCTATTCTTAAAAAGTGCAGATACCTGGGCATCAGCCCGGCTGTAATGGGCGTTTCCAAGAAGGAGTCCAAGAGATTCAGAAACGCAAACAACAGAAAGAAGATCTCTGAGTACGGTCTTCAGCTGAAGGAAAAGCAGAAGCTGAAGTTCATCTACGGCGTTCTTGAGAAGCAGTTCTATCACTACTTCGAGATCGCTGAGAAGATGGAAGGCAAGGCCGGTGACAACCTTATCACTTGCCTTGAGTCCAGACTGGACAGCGTTGTGTTCAGAATGGGCCTTGCTCTCACAAGAAGAGAGGCAAGACAGCTGGTCGTACACAGCCACTATACAGTAAACGGCAAGAAGGTAAATATCCCTTCCTACAGAGTTAAGGTCGGCGACGTTATCGCTCTCCGTGAGAAGGACAGAACTTCTGAGAAGTTCAAGGCTACTGTTGAAGAGACTAAGGACAGACTGGTTCCTGCTTGGCTGGACGCTAAGAAGGACGACTTCTCTGCTACAGTAACTCGTCTTCCCTCAGCTGAGGATCTTGACTACGAGGTCGCAACACACCTCATCGTCGAGCTGTACTCTAAGTAATAACTAAAATTACTTGGATCGTAAAGACTCGAAAAAAACTGTTATTGCGAAATAGGAGGGTTTTTATGCTGGAGAAAATCAATAAGCCTGATATCGACATTGTCGAGCTTAAAAGTGACGGCAAATACGGCAAATTCGTTTTAGCACCGCTTGAGCGTGGATACGGAATTACACTCGGAAACAGCCTCAGACGTGTGCTGCTCTCCTCACTTCCGGGTGTGGCTGTAACATCAGTCAAGCTTTCCGGCAAGGATGGTACGGTCCACCATGAGTTGTCAACGATCCCGGGCGTAAAGGAAGACGTAACGGAGATCATTCTCAGCATCAAAGGTCTTACAGCCAAGCTCTACGGCGAGGGCCCCAAGACAGTTTATGTTGAAGCAGAAGGCGAGTGTGAGATCACTGCCGGCGACATCAAGACTGATTCTGAGGTGAATATCCTCGATCCCGGTATGCACATCGCTACACTGGGCAAGGACGCTAAGCTCTATATGGAGATCACTATCGATCGAGGCAGAGGCTATGTCTCAGCCGAGAGAAACAAGAAGCAGGTAAATCTGCCTGTTGATGTGATCGCAGTAGACAGCATCTACACCCCTGTACTGAAGGTGAATTATACTGTTGAGGATACCCGTCTCGGTCAGGTGACCGACTATGATAAGCTGACAATGGAGGTATGGACTGACGGTACTATCTCCGCAAAGGAAGCATTATCACAGGCCGCAAATCTCCTCGGCGAGCACCTGAAGCTGTTCATCGACCTCTCAGAAGAGGCCGGACTGGCTGAGGTACTTGTTGAGAAGGATGAAAAGGGCAAGGAGAAGATCCTTGAGATGACTATTGAGGATCTTGACTTATCGGTACGTTCCTTCAATTGTCTGAAGCGTGCCGGGATAAATACGGTAGATGACCTCATCAACAAGTCTGAGGAAGAAATGATGAAGGTTCGCAACCTTGGAAAGAAGTCCTTCGATGAGGTCAAGGAAAAGCTCCAGTCACTGGGCTTTGACCTTAACTCAGAAGAGGAATAATACTATATCACTGATAAGAAAAGGAGTGAATTACAATGCCGGGTACAAGAAAGCTGGGCAGAACATCTGACCATAGAAAGGCTATGCTCAGAGGCATGGTAACTTTCCTTCTTGAGAACGGTCAGATCGAAACGACCGTAACAAGAGCTAAGGAAGTTCGTGCTGTTGCAGAAAAGATGATCACCATCGGTAAGAATAATGATCTGCACTCCAAGCGTCAGGTAATGTCATATGTAACAAAGGAGTCTGTTGCAAAGAAGCTCTTTGACGAGATCTCCCCCAAGTACGCTGACAAGAACGGCGGTTATACTCAGATCGTAAAGATCGGACCCCGTCGTGGCGACGCTGCTGAAATGGCTATCATCAAGCTCGTTTGATCGCAGATCCCATCGTGATAAAGGCTCCTCGAAAGAGGAGCTTTTCTTTTTGCATCGAGATAAATAAATTTTCCACTTAGTGTTGCTTTATTTCAGAATATGTGGTAAAATATATGTATACTATCCTTTGGAGGGAAAAACATGAAAAAATTTATATGTATACTGACTCTTACAGCAGCCCTTCTTGCCGGATGTTCATCCGGAGGTGCGGGCAGCAGCAATACTCAGACAGGCGCAGTCAACGGCCAGACCCAGGCTCAGGAGCAGGCAAACGGCGCAGTTAATCAGGATGCGGCAGCTAACAGAGAAAAGCAGCGTGAAAGATCCGACGATCCGGCTAACTCTGCTATCGGATTCATCTCATCACTGACCTACTTCTCTTCTGCTGATGATTTCCTGAATTCTCCTCTGGCAGAGCATCTTGAGAAAAGCGGCTATAAGCCCATGAGTCTTACATTCGATGAGACTAAGTATCAGATCCTGAACGTTTTCGCTGACTCTAACTTCTATTCATATACCCTTATGGATACAGTTACCGAGCAGAGCGTCACCTACACCTTTATCTTCGGCTCAAGCAGAGAAAAGCTGGAGGATCTCTCTGTTACAGATAATGATACCATCGAGCTCGCTGAGAACGGCTCAGGCTCTCTTTCAGTAATGGCTGTACGCAGCGCAAACGATGCAAACAGCGTTCAGTACCTGACCTATATGCCCAAGGACGGCGTGGAGGCAAGACTCTCTATCAACGGCGCTTCTCTTGAGCAGCTTACCGCAGCATTCAAGGATATAACTCCTGTCGAGTAAAAAACAGTTGCATTTTTGCCTATCTTGTGGTATAATGATTAGGTATTTAAGTTAAACGAAGGAGATATATTTTTATGAAGAAGAAAACTCTGGCCGGGATCATCACTTCGGCCGCAGCTGCATTTTCCGCAGCCTCATGCTGCATGATGAACGCCTTAGCTGAGGAGTCAGCATCATCCGGCACCACAGGAAATGCTCAGGCACCTTCCATGATGCCCATGATCCTTTCACTGGTGCTCATGCTGGTGCTGCTGTACTTCATGGCTATCAAGCCCCAGAAGAAGCGTGAGCAGGAAATGAAGAATATGCAGGAGAGCCTTCAGGTGGGCGATGAGATCATCACCAGCGGCGGTATCGTTGGTATCATCGTTCGCAAGGGCGACGACACCGTTGTTATCGAGACCGGCGGCGAGCGTCACAAGCTCCGCATCAAGACCTGGGCTATCGCTGAGAACGTTTCCGCTGCTGACCGTGCAAAGGAAGCCTCCGGCAAGAAGAAGCCTGACTCAGTTGCAGCTGCTAAGCTGACAGACGACGAGGACGAGGCTCCTAAGTCAAAGAAGAAAAAGGGCTCCGACGAGGAGTAATATTGCAGAAAACCTCCGCATAAGATACTAAAAAGGTCTTATGCGGAGGTTTTTATGATTTCAGATCTGAGGAGCGCTCTGTGGGGCGCTCTTTTTGGCGGAGCGGTCACGGTGCTGAGCTGCGGAGTTTTCGCCGCACTGGTATATTTCGTCCTGGGGAGCACGCAGTTCCTGCCATTTCTCAGCCGGGCAGCCCTGTGGACGGGAGCCTTCTGCGGCGCATATCTCTCGGGGAAGCTCCGACGCCGCCGTGGACTTTTGGGAGGAGCTCTCAGCTCAGCCGCTTTGTTCCTGATGATCTCTCTGGCGCAGCTGCCCTTCGGACTGCTCCCGGAGGCAAAAAAACTCCCCCTGCTATTGCTATTCGGCGCAGCAGGAGGAGTTATGGGCGTTAATTCAAAGCGTCCCTCTTGGCTGAGAGATCAGTAGTTTCCGGAGGTGTCCTCCATAAGGCGGAACTCGATGTTGTAGTACACCGGCTCCTTGTCCTTCTCAAGATGAGCACAGGTTGCAGGCACAACGTCACCGGCGCCGTACATCCCGCTAATGGTGTCGTAGAACTCAGAGTATGTCTTGACGGACTGGCCGTTGATCGCAGTGATGAAGTCCTTGGGCTTCAGATCGGTCTTGGAGATGTCGCAGTCCTCGGCGATCGAGGTGATGTAGATGCCCTCAAATCCCTCGGGAAGAGAGAAGCCAAGGTCGCTCTCGATGCTCATGATCTTTGCGGTGCCGTCCATGTCGATGAGGGTTATTCCTATGCGGAATCGGCCGTCGATGTAGCCCTTCTGGATAAGCTCCTCGATGATAGGACGAGCCTCGTTGATAGTGATCGCGAAGCCCAGGCCCTCGTACTTGGAGTTGACATACTTTGAGGAGGTTATGCCGATGACCTGGCCGTACATATTTACCAGCGCACCACCGGAGTTTCCGGGGCTGATCGCAGCGTCGGTCTGTATGCAGTCCATCTCAAAGCCGGTGGAGTCGCTCTTGATCTTACGGCTTACTGCGGAAACGATACCGTCGGTAACTGTGCTTGAAAGGCCGGCAGGGTTGCCGATAGCGATCACCTGCTCGCCGACTAGCACCTCGTCGGAGTCGCCCAGTACGGCTGGCTCCAGCTTGGAGGAATTGACCCTGATAACGGCGATGTCGGTCTTAACGTCACGTCCCACGATCTTGGCGGAGTACACATCACCGTCAACGGTATGTATGGTGTGATAGCCGTCTGACTGGAGAACGTGGGCATTGGTAACGATGTAGGCCTCACTGCCCTCGTCTGAGATCACGATACCTGAGCCTGTTCCCAGGAGCTCGTTGTGGAGGGAGTCGCCATAGGTGTAAATCTCCACGATACTTGGCTTAACAGCGGCTGCTGCGCCCTCAGTGGTGTAGCGGCCGTTTTCGTCCTTCATGTTGGCCAGTTCGTTGGCGCCCTCCGGCTTTTTGCTCTGGTAGAGGATCAGCACAGGCTGGTCTGAGGAAATACTTCCGCCCAGTTTTCTTGCCCTCATAACATCGGAAACGATACCGTATGCGGCAAGTCCTGCGGCGATGATCAGCAGCAGCACGAACAGCAGCACCATGATCCTTTCACGGCGTGTGCGTTCCTTGCGAAGTCTTTTTTCCTCCGCAGCCTTAGTTTCGGCGGCAGTCATCCTGTCGTACTCGTCAAAGCCGATCGGCTCGAACATAAAGGCGTCGTACTTTGGCCTTACCACCTTTGGCTGAGGGGGAGGCGTCTGCTGAGGCGGGGGAGCCTGCTGTACCGTTTCCTGAGAAGGGGACACGGCCTGCTGCTCCGGCTCAGGAGAAGGCTTTTCGTGCTTGGGTATGTATTTATTCTCCGGAGCATTGCCGGAGGCCTCTCCGCTTACGGAGAAGATGTTGTCTCTGTCGTCCATATCTGTTCCTTTCTTATTCCTTTACATTGCGGGGATCCTTTGGTATCTGTATCTGGAATTCAGTATATTCCCCGTAAACGCTTTTTACAACGATATGTCCGTTATGCAGGTGGACTATTTTTCGGGAGATAGACAGTCCCAGGCCAAGGCCGGTTATGTCTTTGCCCCGTGAAGAATCCGTCTTGTAAAATCTGTCGAAGACCTGCTGGATCTCGGTATTTTTCAGACCCTCGCCGGTGTTTCGTATGCCGATCATGCAGATACCGTCGGCCTCCTCGAAGGAGAAGGAGAGAGTTCCGCCCTGGTTGACGAACTTAACGGCGTTCTCCACCAGGTTATAGATGACCTGCTGCATAAGGTCAGCGTCCACCACAGCCATCAGCCGTCCGCTGTCCAGATCCTCCACGGAGAGGTTTTTGTCCTCGATCCGCTTCTCGAACATGAGCACGGTCTGGATCACCAGGTCGGTGACATTTGTCTCACGGAAGTTGGGCGTAAGGGTGCCGGACTCAAATCTGGTCATATTCAGCATAGAGCTGATAACGATCCTCAGGCGCTTGATCTCGTTGGAAACGATGATCAGGTACTCCTGCTGCTGAGACTTCTTGATCGTGCCGTCAAGGATAGCCTCCACGAAGCCGCCGATAGTAGTCATAGGTGTTCTCAGCTCGTGGGAAACATTGGCGATGAAGGTCTTGCTGGTATCCTCACTGCTTTCGATGTCAGAGGCCAGTGAGTTGATCCTGTCCGCCAGCTCCTTGAGCCTGCCGCCCATATTTGTCGGGATAGACTCAGAGAAGTCTCCCTTTGAGTATTTCTCAGTGATCCGCATGAGCTCGTCCTCGAAATGGGAGTGCTTGTGGATCCTGCGCTTGAGTATCAGGTAGGACAGGAAGATGCTGATGATAGCGAAGGCTGTGTAGACCAGGATGCTCATGACGGTGAAGGAGCTGATCTCCTCAGTTGAGCGGTAAAGCAGCACATAGGCCTTCTGGGTGTCGATAAATCCGTTTTTCAGGTAGAACATGGTGCCGTAGAGCAGCTTTGGCTGGTTTTTGGCATAGGCCTTTGAGTAAACGTCAAGGTAGTCGTCATCGTCCAGCATTTTTTTAAGCTCATCGGAAAGGTGGTCTCTGCTGCTGTCATCAGCGGCAAGGATACAGTTGCCGTACTCATCGTACAGGAAAATATCCGAATCGAACTCATTCATGAATTGATCCTGCATATTCAGCACAGCCTCAGTCGTCACATAGCCGTTGGCATCATAGCTCTCCTTGACGCAGCCTGCGAAAAGGTCGCCGGCGGTCTTCATTTCCTCCAGCTTGGTGTTCTTATACACTGTGGAGAAAATGCTCAGCATGATTATGCCCATTCCCAGCAGCACGCAGATAACTACCAGCAGCGCAAAAATAAAGAGCTTATAGTAGGAGCTGTCCTTGACCTTCAAAACCATTCACCTCACCAAAACAAAACAGGGGACGATCCCGTCCCCCGAAAGGCCGGGGAGCTTATTCCTCCTCCTCAGCCTCGAACTTATAGCCTACGCCCCATACAGTTTTAAGGGACCACTTGTCGGAAACGCCCTCCAGCTTTTCACGAAGGCGCTTGATGTGGACGTCGATAGTACGGGAATCACCGTAGTATTCAAAGCCCCAGACCTCGTCCAGGAGCTGGTCACGGGTATAGACTCTGTTGGGGTTTGATGCAAGGTAGAAAAGCAGCTCCAGCTCCTTGGGAGGAGTATCGATCACCTTGCCGCCCACCTTCAGCTCGTACTTTGTCATATTGACAGAGAGCTTGTCATAGCGGACCTCCTTGACCTCGGGCTCCACATTTACGTTGCCTGCACGCCTTGTAACGGCGTTGATACGGGCAACGACTTCCTTTGTATCGAAGGGCTTGACGATATAGTCGTCAGCACCCAGCTCAAGTCCGATGACCTTATCTATGGTCTCGCCCTTAGCGCTGACCATGATGATCGGAACGTTGGATTTCTTTCTTATCTCACGGCACACCTGCCAGCCGTCGATGCCGGGGAGCATGATGTCCAGAAGAACGATATCAGGTCTTAATGCGTTGAATTTAACAACGGCCTCTTCGCCGTCGTGACAAAGGATAACGCTGTATCCGTCAGTTTCAAGGTATTTCTTGAGAAGATCGCATATCTGCCTATCATCATCAACAACGAGAATTTTCAGACTTTTTTCATTTGCCATATTACCGACCTCTCCTTTTCACATAGCAATAGCTTGGTACTTATTATTATAACTTAATTTTTCTTCAATGTCAACCGATTTCCGGCAATTTGACGAAAAAATCACAGACGGGGGACTGTTTGGTGAGCGTGTTGGAGAAATTGAGCATTTGTAACAGCAACTATTGACATATTTCGCCGTAAATGCTACAATAGCATTAACAGGCATATAAAAAAATCAGGCCTGTAGAGAGGGAAATTATTATGAAAAAGATCACAAGAGCCATAGCAGCTCTGGCATCCGCCGCTGCTATGACGCTGAGTGCAGCAGGCGCAGCACTGCCGGCTGTTATCAGCACACCTGCTACTGCTGTGGCAGCCGACGACACTAATGACGACTGGCTCCACGCAGAGGGAAGCCGCCTGTACGACATGAACGGCAACGAGGTATGGCTCACAGGAGCTAACTGGTTCGGACTTAACTGTACCGAGAACATACCTCACGGACTCTATGCAAGAGACATAGATGATATGCTCTCAGACGTTGCCAACCACGGCATCAACATCATCCGCTTCCCCATTTCCACCGAGCTTCTGCTCTCCTGGATGGACGGCGATCCTCTTCCTGTAAGCTCAATAAACGCAAGCTACAATCCCCCTACAGACGTAGTGGGCGAGGACGGCACAGTCACCAAGGCAGGCACTTACGGAAACATGAACAAGGACTTCGTTGAGTCCGACGGCAAGACCGCAAAGAACTCAATGGAAATATTCGATATAATCATGCAGAAGTGCAAGAAGTACGGCATCAAGGCTCTTATCGACGTCCACAGCCCTGCTTCCCACAACTCCGGACACAACTACGCTCTCTGGTACTACAATCCCGAGGCTGACGATGCCGATAATATGGCGAAAGGTCATTTCTCAGGAAAGGAGATAACCTGGGACGACTGGAAGGACTCCATCACCTGGCTGGCTAAGAAGTACGCCAATGACGATACTATCCTGGCCTACGACCTGAAGAACGAGCCTCACGGCAAGCGTGGCTACAACGGCAATACCTGCCCTTCAACTATGGCCAAGTGGGACAATTCCACCGACCTTAACAACTGGAAGTATTCCGCTGAGGAGTGCGCAAAGTCAGTTCTGGCAGTAAATCCCCACGCCCTGATCCTCATTGAGGGTATCGAGCAGTCACCTATCACCGAGAAGGGCTACACCTTTGACGACCCCGATGTATGGGAGCCCAAGGCCGGCCAGGAGCGCTGGTACGGCGCATGGTGGGGCGGAAACCTCCGTGGCGTAAAGGATCTTCCTGTGCTCCCCAAGTCCGGACAGATCATGTACTCTCCCCACGACTATGGCGAGAGCGTTTATCCTCAGACATGGTTTAAGAAGGACTTCACCGAGCAGACTCTCCTTGACGATTACTGGCGTGATACATGGGCATATATCAACCTTGACAACATAGCACCTCTGCTCATAGGCGAGTGGGGCGGCCACATGGACGGCGGAAATAACCAGAAGTGGATGGAGATCCTCCGTGATTTCATGATAAAGAACCACATCAACCACACATTCTGGTGCCTGAATCCCAACTCCGGCGATACCGGCGGACTTCTGGATACACAGTTCAAGAACTGGGACGCTGACAAGTATGGACTTTTCGAGCCCTCACTCTGGCAGACCAGCAGTTCCGGAAAGTACATCGGCCTTGACCACCAGAAGGCGCTTGGTGAGAACGGTATCTCAGTAAGCGAGTATTATTCAACATACAAGTCCTCAGAGGGAAGCAACCTTGACGCAGGCGGAAAGGGCACAGTCATCGTTGATCCTACTAAGCCCACTCAGGCGCCTACAGAGAAGCCCACTGAGAAGCCTACAGAGAAGCCAACTTCTGCTCCTGCTACCGGCGAAAAGATCGCTTGGGGCGACGCTAACTGCGACGGAAACGTTAACCTGAACGATGCTGTAGCTATCCTCCAGCACGTCGCTCTTGAGGCAAAGTACGGACTTAAAGGCAACGGCGTCTCAAACTCTGACGTTATCGACAACGGCTCCAGCGGCCTTACCGGTCTGGATGCTCTGGCGATCCAGATGATCGACGCAAAGCTGCTGACTGTAGACCAGCTGCCGATCTCAAAGGCAAAGCTGTATGAGATCCAGGAATCAGCTAAGTGACCCATAAAAAACAAATTGCCGGGCCCGGTCATTCGGGCTCGGCTTTTTTGTGCAAAACCCCAAGAAACTGTTGACATTTTTTCGGGGAAATGGTAAAATAGAACTGCGGAGATCTCCGCAGAATGTATAGGGAGGTAATCATTATGAGATACGAGATAATCGGAGAGACTGTTCCGGCTGTAGAGGCAACTCTCAGTGCTGGCGAGTCCATGTTCACCCAGTCCGGCGGCATGATCTGGCAGACTGAGGGCATCAAGATGACTACAAATGCAAGAGGCGGCATCGCAAAGAGCCTTGGCAGGCTTTTTACCGGCGAGTCCATATTCATGGCCAATTACACTGCTGACCGTGAGGGCGCAAAGGTGGCCTTTGGTGCAACTGTGCCCGGCTGTATCGTTCCGATAGATGTTTCCAGAGGGGAAATGATCGTCCAGAAGGGGGCGTTCCTCTGCGCAGAGCAGACCGTCGAGCTGAAGGTGGCCTTCACCAAGAAGGTACTCAGCGGATTGTTCGGCGGCGAGGGCTTTATCCTCCAGAAGATCTTTGGAAGCGGCGCTGCTTTCCTTGAGGTGGACGGCGATAAGGTGGAGAGAGAGCTTGCTCCCGGCGAGGTGCTAAAGGTGGACACAGGTAACGTTGTGGCCTTTGATACCACTGTCAGCTATGAGGTGGAGACCGTAAAGGGCCTTGGAAACGTGTTCTTCGGCGGCGAGGGACTGTTCCTCACAAAGCTCACCGGCCCCGGCAGAGTTATCCTCCAGACCCAGAACTTCAACGACTTCGCAGGCAGGATCATTTCTCTGGTGCCAAAGGGCTAAGATGAAAAAGCTCATGGTCACCGCCGCTTTTGTGGCGGCATATCTGCTGATAAGCCTGTTCACCGGCTGGTGGGCGCTGACTTGGATAATGTGGATCTTCTACGGGATCTGGATGCTGGTGCAGCTCTTCCACGACGGGGAGAAATAAAAAAATTCAAAAAAGCACTTGACAAAGCAAGAAAAGTGTTGTATAATGCAAATTAACGAAAATGCGATGAAGGGAAATAAAGGCTGTATCGGGTCTTCACAGAGAGCTGCCGGCAGGTGAAAGGCAGCAGCACGGTATGAGCCATAGCTCCTCCCTGAGCAGTCGGCTGAAATGCGCAACGGGGCGTGGCCAGTGGCCTGTCTCTATGCAGATTAGGCTTGAACGGGCGCTCCCGTTACAGAGCTATGCGTTGATCCGACGCAGATGAGTGGGTGTAGCTTTTACATCAAGAAGAGTGGTACCACGGAGTTTTGTATCTTCGTCTCTTCCATGCCAGGCATGGAGGAGACTTTTTTATTGCCCTCCATACCGGCCAAACGGATCGGAATGGAGGTTATTTTTATGAGAAATGCAGAAAAGTACACAAGGCAGTTCTTCACAGTCCCCGGCGCTAAGCACCGCTGGGCGGATAAGTCCTGCGTAGACAAGGCGCCCCAGTGGTGCAGCGTGGACCTGAGAGACGGCAACCAGGCGCTGGTGATCCCCATGAGCCTTGGCGAGAAGCTGGAATTCTTCGAGGAGCTGGTCAGGATCGGCTTCAAGGAGATCGAGATCGGCTTCCCCGCAGCCTCAGAGACAGAGTACGACTTCTGCCGTACCCTCATCGAGCAGAACATGATCCCCGACGACGTGACGATACAGGTGCTGACACAGTCCCGTGAGCACATCATCGAGAAGACCTTTGAGGCTCTGAGAGGCTGCAAGAACGCTATCGTCCACCTGTACAACTCCACCAGCGTCGCTCAGCGTGAGCAGGTCTTCCGCAAGTCCAAGGAGGAGATCAAGGAGATCGCTGTTTTCGGTGCGAAGCTCTGCAAGGAATACCGTGAGAAGTACGAGGGGAATTTCCGTTTCGAGTATTCCCCCGAGAGCTTCACAGGCACTGAGCCGGACTTCGCTCTGGAGGTCTGTAACGCAGTGCTGGACATCTGGCAGCCTACGCCTGAGGACAAGGTGATCATCAATCTGCCGGTAACGGTGCAGCTGTCCATGCCTCATGTTTACGCAGACCAGATCGAGTATATGTGCGACAACCTGAAATACCGTGAGAACGTGATCGTTTCCCTCCACCCACACAACGACAGAGGCTGTGCGGTGGCGGATACGGAAATGGGACTGCTGGCCGGTGCTGATCGTGTTGAGGGAACTCTCTTCGGCAACGGCGAGCGCACAGGCAACGTGGACATCATCACTCTGGCCATGAATATGTACACTCAGGGCATCGACCCGGAGCTGGATCTGTCGGACATCCCTGCTGTCACTGAGCTCTACACAAGAGTCACCAGAATGGCGGTCAATGAGCGCCAGCCCTACTCAGGAAAGCTGGTCTTCGCAGCCTTCTCCGGCTCACATCAGGACGCTATCGCAAAGGGCATGAAGTGGCGTGAGGAAGGCCACACCGACCACTGGACGGTGCCCTATCTGCCTCTTGACCCGGAGGACATTGGAAGGGAGTATTCCGCAGACGTTATCCGTATCAACAGCCAGTCCGGAAAGGGCGGTATCGGCTATATTTTGGAGAAAAACTTCGGCTACGACCTGCCTAAGAAGATGCGTGAGAAGGTGGGCTACATGGTCAAGAGCGTTTCCGACCACAAGCACAAGGAGCTTCTGCCGGAGGAGGTCTACAGCATATTCAAGCAGAATTTCGTGGACATCGTTTCTCCTGTGAACGTGAAGGCCACGCATTTCGTTCAGCGTGACGGTATCGAGGCAACTGTCAGCTTTGAATATGACGGCAGGAACGTTACTGCAACTGATAACGGAAACGGACGTCTGGACGCTGTCAGCAATGCCCTTCGGTCTTATCTGGGGAAGGATTTCAACATCAACGCCTACACTGAGCACGCTCTGGAAGTAGGATCTGCGTCAAAGGCTGTGTCCTATGTGGAGATCCGGACCGGTGCCGGCGAGAGCTTCTGGGGAACTGGTATCGACAACGATATCATCACATCGTCCATCAAGGCACTTGTCAGCGCAGTAAACAATATGCTGAACGCCTCATGAAAAAGAAATTGCGGGGGTGCAGGGAGCCGCTCGCTCCCTGCCAGGGTCCGGGACAGAGTCCCGGCAGGAGTCTGAGGACGGCGCCCTCAGAAATGCCTTAAAGAGCTCCGCAAGGGGTGAATTGAAAAACAGTCCGGCGGACTGTTTTTCAAGAGGGGGAGCCCTGCGATAGAGGGCGCCCCCTCCCACCGGTTCAGAAAAAGTCAGCCTTGCCGCTCAGCGGCAACAAACATATGAGAAGCAGAAGCCGATGCCCGCTGCGTCCTCAGAAAAAAAGCCCGGCGCTCAAAAGAACGCCGGTAAGTCAGAGGTTTTAGGCAACACCGCACAGAGCTGGTGGTGCAGATGCGCCGCCAAGCCGTCAGGCGGGCTTTGTGCGGTGTTGCCTTTATGACTCAAACCATGTAATGGTCAGGTCCTGAGTAGTTTCGGGCTTCACATCGAGAGATATATGGCCGGTATCGTCGGTAATATACTCCCAGCCGCCCTGATAGGTGCCGAAGTCTCCGTAGTAGGCACGGTCGCCGTCGTGCTGGACGAATGTCCGTGCGCCATCTGAATACGGCACAGGGAAAGCCGCTCCCAGGTCTGGGATAAGGCAGTAGTTGAACATACCCGTTGAGGTGAGGACGTAGTCTCCGGAAATTGAGAAAAGTCCGCCAATGCCGCTGACATTGAGCTTGTACTTCTCACGCTTGTTCAGGTCATAGCAGTATATGATCGTGTTGTTGTACATATCTGTACCGTGGAGGTAAAATCTGTGGCCATTGGCAGCCGACAGAGAAGCGGTGACTCCGGTATCAACGGTATACCAGTCAGTTACCACACGGGTCTTGCGGTCCTCAGTTCTTTCGGAGTAGGCGATACCCTCGCAGCCGCAGTAGGGTATGCCGATGTCTTTGCCGGAAACTATGTCGGAGAATTCCCCGGAAGCCGGGTCGTACTCACGGATAGTGGTTATGGTATTTTTTGGCTCCCGGCTGTCGTAAACAGCAAAGAAAAGCCTGTCGGACTTAGTGTCGATAAGGTAGCCTATCTCATCGCTCTCGCCGCTCATGCCGGAGGCTATCTCCTTAGCCTCGCCGGTGTCCGGGTCAAGCTCCATAAGCACGTTCCGTGAGAACGTCTTGACGGAGTTGTTTGAGATCTCCTCGGTGTGGTCGAAGTAGCTGATGATGAAGTATAGTTTCCCCTGACAGTATCTCATGGAGCTCATGAAGACTTTCTGCTCTGTGGAGGAATAATTCCACAGCTCCTGAGTTTTCCCGGTAGCGGTATCGCAGGAGAAAATGCTCCACTCATGGCCGGACATACCAGTCATACCATTACACAGATCATCGAACAGAACACCGAAATATGCCGTATCGCCGTGGAACGCCCCCACCCAGGGGATACCCTTTGCCGGCAGGGAGCACAAGTCGGTCAGGTAGTTGCGATGGAACTCTATCCACTCATCCGCCACATCCGCACCCGCATTCCGCTCCTGTATGTTCTCCTCAATGAACTGGTCACGGACGTCCTCTTTTTTGCAGGGAGAGATCCTTGCACCGAAGTCCACGTTTTTGATCTCCAGCGTGTTCATTTCAATGGGCAGGTCGGCGGCTTCATTTATGGAAACATTCACCTCTATCTCAGTGAAATCCGCCTCAGTGAGCTTCTGAAAGACCGGCTCGTCGTTCTGCTGAGGAGCGCTGTCCTCGGAGACAAATGGCTCCTCATCGCTGCTGTTTGTTTTGCTAAGTGAACAGCCGGAGAGCATGACCGCCGCAAGGAGGATCGCTCCGGCTCTCAGTATGTATTTCCCCATAATTCCCCTCCTCATTTTTCAAACCAGTAAACGGTAGTATCGCCCAGATCTACATCGATCGTTCCGTCCTCGTGATAGGTGTAATTCGTTGGCTCGTCCATTATGAACACGGTATCGCCGCTTGTGTTGAAAGAGCTGTTTCCGCAGAGGTCTGCGCCTCTGAAAGCTGTGCCGATCTGTGGCATGATGTAGTAGAATGGCATTTTGTAGGTGGGGCTGCTGGAGCCCAAAGTCACCAGGGCATCGCCTGCCATCATAACGGTGTTCCCGAAGCCGTTGAAGCTGCTCACAAGGCACTCACGGGTCTTCAGGTCGTAGGTATACAGCTTTTTGTCGCTGGTCATATAGGTGGAATACTCGTCCACCACGAACATTACCCTGTCCTTGTTTGCGCCCCGGAAATAGAGGTTGCTTGCCTTATTGACAGTGACCTTGTAGTCATCGCAGATAACGGTAGTGGTATTGTTTTCGTAGTCCATCTCAAAGCGGTAGAGCTCTCCGTCAACGTAGTCGAACATCACGTCAATGCCGCCTTCCTGATTTGCGAAGGTGCCGTACCACAGCTCGTTGAGCTGACCGGTCTCTATGTTGCACTCCATGAGGCGATAGTCGGTGGAGTCCCCATGATAGTAGTTCTTGCTGAGAATGAGCTTATCCTCATCCACGCCGTAGATCCACTCAAAATCGCCGGAGCAGATCTCTGACTGCTCGCCGGTCTCGGCATCTATAGCCATAAGATGACCCACAGCGAGGCGGTTGCCCCATTCGTCCTTTTCCTCACTGTACTCGCAGTTTACATACAGCAGCTTTCCGTCAAGGTAATAGGGAGTACCGAAAAGGCAGGGCTCCACCGGGTCCTCATGGGCGAAGACCTCCTTCATCTCAGCGGTCTCCAGGTCAACGGAGAAAAGCACCGTATCGTGGCAGGAGCAAAGGTTATCGTAGTTTTTTATAAAGAATGCCTTTCCGCCGCCAACAGTTCCGCCGAAGCTCTGCTGAGCAGGCCAAGGGGTATCACAGGTCTTCAGCAGGTCATTCCTCCACTGCTCGATGTCCTCAGCGGACATGGTGGGATAGCCCTGTTCAGCATCATCAGCCATGTGCTCAAGGGTAGGCTCCATAAGCTGCTTTATGGTTTCGTCACGGTATTCCGGCGCCTTGCAGGGCGACAGACGGGAGCCGAAGTCCAGCTTGCCCAGATCGGCGGAGTGGATCTCCACCGGGGGCGGATCGTCGGAGATGTTGAGATTGAGGTCAACTCGTGTGAAGTCCTCCTCGGTGAGCTCAAGAAAATCCGGCTCCTCCTGAGATACCTCAGATGAGCTCTCGGGCAGCTCCTCGGGAGCAGGGGAGTCCTTTTTCAGGGAGCAGCCGCCCAAAACAACGGTGACTGCCAGCAAAAGTGCGAAGTATTTTCCTTTCATATGTACCACCTCAAAAAGAGTCTTTTATATATAGTGAATTTAGAGGACAAAAAAGACGAAGGAAATTACTGTTAAAAGATAAAAATATATGTAGGGGACGGCGCTCTCGACGTCCAGCAATATTAGCCGTTAGCCTATAGCCTTTAGCTATGTGTAACGAAAGCTAACATCTAATAGCTAATAGCTAACGGCTAACAGTAAGGGCGGACCCATGTGTCCGCCCGGCTCAGCCCTCGACCGAGCCTGCGTCTTCCAGCGCCTTGTCCACGGCCTCTGTATCGTAGCCCACGACCGCCTTGCTGCCGATGACTGTCACCGGAAAGCCACGCTGTCCGGTCATTTGGAAGATCGCCTCGGCGTTTTCCGGCTCGGCTGCATCCAGCGACCGAAAATCCAAGCCCTTTTCCGTCAGATAGCTCTTCATTTTCCGGCACCAGATGCAGGTGTCCGCAGAATAGATCTGGATCATTTCACATCGCTCCCTTCATGTTTAGTATACCACTGGCTGCGATGATCATTCAACATGAAATGTTGCACTATTTTGCCTGTTGAAAACTGTTGACTATGCCTAAAATACAGAGAAAAACTCCGCTCCTTATTGATTTTGCCTGCGCAAAGTGTTATTATATATATAACTATTGAGCAAAGGAGCGGTAAATGATGAGAACGGTCATAGATAATTCCGGTATCGTCATTATTAACGGCGCAGTCATTAACGTCACTGACTGCCGCCTTATTCGCTGTGCCCATAATTCTTTTGCTTGATACTATCTATGTACATTTGAGCAATTGGATCTCATCGGGCGCAGAGCCCGATTTTTTGTTATCCGGTCAGTGACGTTAATTTTCGCTATTATTACTTTGTAAAGGAATGTATGATATGAAGATCTCAGGCGCTAAAATAGTTGTTGAGACTCTGATAGAGCAGGGCTGCGATACGGTTTTCGGCTATCCCGGCGGTCAGGTCATCAACCTCTTCGATGAGCTCTACCTCAGCCGTGACAGGATCCGCCATGTGCTTGCTGCCCATGAGCAGGGCGCAGCTCACGCAGCCGACGGCTACGCTAGAGCTACCGGCAAGGTGGGCGTTGTCATCGCTACCTCCGGCCCCGGAGCTACTAACCTTGTCACCGGTATCGCTACCGCTTATCTGGACTCAGTCCCCATGGTGGCTATCACCGGAAACGTTCCATGTTCCCTTATCGGAAGGGACAGCTTCCAGGAGGTGGATATCGTCGGCGTGACCATGCCCGTCACCAAGCACAACTTCATCGTCAAGGACGTAAGAGAGCTTGCGGACACCCTCCGCACTGCCTTCAAGATTGCAAAGTCCGGCAGGCCCGGCCCTGTTCTTGTGGACATCCCCAAGGACGTTCAGACCGCTCTCTGGGGCTTTGAGGCAAAGCCCGATCCCGTGCGCCCCTATCCGCTGACTTTCGCCTCGGATATGAAGCTGCGCCGTGCTGCTGAGATGATCAGCAAGGCAGAGCGCCCCTACATCTACTTCGGCGGAGGTGTGATCTCCGGAAAGGCATCTGCTGCCCTCATTCGCTTTGCGGAGCTTATCGACGCTCCCATGGGATGTTCTCTGATGGGACTTTCAGCAGTTCCCTCAGACCACCCGCTGTTCCTGGGAATGAACGGTATGCACGGCCACTACGCTTCCTCTGTAGCTCAGGACGAGGCCGACCTGGTGATCGCTCTGGGAGCAAGGTTCTCCGACCGTGCCACCGGCAACAAGGAGCGATTCAACAAGAATTTCAGCATAATCCACATTGATATAGACTCAGCCGAGCTTGACAAGAACATCACCTCTGACCTGTCTGTTCAGGGGGATATCCGTGACGCTCTGGAGCGCCTTTCCGCTATGGCGGAGGAGAAGAAGCGCCCTGAGTGGAACAAGCGTATCCAGGAGCTGAGAAATGAGGAGAAGGAGCGCCTTGAAAGAGCTCTGGCTTCCTCCTATGAGAAGAACTGCTCAAACTGCACGGCCGCCTGCGACAAGCAGGGAATTCCGGCAGAGCAGAGACTGACTCCCTACGGCATTGTTGACGCTGTCAGCGCCAAGGCCGGGGACAGCGACATCATCGTTACCGATGTTGGTCAGCACCAGATGTGGGCTGCTCAGCGCTATCCCCTGAAGCGTCCCCGCACCTTCCTTACAAGCGGCGGTCTGGGAACTATGGGCTACGGTCTGGGAGCTGCTATCGGCGCAAACATCGCCACCGGCAGACGGTCGATCCTCTTCACCGGCGACGGCAGCTTCGGCATGAATCTCAACGAGCTGGCAACTGCCGTTTCTCAGGGAACTCCCGTGATCGTAGTGATCATGAACAACGGCGTTCTAGGCATGGTTAGACAGTGGCAGACCCTGTTCTTCGACAAGCACTACTCAAACACCACCCTCAACAGAGCAACGGATTTCGTAAAGCTGGCTGAGGCCTTCGGTGCAAAGGCCGCAAGAGCCTTCACCAAGGAGGAGCTGGACAGCGCTCTGGAGCAGGCTTTCACCTGCAACGGCCCCTTCGTTATCGACTGCGCAGTTGACTGCGACGAGTTCGTTCTTCCTATGCTGCCGCCGGGAGGCTCTATAGACGACATTATTACCGAGATCAAGTGAGGTGACGTAAATGGAAAATAATCAGTATGTTATTGGAGTTATCGTTTCCAATATCTCAGGCGTCCTGTCAAGAGTTTCGGGAATGTTCACACGCCGAGGCTTCAATATCGACAGCCTTACTGTCGGCGAGACCGAGACCAGCGGCTTTTCCCGTATAACAGTTGCCTTCCACGGCGACGAGGACCTAAAGATGCGTATTCTCAAGCAGCTTGAGAAGCTCCACGACGTCAAAGAGGTGGAGGTGCTGGATCCCAGCGATACAGTTATCCGTGAGCTGCTTCTGATCAAGGTGAAGAACACCCCCAACACACGTCAGGACATCATGACAGCCGTTGAGATCTTCCGCTCGAAGATCGTGGACTATTCCACAACGGCACTGATATGCGAGCTCACCGGCGAGACCTCAAAGATCGACGCCTTCATCGAGCTCATGAAGCCCTACGGCATCATGGAAATGTGCCGCACAGGTATCGTCGCTATCGAGCGTGGCGACAATTGTCTCAAAACAAGGTAAATTAGCTTTTAGCCGTTAGCTATTAGCTATTAGCCGTTAGCCATTAGCTGTTGTTAAAGATAGCTAAAGGCTGAAGGCTAAAGGCTAAGGCTGTTACAGGCTGAAATAGCAACAATAAAAAAGGTAAATTAGCTTTTAGCTTTTAGCTGTTAGCTATTAGCCATTAGCCGTTAGCCATTAGCTGTTGTTAAAGATAGCTAAAGGCTATAGGCTAAAGGCTAAGGGCTGTTACAGGCTAAAGGCTATAGGCTGAAATAATAACAAAAGGAGAAATCCACTATGAACAATTCTGCAAAGGTTTTTTATGAGCAGGACTGCGATCTTTCGCTCCTCTACGGCAAGACCATAGCCGTTATCGGCTACGGCAGCCAGGGTCACGCACACGCTCTCAACGCTAAGGAGTCTCTCGGCGATAAGGGCAGAGTCATCATCGGCCTCTACGAGGGCTCAAAGTCATGGCAGAAGGCCGTTGACCAGGGCTTCGAGGTATTCACAGCTGCTGAGGCTGCAAAGCAGGCTGACATCATCATGATCCTCATCAACGATGAGAAGCAGGCTGCTCTCTACAAGCAGGACATCGAGCCCAACCTTGAGGAAGGCAATATGCTCATGTTCGCTCATGGCTTCAACATCCACTTCGGCTGCATCGTTCCTCCTGCAAACGTTGACGTTACAATGATCGCTCCTAAGGGACCCGGACACACTGTAAGAAGCGAGTACCAGGCTGGCAAGGGCGTTCCCTGTCTCGTTGCTGTACATCAGGACGCTACCGGCAAGGCTAAGGAGATCGCTCTGGCTTACGGTCTGGCTATCGGCGGCGCAAGAGCTGGTGTTCTTGAGACCACATTCAGAACTGAGACCGAGACTGACCTCTTCGGCGAGCAGGCTGTTCTCTGCGGCGGTTTATGCGCACTGATGCAGGCAGGCTTCGAGACCCTCGTTGAGGCTGGATACGACGCCAGAAACGCTTACTTCGAGTGCATCCACGAGGTGAAGCTGATCGTTGATCTTATCTACCAGAGCGGCTTCGCAGGAATGAGATACTCTATCTCCAACACTGCTGAGTACGGCGACTACATCACAGGTCCCAAGATCATCACTGAGGAGACAAAGAAGTCCATGAAGCAGATCCTGAAGAACATCCAGGACGGCACATTCGCAAAGGACTTCCTGCTCGATATGTCACCTGCCGGCGGCCAGGTACACTTCAAGGCTATGCGCAAGCTGGCTGCTGAGCACCCTGCTGAGAAGGTCGGCGAGGAGATCCGCAAGCTCTACAGCTGGAGCGATGAGGACAAGCTCATCAACAACTGATCTAACAATAAATTCTACCCAGAGTATGCTGGTTAGCTGTTAAGTCTCTGAGTATTATACGAGCGGTTGAAAATACAAAGAATATTAAAATTATGTTCGCATTTTCTTAATATTTACTTCATATTTTCACAGGATCGTCACAGAAATTTGTTAACATTCTATTAACGGAAAGACCCGTGCAGCTGCCAGTCCGCACTTTTGCGGCTGGTACAGTCATGGGTCATTTCTGAATTTGACAAAAAGGGGACGATCTTATGACTAACAAACTCAGACTTAGCGGGATCCAGATCCTGGGCTTGGTGCTCTTTTTCGGAGGGATCGCTCTACTCATCGGCGGAGGCGCCAGAGCTGTGACCAAAAGCCGCCAGGAGCCTCGCAGCTTCTATCCGGAGATCTCGGAGGAGGAGCAGGAGAGCTCTCCCAGCCAGGAGGCCAAAAAGCAGATCTCGCTGACAGCCCCTATCATGATCCTGGGCGCAGTCCTGATCATGGCTGCGGTGCCATGCTTCTATCTGCCTTGGGCAGAGCCGGAGCTCCGCCGCAAGATCGAGGACGATGAGGACGACCTGGAGGACGAGGAGTTCGACTACCCCGACGACGATTACGACTTCATACTGGACGATAAGATTCGCAAAAAGCTGATCAAGGAGCGCAACCGCAAGATCAAGGAAAAGCAGAAACGGCTCAAAAGGAAACGCAGAAGGAGACATAAATGAAGGGCATCTATGTAAGAAAGTTCTCGCCGAATAAACTGCATCTGGCAGCCGCTGTGATGTTTCTCATGGCACTGGTAATGCTGATCGTGGGGATATTTCGGTTTTCACGGGCAACCGGTGCTATGAGCACGGAAGATCTGCGCTACAAGACTCCCCACCGCAACGACAGCATACTTTTCCCTCCTGAGGTGCTGGAGCTCACCAGAAAGGGCACTGAAAACCGTACCCCGGTGTGCTTTATGAACGAAGGTGGAAGAAACGTCTACGTCACAGTCCTGTGCCACAAGAATAGCTATATCATGCGGCCAGACGGCAGTCATGAGTTAGTTGAAAGAGGAGACAGCCCGGACTACATCTGTTTCGCTGCGGTGAAGGAGGGCTCTGACGAGGAGCGGGATCTGCTTGAATATGGCGGTACGATGAGGGGATATTTCTCCGACAAATACACCGGCGAGATGAAAGAGTATCTCTCGAATATCGAAAAATACTACGAGACCAAAGGAACTGAGCTGGACGGCATAGATCTGGATCAGCTCCCTGAATTGGGCGTTATCATCATCAATACCGACAAGGAGGAGGGCAGCTTCCTCTGGGCGCTGCCCTTCCTTATAGCCGGACTTATCCTGCTGAAAAAGGCCGGATCACCGTTTTTCTATTTTCCTGAAGAAGAGACCACAACATCTGAATGAGGTGATATAAGTGATCTGTGATGTCGAGTTTATGGCTGTATGGATCGGCTTTCTGATCATAGCTGTCATCTGTTTGGCGGTGGAAAGACTATTGAAAAAACGCAAAGAGGATCATAGCCAGACTCCGGGGAAGCTGTCTGAGGAAAAGCTTTATTCCGCAGCAGACCTTTACCTTCTCAAAACAGGAGATACCCCTCCAAAGGCATCTGTTCAGCGAAATTTCAGCGTCACCGGCAAGGAGGTCTATTTTGAACTTCCGGGTGACTTTATCGAGTTCAACAGCCACTGTGAGCTTGATCCTGCTTATCAGTATGAACCCGACAACGACAGTGACTTCACCGGCTTCAAGGAAGACTACCCACAGATCTGGTTTGGTCCAACAAAAGAGATCCAAAGCGCAGTCGAGGAGTATTTCAAAAACGGCACAGCCGGCAGTGATTTTGTTGAACTGAAGAACGATCATTTTTTATTTGCGGCAACTGTCGATTATTACGGCGACCGTCTGCGCTTTTATGCGTTCAATGAAAACTCACATGGAGGGCTGTATTCCGGCATTGGTCTGGCATACAGCAGAAATTATGAGGGAACTTCTCTTGAAAGGAAGCTTATCGCTGCGCTTGATGAAGCGGCTGCAACATATGATGAAGTTGAATAAAACATGAGGTGATATAAATGAACGACAATTTTTTCTGTGAGGGCGTTGACAAGGCCCCTCAGCGCTCGCTGTTCAATGCGCTGGGTCACACTAAGGAGGAGATGAAGCGTCCCTTAGTAGGTATCGTTTCCTCTTACAACGAGATCGTGCCCGGCCACATGAACATCGACAAGATAGTTGAGGCAGTTAAGCTGGGCGTTGCTATGGCTGGAGGAACTCCGGCAGTTTTCCCGGCGATCGCTGTCTGCGACGGTATCGCCATGGGACACAAGGGCATGAAGTACAGCCTTGTTACCCGTGACCTTATCGCCGACTCCACCGAGTGCATGGCGCTTGCCCACCACTTCGACGCACTGGTAATGGTGCCTAACTGCGACAAGAACGTTCCCGGACTTCTCATGGCAGCAGCCCGTATCAACGTGCCTACTGTTTTCGTCAGCGGAGGCCCAATGCTGGCCGGTCACGTTAAGGGCAAAAAGACCAGTCTTTCCTCAATGTTCGAGGCTGTCGGCGCTTACACTGCCGGAAAAATGTCTGCTGAGGACGTGGAGGAGTTTGAAAACCATGCCTGTCCAACCTGCGGATCATGCTCAGGTATGTATACCGCAAATTCCATGAACTGCCTGACAGAGGTGCTTGGTATGGGACTGAAGGGCAACGGCACTATCCCAGCAGTTTACTCCGAGAGGATCAAGCTGGCGAAAATGGCCGGTATGCAGGTAATGGAGCTCTACCGCAGAAACATCCGTCCTCTGGACATCATGACGGAGAAGGCCTTCCAGAACGCACTTACCGCAGATATGGCGCTGGGCTGCTCCACAAACAGTATGCTCCACCTGCCTGCTATCGCAAATGAGTGCGGTATCAAGATAAACCTTGACATGGCCAACGAGATCAGCGCAAGGACTCCTAATCTCTGCCACCTTGCCCCTGCCGGACACACCTACATGGAGGATCTGAACGAGGCCGGCGGAGTATACGCAGTGCTCAACGAGCTGAGCAAGAAGGGCCTCATCAACACAGACTGCATGACAGTTACCGGCAAGACCGTTGGCGAGAACATTGCAGGCTGCATCAACAAGGATCCCGAGACTATCCGTCCTATCGACAACCCCTACAGCGAGACCGGCGGAATTGCTGTTCTCCGTGGAAATCTTGCTCCTGACAGCTGTGTTGTAAAGAGAAGCGCAGTTGCTCCTGAGATGCTGGTACACAAGGGACCTGCCCGTGTATTCGACAGCGAGGAGGAGGCTATCAAGGTCATCTACGAGGGCGGCATTAAGGCCGGCGACGTAGTTGTTATCCGCTATGAGGGACCTGCCGGCGGTCCGGGAATGAGAGAGATGCTCTCGCCCACTTCCGCTATCCAGGGCGCCGGTCTGGGCTCGTCAGTTGCACTGATCACTGACGGACGCTTCTCCGGAGCAACAAGAGGTGCCGCTATCGGACACGTTTCCCCTGAGGCAGTCAACGGCGGAACTATCGCCTATGTCAAGGACGGCGACATCATCTCCATCGACATTCCCAACTACTCGATCCAGCTTGAGGTCTCAGATGAGGAGCTGGAGGAGCGCAGAAAGACCATGCCTATCAAGCGCAAGGAGGGCATTACCGGCTATCTCAAGCGCTATGCCGCACAGGTATCCTCTGCTGACAAGGGAGCGATAATAAATAAGATATAAGCCATTAGCTTATAGCCGTTAGCCTTTAGCTTTTTAATAACAGCTAACAGCTAATAGCTAACGGCATCATAAAAGAAAAGAGTGATTAATATGGGTATGACAATGACGCAGAAGATCCTTGCGGCTCATGCAGGACTTGACTCAGTTCAGGCAGGACAGCTGATCCTTGCCGATCTGGATCTTGTTCTGGGAAACGATATCACCTCTCCGGTGGCTATCAAGGAGTTCGCAAAGCTCGGCAAAGACAGCGTGTTCGACAAAGATAAGGTCACAATGGTAATGGATCACTTCGCCCCAAACAAGGACATCAAGGCGGCGGAGCAGTGCAAAATGTGCCGGGAATTCTGCGGCGAAAAGGAGATCACCCACTTCTACGACGTGGGCGAAATGGGCATCGAGCACGCCCTTCTTCCGGAAAAAGGTCTGGTGACCGCCGGTGATGTGGTGATCGGTGCTGACTCCCATACCTGTACTTACGGCGCTCTGGGAGCCTTCTCAACAGGAGTTGGCTCTACGGATATGGCCTGCGGTATGGCTGTGGGAAAGGCTTGGTTCAAGGTGCCGTCTGCCATTAAGGTGGAGCTTTCGGGCAGTCTCAAGCCTTATGTTTCCGGAAAGGACGTGATCCTCCACCTTATCGGCAGGATCGGCGTTGACGGAGCGCTTTATCGCTCGCTGGAATTCTCCGGCGAGGGACTTTCCTCACTGACAGTTGCGGACCGTCTTTGCATAGCTAATATGGCTATCGAGGCCGGCGCAAAGAACGGCATTTTTGCCGTGGATCAGGCTGCTTTGGACTACCTGAGAGCTCACGGCGCAAGGGAGCCGAGGGTCTATTCCGCAGACCCCGACGCTCAGTACGATGAGGTCGTCCAGATCGACCTTTCACAGATCGAGCCCACCGTTGCATTTCCTCACCTTCCTGAGAACGCCAGGACCTTCTCTCAGATCGGCGACGTGAAGATCGACCAGGTTGTGATCGGCTCATGCACCAACGGCAGACTGGAGGATCTTCAGGCTGCGGCAGAGATCCTGAAGGGACGCAAGTGCGCAAAGGGCGTTCGTGTCATCATCATACCCGCAACTCAGCAGGTCTACCTTGACGCTATGGAGCAGGGGCTGCTGAAAATATTCATCGAGAGCGGAGCTGTTGTCTCCACGCCTACCTGCGGCCCTTGTCTTGGCGGACACATGGGCATTTTGGCACAGGGCGAACGTGCTGTGACTACCACCAACCGCAATTTCGTGGGAAGAATGGGCCACCCCACATCTGAGGTGTACCTGGCAAGTCCTGCAACTGCCGCCGCCAGCGCTCTGACCGGCAGGATAACTAGTCCCTGGGAGGTGATGGAGAAATGAAATACACCGGAAACGTTATAAAGTACGGGGACAACGTTGACACAGACGTTATCATTCCCGCACGTTATCTCAACAGCAGTGACCCCAAGGAGCTGGCTGCCCACTGCATGGAGGATCTGGACAGCACCTTCGCCTCCCGTGTGGAGCCGGGAACTATCATCGCTGCCGGGCTCAATTTCGGCTGCGGATCCTCCCGTGAGCACGCTCCTATCGCAATAAAGGCCAGCGGAGTCTCGCTGGTGATCGCAAAGAGCTTCGCCAGGATCTTCTACAGGAACGCTATCAATATCGGCCTTGCCATCGTGGAATGTCCCAAGGCTGCGCAGGCTATCCAGGAAGGCCACAGGGTAGAGGCCGACATGGACAGCGGCATCATCCGTGACCTGACCACGGGACAGGAGTTCTCAGCAGAGCCCTTCCCGGAATTCGTCCAGAGGATCATCGAGAACGGCGGTCTGATCCAGACAATCGCCAACGGTCAGATCAGGTAGAAAGGGTGGCTGAAATGGAATTCAACATCGCATTGCTCAGAGGCGACGGCATAGGTCCTGAGATCGTGGACGGAGCCGCTGCTGTTCTGGAAAAGATCGGCGAGAAGTTCGGACACAGGTTTAACTTCACGCCATACCTCATCGGAGGCTGCGCTATCGACGAGACCGGAGAGCCTCTCCCCAAGGAGACTGTGGAGGGCTGTCTGGCCTCTGACAGTGTGCTTCTGGGAGCTGTGGGCGGTCCTAAGTGGGACGGCCTTCCGGGGGAAAAGCGCCCGGAGAAGGCTCTGCTGGGGATCCGCTCTGCATTGGGGCTTTTCACAAATCTCCGCCCGGCTTCGCTTTATCCGGCGCTGAGAGCTGCCTCGCCCCTGAAGGACGAGATCGTGGGCAAGGGCTTCGACATCATGATCGTTCGTGAGCTCACCGGCGGCATCTACTTCGGCGACCGTGGCTTCCGTCAGGGAAAGTACGGTGAGGAGGCCTTCGACACCGAGGCCTACAGCTTCACCGAGATCGAGCGCATCGGACGAGTTGCCTTTGAGACCGCAATGAAGCGCTCAAAGCGCCTTTGCAGCGTGGATAAGGCCAACGTGCTGGAGACTTCCCGCCTTTGGAGAAGGATCATGCACGAGCTCTCTGAGGAGTACCCTGAGGTTGAGTACCGTGATATGTTCGTGGACAACGCCGCCATGCAGCTTGTCCGTGACCCGTCACAGTTCGATGTGATCGTGACCTCAAATATGTTCGGCGACATCCTCTCAGACGAGGCCTCACAGATAACCGGATCCATCGGTATGCTGGCCTCAGCTTCTCTGGGAGCAGGCACCAGGGGAATGTACGAGCCGATCCATGGCAGTGCTCCGGATATTGCCGGACAGAACAAGGCCAATCCCACTGCGACCATACTCTCCGCAGCAATGATGCTAAGGTATTCCTTCGGGCTCACTGAGGAGGCCGGGGCTGTTGAGGCTGCGGTGAACAAGGTGCTGGACGCCGGCTTCCGCACAGCTGACCTGCTTTGTGCCGGAGAGGGAGATCCTCTCTCCTGCACAGAAATGACAACTAAGATCATAGAGGCGATATAATGGACAATTCTTTTGAGATGCTCAGCCGTGAGCTGGACTCGATCGCAATATTCAGGAACGTCCTGAAAGACCCGGTGCTGGTGAAGATGAGAGCTCTGATCGGCGCTCCCACCGGCGACCCCAGGAAGCTCATAAGGCGGTATTCTGCGTTCGTGGCTGAGCTGTACAAGCACACCGTGAATTTCAGCGAATACGTCCTCAGGACAGTTTTCGAGGACGAGAACATCTTCATTATCCAAAGCGCAAAAGGGGAGAACATCGACCCATACATCATGGAGGCCGCAGAGAACGAGCTGCTCATCCTGCAAAGATTTTCGCAGCTCTCGCCCAGCGATTTCAATGACGAGACAGGCATCGGAGTTGACCTTCCCAAGTGGCGCACCTGCCAGATAGATTTCCTTGCGGAGTACCTTTGGAGGAGGACCAATGCAGACAAGTTCGGCTACGGAAAATACGCCCGCAGCAGTATGTTCACCCTCAGGGACGGCCAGGTGGTGCCTGTGGATCATCCGGATCCTCAGCGCCTTTCGGAGCTCTTCGGCTATGAGCGCCAGCGCCGTGAGGTGATCGACAACACTCTGGCTCTGGTGAACGGAAAGCCGGCCCAGAACGTGCTCCTCTACGGCGACGCCGGAACAGGCAAGTCCAGCACGGTAAAGGCTGTAGTCAACGAGTTCTCCGACAGGGGACTGCGCCTTATCGAGATCAGCAAGGAACAGCTGAGAGAGCTGCCGGTGATCATCGGCGAGATCTCACAGTATCCGCTGAAATTCATCATTTTCATCGACGACCTTTCCTTCACCTCCGGCGAGGACAGCTTCGGCGCACTGAAAGCAGCGCTGGAGGGCTCGGCCTCTGCACGGGGCGAGAACATGGTGATCTACGCCACCAGCAACCGCCGCCACCTGATCCGTGAGAGCTTCTCCGACAGAGAGGGCGACGACATCCACCGCAACGACACCATGCAGGAAAACCTTTCTCTTTCCGCAAGATTTGGCCTGAGAGTCAGCTTTGGCCGCCCCGACAAGAAGGAGTTCATCGCCATTGCTGAGGGCATCGCAAAGGAGAAGGGTCTTGAGCTCCCGGAGGATCTGGGACTGAAGGCAGAGCAGTTCGTAATGTCTTCCGGCAACGGACGCTCACCAAGAACGGCCAAGCAGTTCGTGGAGCTGCTGCTGAGCCGCTGACAACAGGAGGATCAAATGGATATCACAGAGAACAGAAGGCGTGTCCTTCACGAGATCATAAACGCCGGCGAAACGCTGAGAAAGCTCTTCGCTCCTGCATTTTTGGTGGGAGCCTGGACGGCTGTCAGCTACGCCCGGAAAATGCTGGAGACCTCCGCAAAGGAGGCTGTCGCCAAGGAGGACCCCAAGGCTGCGGATAAGCCCTTGGAGCAGAGCCTTGCTGCGGCGCCCTTCATGCTGAGGATGTCCGGGATAACGCCTCTTGCGGACCGTATCAAGTCCACTATGCAAGGCGGCGGCTTCAGCGACAAAGATCTGGCCGACATTATGAACGAGACACTTGAGCAGTTTGACAAAAGCGCTGACCTTGTGATCGGCGAGGGCTATACCGGCAATTTCCTCATAGGCTCGCTGTCTATACTGGCAGGCTATGAGGAGCAGGTGGGCAACATCTGCTTCGCTCTCAAGGGCGAGCGCCCCGGAGATGAGCGGAGAGCTGCCCTCATCGGCACTGTGTCAAAAGAGATCATGAGCCGCTTCCCGTCGGGAGCTCCCAAGGAGCTCATAGAGGCTCTTGAAAGCGAAATGGCTGACCTGCGTGAGTGCATGGACAGCTGCTATAATGCCTATCAGGAAATGAAGGGCAAATAATTGGAGGATAATATGCTCACACTGGATAAGATCTATCACGCACGCTTCGTACTGAAGCAGGTCATCAGGGAAACTGACGTAATACAGGCACAAAAACTCGTTCCGGGAGCGGACATTTTCCTGAAGACCGAAAACCTTCAGATCACGGGCTCTTTCAAGGTCAGGGGAGCGTATTACAAAATGTCTCAGCTCACAGACGAGGAGAAGTCACGGGGAGTGATCGCCTGCTCAGCCGGAAATCACGCTCAGGGCGTGGCTCTGGCGGCTGCGAAAAACGGCATACCCTCAGTGATCTGTCTCCCGGACGGAGCGCCGATCTCCAAGGTGGAGGCCACTAAGAGCTACGGCGCAAAGGTCTGCCTTGTGAACGGCGTTTATGACGACGCTTACGCAGAGGCTCTCCGTCAGCGTGACGAGAAGGGCTACACCTTCATCCACCCATTCGACGATGAGAACGTTATCGCCGGTCAGGGAACTATCGGCCTGGAGCTGCTGGAGCAGCTTCCGGATATGGACGCTGTTATCGTGCCTATCGGCGGCGGCGGACTGATCTCAGGCGTGGCCTACGCTATCAAGAGCCTTGACCCGAGGATCAAGGTCTACGGCGTGCAGGCTGCGGGGGCTCCCAGTATGTACAACGCTGTGAAAAACGGCAAGGCTGAGGCTCTGGACAGCGTTTCCACTATCGCTGACGGTATAGCTGTGAAGGCTCCCGGAGAGAACACCTTCAAGCTGGTGTCTGAGTACGTTGACCAGATCGTAACTGTCAGCGACGATGAGATCGCTGCGGCTATCCTTGCTCTTATGGAGCAGCAGAAGCTGGTCACTGAGGGCGCCGGAGCTGCGGCTGTGGCGGCGGCTATGTTCGGAAAGGTGCCGGTAAAGGGCAGCAAGACCGTTTGCCTGCTTTCCGGCGGAAACATCGACGTTACCATTCTCTCAAGAGTCATCAAGCGTGGACTTCTCATGTCCGGCAGGAACTACACCATGAACATCGAGCTCATCGACAAGCCCGGTCAGCTCAGGGACGTTTCCAGGATCATAGCTGAGCTTGGCGGAAACGTCATCTCGATCCACCATGAGCGTGCAAATGAGGGCTCTGCGGTGAACGGCTGCTATCTGAGGATAGTGCTTGAAACAAGGAACTACGAACACATAGAGGAGATCCGCAGCGGACTGAAGGCTGCGGGATTCAACATCGTCAACGATTAAGGAGGATATCATGATCAAGATCCATACAGAAAAGGCTCCTGCTGCGGTAGGACCCTACTCACAGGCAATAGTTTCCGGCGGAATGGTCTACACCAGCGGCCAGATCGCTATCGACCCGGTAACAAATACTATCACAGCCGACACGATCGAAGGCCAGACTGAGCAGATAATGAAAAACCTTGCTGCTGTTCTGGAAACTGCCGGATCCTCTTTTGAGAAGGCCGTGAAGACCACCTGTTTTTTGGCGGACATGAATGATTTTGCTGCATTCAACGAGATCTACGGGAAGTATTTCACATCTCTCCCGGCCAGGAGCTGCGTTGCGGTAAAGACTCTTCCCAAGGGCGCACTTGCCGAGGTGGAGGTCATTGCCGAGAGCAGTCTGAAATAACGAGAAGGGCGCACTGATGTGCGCCTTTTCTAATTCGTGATCTCAGTGTCTGGCGGCGGATGTATTTGAATTTGTGGCGGGGAGCAATCTGTCCCTGCAAATCGTTCCGAGGTATGTTTTCCAAATGACAATGCCTTTTGGCACTCTCACTAAAAACTGTTGCTTTATTTGCCGGATCGTGATATAATTATATTGATAGTACACTTTTGGCTTTGCCTATCTTATCAAAAGGAGCTTTACTATGACTGTTCGTGAATTGCAGGACGAGATCGTCCGCCTGAAAAAAGAGACAAACACCGCTATCCTGGCCCACAGCTATCAGGCCCGTGAGATAGTGGAGATCGCTGACTTCACCGGCGACAGCTACAAGCTGAGCGTTGACGCAACTAAGACCGATGCCGATAATATCCTCTTCTGCGGAGTTCATTTCATGGCAGAGACCGCAAAAATGCTCTCCCCTCAGAAGAGAGTTTTCCTGGCAAACAAAAACGCCGGCTGCCCAATGGCTGAGCAGATGGACAGGGAGATGATCTCTCAGCTGAGAGAAATGGAGCCGGACCGCACGGTCGTGGCCTATATCAACACCACAGCCTCTCTGAAAACTGTCTGCGATGTGTGTGTCACTTCCTCCAGCGCTCTGCGTATCGTGAAGGCTCTGGACAGCGACAAGCTGCTGTTTATCCCGGACTGCAATCTGGGAAGCTGGGTAAAGGCTCAGTGTCCCGAGAAGGATATCAAGCTCCTCCACGGAGGCTGTCCCACTCACGCTGCGATCACTGCCAAGGAGGTCAAGAAGGCCAAGGAGGAACACCCTGACGCTCTGTTCCTTGTTCATCCGGAGTGTGTGCCGGCAGTAGTTGAGCTGGCAGACTACGTTGGCTCAACAAGCGGTATCATGGACTTCGCCAAGAAGTCCGACCACAAGGAGTTCATAATCGGTACTGAGACCTCGATCTCTGAGCACTTGCAGTACGACTGCCCCGACAAGAAATTCTGGCCTGTGACCAAGGACATCGTCTGTCGAAACATGAAGCTGACCACTCTGCCGGACGTTTACAACACTCTGAAGGGAATGGACAGCGGCGATGCCTTTGAGATCCTTATGAGCGACGAGCTCATAGCCTCTGCAAGAAAGTGCATCGACGAGATGATCCGTCTGGGCGGCTGATATGACGGAATTAGTTGAAAAGCTGTACGAAACAAGCGACCTCACCGACGGCGAGCTGAAAGCCCTTATCGAGACTGACGACAGGGAAGCCGGAGAGCTCCTGCGCAGCCGGGCTGATGAGGTGAGACAGCTCCACTACGGGAAGAAGGTCTTCCTGAGAGGCCTGATCGAGGTGTCCAGCTACTGCAAGAACGACTGCCTTTACTGCGGTATCCGCCGCAGCAACAAGGACGCCGACCGCTACCGCCTTACCAGGGAGCAGATCATGCTCTGTGCTGAGAACGGCTACGGACTGGGCTTCCGAACATTCGTGATGCAGGGCGGCGAGGACGGCACCTTCACCGATGATCTTCTCTGCGGAGTTATCCGTGAGCTGAAGGAGAAGTACCCCGACTGCGCTGTTACTCTTTCGCTGGGGGAGCGCTCCTATGAGAGCTACCGGAGACTGAGAGAGGCCGGCGCTGACCGCTATCTGCTGCGCCATGAGGCAGCATCTCCGGAGCTTTACAGCAGGCTCCACCCGGATCAGATGAGCCTTGAAAACCGTAAAAAGTGCCTTTTCGAGCTGAAGGAGCTGGGCTATCAGGTGGGCGCAGGCTTCATGGTGGGAGCTCCCTTCCAGACCACCGAGCACATTATCGCTGACCTGAGATTTTTGCAGGAGCTTTCTCCGCAGATGATCGGCATCGGACCGTTCGTGCCTCACCACAGCACTCCCTTTGCAAAGGAAAAGGGCGGCACCCTGGAGCTGACCCTGAGACTGCTGGGCATACTGAGGCTCATGTTCCCGAGAGTGCTGCTTCCGGCCACCACTGCCCTTGGCACGATCTCGCCTACGGGAAGAGAGCAGGGGCTGAAAACAGGCTGCAACGTGGTCATGCCAAACCTTTCGCCGGTGGACGTGCGGAAGAAATACGACCTTTACGACAACAAGATCTGCACCGGCGAGGAGGCCGCAGAGTGCCGCCACTGTCTGCAAAGACGGATCGAGGCCGCCGGATATGAGGTGGCCGCTGAGCGTGGCGACTGTGCAGGTTTTTGATAAACGACACAGGAGGAACTATGCGAGTTAGATTTCATCTTCCGGATTTCGCCGGCAAGTTCAGGCTGAATTTGATGTTCGCCGAAATGCTCAGAGGCTGTCCGGAGTATTTCAGAGAGGGCGTTGAGATAGCGTCCTTCTACGGAGTTTTCCCCCCTTCGATCTGGAACGGAGGAAGAACTCAGCCCGGCGTTTGCGACAAGAACTTCGTTAGGAGCGCTATCAAGGCCTTCAACGAAAGAGGGATCCCGCTGCGCTTTACATTCACAAATCCTGCCCTGGAGAAAAAGCACCTCTCCGACGAGTTCTGCAATATGGTCATGGCTATGGCCAACAACGGCATGAACGAGGCCATCGTTTTCTCGCCGCTGCTGGAGGACTATATCCGCAGGAACTATCCCAAGTACAAGCTGACAAGCTCCACCTGCAAGCGCATAACCGACCCGGAGGCGCTGAAGGCTGAGCTTGAAAAGGACTACAGCATCGTTGTAGTGGACTACGATTTCAACAACAACTTCGAGGTGCTGGAAAAGCTCCCACGCAAGGAGGACTGCGAGCTCCTGGTCAATGCCTGCTGCGAGCCTGGATGTCCCAGGCGTTCGGCTCATTACCGCTCTATCGGAGAGCAGCAGATCGCCTACTGCGAGCACATCAAGAGATTTCCCAACGTGCCCTTCAACGTGGAGAAATACGACCCTGAGCACTTCCGTGACTGCCCCTTCTCACAGAGAGGGATCTTCGAGATCAGGGGCCTGCGCACACATATCTCTCCGGACGACATCTGGAACAAGTACGTCCCCATGGGATTTGAGCAGTTCAAGATCGAGGGAAGGACTGCCAGCGCACTTAATATCCTTGAGACCTATATGTACTATATGGTCAAGCCTGAGTGCCGTGACGAGGCCAGATTCAGGCTGCTGAAAAATCTTGAGAATACCGGCGCACTGATCTTCAAGTGACCGGGAGGAGGAAAACATGAGAGTTAGATTTCATCTGCCAAATTTTACCAATCATCTGAAATTCAACCTGGTCTTTGCAAGTATGCTCAAAAACGCTCCCCACTATTTCCGTGAGGGCGTTGAGATAGCGTCATTCTACGGGTCCTTTCCGCCCTCTCTCTGGAACGGCGGACGCACTGTTGGCGGAGTTACCAGCCTTGACTTCGTAAAGCAGGCTATAAAGGCGGCCAACAATGCAGGTATCCCCCTGAGATTTACCTTCACCAATCCTATGCTGAAGGAGGAGCACCTTCATGATGAGTTCTGCAACACCGTCATGAAGCTGGCAGACAACGGCTTCAACGAGGTCATCGTCAACTCTCCGCTGCTGGAGGACTACATCCGCACGACCTATCCCAACTACAAGCTGACAAGCTCCACCTGCAAGCGCATCACCGATGTGGAAAAGCTCAAAGAGGAGCTTGAGAAGGATTACCACATCGTTGTGCTGGACTATGACCTGAACAACAAGTTCGACATTCTTGAGCAGCTCCCCCACAAGGAGAAGATCGAGATCCTGGCGAATGCCTGCTGCGAGCCGGGATGTAAGCTGCGCACGACTCACTATCAGCTCATCGGAGAGCAGCAGATCCTCTACAACGAGCATCTGAAAAACCACCCCAATGAGCCCTTCAGAGTTGGGGATTACACCGACAGGAACGTCACCACCGTGATCAACTGCAATTGCCGTGAGAGGAATGTCTTCGAGATCAAGGATCTGAGCACCCATGTTTCTCCCGATGCTATCTGGGAGAAGTATGTTCCCATGGGCTATGAGCAGTTCAAGATCGAGGGAAGAACTGCCAGCAGACTGAATGTTCTGGAAAACTATATGTACTACATGATCAAGCCCGAGTGCAGGGACGAGGCTAGATTTATGTTCCTGTACAACCTCGAGAAGAACGGCGTCGTTTACATTGACGGCGAAACAGGAGAATAATATGATAAAATGTGCGTCAGTATTCAGCGATAATATGGTGCTTCAGCGTGAGAAGCCCGTTAGGATATTCGGCGTGTGCAGCGGCAGCTCCGGAGTAACAGTCAGTATTCCGGAGCTTTCCGTTTCTGTCCGTGCTGTTATCCGTGGAGAGCGCTGGGAGGCCGTGCTGCCGCCTATGCCCGCATTCCCTTCGTGCAGCGTGCTGGTGGAGTCCGGCGAGGAGAAGATCACCTTCTCCAACGTGGCTCTGGGAGAGGTCTGGATCGCAGGAGGCCAGTCCAACATGGAGTTCGAGCTCCACAGCGACAAAAACGGTGCGGAGGAGCTGGCAAAATGCGCCGGCGAGAACGTTCGCTACTACTACACGCCGAAGTGCGAGATGAATGACGAGAAGCTGCTGGAAATGGAGGCCGTGACCGGCTGGAACCTGCCTTCTCAGGAGGGCAGCCGTGCCTGGTCAGCGGTGGGTTACTACTTCGCCAAGGAGCTCAGCCGGACACTGGGAGTGACCGTGGGCGTGCTGGGCTGCAATTGGGGAGGAACATCCGCCTCTGCCTGGATGAGCAGAGACTACCTTGAGCGTGACAGCCGGCTTATCCCATATCTGGAGGACTATGACAGGGCAACTGCCGGGAAGTCCCGTGAGGAGATGATCCGTGAGTACGATGAATACCTTGCCTACCACGCAGATTGGGAGAGAAAGATGCAGGAGCTCTATGCTCAGCGCCCCGACGTGAAGTGGGCGGAGGTGCTGGAGATCTGCGGCGAGAACCGCTATCCCGGACCCATGGGCGTTAAAAATCCCATGCGTCCCTGCGGCCTTTACGACACCATGGTAAGCCGTGTGGCGCCCTATTCCGCAAGGGGCGTTCTCTGGTATCAGGGCGAGTCCGACGACCACCGTCCGGCGGCTTACTATCCGCTGCTCTGCACCATGATAGAGTGCTGGAGGGACACATTCCGGGACGATGAGCTGCCCTTCATGATAGTCCAGCTGCCCATGTTCCGCTACGCTGAGGACCCGGACTACAAGCACTGGTGCCTGATCCGTGAGGCGCAGGAGAAGGTCTTCCGCACAGTTAGGAACACAGGCCTTGCCCCGGCGCTGGACTGCGGCGAGTTCAACAATATCCACCCCACGGACAAAACTCAGGTGGGACACAGGCTCTATCTACAGGCCATGAGCCAGGTCTACGGGCTTTTTGGCGAGCACATGACCATGGCTCCCAGCTATTCTCATCACACTCTGGACGGTGGAAAGCTCACGGTCTCCTTCCGCAACTACAGCCCGGTCTGCGAGCTGAGATCCCGGGAGGGCTGGACGGAGGACTTCGAGCTCTCCGGTGCTGACGCGCAGTGGTACCCGGCGGAGGAGGGGACTATCCACGGCGAACAGATTACTCTCTCCAGCAGCAAGGTGCCGGAGCCGGAAAACCTGCGCTATCTTTGGACGAACTACAGCGAGGTAAGGCTCTTTGGGGAAAACGGCCTGCCTGTGCTGCCATTCCGCACCTGCGCTCAGGAGAGCGGCAGCTTTGCCGGAACTGCTATTCGTACAACTGACGGAGGAGCAAGCTCCGTATAAAAGAAAGGGGAAAACCATGAAAAGGATCACACTGATACTTGCAGCAGCCCTCCTGCTGACCGGCTGCGGAGACTACGACAGCGCTCCCGGGGCAGGGGCTGAGAGTTCCTCTGAGGAGATCACCGAGGAAGTGACCGAAGAAGTTACAGAGGAAGCGACTGAGGAGCTCACCGAAACTCCAAGCGCCTATATCGACGACGAGGGCAGCATAGTGGTTGACGGAAAGAAGTACAAGGACGGCTCCTCCGAGATCCAGGAAAAGGTGGACAACATGATGGAAAGCATGGCGAGCTACCTGGCTCTTACGCCCTATGAGGTGCCGGAGGAATACATGACCGTGCCTGAGGACTGGCAGAGGGTCAGCCATTACGGAGTGAGCATTTCCTGTCCGGCGGAGTGCGTTTTTGAAGAGGACAAGGGTATGTACGTTTCCGAAAGCTCTGAAATGACTGTTGCGCTGGAAGATCCTGATGCTGAGCCTGAGGACCCGGAGCTGGCCGCTCAGCTGGAGGAGATAGAGCGTGAGGGCAAAGTGGAAGACACTGAGGCCTTTGAGGCGCTGGGACTGGAATACGACGGCTCAAAGCGCAGCTATATGCGCAATTACCTGTCCCTGACAAGGGAAGAGGCAGACGCCGTGGAGGACAAGGAGCTCCGTGAAAGGATCCACGGAATGGGCGCAGGATTTATGTTCTATGACAAGGTGTTCATGATACCCGGCGAGGAGTATGATGTTTACCTACTGCATTTTGGCGGAAAAATCTCGGAGGATGGTCAGGAGTCCTTTGTGATAGAGCTGCTGACTGACGACAAGGAATACCGGGCCGGCGCTTATGCGGGCGACCTGGAGACCGCTATGAAGATAGCAGCGAGCATAAAACTTGATTAAGGAGAAGCTATGAAAAAACTGATACTTGCGGCTATTTTGGGAGCTGCCCTGACACTTACAGCCTGCGGAGTTGACAACGCCGGCGCAGAGCCTTCTTCCACTGAGAAGGAGAGCTCTCAGGAGATCTCTGACGAGGGCTCTGAGCCCGACTTAGACTTCGAGATGCCTACGCAGTCCGATGAGGAGATAGTTGCTGAGGCAAAGGAGTACGCCGACGAGCTGCTCAGCAGCGAGATGACCCGTGCTGCGGCTCTGCCGGAGAGCGCCGGAGATATCCCCGATGACTGGGAGGAATATCCCCTTGAAAGCGGAGTGGTGTTCCGGGCGCCTGCCGGACTTAACTCCAAAGAGGGCGGCACTATGGTCAGCTTCCGGGATACGGACGAGGACACAAAGCCGACAGTGCTTATAACCGGCGGCTTCACGATCGACTGGTCCGAGGAAAGCGAGACTTATGAAGAGGACGAGCTCTTCATAAACGCCCTCTTTGAGGGTGCCGGACTTTCCGGCACTGAGGACGAGGTGCTGTATCAGCCTCTCAGAGACTTAGGCTATGATGTGGACACAAGATACGGCTACACAAAGGCTCTGCTGACCGTTACCGATGAGGAGATGAAGAGCCTGGGGGAGGACAAGGAAAAGGCTATCCGCCTTGCAAACGGACTGGTATATTCGCCCTATGGCTCAGAAGCCTACATCATCGAAAACGACAGCAGTCACGTCTTTCTTGTGGAGTACGGCGAGGGACTATGGGTAGACGTGATGACATCTGACGATGTCGTGCAGTCCTTTGCTGTAAATTGCGAGGACAGGGACACTCAGATGAAGATAGCCGCTTCTTTTGATGTGAAGTGAATGTCTTGACAAATGGCCGCACTTTGGTATATAATATAAGAGTAATCTATATTTCGATATAGGCGCAGCAGTTAGAGTAACCCCTCCGCTGCCCTTCAGAGAGCGTCCGGCTGGTGTGAGGACGCAGGGCATGATCGGCGAAGTGCAACTGTCAGCCCCGGTGAGGAAGCCGCATGAGCGGTGCGTATTCTCCGGCGTTTTCCTCGTTACGGATCAAGAGCGATAAATCGGAGTGGGACCGTGCATCATTGCGCCTCCGGAGGGATTTCCTCCGGGGGCGTTTGCTTTTTCGGAGTTGGAGGTGTGCAGTTTGTTTGAGACAATAAGAAGAGACATTCGTATCATCAAGGAGCGTGACCCTGCCGCAAGGAACACTCTGGAGATCCTCCTGACCTACCCCAGCCTTGTGGCCATACGCACCTACCGTATCGCCCATAAGCTGTACATGAGCGGACACTTTACCGCCGCCCGTGTGCTGTCTCAGTGGGCTCGCAGCAAGACCGGCATCGAGATCCACCCCGGCGCTAAGATCGGCAAGGGTCTGTTCATCGACCACGGAATGGGCGTGGTCATCGGCGAGACCGCTGTTGTGGGTGACAACTGCCTGCTGTATCAGGGCGTGACCCTTGGCGGCACCGGCAAGGACAAGGGCAAGCGTCACCCTACTCTTGGCAACAACGTGCTGGTGGGCTCGGGCGCAAAGGTGCTGGGGCCATTCAAGGTGGGCAACAACGTGAAGATCGCCGCAAATGCGGTGGTGCTCAGCGCTATCCCTGACAACTGTACCGCTGTGGGAGTGCCAGCGAGGGTGGTTCGAATGAACGGCAGAAAGGTCACTCCCTGCGTTACAAATGAGATCGACCAGATACACATCCCCGACCCCGTTTCTCAGGAGCTTTGCCGCCTGCGGGCTGAGGTGGAGCACCTGAAGAAGGAAATGGATGAGATGAGGTCAGGGAGCTGAACAGGAGGTGCTCATGAACATCATAAAATACCCCGATGCACAGTCTGCGGACAAGGCACTTGAAAGCGGCGAGCCCATGATGGCTGTGATCTCCTTTGACGGAAAAACTGCGGTGCTCAGCCAGATAGATGAGGCTGTGGAGCATCATATCCTGCTGATGAAGGCAGGCTTCAAGGACACCGACATCGACCGGTTTTTCCGGGTGATATTCGATAAGGACGGCGCCGACTGGACCTTCGTTTGTCCCCCGGACTACAAGAATATCCCATTCAAGGATAAGCGCATAGGCGCTTTCTATAAGGACGGCCTGCGATGTATCGGCGAGCTTTTTGAGGAGCTTGGCCTGATCCTTGACATAACTATCCCAAAGCGCTATAAGAGACATCTTGATGTAATGAATAATGAAACCTATTGAAAGGAAGAGCAATATGCAGTTATACAATTCACTGTCACACAAGAAAGAAGAATTCATTCCCCGTGAGCCGGGAAAGGTAAGTATGTACACCTGCGGCCCTACGGTCTATCATTTCGCCCATATCGGCAACCTGAGAAGCTACATCATGGAGGACATCCTGGAGAAGTACCTCCGCTTCACAGGCCTTGACGTTAAGCGTGTAATGAACATCACTGATGTTGGTCACCTGACCAGCGACGGCGACACCGGCGACGACAAGATGCTCAAGGGCGCAAAGCGTGAGCACAAGACAGTCATGGAGATCGCTAAGTTCTACACAGACGCATTTTTCGCCGACTGCGCAAAGCTGAACATCAAGACACCTGACGTTGTTGTTCCTGCAACGACATATATCGACGAGTTCATCAAGGTCATCAGCTCCCTCATGGAGAAGGGCTACGCATATGAGGCCGGCGGAAACATCTACTTCGACACCTCAAAGCTGGACAAGTACTACGTTTTCGGAGACTTCAACGAGGAGGATCTGGCTGTTGGAGTTCGTGAGGGCGTTGAGGAGGACGGCAACAAGCGCAACAAGGCCGACTTCGTATTGTGGTTCACTAAGTCCAAGTTCGACGATCAGGAGCTCAAGTGGGAGTCTCCCTGGGGACTGGGCTATCCCGGCTGGCACATCGAGTGCTCGTGCATCAGCATGAAAAACCTGGGCGAGTACCTGGACATCCACTGCGGCGGTATCGACAACGCCTTCCCACACCACACCAATGAGATCGCTCAGTCCGAGGCTTACCTGGGACATGAGTGGTGCAGCTACTGGTTCCACGTTCATCACCTGAACACCAATAGCGGCAAAATGAGCAAGTCAAGCGGCGAGTTCCTCACAGTTTCTCTGCTGGAGGAAAAGGGTTATGATCCGCTGGTCTACAGATTTTTCTGCTTACAGTCACACTACCGCAAGTCTCTGGTATTCTCCTGGGAGAATCTGGACAACGCAAAGACCATCTTCGACAAGCTGATCGCAAAGATCGCCCCTCTCACAGCCGAGGCTGCCGGAGAGATCGACCAGGCAGAGTTCGACCGCCTGAAGACGCAGTTCGACGAGGCTCTGGGCAACGACCTGAATACTGCAATGGGCATCACGGCGCTCTACGACGTGCTGAAATCCAAGGCAAACGCTGCCACAAAGCTGGCTCTCATGGGCGAATTCGACAAGGTGCTGGGGCTTGACCTTATCAAGAAGGCTCAGGAGAAAAATGCCGCTAATGAGGCTCCGGCTGCGGATATCCCGGCAGAGGTGCTGGAGCTGGTCGAGCAGAGAAAGGCTGCCCGCAAGGAGAAGGATTTTGCCCTTGCAGACCAGCTCAGAGACAAGATCGCTGCTCTGGGATACGAAGTGAAGGAGACCCGTCAGGGTACCGAGATAAACAAGCTGTAAAGCGAAATCATCATGATATAGGAGGGTTAACAATGAAAAAGATAATGGCACTTACATCAGCACTGGCACTATCCGCAGTAATGCTCACCGGCTGTGCAAGCAAGCTGGAGGGCAAGTGGACTCTCACCGACAAGGACGGCGAGCCCACAAGCATCACCGTCAAGTTCAAGGAGGACGACAAGGTGATCCTTGACGGACACAAGGGCAAGTGGGAGCAGGTGGACAAGGACACCGTCAAGTTCAAGGGCTTCAACGACGATTTCATGAACGGCAAGTTTACCTTCGATATCGTCAGCTCAAAGGACGGCTATCTCTGCATTGAGGGCCTGGCTGAGGCTCTTGAGGAGAGCGACCATGTGATGACCTACCGCACCAGTGCAAGCTCCCTTTACAAGGCCATAAATACTGCACTTGTGGAAATGGACGAGGAGGGCTACTACCTTGACGAGCCCTTGATCATCAGCTCAGACAGCTCTCTCGACTCCGGAGTTGAGTTTAAGGATCCAAACGGCAAGAGGGCAGACACAGACTATTTCTACGAAAAGGTGGAGAACTATTTCTCCGATTATGAGGAGTATGAGTTCGTGGCATACATCTCCCCGGATATGTACTGCCTGGGAACTGCTGTTTCCGGAAGGATAGAGAGTCCTTTTGTGGGAGCTTACCCAAGATACAGCGGCGATGACTTCGTTGCTCTTGACGACTATGAGGAGGTCATCTACGAGGAGGGCGAGTACACCCTTGAGGACGCTGCGGAATACTACAATGAATATGCAGAGGAGAACGAAAAGGACTAAATGGCAAGGATATACCCCTTATTCAGCTCAAGCAAGGCAAATTCCTCCTATATCGGAAACGAGCAGGAGGGCATACTCATCGACTGCGGAGCCAGCTTCAAGCGGCTCTCGGCAGCCCTAGAGCTCAACAGGATCCCTTTGACGGCGGTCAAGGGAGTGTTCATCACCCATGAGCACTCAGACCACGTTGCAGGACTGAAAATGCTCACCCAGAAAACAGGTATGCCGGTGTACGGCCAGAAGAGGACTCTCCAGCGGCTGTACGATGCCGGGAAGATCTCGCCCTCATCGCCGGTGATCGACATGAGCGGCTGCTCTATCGCCTGCGGAGGGAGCCAGGTGACCTGCTTTGATACGCCTCACGATACGATCCAGAGCTGCGGCTACAGGATCCACACCTTCGACGACAAGCTGTGTGCAGTCTGCACTGACCTGGGACACATCTCGCCCGATGTGGACAGGGCGCTGACCGGCTGCCGGCTGGTGCTTTTGGAGGCCAACTACGATGAGTATATGCTGAGGACGGGGCCGTATCCGCTTTACCTAAAGGAGAGGATCCTTTCGCAAAACGGCCACCTCTCCAACGATTCCTGCGCCGAGCAGGTGAACAAGCTCCTCCAAAGAGGAACTACCCATTTCCTGCTGGGACATCTCAGCCAGGACAACAACCGCCCCGACATCGCCGACAGGACCGTTTCTCAGCGGCTTGCAGGCGCTGTTCGTGGAAGAGATTACCTGCTGGGAGTTGCCCCGGTGGAGACTAAGGGAGGAGCCGTGATCTTCTGATGAACATAAAGCTGATCGTTATCGGCAAGCTGAAGGAGGAGTACCTCCGCAGCGCCTGTGCCGAGTACATAAAGCGTCTTGGGCGGTATTGCAGCTTCGAGCTTTGCGAGCTGGAGGAGTGCCGGCTCAGCGACAAGCCCTCCGATAAGGAGATCGCTGCGGCGCTGAAAAAGGAGGCTGTCCAGATCAAAAAGCACGCCGCCGGACTTATCGTGCCGATGTGTATCGAGGGCAAGCAGCTCAGCAGCCCGGAGCTTTCCGAGAAGATCATGAGCGCCGGAGTTTCCGGCCAGAGCACAGTGAGCTTCGTGATCGGCAGCTCCTTCGGGCTTGACCCTGAGATCAAGGCCATGGGAGGACTGAGGCTTTCCATGTCGAAGATGACATTTCCCCACCAGCTTGCACGGGTGATGCTTCTGGAGCAGATCTATCGTGCATTTCAGATCGCAGAGGGCGGAAAGTATCACAAGTGAACAGCTGCAAGGTGTCCGCCATTTGGCGGACATTTTTTTCGGGACAAATTGCAATTGCGGGGCGCAGGGAGCAGCTCGCTCCCTGCCAGCAAAAAAGGGACTGCAAATGCAGTCCCTTTTCCTTATATTCCGGTAATTCCCGAACGGGCGATGCCCTCGGTGAAATACTTTTGCAGGCAGACATACAGCGCCAGGATCGGTGTGATCGAAAGCAGACAGCCTGCCTCCTTCCACACGATCTGCTCTCTGGGCGAGATCTCGATAGTGGCGGAGTTGAACAGCCTCTGCTTGAGCTGAGTGTCCAGGTTTTGCAGCATTTTTGCCACAGTCTGGGTGTTGGTGAAGAAGGTGGAGCTGACATAGTAGTCGTTCCAGTACCACACCACTGAGAACAGGAACACGGTCAGGAAGGCCGAGCCTGCGTTGGGGATCATTACCCTGATGAAGGTCATGAAGGGTCCGCAGCCGTCGATGTAGGCGGCGTCCTCCAGCTCCTTGGGCAGCCCACGGAAGAACTGGCGGAAGATCAGGATCATCAGGCCTGAGCGGATACCGTTTCCGGTGATCGCCGGCAGGTACATGGTCCACATAGTGTCAATGAGGTTGATGCTGAACAGTCCTCTTATGCCGAAGAATCGGAACTGTGCATACAGGGGAAGAGCGATGACCTGTGTGGGAACAAGGATCATCATGATGACTATCCCGAAGAGCAGTCCCTTGCCCTTGAACTTGAATCTTGCGAAGCCGTAGCCCGTTACAGCGCAGGAGAGCACCTGCACGAAGGAACAGCCGATGTTCAGCAGGAGAGTTGTCTTGAGGGTGTTCCAGAAATCCATAGCGCTTATGGTCTCCTTCAGCACCTTCAGTGTGTAGTGTCTGGGGATCCACATTACCGTGGGGTCAGTCATATCGCTGCGCTCACGGAAGGTACAGCTTACCATGTAGATCAGTGGATAAAGGATAACGAAGCCCAGTCCGAAGAGTATCACGAAGCGGAAAAAGGGCCAGACAGCCTCCATGAGAGCCTTACGCCTAAGGTAGCCTCTCTCCTCAGCGGTCATCTGTTCCATTCGGCGCTTTTTTGCCTCCTTGGGAGTAAGTCCGCCGCCGATCTCGCTCTCGCTTTTAACGACAGCACCAGTAGTATCAGTCATGACTTGCACCTCCCTTATTCGACCTCATAGTAAATAAACTTATTTACTATGGCAGTTACCAGACCAACGGCAGCCAGCACGATAGCGAAGTAGATCCACGCCATTGCAGAGGCCTCGCCGAACTTCCACTCCTCTTTCATGGTGAGGATACGTCCCATAACGGTGTTCATGGGGCTTGTGAAGGAGTCGATAACGGTAAAGATAAGGTTTGCCAGAATGAAGGGGCTGACGTAGGGGAGTGTGATCTTCCAGAAATACTCCCAGGCTGTAGCGCCCTCCATCTGAGCGGCCTCCTTAGCGGAGGGCGGTATGTTCTGGAGAGCTCCCAAAAACAGGAGTATCTGGATACCGCTTGCCCAGACGATGCCGAAGATATTGTCGGCAACTGTGGAGATCATGGTGCTCATCTTGTCAGAAAGTCCGTAGATACCCAGGAATTGCAGCAGCTCGCCCACAAGGTCAGTTGAGAACATTGTGGAGAACTGAGCAGCTCCGGTGTTTCCGGTAGAGCTCATGTCGCCGTTGATGATCTTGTAAACAGGACCCGTTGCAATGATAACGGGGAGGAAGAATATTGCTCGTGAGAGAGTCCTTCCACGGAACTTCTGGTTGAGGATAACTGCGATGAACAGCGAGAATATCAGTACCAGAGGAGTTTTCCACAGAGTTTCAAGGAGCATATCCTTCAGGTATGTGGTGTAGTTGGGATCGGTGTTGAGAACGTAGTCATACTTCTCAAGTCCCACAAACTTCGTGAGCATTTTTCCTGTACCGATCGAGACCTCATTGAATGAGTACCAAAGGCTCTTCACAAGAGGTATCAGGAAGAAGAACAGTGTGCCCACCATCCACAGAGCGATGAAGCCGTAGCCGTACATGGCCTTGCGCTTCTCATAGGGCATCTTTATGCCCTTTTTCTTTTCTGCTTTAGCCTCAGCCATTTTCCTGAGCACCTCCTTCCTGATCGATATTTTCAAGTGACAGCGTATTGCCGTCATATTCAACGGTCTTCTGCTGGAGGTCCACCTTCACCACAGTACCGTCAGAGTAGGTAGTGGTGATAAGGTCGCCGTCAGCTTCATAGCCGTCGATAGTGCAGCTGCTGACCTTGCTCAGCAGGGGCTGCAAGAGTTTGTATTCTCTGGACGCAGTATCGGTCCAGTTAAGGTAATTTGCGTAGTAGAGAACGTCAAATTCAGTGTCCTTGAGAACGCTGGTCTCCTCATAGAGCATATCGTAGCTCAGACCAGATCCCGTAGCTGCCGCCATCAGCAGCAGAGTCGTAGGATCGGCATCGCCGTTGACGGCGGTCGTGGAGTAGGGGATAAGTCCGTGCATTACCATCTGGTAGAATGGTATGTCCTCGTTGAACAGGTCAAAGCGGCTGGAGTTCAGCGGTACGCTTGTTATGTGGGAAACATAAGGCAGAGCGTAGGCGTTGGCAGCGTCCGCTAAGATGCCCTCGGACAGTGAGCTTCCCAGCTTATCATAGCTTGCACAGATCAGATCCATGGCCTTTGCACGGGAGATATTCTTCTTTCCGTAGTCGCCGTAGAGCGATGTGGTCATGTTTCCGATAGAAACTCCGCTGAGGCCGGCCTTTGAGTAATTGTCCGCAACGTCGCTGTACACCTCGTCGAAGAGGCTGGGTGAGAGCAGGGACATATTCTTCTTGAAGCCGTCGGGTATGCCATAGGCTCTGTCGTAGCTGATGATCCTGGAGTAAGATCCGGAAACTCTCACGGCTGTGCTGGTGAATGAGTAGTAGCCGTTTCCGGAGTAGAAATCTCTGTCGTCGGAGGAGGGGTAGAGCTCAAAACCGTTTTGAGAGATAAGGTCTGTGAGCCCCTTGAAATCGCTCTTTCCGCCAAGAGTGCCTGAGGGCTTGGCCTCAGTGTCCACCTTGTTCTTGATGCCGTCGTTGGTCCAGTTGTTGTATGAGACCACGATGTCGTCAACGCCGCTGTTTTTCAGCTGAGAGAGGATCTGGCCGGCCTGATCGTAGGTGGTGATCTTCTGCTTCATGGTGACAGGTATGCCAAGCACCGGCTTTTTCTTCTGAGTTCCGCCGTAGAGGTCAACGTACATGGGAGACTTCCCGGCTTCTGTTTTTGCAGAAACTCCGGCCTCCTCGGTGAGGTACTGTCTGTAGCGAGCAGCAATGTCAGTGTAGTCAGCTCCCTCTTTTGCGATGGGGTAGTATCTCAGCTCGATGTCGTCTGACTTTATGGCGCCGCTCTCGAAAACTGTCAGCTTGTCGTTGCTGTTTCCTGACATATAGAAGGTGTCAGTTCCACGAAGGATAAAGGTGAAGCTGCACAGGTTATAGCTGGAATTGGACTGCTTTGATACCTGAGCGGAGAGAACAGCATTTGAGTCGCCCTTAGAGGCCACCACCAGGCAGGCGTTGTCCTCCTTGACGATGCCGTAAACGGGCAGGTATATCTGCTCAGTGACAGCGCCTTTGCTTGTGGGAACAACAGTCACATCTGAGCCGTAAACTCTCTGCTGATAGGCATTTGTGTCCATGGTCTTCTGATTGTTGAACCGCACCAGAGCGCCGCTTCCGTCAGGTACCACGAAGTAGCCCTCCTCGGTCATATCCGCAGCGCCGAAGCTGCCCAAAACGGTGAGCTCTGTAGCGATATTTGCGGCATTTGACTCCTGTATCTCAGCCACCTTGACTGAGGCCTTCAGATGGTCGTCCTCAAGGACGTACTCCACGGGGTACTTGAATCCAGCTTTCTGGAAGTCGTAAACGGCTTTGATACCGTTGTTTATCTTGCTTACAGTGATCGTGCAGTCGTCAGTTCCTGAGCGGACCACATTGTTGTTTGAGCGCCTTTCGGGGATGCCGTAGCGCAGAGTGTTCGATGAGCGCAGCTCGCTGATCAGCAGAGGGGTCGCCACCTGATCACGGGTGGCCTCCAGGGGAGATGACCACCAGATGTAGCCGGTCTCCTTGTTCTCCAGGCCGATATTGGCAAGCCGCTGGTCCACCAGCATACGGAACTTATCGTTTTCCGCAGCGTAGGTGAAGGTGCCCTCCACCTTTTTCTCGTCCTCAGAAAGCCAAGCGAAGGCGGACTTGTCAGCGTTGTAGAAGACGGTGCGTCCGTTCTCCTTGCCGCTGTAGGTGTAGGTCTCTGTGACCTTTTTGTAGTTTGAGTCAGTGAGCTCTAAGGTCTTGCCGTCGGCAGAGCGGAAGAGCTGAGGATCGTCGATAGTTGAGATGACCTCCATGAGCTTGAGAGGCTTTGTCTTGTCCTTGTCCACGGTCAGCAGATAGCGCCCGGCCTCGCTGACGTACATCAGCCCGTCGTCCACCTTGCTGCTGTCCTTGAAGGAAGCCACAGCCTCACCGGACTGGGCGTCGATCGCGATCAGGTCGCCCAGCTTTTTCAGCTCGTCGATAACATCGCTGAGAGCCTCCTGCTCTTCGGTGTAATCCTTTTTCTTGGCGGGCTTTCCGCCGTTTTTCTCCCAGATAGCGTCATCGAAATCCTTGTCCTTCAGGTAGATGTCCAGACCCTCGATAGTGCCGATCTTGGGAAGGTATGCAGTAATGTCAGAGGCCTCAGCCTTGACCTTTTCCTCTGTCTCCTTCAGCTTAGCAGGCTTCTGTGCAGCAGCGTCACCTGTGGACTCCTCCTCAGCGGAGGCCTCCTCGGTGACTTCTGCGGCAGTTTCCTCCTCGCCGTCAGCCTTGACAGCACCGGAGACAGTTGCCATAGAGACTGCTAAAAAGCAGAGCAGAAAGCGTTTGATCTTGTTCTTCATTATCATGCCCTCCCTTCATCAGACCCGGATCCTGTAGGAGATCTCGGTGTAGATCGTTGAAAGGAAGATGTAGACCTGCTGTACCAGTGACATAAAGAGCACCAGCAGGAACAGCATCACCAGCATAGCGGCAATGGTCAGCACGATAGCGAAGACCGTTTTTCCGAAGGAATACTGATGTACAGACTTGATCGCCGAGAACAGCAGTATCACCGTCCAGCCCGTGCCTAGGATCCTTATGGCCTGTATGAAGACCACCTCGTCCTGGATGAGGAAGTGGGAGAGGATCACTGTGATGAAGACCTGTGCGATGTACGGCACCAGTGCATAGGCGCTGTAGATGCAGATGTTCTTCATGGTGCCCTCGCCGTCAAGGAGGGTACAGATCGACCAGTTGCCCACTACCCAGGCCGCAAAGAGCACGATGCTCTTCACGATGTAGGGGATGATGTTGAAGGTCTTGTCGTAGGAAACGCCGAACTGGAAGCCGTAAAGTCTTCCGTCAGCTATAGTCGCAAGGAAGAGCAGGAACACGATGAGGAACGCCACCTTGAGCGAGCCGGACTTTTTCCAGCGCATATCCTCAAAGCCCTCGAAGGGGTGCGTCACGGCGTGCTTGACCCATTCCTTAGTAGTCAGATCCATCATGAGTTCTGCTCATCCTCCTTTCCTTCATTTTCGGACTGCTCAGCCATTTCCTCAACGGCCTTTCGGGCAGCCTCACGGACGTGCTGCTGGTGTTCAGCCTCTGCCGCAGCGTCCTCCTGAGCCATATGCTGAGCAAGCTCAGCGGCCTTCTTCTTTTTTGCCAGCCGTGCAAGCATAAACAGCCCCACAGCGATCAGAGCCAGCCCCAATATGAGCTGTCCGAAGTGAGCCTTCAGCCAGTCCATGCGGTAGCCCTCAAAGGCCTTGTTGTAGATCCTGGGAGAGTCCGCCAGCTCAGCGTATTTCATGGAGCCCTCATAGTCGCCCTTTCTCAGCAGTGCTGAGGCTACGCCAACGTAGGCTCTGCGGTAGTTTCCGTCGTGTTTGAGGACCTCGTACCAGGGATCGAGAGCCTCCTCATAGTAGCCGGCGTTGTGGAGAGCCGTTGCCTTGTGGACGATCTTTCCGAAGTCAGTCTCCACGAAAACAGTAACGGTGTCCTTCTGTGAATCCAGAACGTACAGGTTCTCGCCCATAGTTTCAAGAGCAGCAACGTGGTCGAAGCCGCCCACCTGCTTGGCGATAGTGCCCGTTATGAACAGCAGGTTGCAGTCCTCATCGTACTGGAACACACGTCCGGTAGTGAAATCAAGACAGTTGATATTGCCGTCGTCAGCGATGTCGATGTCGCAGATCGCCGGCTGGAGCACCTTGTTCTGAGAGGTGTCGTACATGGGAGTATAGTCGCCGAAGGCCAGCTCCATATTTGCGAAGATGTTCCTTCCGGCGGCGTTGAGCTTCTTCACGGTATCCGTAGTCTGAGTTGACGAGGAGGTACAGGTGAAGATGAAGTCGCCGTCGATGTCGAAGCTGGTGATGCCTGTGGGAACATTTCTCCTGCGCCGTGCTTTTTTCTCCTCAGAGGTGAAGAGGCTGGTGATGTAGTTGCCCACGATCTCAGCAGTAGGCTGGACACGGTTTGCGCCGTAGAAGCCGGTGAATTCGCCCTCGGGATCGAACATAGCGGCACCGGTGGTGATATTTCCCAGCACAACGTAAACGTTCCCGGCCTTGTCAGCGATGACCTTCTGAGGGAGGAATGTCCTCTTCTGGTCATAGACCTCGGAGGTAGGCTTGGTGATCTCCTTGATGACGTTTCCCTCAAGATCGGCGATCAGCACACGGGAGTTCTCGTTATCGGCGATGTAGAGCCAATCGTTCTCCGCAGAAACATAAACTCCCTGAGGATTTTTCAGAGTAGTCTTTGAGCCGTCGGGCATGGTGAAGCTGTCATAGACCTTCACCACCTCTGTGAGCTCTGAGTTCACAGCGACGATGCGGTTATTTCCGCCGTCAACTATGTAGAATATGTCGTTGTGGTCACGGAAGATGTCGCTGGGAGAGCTGAAGGCTCCTACGCCAAGGTCGATGCCTGAGACAGCTCTGTCGGCGATATATCCGGCCTGAGAGGGGATAGCCTCGCCCCAGCGGTCATAGTTGTACACATCGTAGGGCTCAGCGGCGGAAGCGGTGAATGAGGCGGCGGAGCCGAAAGCCGCAGCTCCGGCAATAGCCAGCGAGATCAGCTTAGCAGAAATATTTCTCATGTCCCCACCTCCTTAGTCCTTGATGCCGGAGTGAGCCATGGTCTCGATGACCTGTCTCTGCGCCAGCATGAACACAACGATGGGCGGGATGAACACGAACACCTGTGCCGCCATAGCAACGCCTGCTCTTGCAAGTCCTGCGGAGGCAGCCTGAGTTGCAACGGTGGTGAGGGTCTTGTACTGCTCCTGGAAAACTACCGTTCCCGACTGGATGTTCCAAGCGGCCTGGAAAGCGAAGATGATCAGGGTCATCAGGGCAGGCTTCTGGTTGGGCATAACGATCTGCCAGCAGATACGGAAGAGGCCTGCGCCGTCCACCTTAGCGGCTTCGATCATAGCGTCGGGGACCTGACCTATGGACTGCCTCATAAGGAACAGTCCCATAGGCGAAGCGATAGCGGGCAGGATCAGTGCCCAGTAGGTGTCGATCATATGCAGCTTCGCCATAACGATGTACTGCATGATGTAGATGACGTTGCTCTGATAGAGAAGTGCAACGACGATGATGCTGTTGAGGATCTTGTTTCCGGGGAACTTGCACTTTGCAAGCACAAATGCGGCCATGGAAGCGAAGAAGCACTGGAGTATCGTTACAGTTGCGGTAACGAGGACAGAGTTGAAGACGTATCTTGAGAAGGGAACTCTGTTCTGGTGCATGACCTCGAACATATCCTTGAAATTGTTGAGGGTAGGGTTGATAGCGTGGAGCTTCGGGGGGAAGATGAACAGCTCCTCAACAGGCTTTATTGCCATAACTATCATAAGATAGATAGGGAACAGCATGAAGAGTCCGAGAACGATAAGGAAAACGAAGATAGCTACCGTTCCGCCGATCTTTCTGCCGGCCTGTTTGTTGCTCGCCTTGAGTTTTTCGGTATTGACCATTGACTGTGCCATTTCTTCGCCTCCTTAGTCCATGTATTTGCTCAGCACCTTGCTGATCAGCTTGTTCAGCAGGTACATGACGACGAACAGTATCATACATATCGCCGAGGCGTAGCCCATTTCGTATCTTACCCAGCCGTAGTCGAAGGCGTGGGTCATGATGGTGTGTGCCTTGTAGTCGGTGCTGGGGAAGCCCACCAGGTTCTGTGCAACAGTACCTGCGGTGAATGAGCTTACGATCTGCATTACCGCAGCGAACATGAGCTGAGGACCCATTGAAGGGATAACGATGTAGATCAGCTCCTGCCAGCGGTTGCGGATACCCTCGATAGCGCCTGCCTCGTACATTGAGCGGTCGATGTTCTGGAATCCCGCACGGAGTGCCAGGAAGCCGGCTCCCAGTGAGATCCACAGCTGAACTATGATCGTGACTCCCAGGACGTAGTTGGCATCGGTGAGCCACTGTATGGGAGAGTTGGCAAGACCTAAGTTGATAAGGAAGGAGTTTGCGTAGCCGTTCATATCACCGCTGAATATCATCTGCCAGGTGGTATAAACGGGAGCCATTGAGGGTGCGTAGAAGATGAGAGTGAACAGAGTTTTCAGCTTCGGGTGGAGCTCATTGATGAGCCAAGCCAGCAGGAAGCACAGAACATAGCTCAGGGGGCCTGTGAACAGGGCGAAAACTATGGTGACTCTGATAGATTTTACGAAGATCTTATCCGAAAGGAAAAGGGTGGTATAGTTTGAAAGTCCGATGAATTTCGGGGCCTGAGCCATGTTGAAATCCGTAAAGCCCATGGGGAGGGACATTACTACAGGGACGATCGTGAATACCAGGAAGAACAGCATGAACGGAGCCAGCATCAGATAGCAGGCCTTGTTCTGCTTGACTGAGTGCCACATCATGCGGCGCTCTTCCTGTTTAGTTCTTTTGCCGATGTCCTCGGCAGCGATCTTAGCCAAGCGATATTCCTCCTTCCTTAGTTCTCGTCGGTGTCAAGACCGAGATTTTCACGTTTTCTTGTGATCTCGTCGTTGATGTCACGGTTGTACCAAACCAGAGTATCACGGGGATTTTCAAGCTCGTTGACGACTTCTCTGAAAGCGTTCATGATATTTCTTGTAACAGCGTAGGACGATGGGATAACGGGGATCTCCACCAGCTCGTCCTGCTGATCCTTCAGGCGGTCGTACTCGCTGTGTGACCATGACAGCTCACTGAGAGCCTCAAGGTTAGCGGTGTCGAAGCGTCCCATAGTTCCCAGGAGGCCTTCGATCTGAGTTCCGTACTGCACCTGAGTATCAGCCTCAGTGAACCACTTGATGAACTCCCAGGCGTTCTGCTTGTTCTTTACCTTCTTGAAAATAACAGCACCGGCGCCGTTGGAGTTTGCCGCATGAGAGATAGTTCCGTCCTCCCGGAGAGTACCGGGCACCTGACAGAAGTCCCACAGTCCCTTGATCTCAGGAGAAGCCACGGTGAGCTGATTGAAGAAGGTGTAGTTTGCGATAAGAATGGGGTATTCGCCGGTCCTGAAACGGCTGAAAGCGTCGTAGGTCTGGTCGAAGCTGTACTTTGTGTAGAAGTCCGTCCACTCCTCGAAGGACTGCACGGCCTCGATAGAATCGAAGGTAGAGGCTGTCTGTCCCTCGTTGTAGTAGTTCAGACCCTTTTGCAGCAGGAGCATTGCGAAGGTGTGTCCTGCCTCAGTTGCGGGGGAGATATTTGTGGGAGGAAGGATAAGTCCCACGGACATATAGTTCCTCTGGAGAGCGGGCAGCATATCTATAAGGTCGTTCCAGGTCTCGGGAGGCGATGTGTAGCCCAGCTCAGTGAGCACGTCTGTGCGGTAGAAGAGCATTGGCCAGGTCTGGCTGATAGGCAGACCGTAGGTGCCGCCGTTGAACTGATAGGGAGTCATAGCGTTCTCCTGGAAGCGCTGAGAGACCTGCTCAAAGTCCGGGAACTGCGTTGTGTCTGAAACGTCCACCAGAAGGTCACGGGCAGCCAGGTTCACGGGGAATTCTCCGCCCAGGAACAGCGCAACATCGGGGCCTTTTCCTGCAAGAGTAGCCTCAACGACACCGCCGATAACGAGGTTTACCGAGATCGGGATCCCGGTATCCTGCATGAACTGGTTCTCGGCCATTTCCTTTACCACCTGAGCCTGATCACGGCCCAGCGATACCCAAACGTCGATGGCGTCCTCGCCGGTAACGTCTGAAAGGGTGGTGTAGTCCTCGAAGAAGGATCCGAAGAAGCCCTTCACGCCGAAGCTGATGCTCTTGCCCAGCTTGGTGTCGCAGTCTGCGAAGTCTGCTCCCTGAGAGGCAAATTCGATGTAGTCCACCTCAAGGGGCTGGTCACGGTAATCCCTCATCCAAGCGGAGATCGAGGTGATGTTCTCCTTGATCTGAGAGAGGTAATCCGGGATCTTCAGGGGCTTTTTCGTACACTTGTCAAGAATGACCGTCATACGCTCAAGAGCCGCAGCCTCAGAGCCCTCTGAGCCGGACAAGCTCTCGATACCGGACTGAATGTCCTTCAGCTCACCTGAGAGCCTATCGAACTCGTCCACCAGCTCCGGGATTTTCTCATGAACGTAGTAATCGGTGTACTGGTCGGGAGAGGGGCCGGTGATCATGAGTATCTTTCTATAATAGGTATTGAGCTTAGCGACCACCTCATCCAGCTTTCTCATGGAGTCGCCGATCTCGCCGGGGATGACCTCCATGGTGATGGTGTGATCCTGACCGGCGTCAAGATAAACGTAAACGTCCTCGCCGGAGTCTGTCTGGGGAGTTACCACGCTCCAATCGGTGCCGTAGTAGAATTTCACCTGATCCAGCTCGCTGCAAGGCACCTGTCCGTCGATGTAGACACGGCGGTTGGAGTAGAAGCCACGCATGGTGTTCTGGCGGGACTTGATACCGATGCGATACCAGCCGGAGCTGCCGATCTGGTCAGCAGGGATCTCCCAGGTAACGGACTGGAGCGCCTTCTTCCAGTTGCCGCTGCCCAGTGTGTTGTAAACTACCTTCGTGGGGTCAGAGGGAGACACCAGGTAGTTGGTATTATCATAAGTGGGGTAGAGGGTAGAGTCGGACTTGAAAACGGCGTCCTCGCCCTCGATGCGGAAGACCTTAGCCGGGGTGCTCTCCTTGGAAACGCCGGCCTCAGCGGAGGAGGCGTACTGGCTGTAGGAGGGCAGTTCTTCGGGGTTGTACAGCTTGAAGCTCTCGATAGCCAGCTGAGCACGCTCTGAGTAGAACGAGATCTCATGGGTGCCTTTTTCAAGGTAGAAGAACAGGGGCTCGTTGAAAAGTCCGTCCACGTCGCCGAGATCGCAGCTCCGCCACATACCCTTCTGGATCTGAGAGGGGCGGACCTGATTTCCACGGGAATCTGTATAAATATCCGTTTCGTTCACCCAGATCCTGCTGAGAGTGATACGAGAAGCCGTGTCAAATGGCGTAACACCGTCGATTTTCATAGACAGCTCCACTGAGGAACTGTTAGACTCGATAGGGAAATACGTCATATTTATGCAGTAATTTCCTGTTTCCGGAACGTCCACCTTGTAGGTCAGGAGGCCGTCGGCGCTCTCCCAGATGAGAACGTCGTCACGGACATCGCCTTCTGAGCCGTAGCTGCCCGAGGCGAAGTCTCCGTTTTCCGCAGAAACATAGTCATTGCCCCGGACCTCGACCTGGACGTCGGGGCGGTTTTCGCCGGAATACTGGTCGAAATACTCGCTGTGAGTAGGGATGCCGGTATCCACGGGCTCGATATAGTAATAGTCTTCCTGCATAGCGGCAAGGGTCTCCTGAGAAACCGGATCCTCCGCAGCCAGGGCCTGCAAGCAGCCGGGAGAGAGTCCGGCGGCAACAGCGCACGACAATATACCAGAGGCCAGTCTCCGGTAAAGTGCATATTTATTCAATTTTTCTCCACCTTTCCCGCAAAAAGCGTGAAAATAGGCGCACTGAGGCACCGAAAAAGCATAACAACAAAGCCGTCACAGTCCGGGAGCGGGAGAGGGTTTGCTCCGCAGACCGCACAGTACAGCCAAAGGGCCTTCGACAACGCACAGGAAAGCCGTCAGCTTCGGTGATATTCGATTTTGACCGAACTAAGGCTGCCTATGCCTTGCGTTCAAAATATGCAGTCGCCAAACTGCATAAAACCTTCAAAATAAGTATAACAAATATATTGCCTTTTGTCAAGGTAAATCAGGGCAATATAATAATAATTATGTTTTAACATTGGTACGAAATTGCGATTTGTTCTTCAAAATCATACAATTGCAACAGATCAGCAGGCGGAGATCTGTGCAAAGTGCTGATTTTGACAAGTTTGCTTTGCAAACTATTGACAAGTGAACTTGGCAGTGATATACTAAGACCATAGCAAATGCAAAGTAAACTTTGCAGAAAGGATGACAGTTATGAATAAAGACGAGGTATTGAAGCTGGCACAGAACAAAAAGCCCGACAGTCGTGGCGATGAGCGGGAGAAAATGATCTTCGACAAGTCCTTCTACTGGGCCTTCCTTGGAATGGGTGCAATGGCCATTATGTTCGCCATGGTACGCAACTTCCACGAACAGGACCCCTACGACATCATGGCGCTGATCATGTTCTCCGGAGCAAGCGCATTCGCCTATCGCTTCATCAAGACCAAGAAGGTGGCAAACCTGTTCTGCGGCATCCTGATGCTTGGCATGAGTATCATATCCACGGTGCAGTTTTTCGCCAGTTTCAAGGGGTGAGCGGTCATGGACGACAAGCTGGTGCTCCGCAATCATCTGAAGGAGGCGAGGTCTGAGGCGAAGCTGTCTCAGGCGCAGCTGGCGGAAATGGTGGGGGTCTCCCGAAACACGATCAGCTCCATTGAGACAGGCCAGTATCAGCCCACCGCAAAGCTGGCGCTGATCATCTGCATTGCGCTGGACAAAAAGTTTGAGGAGCTGTTCTACTTCTGAGGCCGGCGTTCCTCCGGATAATAAATTTTTTTCAAATTCGTTATTTTATTGACATAATATCATAGCTGTGATATAATTGATTTTGAACTCTTGTGATATGGGAGTTCAGGGATATAATAATTTTTTTAGGACGATATTGCTCGAAAAGCACGTCCGGAAAGAGGGTAAATTTTATGGAGAAAGTCCTTGAGGTCAAGGGACTGTCCAAGCAGTATTCAAAGGTACTTGCTGCGGACAATGTCTCTTTCGACATCTCGGCGGGCGAGATCTTCGCCCTGATCGGCCCAAATGGAGCCGGCAAGACCACAACGATCCGCATGATCTCTACGCTGCTCAAGCCAACATCAGGCGACGCTATCGTGGCTGGTCACAGCATCAAGTCTGCTCCGGAGAAGGTTCGTGGCAGCATCACCTACCTCCCCGATGAGGCAGGTGCCTACAAGAATATGACCGGCGAGAAGTATCTTCGCTTCATGGCTGGCCTGTTCACCGTGGATCCCAGAGCTATCGACCAGATGGTGGCTCGTGCTAAGGAGATCAACGGCCTGGGCGACCGCCTTGGCGACAAGATCGGCAGCTACAGCCGTGGTATGATCCGTAAGCTGCTGCTCTCCCGTGCAGTTATGACTAAGCCCAGACTGGCTATCCTGGACGAGCCTACCAGCGGACTTGACGTGCTCAACGCTATCGAGATCCGCCGCACTATCAAGAAGCTGGCTGCTGAGGAAGGTATGTCTTTCCTTCTTTCCTCCCATAATATGCTTGAGATCGAGTTCGTATCTGACCGTGTGGGCATCATCGCCAAGGGTCATCTTATGGTCACAGGTACTACTGCTGAGCTGAAGGAGCGCTACAATGCAGCTAACCTTGAGGAAGTTTTTGAAAGGGTGGTGAACGATCATGAAATTCATTAACCTTCTTAAAAAGGAGCTCTCAGAGCTCATCACCGCACAGATGATCGTTTCCTTCGTTGCTATCATGGCAATGTTCATGATCCTGGGCAACGTAATGAGCACAACTATCGAGGAGGCTACCAAGCAGGAGTACACTATCGCTATCAGCGACCGTGATGAAACTGAGTTCACCCAGTCCCTCATCAAGCAGATGGAGGACAACGGCGCTAAGATCACAAAGTTCTCCTCTGAGGGCGACGATTATGCCGCTATCCTGAAGAGCAACAACTCAGAAAACCTCGTTATCATTCCCGAGGGCTTTACCTCGGATATTGAAAACGGCACTCAGCCTAAGCTGGTCACCGTTTCACGCATGGCCTCCACCGCAATGCTTTCCAACCTCAGCAACGATACCGCCGGAGCAGCAGGCTTCATCGAGAACTGTATCTCAAGCACGATCGCTGCTCAGCTTGGACTTTCCGAAGAGGACATCGCTCTTATGGAGGACCCCGTTGCAGTTGTGGACAACACAGTTGTTGACGACAAGTCTGCACAGATCTCCTCCGACTCTATCATGCAGAGAGTCATGATCCAGAATGAGATCCTGCCAATCATCGTTTTCGTGCTGATCATGCTCACTTCTCAGACCCTGATCAGCGCTATCTCCAACGAGAAGATCGACAAGACCCTTGAGACTCTGCTTTCTGCCCCTGTTTCAAGACTTTCCATCATCAGCTCAAAGATGCTTGCAGCCGCTATCATCGCTCTGCTCAACGCAGCCGTGTTCATGATAGGCTTCTCCACAACGATCTCCGGCGCAACTGACAAGGTAACTGAGCAGGTCGCTGCCGAGGGCAACGTTATCAGCCAGTACATGACAGTGGAGTCTGCAATGGCTAAGCTGGGACTGACACTTTCCATTTCTGACTACATCCTGGTAGGACTTCAGCTGTTCTTCACTATCATGATCTGCCTGTCACTGTCTATCATTCTTGGCTCACTGGTAAACGACACAAAGAGCTCTCAGACAGTTATCATGCCCCTGATGATGATGGCTATGATCCCTTACTTCATCTCAATGTTCGCAGATGTGAACTCTCTGCCTACAGTTGTGAAGATGCTTGTATATGCGATCCCCTTCACACACACCTTCTCGGCGATGAGCAACCTTATGTTCGGCCACACCACGATCTTCTTCGCAGGTCTTGCCTACCAGATCGTATTCTTTGCAGTCTGCCTGTTCCTGGCACTGAGGCTGTTCAACTCCGATAAGATCCTGACTATCTCGCTGAATTTCGGCCAGAAGTCCAGATACAAGAAAAAGAGCAGCACCTCCGCAGAGGAGTGATAAAAAATGGAGCGGTCAGGCCGCTCCTTTTTTTGTCTGCAAAAAAAGGGGACACCGCCTGGGTGTCCCTTTTTCATTACAGCTTTACGAAAAATCTCTGGTGTGCAGTGAACTCCTCGCCGGGCTTTACCTCACGCTTGCCGGAAACATCTCCGGGAAGATCAAGGTTGGCTGCGTTGATCATGGCAGTCATTGGCTCGGGGCAGAAGTAGTGGTTGAAGCCGCCGTCGTTCCAGATGATCCAGAACATATACTCGTCAGATACCTGATAGCAGAGCTTCTTGCCGCTGGCAATGTCCTCGGCGATGATGCCGTGGAATTTCTCATGATCCAGCTCAGCTGTCTCGCCGGTGTACATATCGTTGTTGATGTCCTGGAGAACAGGGCACTTGCTGCCGGTCTTGTACTCAAGATCGTACATTGTCAGAGACTTGGTCTTCTCAGTGGGCAGCCATCTCTCGTTGAGCTCGCAGCGGCGTCCGGCAGGAACTGTCAGGCGGATGTCGCTCTCCTTGCCGCCGTCCACGAAGGGAGCCTTGATAGCTGTATGTGAGGCCAGTGACATGGGAAGCACCTTGTCGGAAACGTTGGTGAACTTGATGTCCTGGTCAAGGCCGTTCTCGGAAAGAGTGAAGGTGTACTCAGCCACAAATCTAACGGGAAGGTACTGGAAGAACTCGTCGTTCTCGTCGTAAACGTAGCGTGTTTTCACCCAAGCGCAGTTGCTGTCGGCGTTGTGCTCAACTACCTCATGGACTCTCTTGTGGATAAAGCCGTGGATGTGGTTGAAATAGGGAGCGCCCTCGTTCACGGGGAGGTGATACTCGCCGTCGGAGGTCTTGAGAACACCGTCTGCAAAGCGGTTAGGCAGATACAGCGTGGGGAGTCCCCATACCTCGGGAGAATTGCGGATAACGTCGGCGTCGTTCTCAGGGTCGAAGCGGAAGAAATCCACCCCGTTGGTGTTGTCTCTGAGGCGGATCACGTTGGATCCGATCTCGTAGGCGATGAGAGCCTCATAGCCGCCGGCCTGAAGACGAACGCAGGTAGTACCGTTCCAGTTGATGAGCTGTGATGAATTGTTCATTTTATATCATTCCTTTCGGATAATTTTGTTCCTTGAGTTATTTTTGAAGGTGCCGAACTATGGCAGCTGTTATGCGGACGAATGCCGCCCAGACAAGTCCTCCTAGGAGAATGAGAAGCAGGACCAGCATGACGATACCGCCCATGAACTCGTCAGGAAAGAGCTTGTCGAGGTCGATGATCCCGCCGTAGATCATCACGCTGCCAATCGCTGCGGTGGCTGCATAGCCGCCGAAGTAGGCCAGCAGGAATTTCTTCGCCGACAGCTCCTCCTTCATGCGGTTTTCCAGGACTAAGGCGAATATTGGCAGGAAGAACAGCACCAGGCCGAAGATGATCATGACGGGCAGCATGGCGTTGCTTTCGCCGAATAGCCAGTCCAGAAAGCAGGACGTCCCGAAGCTGACTGCGGTGATCCCCATTGTCGTGAGGAAGACCATTGCCGCTGGTCTTTGTTCCATAGCCGCCTCCTTAGTCCATGCGGTGCTCCATATCGGTGTAGGCGTGCATGGGAGAAATGGCCTTGTAAGCCGGGCGAATGATCTTGTTTGAGTTGATCAGCTCCTCGATGCGGTGAGCGGACCAGCCTGCAATTCTTGAAACTGCGAAGATCGGCGTAAAGAGCTCGTCCGGGATGCCCAGCATACGGTAAACGAAGCCGCTGTAGAAGTCAACGTTTGCGCAGACGCCCTTGTAGATGCGGCGCTCCTCGGCGATGACCTCGGGAGCAAGACGCTCCACCAGTGAATACAGGGCGAACTCGTCGTGGCGGCCCTTCTCAGATGAAAGGCTCTCGACGAAGCCCTTGAACACCTTTGCTCTCGGGTCAGACTGAGAGTAAACAGCGTGACCCATGCCGTAGATCAGGCCTGCACGGTCGAAGGCCTCCTTGTGGAGCAGCTTGCGCAGGTAGTTCCTCACCTCGTCCTCGTCAGTCCAGTCCTTGACGCTGGCCTTCATGTCGTCGAACATCATGGCCACCTTGATATTGGCGCCGCCGTGCTTGGGCCCCTTGAGAGAGCCAAGAGCAGCAGCTATTGCCGAATAAGTGTCAGTTCCCGAAGAGGAAACAACGTGTACCGTGAAGGTGGAATTGTTGCCGCCGCCGTGCTCAGCGTGCAGCACCAGAGCAAGGTCAAGGAGCCTGGCCTCCAGCTCGGTATACTGCTTGTCCGGGCGGAGCATATACAGCAAATTCTCCGCAATGGAAAGCTCAGGCTGAGGATCGTGGATGAACAGAGAGCCTCCGTCACGGGAATACTTGTAAACGTTGTAGCCGTACACCGCAAGCACCGGGAAGAGCGTGATCAGCTCGATGCACTGGCGGAGAACGTTTGGGATAGAGATGTCATTTGCGGAATTATCGTAGGAATAAAGCGCAAGAACACACTTTGCAAGGGTGTTCATCATGTTGTCGCTGGGAGCCTTCATGATCACATCTCTTGTGAAGGTAGAAGGCAGGCTGCGGAAATCAGCCAGTATCTTCTTGAAGGAGGAAAGCTCGCCCTCAGAGGGCATATTTCCGAAGAGGAGCAGGTAAACGGTCTCCTCGAAGCCGAAGCGCTTTTCCTTCATAAAGCCGGCGACTATGTCCTCAACGTCGATGCCACGGTAGTAGAGCTTTCCGTCACCGTGGTTGGGCATACCGTCGCCTGTGTCCAGCACCTTGATGGTGCTGATGTTCGTAAGGCCTGCAACAACGCCGTTGCCGTTGATGTCACGAAGGCCTCGCTTTACGTCGTACTGGGTGTAGAGCTCGGGATCGATGCGATAGCCGTCCAGTGACTTTTCAGCCAGCCGCATGATCTCAGGTGTGATGCGTGAAAATCCATAGTCCATATAATTCGCCGTCCTTTCTTTTCCGGAGCAGTCTTTGCTGCTCCCTGGGCAAAACGGGAGCTATCTCCCGGCAAGGCGTATCCCCGAAGGCGCCTTTACATTTAGTACAAAACAATCATTATAATACTATTATACGGTATTATACAAAAAATGTCAAGGCATAAACAGCGGTATCAGAGCAGTTTCTCCAAAAATCGGGCGGTTATTGCGGTGTTTTGTAAATTGCTCTTGCAAAAGATGCGGAAATGTGTTAGAATAAGAATGATATACATTTATCTATCTGTAAAGGAGTGACAGCCTTGGACGCTGCACAGTATAAATGTCCGAATTGTAATGCGGAGCTGAAATTCGACCCCGCTACCCAAAAGCTGAGCTGCGATTACTGCCTCAGCGCATTCACCATAGATCAGATCAAGGAGATCTACGCCCAGCAGGAAACTGCTCTTCCTAAGGAGGAGCAGCAGGCTCAGGACGATTTCGCCGAGCACACCAACCTCTACCACTGCACCAGCTGCGGCGCAGACATCATGGCTGACGACCAGCAGACCGCTACATTCTGCTATTACTGCCACAACCCGGTCATCCTCTCAGGAAAGCTCACCGGCGATTTCAAGCCCAGCAAGATCATCGGCTTCAAGATCACCCGTGAGGAGGCTCTGAATAAATTCCGCAAATGGGTGAGCAAGCGCTGGTTCATCCCGCCGGATTTCAACACCGACGAGCAGCTGGAGAAAATGACCGGCCTCTATGTGCCCTTCTGGGTGGCTGACTGTGACATCATGGCGGATTATGAGGCTATCGGCAAAAAGATCCGCTCCTGGACCACCGGCAACTATCACTACACCGAGACCAAGGAGTATCGTGTTGTCAGAAAGGCAAGAGTCACCTCACTGGGTATCCCGGCGGACGGCGAGAGCAAGATCGAGGATCTGCTGATGGAGTCCATCGAGCCCTTCGATTACTCAGAGCTGAAGGACTTCTCCATGTCCTATTTCAGCGGATTTTTCGCAGATAAATACGACGTTGACAAGGCCGCTGTCTTCCCAAGGATCAAGGACAGGGCAACTAAGGCCAGCCAAGGCGTTATCCGAAAAAGCGTGGGAAATTACTCCTCGCTTTCCGTGAAGCGTGAAAACTACGACATCCAGAAGACCGACTTGCAGTACATGATGCTGCCGGTATGGTTCATGACCTACCGCTACGGCGGCAAGGTGTATGAGTTCGCCCTTAACGGCCAGACCGGAAAGCTGGCAGGTACTCCTCCGCTGAATAAGAAAAAACTGCGGCTGGTCTGCGCAGCTATCGGCCTTGCAATTACGGTGATCGGATACTTTTTCGGAGGTAGGGTATGATGAGAAGAGTGATATCCCTTGCGGCAGCCGTTTTGCTTAGCCTTATGCTGCTGCCTGTGCTCAGCCTGGATGCTGCGGCCTCCACCAACTATTCTCAGGGCTGGAGCGGTGACGCCAGCCAGTCCATGATAGAGGACGACTATGGCCTTTTCAGCCAGGATCAGCAAACCCTGGATGACCTGAATAAGAAGGTGCAGGAGACTGCCGAGAAGCTGGAAATGAACATCTACATCTTTCTGGCGGGTCCTGATTACCGTTATCAGACCGACAGTGCTACTGTGATCTTCTCAGACGACTCCTACGACAGTATTTTCGGTGAGGATACCGACGGTGTGTTCTACTATCTGGATATTTCCGGAAAGAGCCCGGCCTGCGATCATATCTCCACGTCAGGAAAAGCTGTGCTGTGGTATCAGGACAGCATTGACGCTATCTTCTCACGGCTGGACGCATATCTTCCGGCATCCGGCTCCACGGTGTATCCCGACGACATCGCCCAAGCGCTGGAGGTCTATCTGGGACTGCTGGAAAGCTGTCAGGACACATCCGGCGGACTGAGCTACTACCACGATGAGTCCTCTGGCAAGTATTTCTACTACAAGGGCGGAGAATTCTACGTTTCCAAGAGCCGTCCCCCGGCCATGGATCTGATTTATGCCGGATCTTCGGTCATTACAGGACTGGTCGTTGCCCTGATCATATACTTCGTCGTAAAGAGAAAGTACAGATTCAAATCTTCCACTGACGCAAGCGTTTACGTTTCCCGTGAGCGCACCAGATACTTCCAGAAGGAGGACACCTTCCTCCGAGAGCATACCTCCCGCACAAGGATCGAGTCCAGCAGCGGAGGCTCCCGTGGAGGCGGCGGAGGCGGCGGAGGCGGACATTCCTTCTCCGGCGGACACGGCGGCGGAAGCCATCACAGATAATAAAAAGGGCACCCCACGGGTGTCCTTTTTCATGCAAAGAAATGAATGGGGGACTGCCTAAGCAGTCCCCCTTGAATGTTACTTGAGGAATGATTCCATTTTGCTCTTTGTCATAGGCCAAGCGTCCTGCGTGAAGAGCTTAGCATCGAACATCTGGATCGAAAGCGCATCTATTCCGGTAATTCCGCTGGTGCCATTGTCAACAACGTCAGCGTTGACAGCGCCCTGCTCAGTGAGAGGGTACTTTCCCGGAAGTGCAGCGTACTGAAGTATAGCAACAGCGTCGTTCAGGTCTACCTTCTTGTCAACGTTTGCGTCGCCCCAGTCAGCCTTTGTGCCGGGCTTTGTGGTGGGGTCAGTGGAAGGAGTGCCTCCGCCGCTTGCGAGCTGTCCGTAAACGATACCGCAGCCGACAGTTGACATATAGACCTTGCCGAACTCATCCATGTCGCCTACCAGGTAGTTGCCGTTTCCGGTACCGCCGTAGATGTGATCTGAGCTGATGCAGACCCAGGTCTTTCCGCTGTCAGTTGAGCGGTAGATGCCCTCGGGATCGGACTGTTCAGGCTTACCGAAGAGGAACAGTGTGTTGGGGCTGCCCTTCTTCTCGGGAGCGCCGTAGCCAACGCACTTTGCATAGGAAACGGTATCCAGCTGCTCCACCTTATTTCCCTTGTCTGAGATAATGAACAGACCGTGGTTTGCGCCTGCCAGAGCAACAGTGCCGTTGCCCAGATAAGCCAGGTCGCCGGTGTTCTCGAACTTCCATGTCAGCTCCCAGTTGTAGGGGCAGATAACAACTTCCTTAAAGGAAGCGCCGTAGTCTTCGCTGATGTAATAAGAGTAGTGGGACTCCTCTAATGTGGGCTCCTTCTTGGTCAGATCGGAGGACCAGTAGTCGTTGTGTTTTGCGCCGGAAGCGTAAACGATGCTGGGATCCTCGGGGTCAACGAGAGTATAAGAAGCCTTTGAGACCTGTACTCCATCGCTCTTTGTCCATGTCTTGCCCAGGTCGTCAGAATAAGAGATACCGCTGCCCTTATCTCCGCCGCCGCCGGAGTTGATGATCCTGTACTTGCCGGCAGAGAGCTCAGTGATCGAGAGCTTGCCTCCCTTGAAAGCTGCGTTGAAGGGAGTCCAGGTCTTGCCACGGTCAAGTGTTACATAGCCGCTGCCCTGATTGTTGCCGTCGCCTTCAGCTATTCTTGCCCAAACATCGGTATTCTGGGGACAAACAGTGATAGCTGAGGTAGAGCCCATGTTAGGCTTGTACTGCTGAGGGATAGTATTGTTACCTGTGTGGATAAATCCGTCATAGTCGCCGATAGCGGAGAGGTCAAGACCGTCAGCTGTGCTGAAGAAGTCAAGACTTACGCACTCCTCAACGCCGTCGGGCTGGAAGTAGAACTGGATGTCCATTTCATCCCAAGCATTATCGCAGGCGAAAACGCCGTTTCCTGAAGTGAGCAGGAGCCTGTCGCCCTCAGGGTCTCTGGGGTCGATAACGATACCGCTTCCCCAGTGGCAGGCCTTGCCGTAGATCCAGTCGTAGCCATTTGTATCGATAGGGAGCGACTTGAAGATCTTTACGCCTTCCCCTGTGGAGTAGTCAGTTTCGCCGGCGCCGGGAGTGATGTCCTCCCAGGTCTTACCGCCGTCAGAGGAGCGGAAGAAGTGGTCGCCCCAAGCGATAGAGCCATCGGTCCAGACCTTCTCGTACCACTGATCGGACCAAACGCCGCAGGTACGGGCGAACATCTTGTTGGGATCCTTCTTGTCCACCTCGATCATACCGACAGCATTGTCGGAAACAGAGAGCTTCTCCACCTTTCCGGACTTGATCTCATACTTATAAGCTCCGCCGGAACCGCCTGCAAAAGCGAGTCCGCCGATGTATGTGAAGAAGAGATTGCCGTTGTGGTCGCTGGTGATAGAAAGGGGATAGTCTGTGTGTGGGAGAGCGTCGATAGCCTCGAACTTATCGTCCTTAACGCTTGCAACGTGGATATTTGCCTGACCGGTAACAGAAGTTCCGACATAGACCTTGCCGCCCTCGATGTAAACGCAGCCGATACCGTTCTGCTCGTTGTATTCCTTGCTGGGCTCAGTGCCTCTTACCATGTGGTCAGTCCACTTGGGGTACTTGAGCTCGCCGGAGAAAAGACCCAGAGCGTCATAGCCCTCAACAGGGTTCCAGGTCTTGCCGCCGTCAGTTGACTTGATGAGAGCGGACTTGCCGCCGGTAACATCGCCGCCTGCGTAGATAGTATCGGGGTCGTCAGGGTCAACAGCGATAGGCTCGATACACTCACGTCCGTCGCCGTTTCCGTGTACCTGGATCATGTCGGTAACGTCAGCGCTGGTGAAGGTCTTGCCGCCGTCGGTCGTCTTGAAGATAACAGTCTTAGCGTCAGAGAAGTAAGCACAGCCGCAGAGGAAGTAGGCTGTCATGTCGTCTGTGGGGTCGATAGCTATTCCCTTACAGCTGAGGAGACCTCTGTCGTCCTCACTGACGAAGCCGAAAAGCTGATCCCAGGCCTTCTTCTCGTAGTTGTATCTGTACACGCCGCCTACGTCTGTACGGAGATACATTTCCTTCTGGCCGGTCACGATGCCTGAAACGAAGCCTGCTCCGCCCATTCTGAGCGTGCCCCATTCCATTTCTGATGAGATGTCCTTTGTTGCAGCAAAAGCAGTTCTTGCTGCGGGAGCGATGCCCTGTGCAGTGCCTACAGCACAGAGGCACATTGCCGCTGAGATAGCGGCTGCCTTTTGTAATTTTTTCATGATTTCCCTCCAAATTTAATAACCTGTTAACACTTAGTTAAAAGTTATTATTCTTTTTATTGTGAGTTTATTTTACCACTTTTCACATTCTTTGTCAATGTGGATTTATGCCAAATAACATAAGATTATATTGCATAATAAGTCAGTATGCACAAAAAGTCCACCTGAAGGCGAAATTCCGGAGACTATTGCCAGGTATAAGAAAAAAATCATACATGGTCTATTGCATATGGATCCGGTATGTGTTATAATGGGAGAAATCAAAGGAGGGATATTTATGTCAACAGCAAAAGCTAAAAGGCCGCCCCTGGAAAAGCTCCGCCTGATCACAGTCACGGGACTGTTTTCGGCGCTGATCTTCGTGTTCACGGCCTATCTTCACATACCAACGGGAGCAGGCTACACCCACGCCGGCGACGGCCTGATCTACCTTGCGGCCTGCATACTTCCGGCGCCCTACGCAGTGGCCTCGGGAGTTATTGGCGGAGCTCTGGCAGACGGGCTTTCCGGCTATCCGGTGTGGATCCCGGCGACCATTCTGATCAAGGCTCTGACGGCACTTTTATTCAGCCGAAAAACGGAGAAGATCCTCTGTCTGCGGAATGTCATGGCGATCGTTCCGGCGCTGGTGCTGTGCATAGTGGGATACAGCGTCTACGAGGGAGTTTTCCTGACCAAGGGACTTTCCAAGGCTGCCCTTATCGCCGCCTTCACCCAGACGCCGGCCTATTGCGTACAGGTGGCAGCAAGTGCAGCCCTGTTCATTGCCCTGGCGGTGGCACTTGACCGAACTGATCTAAGGAAAAGGCTCCTTTAACATGAGTGGATAATGAAGGGAGACCGCCCTCGGCTTCCTGTAAAAAAATGGATAAAAAGAAAGCGGACTCCTTATGGAGTCCGCTTTTTGGTAAATAAAGGAATAATCGAATTCTTAAATTCAGTAATTGTTGCGAACACTCCATATCCGAAAAGGAAACCAGTTAAAAATCGCCGACGGTTATTTGAACGATATTTGGAATAATACTGAATTGTTCCGTCTATCGCCAATGGAAGTTGACAAAGAACTGAAAATGAACGATTTCTAATATGGATAATGCGGGATAGAATAAAATAACTAATTTCTCCAAAGATTATTCCAGTACATCTTGCGCATACCGGGAATTGATAGCCTCTAAAAAAGAAGCTTCTTTCAGGAAGTTGATGACATCCCCAGTATTTTGAGAAAGCATTCATTGTTTTAATCCATATTGCTGTTTTTCTATCCATTACATTTTAAACTTGTTTCCGCAATCTCCGCAAACCCAATAATTTGTGGTTTTTGTTTTTCCGGCACCTGACAATCCACATATACCGCACATACATAATTTCCAGAGTTTTGCGCCTTCTCCATTAACCTCGCTTACTGCTTGAAGATTTGTTCCTTTGCACTTTGGGCAAGTAAGTTGTTTAGCCATATATTATTCTCCTTTTCAATAACAACTAATGTGCTGTTTTTATAAATTATAACATCATATTAGCGTTTTGTCAACACATCATTTTTGTTGTAAACTGAAATTGGTACATAATACAAATGAATGGAGCGTTGGCTGTGCAAAATTACCTGTATTTATATCCTAATCTTGTTTTAGTTAGAAGAAGCCTTTATACACAATACGAAATTGCAAATGAACTTGGAATAACTCAACAGGAAGTAAGCCGGTATGAGCGTGGCGTAACAAAGGCTCCGATAAATTATATTAAAGATGTGGCAGAGCTTTGTAATGTAAGTGTAGACTATATTCTTGGATTATCTCGTGATTACACTGATAATATGTCGAAAGAAGATTTTGAACTATTGGCGTTATTTAATAAGCTGACAGATGAAAATAAGATAAAGCTGATAGAACGTGCTGAGTCACTGCTAGATATGCAAGAATAAACAACGGATTTCCGAAGAGTTAAGGTCTTTTAATAGAGAAAGTGGAGGGCTGATGCAGGCATCGCCCCCTACTGATACAAAAAAGCCATAGCGTCCCAATAGATTTCAGGGCACTATGGCTTTGTTTTATGCGGTCATTTTACGGCTTTGAGCTCATCAATACATTCCGCCCATGCCGCCGGCAGGCATTGCAGGAGCAGGATTTTCCTCCTTGATGTCAGCTACCAGGCTCTCAGTTGTGAGCACCATGGAAGCTACAGAAGCAGCGTTCTGGAGAGCGCTTCTTGTTACCTTAGTAGGATCAACGATACCGGCAGGGATCATGTCGGTGTATACCTCGTTGTAAGCGTCGAAGCCGTAGCCCAGCTTTCTGGAGCGTCTGATCTTGTCAACGATAACGCTTCCCTCAAGGCCAGCGTTCTCAGCAATCTGGCGAACAGGAGCCTCCAGAGCCTTCAGGATGATCTTAGCACCGGTCTTCTCGTCGCCGTCCAGTGTGGGAACCAGCTTCTCAACAGCAGGGATAGCGTTGATGAAAGCAGTACCGCCGCCTGCAACGATACCCTCTTCAACAGCAGCCTTTGTAGCAGCCAGAGCGTCCTCGATGCGGAGCTTCTTCTCCTTCATTTCGATCTCAGTAGCAGCACCTACCTTGATAACTGCAACACCGCCAGCCAGCTTAGCCAGTCTCTCCTGGAGCTTCTCACGGTCGAAATCAGATGTCGTATTCTCGATAGCAGCACGGATCTGAGCAACACGGCTCTTGATAGCGTCGGAGTCGCCTGCACCGTCAACGATGATAGTGTTCTCCTTCTGGATAACGATCTGCTTAGCCTGACCCAGCTGCTCGATAGTAGTCTCGCTGAGCTCAAGACCAAGCTCGGAGGAGATCACCTCGCCGCCTGTAAGAACAGCGATATCCTTGAGCATTTCCTTTCTTCTGTCGCCGAAGCCGGGAGCCTTGACAGCAGCAACCTTGAATGTGCCTCTCAGGTTGTTGAGGATGATAGTTGTGAGAGCCTCGCCCTCAACGTCCTCAGCGATGATGACCAGCTTTCTGCCCATCTTAACGATCTGCTCGAGAAGGGGAAGGATGTCTTGGATAGATGAGATCTTCTTATCGGTGATAAGAACGAAGGCATCGTCGTAGATAGCCTCCATCTTGTCAGCGTCAGTTACCATGTAGGGTGAGATGTAGCCTCTGTCGAACTGCATACCCTCAACTACCTCGCTGTATGTCTCAGCAGTCTTGCTCTCCTCAATAGTGATAACGCCGTCGGAAGTTACCTTCTCCATAGCCTCAGCGATGAGCTTACCAACGTTCTCGTCAGCGGAAGAAACAGTACCAACTCTAGCGATGTCGTCAGAGCCGGAAACAGTCTTTGAGTTGTCAACGATAGTCTTTACAGCAGTATCAACAGCCTTAGCGATACCCTTCTTCAGAACCATGGGGTTTGCGCCTGCTGCGATGTTCTTCATGCCCTCACGAACGATGGTCTGAGCCAGCAGAGTAGCTGTAGTTGTACCGTCGCCGGCAGCGTCATTTGTCTTAGTAGCAACTTCCTTTACCAGCTGAGCGCCCATGTTCTCGAAAGCGTCCTCAAGCTCGATGTCCTTAGCGATAGTAACGCCGTCGTTAGTGATGAGGGGAGCGCCGAACTTCTTATCGAGAACCACATTTCTTCCCTTAGGACCCATTGTGATGCGGACAGTGTCAGCCAGCTTGTCGATACCTGCCTGAAGAGCCTTTCTTGCGTCCTCGCCGTACTTTATATCCTTAGCCATAGTTTATCTCTCCTTAATAATAGTTTATTTTGCTTTTAGATCAGTCAACGATTGCCAGGATGTCCTCCATCTTAACGATGATGTACTCCTGACCCTCCAGCTTTACATTTGTGCCGGAATACTTAGAGATGAGCACCTTGTCGCCCTTCTTTACTTCCATTTTAACGTCAGCAGTTCCGGGGCCAACTTCCAGTACCTCAGCGAACTCAGGCTTTTCCTTAGCAGAGCCTGTGAGAACGATACCGCTAGCGGTAGTTTCCTCGGCCTCAGCCATTTTAACAACTACTCTGTCCTGTAAAGGTTTGATAGTCATGATATATACCTCCTAAATTGATGATCGTTATGTTTTAGCACTCTCTCTTTCTGAGTGCTAATTATATTTTACCACCTTTTACAGAAAAATCAAGAGTATTCTGTACCTGAATGCAAATTTTGGTAATAAGCAGCGATCTTTTCGCCAGAACTGCATGGATCTTGTGCAGTTTTTCACAACAGCTCAACTTTCCAAGGCTGAGCCGGGAAAAGCCCCTGATCTCTGAAAATTTAGCCATATCGCACAAATGCCGCTGTTCTTGATCGTTCAGATAGCCGAAGATCTGCCGCCCACTTGACAAAAGTCTCCTTTTATGTTATGATTTTTTCGTAAACCTGTGACGAGGTGTGAGTAGCTGCTGATCGGTATCGTCAGAGAGCCGGCGTTTGGTGTGAGCCGGTGATCCCTACAGCTGTGAATGGGCCTCTGAGGGCGGACTGAAAGCCTTTTGGCAAGTATGCGAGCCGCAGCGGTGCTGCGTTAACAAAACCGGCGTATGAAGGTACGCATTAAGTGGACGCTTTTTGCGTCAAGCGGGGTGGCACCGCAGAAGCTCTGAGATCAGGCTCCTGTCCCGGCATTTTGGCCGGATCAGGGGCTTTTGTTTTACCCTGACGGCAGACAAAATACTATTACAAAAGGAGAATACTGTTATGGCAAACGAGAAAATACCCTACAAGATCTATTTATCTGAGGATGAGCTCCCCAAACAGTGGTACAACGTCCGTGCTGACATGAAGAAAAAGCCCGCTCCGCTGCTTGATCCAGGTACCGGAAAGCCTGTAACTTTCGACGCTTTGGCTCATGTTTTCTGTGATGAACTGGTAAAGCAGGAGCTCAACGAAACAGATCCCTATATCGACATTCCCGAGGAGATCCAGTCCTTCTATAAGATGTATCGCCCGGCTCCCCTTGTCAGAGCCTATTGTCTGGAGAAGGCCCTTGGCACTCCTGCTAAGATCTATTATAAATTTGAAGGAAACAACACCAGCGGAAGCCACAAGCTCAATTCCGCTATCGCTCAGGCCTATTACGCAAAGCAGCAGGGTCTGAAGGGCGTTACTACCGAGACCGGCGCCGGTCAGTGGGGAACTGCCCTTTCTATGGCTTGCTCTTACTTCGGACTTGACTGCCGGGTATATATGGTAAAGGTCTCCTACGAGCAGAAGCCCTTCCGCCGTGAGGTCATGAGAACATACGGCGCCAGCGTAACTCCTTCTCCCTCTACGACTACTGAGGTGGGAAGAAAGATCCTGGCTGAGTTCCCCGATACCAACGGAAGCCTTGGCTGCGCTATCTCTGAGGCTGTTGAGGCAGCCACTACTCACGAGGGCTACCGCTATGTTCTGGGAAGCGTTCTCTCACAGGTGCTCCTCCACCAGTCAGTCATCGGCCTTGAGACCATGACTGCCATGGATAAGTACGGCATCAAGCCCGACATCATCATCGGCTGTGCAGGCGGCGGATCCAACCTTGGCGGACTTATCTCTCCCTTCATGGGAAGAAAGCTCCGTGGCGAGGAGGACTACAGATTTATCGCTGTTGAGCCTGCTTCATGCCCAAGCCTTACAAGAGGCGTTTACGCATACGATTTCTGCGACACAGGAAAGGTTTGCCCCCTCCAGAAGATGTACACTCTGGGAAGCGGCTTCATGCCCTCTCCCAACCACGCAGGCGGCCTGAGATACCACGGCATGAGCGCTATTCTCTCTGAGCTCTACGACCAGGGTCTCATGGAGGCAAGAAGCGTTGAGCAGACAGCAGTTTTCGAGGCTGCACAGAAGTTCGCCCGCATCGAGGGAATACTTCCTGCTCCTGAGAGCAGCCACGCTATCCGTGTCGCTATCGACGAGGCTATGAAGTGCAAGGAGACCGGCGAGGAGAAGACCATCCTCTTCGGCCTGACAGGTACAGGCTATTTCGATATGTACGCCTACGCTGCTTACAACGACGGCCGCATGAGCGATTACATCCCCACTGATGAGGAGATCGCAGCGTCCACATCAAAGCTCCCCAAGATCGAGGGCTGAAAATAAAACTGCAAAGGTGATAATATGGAAAACAAGAACATCATCCTGACCGGTGACCGTCCAACAGGAAGGCTCCACCTGGGTCATTACGTTGGCTCGCTCAAGAGAAGAGTGGAGCTCCAGAATTCCGGCAAGTTCGACGAGATCAACATTCTCATCGCAGACGATCAGGCTCTTACTGACAACGCCGACAACCCCGGAAAGATCCGTGACAACATCGTGAACGTGGTGCTGGATTACCTCTCTGTAGGGATCGACCCCAGCAAGACCACGATCTGTGTCCAGTCCGCACTTCCGGCTCTCCATGCGCTCACATTCTACTACCTGAACATGGTAACTACCGCTCGTCTTTCAAGAAATCCCACCGTCAAGGCTGAGATCCAGATGAGAGGCTTTGCTGAGGAAGGCCTGCCTGCCGGCTTCTTTACCTACCCCGTATCACAAGCCGCAGACATCACAGCCTTCGATGCAACTGTTGTACCCGTTGGCGAGGATCAGCTCCCCATGCTGGAGCAGGCTCGTGAGATCGTGGAGAAGTTCAACCGCATCTACGGCGAGACACTTGTCCTCCCCAAGGCAATGATCCCCGAAAACGAGACTCAGCGCCGTCTGCCGGGAGTTGACGGAAAGGCCAAGATGAGCAAGTCCCTTGGAAACTGCATCTACCTCTCCGACGACGCCAAGACCATCAAGAAGCAGGTCAACGGCAAGATGTACACCGATCCCACTCATATCCAGATCACAGACCCCGGCCACACTGAGGGCAATGTGGTGTTCACTTATCTGGACGCCCTCTGCACCAACGACCACTTTGCTGAGTTCCTTCCGGATTACTCCTGTCTTGAGGAGATGAAGGAGCATTATCGCAGAGGCGGTCTGGGTGACGGCACCTGCAAGAAGTTCCTCATCAACGTGCTTGAGTCAACTCTCTCACCGATCAGAGCTGAGCGTGCAAAGTGGGAGGCTGACATTGATGCAGTTTACGACATCATCAGAGAGGGCACAGCTGCCGCAGTCGAAAAGACCAACGCAACTCTGGCCCGTGTAAGAAAGGCAATGCGTATCGACTACTTTGTTGACCGCTCGATCGTAGGCGAGTGGAACGACCTTCTGAAGAAGGCAAAGCAGTGATCAAGCTGTAAGAAAAATGCGCCCGGAAGGATCTCTTCCGGGCGTTTGCATTTCTGCTGATCATGTGGTATAATAATAGTATCTATAATTTGCTAACGAACAGGAGCAGCGATATGAAACTTCTTGCAATAGACGGAAACAGTATCCTAAACCGTGCGTTTTACGGTATCAGGCTGCTGTCCAACAAAAACGGCGTGTTCACCAACGCCATTTTCGGCTTCATCAACATCTATCTGAAGAATTTCGGCGAAGTGCAGCCTGACAGCGTTGCCGTGGCATTCGACCTGCGCTCGCCCACGTTCAGGCATAAGGCTGCGGACTACTACAAGGCTAACCGCAAGGGTATGCCGCCGGAGCTTGCTCAGCAGCTCCCTCTGATCAAGGAGCTCCTGACACTTATGGGAGTCCGTGTGGTGGAGTGCGAGGGCTATGAGGCTGACGATATCCTGGGAACTCTCTCAAAGCTGTGCTCGGACAGGGGAAATCGGTGCTTCGTGCTCACCGGCGACCGTGACAGCCTTCAGCTGATCGACGATAACGTTACCGTGCTCCTTGCCACAAATAAGGAGACGATCCACTATACTCCTGAGCGCTTCCGTGAGGACTACGGCTTCGACCCGATCCGCCTTATCGACCTGAAGGCGCTCATGGGGGACTCCTCAGACAATATCCCGGGAGTTCCCGGGATAGGCGAAAAGACTGCCTCCTCTCTGGTGAAGGAGTTCGGCACTTTGGAGGAGCTCTACGCCAAATATGAGGACGCAGCTCTTACAAAGGGCGTGAAGGCAAAGCTGGCAGCAGGTGAGGACTCCGCAAAGGAGAGCAAGTGGCTGGCTACGATCGTCCGGGACGCTCCAATCGAGCAGGATCTGAGCTTCTACAAGCTGGGGCAGCAGGACGACGAGGGCGTTGGCAGGCTGCTCACTGAGCTGGAAATGTTCAAGCTGCTGGACAAGCTCCACGTCAGCGCTGTGGCTGCGGAGACACCTGCGAAGGAGCAGGTTGCTCCCTATGAGCCGGTGGAGCTGACCGAGGCTGCACTTACCGCTGAGGAGCTGGAAAAATTCCAGCAGGTCAGCTATCTTTTCGACGGTGAAAAGCTCTCAGTCCGCAGCGGAGATACTGTTTTCACCACTACAGACGAGGAGCTGATCACGGCCTTTTTCGGCTCAGACTGCCAGAAGATCACTGCCTTCGCCAAGCCCCACTACCGCTTTGCGATGGCTCACGGCGGCGCTCTGAAAAACCTTGTTACCGATGCGGAGATCTGCGGCTATCTGCTGAACACCTCCGCCTCTGATTACACTATCGAGAAGCTCTGTGCGGAGTACGGAGCTCACTACTGCGCCGAAAACCAGCCCTTTGCCGACCTTGCCTCTCTGGAAAATCTGACTGCAAGGCTCCGGGAGGAGATCGAGGCGCAAGGCATGACAAAGCTCCTTGACCAGGTGGAGATGCCCCTGACTGAGGTGCTGGCCTCCATGGAGCACACCGGCATACTCATCGACAGACAGGGCGTGCTGGACTTCGGCAGGGATCTCTCTGAAAAGATCGAGGAGACTCAGCAGATGATCTTCGACGACGCTGGCCATGAGTTCAACATCGCTTCTCCCAAGCAGCTGGGCGTGGTGCTTTTTGAGGAGCTGGGGCTCCCGGCAAAAAAGAAGACCAAGTCCGGCTATTCCACCAATGCGGAGATCTTGGAGGAGCTGCGAGCCTTCTCGCCTGTGGTGGACAACGTGCTGAAATACCGCCAGTACACCAAGCTCAGCTCCACCTACGTCACCGGACTTGTGGACAAGATCGCAGAGGACGGCAGGATCCACACCTCCTTCCGCCAGACCGAGACCCGCACAGGCCGTATCTCCTCCACCGAGCCTAATATGCAGAATATCCCCGTCCGCACAGAGCTTGGCTCAAAGATGAGGAAGTTCTTCCGGGCGCCGGAGGGAAGAGTGCTGGTGGACGCCGACTACAGCCAGATCGAGCTGAGAGTCATGGCTCACCTGTGCGCCGACAAGAACATGATCGAGGCCTTCACCTCCGGCGAGGACATCCACACCTCCACCGCCGCACAGGTATTCGACCTGCCGCCGGTAATGGTCACTCCCGAGATGAGAAGTGCCGCAAAAGCCGTGAATTTCGGCATAATCTACGGCATTGGAGCCTTCTCTCTGGCCAAGGACATCGGCACCAGCGTCCCCAAGGCCAAGCAGTACATCGCCGATTATCTGGCTAAGTACCCCAAGGTGGGACAGTTCATGGACAAGACCGTGGACGAGGCCGCAAAAACAGGCGAGGTCACCACAATGTTCGGGAGAAAGCGCCGTATCCCGGAGCTCTCCTCCTCAAACAAAATGCTCCAGGCCGCCGGCAAGCGCATCGCAATGAACACTCCCGTTCAGGGAACTGCCGCTGACCTGATAAAAATGGCAATGATCAACGTTTATCGGCGTCTGAAGGCGGAAGACCTTGACGCTGAGCTGATCCTCCAGGTACACGATGAGCTGATCATCGAGGCTGACCGCTCCTGTGCAGAGCGCTGTGCGGAGCTTCTGAAGGAGGAAATGCAGGGCGTTTACGAAATGAAAGTGCCCCTTGCTGTGGACGTACACATAGGCGAGACATGGTACGAGGCAAAGGGCTGATAGGAGAAATATGGACATTATTCAGCTTAGATCCGGAGCTCCTCAGGAAATATTCGAGGAGCTGTCTGCTCTGGACAAGGCCTGTGTAGGAGCAGAGGGCTGGTCTGCGGACGGCTTCCGCTGTGAGGCCGAGAAGGAAAACGGGATCGTGCTGTATATCCCGGGAAACAGCCGCCCGGCGGCGCTGATCTGCGGTTATACGGCATTGGGCGAGGCCAACATCACCAGCGTTGCCGTGGCTCCTGAGCACCGGCGAAAGGGGCTTGCAAGCAAGCTCATGGAGCGCTTTATCGCTCTGCTGCCCCCCGGCACCGAGAACATTTTTCTGGAGGTGCGGGAGAGCAACTATCCCGCCGTGACCCTTTACCAGAGCTTCGGCTTCGAGGCTGCCGGCCTGCGGAGGGACTTCTACCGGGATCCTGTGGAAAATGCTATTGTCATGGTGAAGGCTATGGCTCGGGAAGCGATCCGCTTGCAGGAGGCAACTCCCAAAATGGCGGCTCAGATCGACGAAATGGCGGCGGAATTCCCCGTTGGCAAAATGACTGCAACTCCTGACCCTGACCGTATCCCCGGCCTTGACCGGCTGGAGGAGTTCTCCGGAGCGGCTGAGTGGATCGGGCATCTTCGCAGTTCAGACAAATACAAGTGCTTCATCTCAGTGAGAGAGCGTGACGGCAAGGCCGTGGGAGCGGTTTTCATAACTCCCGATCTTCGTGATGACGACGAGGATCTGGACTTCGCCTCAAATATCGGCTACTCCGTCCGGCCGTCCATGCAGGGGCTGGGCTATGGGAAGGCTCAGCTGGAGCTTGCTCTGGATAAAGCCCGTGAAATGGGGCTGAAGACCGTCCGCCTGATCTGCCGTGACATAAACCTCCCCAGCAAAAGGACGATCATTAGCTGCGGAGGAGCCTACATCGACACGATCTACGGCGATGAGTCCGGGATGCACATTGAGAGGTACGATATAACCCTTTGATAGAAAGAGGTCTGTTTATGCTTATACTTGGAATAGAAAGCTCCTGCGACGAGACCGCCGCAAGCGTTGCGGAGGACTGCCGCACCATACGCTCGTCGGTGATCTCCACCCAGATCGAGGAGCACAAAAAATACGGCGGAGTTGTGCCTGAGATCGCATCACGCCGCCACTGTGAGAACATTCTCGGGGTAACAAGGAAGGCTCTGGACGATGCCGGAGTCACCCTCAGCGACCTGGACGGCATTGCCGTTACATACGCTCCCGGCCTTATCGGAGCGCTGCTGGTTGGCGTGAATTTCGCCAAGGGTCTGGCTATGGCTTCCGGCAAGCCCCTGATCCCGGTACATCACATCGCCGGCCATATCGCCACCAATTACCTTAGTCACCCTCAGCTTGAGCCGCCCTATCTCTGTCTTGTGGCAAGCGGCGGACACTCCCACATCATCGAGGTGCTCAGCTACACCAAATTCCGTGTAGTCGGCAGAACTCACGACGACGCAGCAGGGGAGTGCTTCGACAAGTGCGCAAGGGCAATGGGCTTCCCTTACCCCGGCGGAGTCCACGTTGACGCTGCGGCTCAGAAGGGCGACCCGGCCGCATTCAAGCTGCCCCACCCAACTGTTGCCGGAAGCGAGTTCGATTTCAGCTTCTCGGGGCTGAAAACTGCGGTGATCAATATGCTCCACCACGCCGAGCAGAAGGGCGAGACCATTGACCGAAACGACCTTTCTGCCAGTCTTCAGGCAACTATTTCCCAGATCCTTACTGACAAGGCCATGCTTGCTGCACAGGCGCTGGGCTATAAAAAGATCGCCCTTGCCGGAGGAGTTTCCGCAAATTCCGGCGTAAGGGCGGCGCTTTCTCAGGCCTGTGAGAGGCGGGGATATGAGTTCTTCATGCCGGAGAAGTCTCTCTGCGGCGACAACGGCGCAATGATCGCCTGTCAGGGCAGCTACAATTTCCTGGCCGGCATCACAGCCGACGAGAGCCTTAACGCCGTGGCAACTCTGTCCATGGACAAGATCTGAGGTGACGCTATGAAGCTAAAGATCAGCTATAATTCGCCGGTGGTGCTGTCCTTCGTTATCGTTTGCGGGATAGTGCTGCTGGTCAATACTCTCACTGCCGGAGCTGCAAACAAGATCCTTGCGCTGCGGCAGCCATTCAGCTATCAGCTGCTGACCTACATTTTTGCCCACGCAAATATGGCTCACCTGACAGGTAACATGACCCTCATGCTGCTGGTGGGACCGGTCGTGGAGGAAAAATACGGCAGCAAGCGGCTGCTCCTGATGATATTCACCACCGCCGTGATCACGGGACTGCTCAGCGCTCTGATCTTCCACACAGGACTGATCGGCGCCAGCGGCATCGTGTTCATGATGATCGTGCTCAGCGCCTTCACTAATATCAAAGCCGGAAAGATCCCTCTGACCCTGATCCTGGTGGTGGTCTGCTACCTGGGCAACGAGGTGATCTCAGGGCTTTTCTCTCAGGACGATGTTTCCCAATTCGGCCATATCGCCGGAGGTGTCCTGGGACTTGTCTGGGGAGCCATCTTCATGTACGGAAAGAAGCCTCCTGCTTCGGAGCAATAAAAAAAGACCGCCGATCGGCGGCCTTTTTCATTATATCTTACTTGTTGATGACTCTTACTCTGATAACACCGTCAACGGAGTTGATCTTGCCCTCAACAGAGGGAGAAACCTCGCCGGTAACAGCCAGCATAGTGTAAGCGAAATCGCCCTTGCTTGCGTTTACCATGTTCTCGATGTTGATGCCCTCGTTTCCAACAGCAGATGTGATGGAAGCGATGAGTGTGGGAACATTCTTGTGGATAACGCAGATACGGGTATCAGGAGTATCCATAGAAGCGTTAGGAAGGTTAACGCTGTTCTTGATGTTTCCGTTCTCGATGTAGTCGATGAGCTCCTGAGCTGCCATAACAGCGCAGTTGTCCTCGCTCTCGGGAGTAGAAGCGCCCAGGTGAGGAAGAACGATAACGTTCTCAGCGCCCAGAACAGTGTCGTCAGCGAAGTCGGTAACGTACTTAGCTACCTTGCCGTCAGCGATAGCCTTGATAACAGCCTCGCTGTTGATGAGCTCACCGCGAGCCAGGTTGATAAGGCGAACGCCGTCCTTCATCATAGCGATCTGCTCAGCGTCGATAGTGTTCTTAGTCTGAGGAGTGTAGGGCATATGGATAGTGATGTAATCGCTGTTCTTGTAGATGTCGTTGATGTCTGCAACGATCTCAACAGAGGAATCCAGGTGGAGAGCAGCGCCAACTGACAGGAAGGGATCGAAGCCGATGACCTTCATGCCCAGAGCCTCAGCAGCGTTAGCGATCTTTCCGCCGATAGCGCCCAGACCGATGATACCCAGAGTCTTTCCGGAGATCTCAGGACCTGCGAACTTGCTCTTTCCAGCCTCAACAGCCTTAGGAGCATCGGGAGTTCCCTTCAGAGAAGCAGCCCAAGCAGCAGCCTCAGTGATCTTTCTTGAGGAGAGGAGCAGAGCGCAGATAGCCAGCTCCTTAACAGCGTTTGAGTTAGCACCGGGGGTATTGAAAACGCAGATACCCTCCTGAGCGCAGCGGTCAACGGGGATGTTGTTGACGCCGGCGCCTGCTCTTGCGATAGCTATCAGCTTATCGCCGAAAACCATGTCGTGCATCTTAGCGGAGCGCACCATGATAGCATCGGGATTGGCGTGCTCGTCTGTGATGTTGTACTTATTCTTATCGAAGATCTCTGTTCCTACAGAAGAGATCTTGTTGAGTGTCTGTATATTGAACATCAGTAACTACCTCTTTCTATAATAATTTGGAGAGTGATCAGGAATTCTCTTCCTCGAACTTCTTCATGAATGCTACCAGCTTCTCAACGCCCTCCATAGGCATAGCGTTGTAGATGGAAGCACGCATACCGCCGACAGTTCTGTGGCCCTTGAGATTCTCAAAGCCGGCAGCCTTAGACTCAGCGATGAACTTCTTGTCCAGCTCGTCGCTGCCTGTGATGAAGGGAACGTTCATGAGGGATCTGTCCTTAGGCTCAACAGTGCCCTTGAACATCTTGCTCTGGTCGAGGAAATCATACAGCAGCTTAGCCTTCTTCTCGTTGTGAGCCTTCATAGCCTCAAGGCCGCCCATCTTCTTGATCCACTTGAATACCTTGCCGCAAACGTAGATGCCGTAGCAGGGAGGAGTGTTGTAGAGGGACTCGTTGTCAGCCTGGATCTTCCAGTCCATCATAGTAGGAGTGCAGGAAAGAGCAGGACCGTCAGCGATAAGATCCTCACGAACGATGATGATCTGAACGCCGGAAGGACCAACGTTCTTCTGAACGCCGCCGTAGATAACGCCGTACTTGGAAACGTCAACAGGCTCAGAGAGGAAGCAGGAGCTTACGTCAGCTACCAGCTCATGGCCCTTAGTATTGGGGAGCTCCCAGAACTTAGTTCCGTAGATAGTGTTGTTCTCGCAGATATAAACGTAGTCAACGTCCTCGGGGATATCGAGGTCTGAGCAGTCGGGGATATAGGAGAAGGTCTTGTCTGCGGAGGAAGCTACTCTAACTACCTCGCCGTACTTCTCAGCCTCCTGAGCGGCCTTCTTAGCCCACTGACCGGTGATGATGTAAGCAGCCTTGCCCTTCTTCATAAGATTCATGGGAACGCCTGCAAAAACCAGGGAAGCACCGCCCTGAACGAAGATGACCTTGTAGTTGTCGGGGATGTTCATAAGGTCACGAAGGTCCTTCTCGGCCTCCTTGATGATCTCGTCATAGACCTTTGAACGGTGGGACATCTCCATAACGGACATTCCGCAGCCCTTATAGTCCATCATTTCCTCTGCGCACTCCTTGAGGACTTCCTCGGGGAGAACAGCAGGGCCGGCGCTGAAGTTATAAACTCTGCTCATTGTAAAAAACCTCCATTGAACAATTATATTTAATATGATCTGATATGTGCCATACATTACAATTATACTCTTTTATAATAAATAAGTCAATATATTACGGGGAAATTTTTTCATTCTGCGGGAAATGTTGCGTATGGCTAATGCTCCATGGAGACCTTCCTATGTGATACAAAGCTCCCTCATGAAAAAAGCGGCTCAGCTGAGCCGCTTTCATTATTTCTTGTCGCCGATGCGCTTGTTGATATAGCGTGGACGGATCTTTGAGTAGAGGATCTTCTGCTCACTGTAGAGTCCCCGATAGCCTGAGAGCATATAGCTGACGGCGCTTGCAAGGACGAAGAAGGGCAGTCCCTTGCCGCCGAAGAGCTCCACGCTCAGCAGAAGGGAAGCCACGGGGCAGTTGGTGACTCCGCAGAAAAGAGCCGTCATGCCCACAGCTGCGCCCATTGAGCAGTCGAAGCCGAAAAGTGGAGCGATGGCGCTTCCGAAGGAGGATCCGATGAAGAACACCGGGAAGATCTCGCCGCCCTTGAAGCCGCTGCACAAAGTGATCACGGTGAACAGCAGCTTTACGGCGAATGCGCCGACGTATGGCCTTTCGCTGAATGCGGAAACGATCATTGCGCCGCCGGTGCCGTTGTAGGTCTGGTCTCCCACGATGAGGGTGAGCACCACCACGATAGCTCCGCCCACAGCAGCACGGACAGCGTGATTTTTGATCTTGCGGAAGGTCTTGAGAGTGCCGCTCATGGCTGCGCAGAACACCACGCTGAGCAGAGCGCAGAGAGCTCCCAGAAGAGCGGTCTTCAGGTAATTCACAGGCTCAGCCTCAGGCACCATGACCGACAGATCCAGCTTTGAGATACCGAAGAGCGATGACACGAAGCTGGCGGTAAGTGCCGAAACTACGCAGGGAACGATCGCTGAGTAGTAGAAAATGCCTACGCTTATGACCTCCATGGAGAAGATCGCAGCTGTGACCGGTGTGCCAAAGACCGCAGCGAACATTGCTGCCATGCAGCACATGGTCATGATCCGTCGGTCGTCCTCGTTGAAGGATAGCCTTCGTCCAGCAAAGGATCCGATAGCGGCGCCGATCTGGAGAGAGGCTCCCTCACGGCCGCTGGATCCGCCAAAAAGGTGAGTTATCACCGAAGCGATAAAGATGCAGGCAGCCTGACGGGGACCCATGTTGCGGTTGTCCCTGACTGCCAGCAGGACTAAATTCGTGCCCTTGTCGTGGCTGTAGCGCATGGCGTCGTAGAAGAACTGGATCGCAGCTCCCGACAGCGGCAGCAGGAAAATGAGCCAGGGGTGCTCGCTGCGGAAGAACTCTGCTGAGCTTGAGCAAAGGTGGAACAGAGTTCCCACAAGTCCGATGACCATGCCGGAAACTGAGCCGATCGCCAGCCATTTCACGAAGCTCTTGGACTCAGCGATCTCCTCACGCTTTATCTCTTCGGCAAGGCTTTTCAGTATTGTGCCCATGTCAGCTGAGGGTAACGGGAAGGCCGTTGATCTCGATAGTGGGGTCGTCGATGTCGATGAGGAGACAGCGCCTGCCGTCCACCACGCTTGTGCGTACCTTGTCAGCGGCAGAGGGCTTGATGTTCACGGTTATGCCGGGAGCAGCAAGAACGGTTTTGCTCTCGGTCAGGTTTGAGGCGGTGAGGGGAGTATTGCCGCATACCTTCTCGAACACCGGCTTCACCATTTCGGTGCGTTCCTCGGGAACTCCGATGTCCACCAGGATATCCCGGAGCTTGATGTCGTCGATGATAGCGTTTTCGGTGTCGTCCTTGTTCTCCTCGACAACCTCCTGGATCTTCTCGTTTACGGTCTTGATCACCATGTAGTCCAGGTCGTCGCCCACAACGTCCTTGAGGATGCTCTGGAAGGAGGCTTTCTCGCTGTCGGCGCTCATGACGAAGCTGCAACCAAGAACGTTCTCCACAACGGAAACATTGGGCTTAGCGGCGGACTTTGCGTAGTACATAACGTGGTTGATGTCGGTGGAGCGGTTTGAGAATACCGGGTAGAGGAAGCCGTCTGAGGGGGCCTTGCTGATGATCAGCTCGTTGTTGAGCTTCTTGGTGATCTCGTTGCCTACTGAGTCGAAAACGAAGCCGTCGCTGGAGGTCTGCACGGGACAGATCGCAGTGAGGATATAGCGGTAGAGCTCGTCCTCGCCCTCGGCAAACTCATCGTTCTTGTCCTTCTTGCGGATCGTGTAAACGCAGTAAGCAGTGATCACTGCGAAGGGGCCTGTGTAGGCGATATTGTTGGCGATGTGGTTTAGGAAGTTCTCGCAGACGATCTCGTCCTTCAGCTCGCTTTTCAGCAGTGAGTAGAGGATGTGCTGGGGCTGATCCTCCTCATAGGCCTCGTTGGGGAACTCATACTCGGAGAAATTCTTGCCCACGTTGGTGTTGAGCACCTTTTTGAGGGTCTCGTCGTAAACATCGTGCTCCTCTACGGGCATGGTCAGACAGGAGCTGACATTCTGGCAGCGGACGTTTTTCTCAGCGTCCACGAAGGCAGTGAGAACACGCTCCATAATGAAAAATCCGCTTTTATCGGAGAAATTCTTTTTGATCTCGGCTGTTTCTTTCTTATTCATATGTATGCCTCTTTCTGAAAAAATCGTACCCTGTCATTATACTACGTTTCCCATGAAAATGCAAGTCCTTGGATCTTGGGCGTTGTGCGGGCATTTTTGAATTTGTGCCGGGGAACGATCTGTAGGGGAGGCCGAGGGCGGCCTCCCCTACAGGTCGTTTCCAATCATGTTGTCCAAAAGGCCGGGCGGATAATATCCGCCCCTACACATCGTTTTCGCATATGTTGTCCAAACCACCGGGAGGCCGAGGGCGGCCTCCCCTACAATTCGTTGTCGCTCAAATGTGAACAAACTGTAAACATTTTCCTCTGCCCTTGACTTTGCTCGCTCAGGGTTATATACTATATTTAGCACTCTAATGCCGAGAGTGCTAAATCACCAATGGAGATGTTTTTAATGGAAACCAAACAGTTCAAAGCAGAGTCCAAAAGACTTTTGGACATGATGATCCACTCAATTTATACACATAAGGAGATCTTCCTCAGAGAGCTGATCTCAAACGCCAGCGACGCCATAGACAAGCTCTATTTCCGCTCGCTGACCGACGACAGCGTTGGTCTGAACAAGGAGGACTTCGCTATCTGGCTCTATGCCGACAAGGACGCAAAGACCCTGAAGATCGTTGATAACGGCATCGGCATGACTAAGGAGGAGCTCGAGAACAACCTTGGTACTATCGCAAACAGCGGCTCCTTCAAGTTCAAAAACGAGAACAAGCTGGAGGAGGACAATCAGATCATCGGCCAGTTCGGTGTAGGCTTCTACTCTGCATTCATGGTCGCAAAGAAGGTAACAGTCATCTCGAAGGCTTTCGGCAGCGACAAGGCCTATCAGTGGGAGAGCGAGGGCGTTGACGGCTACACGATCAGTGAGGCCGAGAAGACCTCTGCCGGCACCGAGATCATCCTGGAGCTGCTGGATGATACTGAGGATGAGAAGTACAGCGAGTTCCTGGATCAGTACAGACTGAAGTCTCTGGTGAAGAAGTATTCCGACTATATCCGCTTCCCCATCAAGATGAACGTAACTCACAGCCGTCCCAAGGATCAGTCCGAAGAGGACAAGGAGGCCGGAAAGGCTCCTGAGTATGAGGAGTACATCGAGGTGGAGACTCTCAACAGTATGGTGCCTCTTTGGAAGAAGAACAAGACCGAGCTGAAAGAGGAGGACTACAAGCACTTCTACACCGAGAAGTTCTTCGACTACAACGAGCCTATCCGCTATGCACACGTTAAAAATGAGGGCAACGCAAATTACAACGCCCTGCTTTACATCCCCTCAAAGGCTCCCTTTGACTACTATTCTAAGGAGTACGAAAAGGGCTTGCAGCTCTACTCAAACGGCGTCCTGATCATGGACAAGTGCGCTGACCTGCTGCCGGACTACCTCAGCTTTGTAAAGGGACTGGTGGACTCAGAGGATCTTTCTCTGAACATCTCCCGTGAGATGCTCCAGCACGACAGACAGCTGAAGGTCATCGCAAAGAGCATCGAGAAGACGATCCTGGCTGAACTGAAAAAAATGCTCCGCAGCGACAGAGAGAAGTATGAGGAGTTCTGGAAGGTCTTCGGCTTACAGCTGAAATACGGCGTTTACAGCGACTTCGGCATGAATAAGGAGAAAATCCAGGACCTGCTGATGTTCACCTCTTCAAAGGAGCAGAAGCTGGTAACTCTGGACGAGTATGTAACAGGTATGCGTGAGGAGCAGAAGTACATCTACTATGCGACTGGCGAGAGCGCAGCCCGTATCGAGCAGCTTCCTCAGACCGAGCTTGTGAAGGACAATGGCTTTGAGATCCTCTACCTCACCGACAACATAGACGAGTTCGCCATCAAGACCCTGAACACCTATAAGGATAAGGAATTCAAGTCTGTTTCCTCCGAGGATCTGGGACTGGAGAGCACCGAGAAGAAGGAGGAGCTCAAGGCCAAGGAGGAGGAAAGCTCCGATATGCTGGCAGCTCTTACTGAGGCGCTTTCGGGAACAGTTTCAAAGGTAGTTCTTTCTCAGAGACTGAAAACTCACCCTGTATGCCTGACCAGCGAGGGCGAGATCTCACTGGAGATGGAGAAGGTACTCAACTCAATGCCTGTTGACCAGAAGGTACACGCACAGAGAGTTCTTGAGATCAACCCGGATCATGAGATCTACGGCAAGCTGAAGGCACTGAGCGACTCCGGCGATAAGGAGAAGCTGGGCAAGTACGCAAAACTGCTGTACACACAGGCCTGCCTGATCGAAGGAATGAGCATCGAGGATCCTGTGGAGTTCTCCAACCTTATCTGCGAGCTGATGTAAAAACAGTCCAGTGGACTGTTTTGGCAGAGGGGACGCCCTGCAAGAGTGGGCGTCCCCTTTTGTATTATCGGCTGCGAGCCTTTGAAAAGGCTCCAGCGAAACTTTTAATTGCAATTGGTTCAGGATAGATCTCTGATCTTCGGGCATAATAGCTCCGAGGTGATCATTATGCCTGCGGACTACGAAAATATACCGCTGCCGGAAGACCTCCGGCTCACTATATCCCGGCTCCGGGAGCTCACCGGCAATTCCTCTGACCTGCTGATCAGCCAGCTGACCGTTGGCGGAGCGGACTGCGCTCTGCTGTGCTGCGAGGGCATGGTTTCCTCCTCCTACATTGCCGAGGAGATCGCCGAGCCCCTTTCTCAGATCAGCGGCGTGGAAAGCTCTGCCGCTCTGCTTGACCATATCCGCAAATACCTTCTTCTCTCCACAGACAGCCCTACCGCCGATACCTTCGGCCAGCTCTTCCGTCTGGTCTACTCCGGATTTGCCATTCTTCTGGCAAACGGCAGCTCTCAGGCGCTGGCCTTCGGGGCTCAGGGATATGCCTCACGGGGAGTTCAGGAGCCCGCCAACGAGAGCAACATCATGGGTGCTCATGAGGGCTTCTCCGAGGTCATACGCACCAATATGTCTCAGGTGAGGCGCCGGCTGAAAACTCCGGAGCTCTGCATGGAGATGCTGCAAAAGGGCTCCCAGAGCCGCACCGACCTTTGCCTTTGTTACATGAAGGACAGGGTGCCGCCGGAGCTCCTTTCACGGATACGGAGCTCACTTGACCAGATCAAGCTGGAGGCTCTGCTGACCACCGGCCATATCCGGCCGTTTTTGGAGCAGAGGAGCTTCCACCTGTTCAGCACCGCCGGCACAACTGAACGTCCGGACGTGCTCTGCTCAAAGCTGATCGAGGGGCGAGTGGCCATTTTTTGCGACGGACTGCCCTTTGCGGTGGTGGTGCCGAAGCTGTTCTGCGAGAGCTTCCAGACTCTGGACGACTACGCATTCAAGCCGCTGTATGCCGGTTTCATCCGGTGGCTGAAGTATCTTTCCTTTCTGGTGGCGGTGCTGCTGCCGGGCGTTTACGCAGCGGTAGTCATGTACCACCCTGAGCTGCTCAACAGCACCCTTCTCATGCTTCTGGTGAAGGCCGAGAAGGAAGCTCCGCTGTCCATCATCACCGAATCTCTGCTGGTGCTGCTGATGTACGAGGCGATCCGGGAGGCCGGAGTGAGGCTGCCCAAGCCTGCCGGCGGAGCCATAAGTGTGATCAGCGGCCTGATGATTGGCGACGCTGCGGTGAAGTCCGGCCTGGTGAGCACTCCGCTGCTGACCATGACGGCTCTTTCCGTCCTTGGAGGAATGTCAGTGCCGGAGCTCGATTCTCAGATCACACTTCTGCGTTTCGGCTCGCTGGCGGCAGGGGGCTTCCTGGGACTGTTCGGGGTGAGCCTTTTGTGCTGTGTGATACTGGCTGACATCTGCTCTGCGGAAAGCTACGGATTTCCCTATTTTGCGCCGTTTTCACCGTTTAAGAGAGCCGGCCTGAGCGACACTCTCTACCGCACCGGGGTCCGGAAAATGCAAAGCCGGGGCTTCACTGTGGAGGACTACCATGAATAGGCTCTCGGGCAGGCAGCTGGCGGCGGCTGCGCTGGTGACGGACGCATTCACGCTCTTCTGTCTGAGGGGCGGACTTTCGGCAGTTTCGGCTGCTGGTTTCCTAGCAGGAGCTCTGGTGCAGCTCCTTGCTCTGCTGCCTGTGATCGGCTGTATTTCGGCAGGCGGAGGGCTTTTCTCCTCCGGGAGGATAGTGTCCGGAGCAGCTGTTCTCCTGCTGATAGGCTGGGGCGGAGCACTTTTCGCAATGCTCTGGCGGACCTCCGGCGTGGTCTACATTCCCTGGGAGAGCCACGGCCCTTTCGGGGAGCTTCTGGTGGGGGCAGCTCTTGCCGGAGCGGCTCTGTATGTGACCTCCGGCGGCCTGCGAACGCTGGGCCGCTGTGCAGCTGTGGCGGCTGTGATCGGAGGGCTCTGTCTTCTGGGACTTATGCTCAGTGCAGCAGTCTCCTCAGAGGTGGAAAATTTGGCCATAGATCGCACGGCAGACAGCTTTCCCCGTGAGTTTCTGCGAGGCCTGTCTCTCAGCGGCGGATCCTTGGTGATCTCGTCCATGGCCGAGCTGACAGGGGAGAGCCCCAAGCACTCTGTAGGCCGATATTTCGCCGGGAAAGCTATTCTGGGAACGTCTGTTATCCTCACCAGCGTGCTGGTGGCAGGTGGCGTCATGGAGCTGGCGGGATTTCCCGTTGTCATGGCGGCACAGCTTTCGCAGCCCTTCTCCTCGCAGCGCATCGACTCCCTCTTCCTGATCGTATTTTCGGTCTGCGGAGTTTTCGGGGCGGCGGCTCTTGCTGCACCTGCTGCGGAGCTCACAGGCCGGATCTTCCCAAAGCTAAGGCGTTTTCGGAGCGTTCTCGTCCTGGCTCCCATGCTTGCGGCAGGACTGTTTTTCGCCTGGTCAGATACCGCAGGCCGGGTCTTCACCATTGTAACACCGGCGGCAGTATTTTTGCTCAGTGCCGGGGTATGGCTGAAAAGGAGGGCAGGAGCATGAGGCAGATCATTGCAGTCTTTGCCGCCGTGGCAGCCCTCCTCACGGGCTGTTCTCCTGAGCGGATCCAGGATAGAGCCTATCTCCGGTCAGCGGCGGTGGACTCAGGCAAGGTCACCTTTGAGTTTTTCGAGGGTGAGCCTATGACTGTTCCGGCGGAGGACCTGGCTGAGGCGCTTCGGGAGGCAGAGCTTGCCTCCGGGCGAAAGATCTTCACAGGCTACACTGAGCTTATCGTTCTTGGGAACTGCCCTGCCAAGTCCGTTCTCGGGGAAATGCTCACGGTCTGGCGAGTTTCTCCGGAGTGCATTGTGCTGGGGAGCTCAGGCTCTGCCGGAGAGCTGCTGACAGAGGCAACAGGCGAGCTCCTTGAGGGCTCCGCAAAGCTGGCTGCCGGGAGAGGTGATTCTCCCGAAAGCGGCATTATCACGGTGCTCAGCCGGCTTCTGAGCGAGAAAAACACCGCAGAGCTGCCACTGGCCGACAGCCGGGGGGTTTGCGGAACAATAACGATCTGCGGAGATTGACTCTCCGCTACATAGAGGTGAAAAAATGAGCGACAAAAAGATCACAAACTGCGAGACCTGTACATATTACGTTTACGACGACGACTACGACTGCTACGTCTGTATGGTGGACCTGGACGAGGACGAAATGGCTCGTTTCCTGGCCGGCTCCAACTACGCCTGCCCCTACTACCGCCTGGATGACGAATACGGCGTCGTCCGCCACCATTTCTGATGTAAGATGTCCTTAACGCAGAAAGGTAAAAACAAAACCGAATAGGATAAAGAATCCCGATACATTTGTATCGGGACTCTTGCTTTATTGAAATCTAAAGTCGCGTGTTCAAGTCACGTTTCCAGCTCCACAAGAAACCCGCTTAGAATAGACTTCTAAGCGGGTTTTGAATTATATGACTGTATACTTAATTATCGATCAAATTATATTCTCCAATTCTTTTGACCACATATTAATTAATATAAATGTCATGTTTATGGCTTATTGAGATATTTTTCAAGCACCTCCCTGAACGGTCTTTCAGTTTTCATTGATAGCACAAATTTAGGCTTTCTGCGCTCTATGCTGTAATTGATCTGCTCACGGAGCTCCTCCAATCTGACAACGACTTGTTTCTCCTCTGCAAAATTGCGTATCTTCATTATTATCTTTGATGAGTATGCAAGATCGATGACAAATATACCGTAAAAGAAGCCTATTCCAAATGAAAAAGCCAGATTCTGCGACAGCCATTCCAGTGCTTCAAGTATATGAGGGTGGACAAGAAAATAATACACTGCACTGAGCAATCCCCAGAAAAAGGTGAATAGCGGACATATAATGCCGCGGATATTTCCCGGAAGCTCACTGTAGTCCCAGAGCCTTACATGAGTAGTTGCCAGCATAATTACTCCGACGACGAATTCAAGTGCGGTTATGGCTGCGGACATTATAATGAACAGCAGAAGTTTTTCCAACCAGACCGGCTCTATATACAGATAGCCCTCCAAATGTGCCAGCAGATATAAAATGCACAGACTCTCACCGTAAAGCGGCAGACATGGGCCTGTCAGGAAGCCGGGATTTACCCAGTGCTTCTGTGAGACGAATCTGCGGTAGAACACCTCTATCACCCAGCCTGTCATTCCTCCGATGGCAAACAGAAATGTCAATATCAGGAATATATTCATGAACATTTACCATTAACACAGTGACTTTTCCAGAATTCAATAGCCTTTTCGTTTCTCTCCGCCCGTTCGGTCGTTTCCATATCTGCACCTCTCACCTGTAGCCACATTAAAGCTGCGTCCATGACTGCAAAAAGCAGTATGATCAAAAGAATGAGCTTTTTCATACCCCGTCACTGCCTCCTGTTGATAGGGATATACTTGCTCTCAGGCTTTACGCTTATATACGCAGGACGTATTATTTTCCCGTTGTTTTGTATCTCCTCGATGCGGTGAGCACTCCAGCCTGTTATCCTCGAAACGGCAAATAAAGGCGTAAACAATTCGTAAGGCAGACCAAGCATACGGTAGATCAGTCCCGAGTAAAAATCAACATTCGGGCTGACTCCCTTGTACATTTTTCGCTTCTCAGCGATAAGCTCGGGAGCTGTCTCTGCCACATACTCAAACAGGGCAAATTCTTCCTCGTTGCCCTTTTCAACTGCCAAAGCCTTGGCACACTGTTTAAGGATATCAGCTCTCGGGTCTGATCTCGAGTAAACAGCGTGTCCCATTCCGTAGATAAGCCCTGCACAGTCGAAGGCTTCCTTATCGAGCAGTTTCGTAAGATATTCCCTGACCGCAGACCTGTCGCTTGTGTCGATCGTCCGCTGCATATCGTCGAACATTTTCACCACCTTGATATTTGCACCGCCGTGACGAGGACCTTTCAGTGAACCGAGTGCCGCAGCTATTGCGGAATATGTATCAGTTCCCGATGATGTGACGACATGAGTTGTGAATGTGGAATTATTTCCGCCGCCATGCTCCGCATGAAGAACAAGTGCAAGGTCGAGTATACGGGCTTCAAGCTCTGAATATTCGCCGTTTTCTCTCAGCATATGCAAAAGATTTTCCGCAGTTCCAAGCTCCTGTCTCGGGTTGCGGATAAACAAGTCCTGCCCGAGATGATAGTGCAGATATGACTGATAGCCGTAGACCGCAAGCATGGGAAATACCGAAATAAGGTGCAGACACTGACGGAGAACATTTGCAGTAGAGGTATCATCGGGCTCATCGTCATAGGCATAAAGTGCAAGAACTGTTCTTGACAGAATATTCATCATATCCCTGCCGGGAGCTTTCAGTATCATATCTCTTGTAAACGAATCGGGCAGGGTACGCATATAAGCAAGAGTACGGCAGAAATGCCCAAGCTCTTTAGCATCGGGCAGCTTTGAGAACAACAGAAGATACACGGTCTCCTCAAAGCCGAAGCGCTGCTCGTTCCAGAATCCGCCTACTATGTCACGGACACTGATCCCACGATAAAAAAGCTGTCCCTCACATGGAACATCACCATCGGGAGTTTTTTCCTTTGCCTTTATCCGAGATATTTCGGTAAGACCAGTGACTACTCCGTTTCCGTTAAGGTCACGAAGTCCACGGAAAACCTTATGCTCTTTGTACATATCGGGACTGATAGAGTTACTGTTGTCTGATAGTTCAGCCAGTTTTTCGATATATGGGTTGATCTCTGAATACATAAAGCACCTCCAATTAAAGTGCAGTATGTGTATATAACATACTGCACCATTTATATATAATACCGTTTACCGTCAGTGCTTCGGCTCACGGTATATTGCTATTCGTTTATTTCTATGTCGATAATGTCATCGCTGTGAAGTCTGCTGCGCATTATCTTCACAGCAGTCAGAGCAGTTACAAGGTTGAGGATACCCTCAAATATCAGCGAAATTCCCAGCAGAACAGTTGCAAATCTCACTCCCTCGCCAGGACGTATTATCAGCATAAGTCCAACAATACCCGTAACTATCGCCGCAGTCATTATCAGCCACCATTTGCTCAGACCGAAGCGCTTGGAGTCAATTGCGATCTGTATTTTCAGCAGACCGTCAAGCAGTATGTATATCCCGACTCCGATACAGATGATATTCAGGACATTATTGGTATCTATGAGCATTATTCCCCCGAGAACTATCAGTAGTATCCCAAGTGCCAGGTCATGCTGGAATGCAAGGCGGTAGAGATCTTTTGAAAAATAGCCGATGAGCTTTATCACGCCGAAAAGTACTATCAGCACTCCGAAAAGTCTGCCTATAAGGTTTGCAGATAGGTCGGGGACTGCGGTAAAAACAATGCCCAGTATGCACATCAGCGCAGATATGATTATATAGCCTGTTTTTGCTGTGCGGATATATTTCTCGCTTTTCATGTTCTTCACCTCCGTAAAAGTAGTGTCTGGCGGCACCGCAAAGCGCAAACCCTGTTTACCGCTGTAAACAGCACTCTGCGGTACTGTAGTCATCATAGCATATTTGCTGCTTGCCGTAAACATACAAAAAAGCGTATCTGCCAATTTTTTGGACAGATACGCTCAAGTGCCTAAATTTTTACTTGTATAGCAAATCGACTGAGCCTTTTCTCAGCTCACATATACGATGAAAGTCAGCTTGGATATCGTATTTCATACCGCTGCTGAGCCAGTCGATTATCTGACCGAAGCCCTCGCACTTATGATATCGGATAAGTATCTCCTTGTCAGCTTCGTCAATGGGACGGTCTGCAAATACTGTATTGAAGTAAGTCCTTACAACGTGCTCACAGACTCTCCACAGGTAACTCTCATATATTTCACGGTTCGGGGAATTATGTATGTGCAGAACAGCCTTTTTGTTTTCAAGTGCAAAGGAAACAGCGACCTCAAGGCATTCCTCGATGCTCTCAATACGGGAGTGTTCTGCAATTATCCTGTCAGCCTCTCTGTTTATCATTTCCTCAAGAAGTGAAGGTATATCATCAAAATGGTAGTAGAAGCTGTTGCGGTTTATGCCGCAGTCCTCAACGATATCCTTGACGGTTATCTTGTTTATGGGACGCTCGTTCAGCAGCTTTATCAGCGATTTTTTAATTGCTTCCTTTGTCAGATTCGCCACTCATACGCCTTCTTTCCTCATTATACAAACATTGTACCATAAAAATGACTTTTAGTCAATAGCAAAAATAGAGGACACTGTCTGAAAACGACAGCGTCCTCGTATCTGAATAAGGAGAAGTTTATGGCAATTTATGTTTATTTCTTTTTGTTCTTAACTTTTTTAGCAACTGCTATAGCTGTTCCGACTGCGGCTGCTCCTGCACCCGCTTTTACAAAATTTTTCTTGTTTATGTGTCTCTCCGAAGCATTTTCTTCGTCCGATTCGGGAAGTCCGATGACATTATATCTAAGCAGCAGCTTTTCTATATCAGTGCTGTGTATCTTTTTCAGCAGCGGTTTTATTGCCGCATTTGCGAGCAGACCTGTATCGGCAGTAAGAGGCTTTCCGTCACGCAGAGCTATAGTCGCATTGAGCAGATCACGGATATCGTATGTACTGCCCCATACCTCGGGAACGCCTCTGTCTATTCCGAGCAAAGTATAGACAGCCTCCATTCCTGTGCGTATAGAGTATTCGGTAGTGAATATAGTATCACGCTTGGTCTCAGCAAACTGTCCAAGAAATGCGAAATTGACAGCACCGTTCGGCACAACATCGGGACGGTCGCCTGCCTGACGGGGCATAAAGAATGCTGTCACATAGGGCATCATTACAGGAACGGTATTGCAGCTGTTCTCTGCTATATCCTCTATCTCGTCAATGGGTACTCCAAGATGATACAGCCATTCCATACATATTTCTTTGCCTGTACAGTCACGCATCGGCTTCTTCACATAGTCACCGTTTCTGTCAGTGAAAAGGGCATATACCCATACAAGACACTGATCCTTAGGCTGACTGCGGAACTGCGGCTGACGGTTGATAGTCCATGACAGCAGCCACGATGAATCACGGCAGGTTACGATCCCGCCCGTGACTACTCCGCCCGAAAACGGGTCACGCTTGCATATTGCTGTGATGTACGGAATGACCCGCTTATCAAGGGTAGTAACAGTTGCGCTCATCCAGTTGGTCTTTTCAGCATCATAGCAGAATTTATCGGGATTTCCAAAGGACTTGTCCTGTGCAGCTATTTTTCGCCACATATCCCAGCCACCGCCGGGTTTGATCTCCTTGTTGAACTCAGAAGGAGTATTCTGGCTTCCTATGGCAGAATTCTCGACACAGCCGCCATTTGTGATGAATACAAGATCGTTTTCGGTCAGCGGAATAGTTTCCTTTGCGCCGTTACGTATCACTTCGATACCTGTTGCAGCCTTCCTTCCGCCCGAGATGTCAAAGGTGACATTCTCGACCTTTACACCATATTCAAACTGTACGCCGAAGCTCTCAAGATATTTTATCATCGGAAGTATCATAGACTCATACTGGTTGTACTTTGTAAAACGCAGTGCAGTGAAGTCGGGCAATCCGCCTATATGATGAACGAACCGCTGCATATACAGTTTCATTTCAAGTGCGGAATGCCAGTTCTCAAATGCAAACATAGTCCTCCAGTACAGCCAGAAATTAGAGTTCAGAACTTCATCATCAAAGACATCGGTTATCTTTTTGTTATACAGTTCCTCGTTGGCTGTAAGGTACAGCTTCATCAGCTGAGAGCAGGCTTTGTCAGACAGTCCGAATTTTTTGTCGGTATGTGCGTCCTGTCCTTGCTTTTCTGTTGCTCGGCATAGAGAGAAATTAGGATCGGCTTTGTTGAGCCAGTAGTACTCATCAAGTACACTCACTCCCTCTGTTTCGATAGACGGGATAGAGCGAAACAAGTCCCACATACACTCAAAATGGTTGTCCATTTCACGTCCGCCGCGCATCACATAACCTACACTTGTATAATACATACCGTCACAAGCCCCTCCGGGAACGGAGTCCTTTTCGAGTACATG
>CACWHY010000006.1:0-1465 GCA_902760805.1 Ruminococcus flavefaciens | reverse complement strand
GTTTTATTATACCGGGGAAAGGCAATAGATTCAATAAACAATTAGATCGGATTGTCGGATTTTTAGGCATTCAGCTGCCAATGTCTATTTTTATATCCTCCTGATAATAATGATATACGGCAATTGCACCGGGGATAAATCTTTTATTACTGTGCTCTGCATAAGAATTATTACAGTTTATCCGCGGGGATGGGCTTTCGTTTCAATGTTATATAACAGTGAACGGCAAAAATAAGTTGACGTTCGCTATAATAAATGATTTAAAGTGCCTTGCACATCCGCAAACTAAAGTTTGCTACGCGCGGAGTGCGTTTATATCCAGCTCATACACGGTCTGAATGACTGCACATATGAATAAAACGAAAGAGAGCGGTCACATCTCATTTGTTTTTTTAAGCAATCCTGCATGATCGCTGCAACTTCCTCTGCCGCCAATGTCGTTTCGATCGGAATACCCTTCAGATTATTTACGTCAGCACCTTTTTCAAAGTACATGTCAACACCCATATCTGCAAACATTTCTATCATTCGTTCTGCGGATCCTTCAATACTGCCTTCAAAATCGAACGCATCACGGAAAAACTTCTCTATGTCCTGCACATGATATTTACCCATTGCCTTCAAAATGCGAGGAAATATAGTAGTTAGACTTTTTCGGTAAGAAACACCCAACAGCACCTCCGGCACAAACTCCACTTCATAAATATCGTAAGCATAATTTTCCTCTTTGCCAAGCCCCAGCCTGCTTGATGTTGAAATAGATGCTCCGTATAGTATCATGCCCCGTGCATCTTCATTCGTCGGTTCGTCCTTCAGCATCTGTACAGCACGCCACACATTTCTGATAACAGAAATACCAATATCGTATGATACAGGATTCTTATCACCAATCGTAAACAGGCAGATACCTCACTTGAAGTATCTGGCTGTTCTACTTCATAGTCCGCTGTATAGGTTTTACTAATGACTGTTGAAATGCTTCTATAGTAGCATCAACCTTAGTGCAGTGGAATAAACCGAAAGCAAACGAATAATGCTTAATAAATAATTTGGTTGGATAAAGAATAGATAGCACCCAATAGTTGACATTGATATTAATCAAAAGAATTGTAAAATAATATGGGTGTTATATCCTGATCAACCTCTGATACTCTTCAATCTCCATCCCACCCTCAGCAGCCTTCTGCCTTAGCTGAATAGCGTAGTCGCCCCACTCAGCAAACTCAGACTTGCTCATCTTCTTTTTCATAAAACGAGCATAGTGCTGTTTGTATGCTCGGTTGTATATCTCCCACACAGGATCATTTTTGAGTTTGTCCTTGAAGGTGTGCCGCATGGATATGTCACGGCAGGACTTGGGCGGATTGCTGCTTATAAGTCGCTTGCAGTAGTGCGAGAAGGTAGTATGCTTCATGATGAACCACCGACCGCAGTTGCGGCACTTGACAGGCATGAATTTTTCTTC
>CACWHY010000005.1 GCA_902760805.1 Ruminococcus flavefaciens | reverse complement strand
GTCACACCCGTTCCCATTCCGAACACGGAAGTTAAGCTCTGATGCGAAGATGATACTTGGCTGGCGACGGCCTGGGAAAGTATTTCAATGCCGGCACAGATATAAACGGAAGTCGCAAGGCTTCCGTTTATTTATATCGGGCCATTAGCTCAGTTGGTTAGAGCATCCGGCTCATAACCGGACGGTCTGGGGTTCGAGTCCCTAATGGCCCACCAAAAAGCAGTCCTTATATGGGCTGCTTTTTTGCGTCTAAATGACAGACCTGATCCAACGATGCTCAGCAGGCTAATCTGAATTACGGCGAAGCTCTTTTAACTAAGATAACCAAGGGCGGCAAGTCCTATTTCGAGATCTCCAACATTTCAGCAGACAAGCTCAGCGAAGAGTTTGTACTTGTTATCGGTGATGATGAATTAAAGTTCAGCGCATTGTCCTACAGCGTTCTTGCACTGAAAAAGACTACCGACCAGGCTCTTTGGGATCTCTCAAAGGCACTCTGCGTTTACGCAGACGCTGCTAAGGCGTATAAGATAAGCCTGTAATTTAGATTAGGAGGATCACAATGAAAGAAAAGTATACAGCTCCTGAAATGGAGATAGTTGAGTTCGACAGCGAGGACGTTATAACCTCAAGTAATCAGACTCCCGAACTTGGTGAGTAACAGAACACATAAAAACAGGCAGTCAATTGTTGGCTGCCTGTTTTTTGCAGGGTGGATCCTTGATAATGCTTTCCACATAAGGGAACAACTCGGATCTGCCCTTATATTTATATCTCTCCGTTTTCTGAAATGAGATCCTTCAGAAGTATCAGGTCGTAGACATTAAGGCGCTGATCCTGGCAAAGATCTCCGTTCTCCCATTTCGGAAGCGTGGTATCAGGATCTGCGAGGAGCCATTTTTGCAGCAGAACTGCATCGGCAATGTTAGCAGCTCCGTCGTCGTTGATGTCTCCGGGAACGGCGGACTTCTCCTCGATAGGCGCCATACTTGGCTCTGTATCGCCCCACCAGTCCCACCTGTTGTCGGTACGATAGGGAGCGGCTGCCGGCGATTCAGTCCAGGTGAAAACGTTGTCGTAAAGGTGTCCCTCGTTGTAGTAGAACTGAGCCATTGCGCAGATCTCGTCGGCGTAAGTTCGGTAAGCGCCGTCGTCCTCGGCCATGTTGCACCAGCCCGTATTGAAGCCCTTGAGACTGTTTCTGATGACCTGATAGCCGGTCATGTGGTGCTCGTTTATGCACCATTCGGCGAAATGCAGGATCTTTCGGATGCCCATATGGTTGGAAATTATGGCATCGTAGAAATTCTCTGGCGTGAAGGAATACTGGAACATCTCAGGCACGTTGTCCTCCTTCATGAATGTTGGGTCGCAGTCGGCAAAGGCCGTAACAGCTGTCTGCAATGTGCCGTAAGCGTGGGCTGAATTCACTCCGAAGCCGTCCATCTGGGCAGTTTCGAGGTCAGCGCCGTCGCCGTTTCCGCCAAGGGTGGACTCTCTTGTGCCAAGTCCCAGGAAGAGGGCGTAGACCTTCTCACGCTCAGGCTGGCCAAGACGGGTAGAGATCAGCTCCCAGTGCTCGTCGATCTCTTTATACAGAGCGTATTTTACTTCCTGAACAGTCATCTTGTGGTTGATGGCACGGATCTCCTCCTCGGTAGCGTCAGCGGGAGTGTTCCTCTCGCCGTAATTAAATGGGTTGCCAACGCCCTGAGTCTGCACATCTCGGGAGGTATCGTGGGCTGGCTCGCATTCAGTTCCGGCGTAGTCGTATTCGCCTTTGTTTTCGGAGATGTTCAGATCTGGAGCACCTATAGTGGCCGCAGAAGCCGGCATAGCGGTGGCTCCCAGGATCATTGCGGCAGAAATTGCTGATGAGATAAACTTTTTGTATATCATAAGGCTTTCCTCCTTTTTTCTTAATTATACCATGAGCGAGTTAGAATTACAACGTAATTTTTGCGATTTTCTTATGAAAAACTTTTTTCGGGGAAAGATTTACTGCAACTATCCCGGCGCAGATCAGCAGAAGAGCTCCGGCGTGCTTCAGTCCCAGCTCACCGGCTTCCCCAAGGAGAAGGGCGGACAGGATCACACCGATCACAGGATTCATGAAGCCGAATATGGAGATCTTTGATACATCGCTGGTTTTGAGCAAGATCCCCCAAAGGGTGTAGGCCACGCTTGAGACCAGGGCAAGGTAGAGCAGGATCCCGGCGGCGCCAAGGGGCGCAGTGACTGCGGCGGAGGGCTCTCCGGAGAGCGCCGTTCCAGCCTGACCCACAATGGTCATTGCAACTCCGCCAATCATGAACTGATAGCCGCTGAAAAGCACGGTATCGTGGTTTGCGGAGTATTTCTTGATCAGCGAGGAGGAAATACCGTAGCACAGTGCCGAAAGTGCCACCATTCCGTCGCCCAGGGGCCGGAAGGAAAAGCCCTCCGCTGACAGGTTTATGAGGAGAACTCCTGCAAAGCCCAGGACACATCCGGCTATTTTTCGGGGAGTTAGCCGTTCCATTTTCATGAAGAGACTTGCCACTATGATTGCAAAGAATGAGGTCAGCGAGTCCACCACAGCCGAATTCACGCCGGTGGTGTGGGCAAGTCCCAGGTAGAAGAGTATGTACTGGCCAACGGTCTGAAAAAGGCTTAGGAATGCGATCTTGCCCAGCTCATTTTTCTCCGGGAGAAGGAGTCTGCGCCGCATGAGGCTGGCAAAAGCGATCACCAGAGCTCCTGCAAGGAAAAACCTGATCCCGGCAAAGCGTATGATCTGCCAGGTGTCATCGCCGGAGATCCCCCAAAGGCTGTAGCCGATCTTGATCCCGGGGAAGGCGCTCCCCCATAGAAAGCAGCAGACAAATGCCCCAAGGAAGATCAGGGCGTTTTTTCTGTGAGTGTTCATCATTTCACTTCCATCAATAAGAATAACCCTTTAGTATTATAATCTCAGGAGGGGAAATTGTCAAGTCCCAGCTGTGAAATTTCCCGAAAAACAGCCGTTTTTCAATTTCTTACAAAAGTTAAGGACTTGTTAAGAATATCCGTGGTATAATCTGAGCATAGAGAAAACCACTGGACGAAATGAGGTATGATCATGTTTTGGAGAATTCTTAAAAAGGACCTAAGACGAAAAAAGACCATGAACGTTATCCTGCTGCTGTTCGTAGTGCTGAGCGCCATGTTTGCGGCAGCCAGCATCAACAACATCATTGCAGTGAACGGCGGTATCGATCAGTATTTTGAACTTGCAGAAGTGCCGGATGCTGTTGTGCAGATACAGGAGAAATGCGATGCCGAGGACCGTATCCGTGCGCTGCCCTCTGTCAGCAGTGTAAAGACGGAGCATTGGCACGCCGTTATGAGCTCAAAAGTGTTCATCTACAAGGGAAAGCCCATGAACAATTTCTTCAATCCGGCCTGTATCATGAGTGAGGATGAAATGGCCATAAAGTATTTCGATGAGAACAACGATGTTATCACAGACGTTGAAAAGGGCTGCTTCTATGCGACTGCTCCGTTCAGTCAGGATATGGACCTGAAGATCGGGGATCAGTTCAAAATGGAGGTGGATGATGTTCAGCTGGATCTGAAATACATGGGCAGGTTGAAGGATGCACTTTCCAGCTCAGACAGCGCATCAGGTCCCATGCTTCTCTTTTCCAACGAGGACTACGATGCGGTGGCTGACAAGGAGTCGCTCAACAAGATCTACTTCGAGGCACTTTTTGTTGATTCCACAGATATCCAGGCTATTAGGGACATTGCCAAGGATTATGATTATATCAGTGTTGGTACAAGACAGGATTTCAAGAGCATTTACCTTTATGATATGATCGTTGCATACATCATGATGGCGATCAGCGTGCTCCTGATGATCACAGCCTTTGTTGTGCTGAGATTTACTATCGGCTTCACGATCAGCGAGGAATTCCGTGAGATCGGCGTTATGAAGGCCGTGGGGATAAGCAACGGCAGCATACGAGCTCTCTACCTTGTGAAGTACCTTGCGATCTCGGTCATCGGAGCTTTGATCGGAGCTGTATTATCGATCCCTCTCAGCGGACTGATGATGAAGAGCATTTCCAAAAACATGGTCATCAAAAACGACAATACCAGCTTCATCGGACTTCTCAGCTCAGTAGCAGTAGTCGCACTGATAATCTTTTTCTGCTACACCTGCACACGGAAGGTCAAGAAGCTCTCACCGATCGACGCTGTACGCAGCGGACAGACCGGCGAGCGTTTCCACAAGAAGAGCATACTGAAACTGAGCCGCTCAAAGCTGCCCTCCACACAGTTCATGGCAGTGAACGATGTGCTCAGCTCACCCAAAAACTACGGCATCATCACAGTGATCTTCACCCTGTGTATGCTCATGATGATGCTAATGTCCAACTTCGCAGTCACCCTGAAAAGCGAGAAGATCCTGTGGCTGTTTGCCCTTCCTGAAAGTGAGGCATTCTACTTTGATACAGAGGATCTTGGCGATGTGATGATGGATCAGACAAAGGCCGAGCCCTTCCTTGAGGATATGGAGGATAAGCTGAAGGAAAACGGTATGCCTGGTAAATGCACAATGATGAACGTTATGCAATTAAGAACAAAACACGGCGATAAGGAGGCTAAGCTCACCTGTATGCTCCCTATTAGGACTACGGCGGGATACCTCCGCATGGACGAGGGATATGCTCCAATGAAGGCGGACGAGATGGTGGTCACTATCAGCACGCTGAAAAGCCTTGACGCAAAGGTGGGCGACAGAGTTACCATGGATATAAATGGGGAGCAGCGTGAGCTCATCATTACAGGAAGGTTTTCAGGCTTCTATACCAATGGAGCGATCCTCTCTGACAAGTTTGACTACGGAAATATGCCCGCAGCCGGCACAATGGGCGTTGCGATACACTTCGACGGAGCTCCGGACAAGGAGACTATCCGCAGCAATATCGACAAATTGAACGAGATCTACGACACAGACAAGATCCTCACCACCTCTGAGATGATCAAGAACATGACAGGAGTTTCCGACACGCTGAATTCGATCAAGAAGATGATCATGATCCTGACTATCGTGGTAACAGCTCTGATCGTAGTCCTCATGGAGCGCAGCTTCATCTCCAAGGAGAAGAGCGAGATCGCTCTCATGAAGGCCATGGGCGTTTCAAACGGCAGCATGATCGCTCAGCACACCCTGAGATTTGGCCTGATCGCAGCAGCTGCGGTGCTTTTGGGACTGGCAGTCATCATGCCTCTGGGCAACTTCATGTTCAGCAAGATCTGTCTGCTGATAGGTGATGTTTCAGACATAAAGTGCGCTATCGATCCGCTGGAGATCTTCCTGATATTCCCGGCGATCCTCATCACAGTTACAGTTGTGGGAGCGCTGCTGACAGCACTCTACACAAGGACCATCAAGGCCAGCGATACGGCTTCTATCGAGTAAGAAAGGATAAGGAAAATGAGTACAGTTTTACAGACAAAGGGACTTTGCAAGACATACATCGTCAACAAGCACCAGAACAACGTTCTGAAAAACATCGACCTCTCCGTGGAGGAGGGCGAGATGCTGGCTATCATGGGACCCTCCGGCTCCGGAAAGAGCACTCTGCTCTACTGTGTATCCGGAATGGACAGAGCCACAGCCGGCAGCGTGATCTTCGCAGGAAAGGAGACAGCCAAGCTCTCAGACAAGGAAATGGCTTCTCTTCGCCTGGATGAAATGGGATTTATCTTCCAGCAGATGTACATGATGAAAAACCTCTCCGTGCTGGATAATATCATTCTTCCGGCGGTGAAGTCCAAGAAGACAAAGGAAAAACGCAGCCAGACTGAGGAGCGTGGAAGAGCTCTCATGCGGCGCCTGGGGATCGCTGATATAGGCGATAACGACATCAATGAGGTCTCAGGAGGACAGCTCCAGAGAGCAGGTATCTGCCGGAGCATGATCAATTCTCCCAGCATGATCTTCGCTGACGAGCCCACAGGAGCTCTCAACAGGGCAAGCTCTGACGAGGTGATGAGCCAGCTGCTCTCTCTCAACGAGGACGGCACAACTGTCATGTGCGTAACTCACGACCCAAAGGTCGCCGCAAAGTGCAGCAGGGTGATCTATATCCTTGACGGCTGTATAGTTGGCCAGAAGGAAATGGGACACTTCCTTGGGGGAGAGGCAGAGCTCCGTGACCGTGAAAGAGAACTGAACAACTGGCTCTTAGAGCAGGGCTGGTAAGAAAGGATAACACCATGAAGATCGGCAAAATGATAGCAGGGGCAGCGGTGCTTGCAGCAGCGGCAGTATGCGGATTTAGCTGCGGGATGAGACAGGAGCCCACTGTTCATGACACTGTGGAGATCGGGGCAGTTTCCTCCTTGAGCGTTGACGTGACGAGCGCTGACATCATCATAAGACAGGGCAGCTCCGATCAGGTGAGCTACGACCTCCCCGAGAGCCTGAAGCCCGAGATCACTCAGGACGGCAGCAAGCTGACGATCGTTTCAAAAAGCAGCAAAAAGCTGAACTGGGTCACCTACAGCGACCACAACAGAATCGAGATCACTCTCTCCGCTAAGACTCTGGAGTCTGTGGGGATCAAGGCCACCTCCGGCAACATCCAGATCAGCGATACAGATGTTTCCGGCAGCATAAACGTGACCTCCGGCGACATCATGATCAGCGGCTCAAAGAGCGGCGGCGACCTGAAGATAAAGTCTGCCAGCGGTGACCTGAAGATAGACGACTGCATTTTCGGAAAGCTGACCACCGATCAGACCTCCGGCGATATGAAGCTGACCGGTACAGGATCCAGCCAGATCGAGACAGATTGCATTTCCGGTGATGTGTCCATGGAGCTGAGCGGCAGCGAGACTGACTTCGACTTCGATATTTCGACGACCTCAGGCAAGATCATAGTGGGCGGAGCTGAGATCGACAACTCCTACAAAAAGGACAACGGCTCCGGCCGGGCTGTGGATATCAGCACCACCTCTGGAGATATTTTGGTCAGCTTCACTTGATTGATCTGGCGGATCGTGGTATAATGTTCATACAAAAACATTTCTCGCCGAGGTGATGGTATGACTGATATTCTTATCGTGGAGGACGACCGGGAGCTGGCCGGACTTCTGACGGATTTTCTTCGTGCTGAGGGCTATACGGTCTCGGCAGTTGAGAGCGGTGAGCGTGCCTTGGAGCTCTTTGAGCGCTACGGAGCAAGGCTTGTGGTGCTGGACATAAATCTTCCGGACGTGAACGGCTTTTCGGTCTGCTCAAAGCTGAGAGAATCCGCAGACACACCGATCCTTATCGTCAGCGCAAGAACTGACAAGGAGGATAAGCTCAGCGGCCTTGACCTGGGAGCTGACGACTACATCGAAAAGCCCTACGACATCGACATCCTTATTGCCAAGATCAAGGGCATTTTCAAGCGGCGCTATCAGCACAGCGTGATCTCTGCAAGCGGTGTCACACTGAATTTGGCGGACCGCACTGCTCAGATCGACGGCAAGGCTGTGGAGCTGCCTGCAAAGGAGTTTGATCTGCTGGCTCTTCTCATCGAAAACCAGGGGAAGGCTCTTAAAAAAGAATACCTGTTCAACAGGGTCTGGGGCAGTGACAGCGATTCCGAGCTCCAGACCCTCCACGTCCACATCAACCGGCTGCGGCAGAAGCTGGGGGACGACCCCAAAAAGGCCAAGCGGCTGATCACTGTCTGGGGAGTGGGGTATAAGTTCCTATGAAGACGTTCAAAAGGATCTTTATTATCGTGATCGCAGTTTTTCTGGTGATCGCCGTGATGCTGGAGGTCTCGCTTTCCCGGAGCATCCGCCGAAACGACGGTATCTGCCGGGTGGAGGCCAAGCGCCTTGCTGAGCAGATCAGCGAGACCGGCAGCACGGATCTGTCGGAGTTCCCCAACCTTACCGGAGTTTTCACCTCTGCGGACGGTGATCTTTACTTATCGGAAAACCCCTATGTCATCGTGGAGAGCGGCGGTCAGCTCTATCGTGTGGAGTACAAAGCCTTCGACGGCAGGGTCATGCTCAGGAAGACTGCTGTGGCTATGGGAGCGCTTTTCCTGCTGATCCTGGCGGTGTTCTTGTACATCTGGCGGAAGATCATCCTTCCCTTCGGACGGCTCAGCAGTGTTCCACAGGAGCTTGCCAGGGGAAATCTGGCTGTTGCTATCCCCGAGGAGAAAAGCCGATTTTTCGGGAAATTCACCTGGGGCGTCAATATGCTCAGAGAGAGCGTGGAGGACAGCCGCCGGAAGGAGATCTCCATGCAGCGTGACAAAAAGCTGCTTCTGCTTAGCCTTTCCCACGACATAAAAACGCCCCTTTCGGCGATCAAGCTCAACGCAAAGGCTCTGGCCAAGGGACTTTATCAGGACGAGGAGAAGCGCCGAAGTGCCGCCGAGAGCATAAACTCCCGGGCGGACGAGATCGAGAACTTCGTCAGCCAGATCACTCAGGCCGCCAGCGAGGACTTCATGACCTTTGAAGTGGTGCAGGGAGAGGCCTTCCTCAGCCAGATCATTGGCAAGATCCATGCAAGGTATGCTCCTCAGCTGGCAATGTCCGGCACTGAGCTGAAAATAGACCAGTACGAGGACGGCATCCTCTCCTGTGACCCTGACCGCCTTGGTGAGTGCCTGCAAAACCTTGTGGAGAACGCCATAAAGTACGGCGACGGCAGGGTCATAGAGATCGGCTTTGACCGAATGGACGGCTGCCAGCTCATTTGCGTGTCAAATTCCGGCTGTCAGCTGGAGAGTAAGGAGCTGCCTCAGATCTTTGAGAGCTTCCACCGAGGGAGCAACTCCGCCGGCGTAAACGGCAACGGATTGGGACTTTTCATCTGCAAGCGGCTCATGGGGCTCATGGGCGGCGAGGTCTATGCGGACATCAAGGACGGCTTTTTCAGCGTGACGCTGGTGGTGAAGCTGGCCTAGAGGCTGTTGACAATTCCAATCGACTGTGCTATAATGGCCTTGACCGAACAGCTGCCGGCAGCGTTTTGCACTGCATACAGCGGCGAGTCGCCGCTGGGCTTTCAGGAGTATCCACATTAGCAAATGCCTGCTCCGCTGAATAATTCCGTCAACTTCGTTGACTAAAATTCAGCTCCCCAGCATTTGAATGGTTTGTGCCGGCAGCCTGTTCATTTTTTGGAGGTGGAGCTATGACAGACAGCGATGTTTTGGCAGTTTCCCATGCTCTTGACGTGCCTGTGGGAAAGCTGTATATGCTCAGCAACGAGCGTATTCCCAGACATCCCAAGAGCGGATCCTCCAAGTACAAAAACTACCACACTGTTGTGATAAAGAAGGGGCTTTTCCGCAAGAGCCGCAAGCTGTCAGTGCCTAACGCCCTGCTGAAAATGACCCAGCGCAGGATCCTTCACCGGTACCTTTACAGGCTGGAGCTGTCCAGTTTTTCCACAGCATATCAGCCCGGCCGCTCGCTGAAGGACAACGCCTCGCCCCACTTGCATCAGGAGTACCTGATCAAGCTGGACATCTCAAAATTCTTCGATAATATCGACGCCGACATGGTATACTCGGTCATGAGGCAGCTGGGGCTCTCTCAGGCTGCCACCGTGCTGCTCATGCGGCTTTGCGTGCATAACAGCGTCCTTCCGCAGGGCGCCCCGACTTCCCCGTATATCGCCAATCTTGTCATGAAGCGCTTTGACGAGCATCTGGGAGAGTGGTGCGGCCGCCGGGGGATAAACTACACACGATACTGCGACGACCTGACCTTCTCCGGGAGAAAGACAGACCTTCTGACCTGTGATCTTGTGAGAAAGGTCAGAAGGATGCTCCACGGCATGGGATTTGAACTGAACGAAAGGAAATCCCTTTTTCTCAGCTGCGCAAACCAGCAGAAGGTCACCGGCATCGTTGTCAATGAAAAGCTGCAAGTTCCCAGAGAGCTCCGCAGACAGCTTCGGCAGGAGGTCTATTTCTGCCTGAAGTTTGGCCCGAAGGAGAGCCTGAAACGGCGTGGGCTGAAGACCTCTCCGGAGCAGTATCTCCATTCTCTTTTGGGAAGGATCGCATTCGCCCTTCAGATCGACCCGGCTAACCTTGAGATGCAGGGATACCACTCCCAGATAAAGGAGCTCACAGCTCAGCTATAAACGAAAAACTGCCCCGAGAGGCAGTTTTTTTGCTATTTTCTCAAAGGGAGCTGTTCCTGCTTTATAAGCTTTGCGTCCACCTTCTGGATCACAAGTGCGTCAATGCCGGAGATACCCTCCGCCTCGTCCACGTCAGCTTGGAGCTGACCCTTTTCGGTAAGGGGGTATTTTGCGGAAAGCGCCACGTTTTGCAGGATCGCAACAGCGTCCTGGAGATCTACCTTTCCGTCGTCGTTTGCGTCGCCGTAAAGAAGATCGGAGCTCCTGATCTCGGTTACTCTGAGGGTATCCACGGTCTTTTCTGCGCCGTCGGGAGCTGTGATCTTCACGGAGTAGGTACCCGTTTTCCCGTAGACTGCATAGGTCTCGCCGGTCGCTCCCTCAATGGCCTCGCCGTCCAGATACCACTGATACTGAGCTCCCTCCACCAGAGTCACCGGCGCAGCGATGTAGGCCTCTCTTTCTTGCAGCTTGATGTTTGTGCAGCCGGAGTACACCCGGAAGCCTGCCGGGACGGTGAACCTCTCGGAATAGACATCCCCCAGAAGAGCCCAATCGTTGGCGCTGTCCTGGAGGAAGAGCCGTACCTGCTTCACCTCTGTGCCGGCGGAAAGCCCCATCATTTCCAGCGGGATCGTGAACTCCACCGTTCTGCCGACGTGCTTGCAGGAGTCCCCACGCCGCTGCTCGTGGTTGAAATAAACATAGCCGTTGGAGGCGTAATACAGCCAGTAGCTCTCGCCGTCCTCACGGGTCAGCCGGATATTGTACACGGGAGCCTCCGCAGTGTCAGGGAGCTGTCCCATGATGTACAGGTTGTTCTCGTCGGCGGTCATGTAGACCTTATTATCGCCGTTTTCGCCGATGAGCATCTCCTCAGTCCACTCTGTGTCGGAGGAGATCATACCGTCCGGGATCACCTGTCCACGGACAGTCATGACTCTGCCGCTTTCGTCATCTAAGCCGCCCTTCACGCCGAAGTATTTCCCGGTGCTGCTTGAGGGAGCAACGGTGATCTCTCCCACCAGGTCAGCTCCCAGAGAAGCGTTCCACACGCCCTCATTTGCGAAGCGGATCGAGCGGAGAGCGTGCTGGTCAACGGTGTTATTGCCCATTTGCAGCTTCAGGTAAACGTTCCACTTGCCGGGCTCAAGTCCGCCGGGGATCGTGACGGTCTGGCTCAGGTCGTTTTTCGTGCAGGAGAGCCACTGATTTGCGTCCACGTCGGGCAGGGGACAGGTGATGTAGCTGCCCTCACGCTCAAGGATCAGGCTGGCGCTGACCTTTGGGATAGGCGAGGCAAAGCCGGTGTTCTCCACAGTCAGCTCCACCTGTAGGTCGCCGCCTTGGGGCACCGTGGCTGAGGTCTTTGCGTCCCTTAAAACGAAGCGATAGCCCAGGTGGTTCCTGATGAATTGGAACACGCTCTGGCCGTAGTATGCTGAGTTATCGACCCCTGGCACGCTGTACTCCTCGGAAAAAGTGTAGTCCTTGTAGAGGCTGAAAATGTTGCAGTTTATGTAGCTAAGATGAGTGCGGTACATTTCCGGGATCGCATTCTCCGGGAGGTAGGTGTCGAACTGCTTGGCGAATTCGATATTGCCGGAAAATTCGCCGCCGTAGTAGGCCGTTTCGCACTGCTTGTTCAGCCAGGCGGTCTCCACGTTACGGTCTGCGAAGGTGCCAAGGTCGGAGCTGCTGCCCATATAGCCGTCGTTGTACAGTCCCACACGGTAGGCCTGAGAGAGCCGGTATCCCTGCTCCTGAGTCAGCTCCTGCCCGGAGAGCCACTCCTCATCGGCCAGCTGTGAGCGCTCGATGCCCAGCCATTTTGCGAAGGTGTCGGGAGTTCTGACAGTGACGGGGATCGGCTCCGGAACAGCCTTCACGAAGGCGTCCAGCACCTGAGCTTTATAGTCCAGAGAGGTGTATTTTCCGCCGTGCTGCTCGCCCCATTTGCCCACCATTCCTGTCTCCACATAGGCGATGATGTCGGAGTATTCCTCCAGCAGACCGCTGTCCTTGATCTGCTCTATGTGGCGCAGCACCATGTCGAAGGAGCCGGGCTCCGGGTCGTCATAGCCGTTTTCATCGTAGCGGAAGCGCATGGCGATCATGCTGCCGTTTTTTCGGCAGTTCTCGAAGCTCTCCCTCAGCGACCGGAAGAAGCTCTCGTCCAGCTCATAGTCCTCGCCGGGAGTGTAGACGGTCTCGCCGCTGCCGTTCTGAACACGTTCTCCGTTTGCGCCGGAGGAGTAGGCTCCGATGTAGATGAAGAAAAGCACAAGGCTGCCCTGAGTGTCAACAGGCTTATATTCGCCGGGAGCAAGCCGGTACCAGGGGGTGTTGGTGTAGCCGGCGCCGGGGTTGGCGATGGTCTCTACTGATTCCTCAAAGCTGATCTGCGAGGTGACAAGCTCCTCCTGAGCCAATGCCGGGAAAGGGCAGCAGCCTGCGGCGATCGCTGCTCCCATAATGGCTGATAATGCTCGTTTCAGTGTTCTCATGTGATCACTCCTTCTTGGTCGAATTCTACTTTAATTATACTATACGTCTTACATAAAGTCAATGAAAAACGGCTCGTTAGAGGTTGCAATTTTGGCGAAAATGTGGTATAATGAATAACATTCATTATACTTTATCTGAATGCCCTTGCAGATACGCAGATCAAAAGATCTGCTCCCTGCATATCGGGCAATTATACCACAACGCTTCGCTTTTGTGGTATAATGAATAACATTCATTATACTTTATCTAAATGCCCTTGCAGATACGCAGATCAAATGATCATACTTTATCTAAATGCCCTTGCAGATACGCAGATCAAATGATCTGCTCCCTGCATATCGGGCAATTATACCACAACGCTTCGCTTTTGTGGTATAATGTTCTGAGAAAAGAAGGTGCTTGTTTGAAAGAAACTGTCAAAAACTATTCGCTGTTCCTTGTGGGACTCTTCATCGCAGCCATGGGAGTGGCTCTGTCCACAAAGGCCGGCCTTGGAACTTCTCCGGTCGCCTCAGTGCCGTACTCGGTATCTCTGGTGAACAAAGGCCTCAGCTTCGGCTGGTGGCTAAACCTATGGAGCGTGGTGCAGATCTGCGTGCAGGTGGCTCTGCTCAAGCGAAAATGTAAGCCTGCCGAGATCCTGATCCAGACCATTCTGGCCTTCGCATACGGCTATCTGACGGACTTCTCCTGCTGGCTGATCAGAGGGCTTTCCGCCGAGACCTATCCGGTGAAGCTGGCGCTTATGCTGCTGAGCTGCTTCGTGCTGGGCTTCGGGATATGGGTGCAGTTCAAGGGCGGCGTGGCTATGCTCCCCGGCGAGGCCATGAATCGTGCCATTAGCCAGGTCACCGGCCGGCGGTATGAGAACGTCAAGATCTTCTTTGACGTGGTCTACATAATCGCTGCGGCGCTGATCTGCTTCATTTTCCTTGGAAAACCGGAGGGCGTCCGTGAGGGGAGTCTCATTGCGGCAGTTCTCATCGGCAGCATAATAAAGCTCTATAACGGCCTGTTTTCACGGCTGACACAACATCGTCAATATCTAAAGGAGGAACGATCATGAAATACGCAAAACTTGGAAGCTCTGAGCTTAACGTCTCCCGGATCTGCATGGGATGCATGGGGTTTGGCGACCCCGGACAGGGTCAGCATTCCTGGACTTTGGACGAGGAGCGCTCCCGTGAGATCATAAAGCACGGCCTCGACCTGGGGGTGAACTTCTTCGACACCGCTATCGCCTATCAGTCCGGCACCAGCGAGCAGTTCGTGGGAAGGGCGCTCAGAGACTTCGCTAAACGTGATCAGGTGGTGGTGGCCACTAAGTTCCTACCACGCACTCAGGAGGAGATCCAGGCCGGAGTTTCCGGTCAGCAGCACGTTGCGAATATGCTGGATCAGAGCCTTGCCAACCTGGGCATGGACTATGTTGACCTGTACATCTGCCATATGTGGGACTGGAATACTCCCATTGAAGAGATCCTAGAGGGGCTGAGCAATGCTGTCAAGGCCGGAAAAGTGCGGTACACAGGCATTTCCAACTGCTTTGCATGGCAGCTTGCAAAGGCCAACGCCATCGCCCAGCGTGATGGCTTCCCGCAGTTCGTGAGCGTTCAGGGACACTACAACCTGATCTTCCGTGAGGAGGAACGTGAAATGGCGGTGCTCTGCGCTGAGGCCAACATCGCAATGACGCCCTACAGTGCTCTTGCAAGCGGCAGACTGGCTAGACTTCCCGGCGAGACCTCTAAGCGTGCCGAGGAGGACAAGTTCGCCAAATTCAAGTACGATGCCACCCGTGAGCAGGACGAGGTGATCATCAGGCGTGTGGCTGAGGTCGCCGAAAACCACGGTGTTTCCATGACTGAGGTCAGTCTGGCTTGGCTGCTGACCAAGGTGACGGCTCCTGTTGTGGGAGCTACCAAGCTCCACCATATGGAGGGCGCTGACAAGGCCACTGAGCTGGAGCTTTCTCCCGATGAGATCCAGTTCCTGGAGGAGCCCTATGTGCCCCATCCCCTTGCCGGAGTCATGGCTCAGAACAGGCCCCAGAAATAAAACTTGCCCCGAAGCTGCGGCTCCGGGGCTTTTACTTGTGATCCTGCTTCCATTTGTCATGGGCTGCGATGTAGTCAATCACCTCGTTGATGCTCATTTTTTTGCTGAACTGCACATGGACTTTGGCAGGATCTCCGGTCTGGAAATTGATCTTCACTGTGCTTTCATGAAGGAGAGTTTTCCTGCTTTCATGATAGTCGAACTGCCAACTGGAAACAGGTGTCGTTATTATCACCAATCTATACAGGAAACGGCAGGATAAGCCGTAGCTCTCGCATTTCCGAACTATGGACTCCTGAAGCTGCCGCTCCTCTTCCTGCCGGCGCAGATCAGCAGCAATCTTTTTTGTCAGTACCATGGTGTGGGGAGTATCTTTGCAGCATTTGGCGCAATATCGGTAAAAATGCTGACCATATACGGGATATGGCCTGCCAAATCGGAAGCACTTTTCCTCCTCACATTCCAGACATTTGCACATATGATCTCTCATACCGCTCCCCCTTTCAAGTTTATTATACCACTGGGGATAGCCTAATGTCAATTCGGCCTCGCCCTGTTGAAATTCCCCCACAGTTGTGATATAATTAGGCTAACTAACAGGGAAAGGAGGCTCCGAAATGGCACAGATCCGCAAAAATATCGGCGTGGTGACCGCCTGCGCCAACAATTATCCTGAGCGTGAAACGATCAGCGGCATCATCGCTCAGCTCCAGCAGCAAGGCCTGAACACCGTGATCTTCTCCAATATCTATAACTTTGGAGAAAACGGCATGGAGCTCCTCAGCGAGCACAAGATCTATGAGCTGATCCGCTCCGGCGACATCAGCGGCCTGATCCTGCTGACGGAGTCCTTCGCTGACGTGAGGCTGAAAAAGATGATCTCCGACATGATCTGGGAAACTGATCTGCCGGTGATCGCCATAGGAGCCAAGCTGCCGGAATTCCCCCAGGAGCGCTGCGTTTATCTGAACACTGACGACGCCGGCGATATGGAGCTGCTTACCGCTCACCTAATCGACGAGCACGGCTTCACCAAGATCGACCTGCTCACAGGACAGCCCGGCTCTGAGGTGGCTCAGCTCCGGACGGAGGGCTATCTTCGGGCGCTGAAAAGCCGTAATATCGCTCCAGATCAGGGACGGATCCACTGCGGAGATTTCTGGATAGACTCCGGGAGCCAGCTGGCTGAGCGGTATATCAGCGGCGAGCTGCCTCTCCCGGAAGCGATCGTCTGCGCAAGCTGCCACATGGCCTTTGGACTGCTGAGCAGCTTCGTGAAGGCCGGGATCAAGGTGCCGGAGCAGGTCACTGTTGTAACATACGAGTATTCTGACGAGCGGATCCTGTATTCGCCCCTGCTGACCAGCCTTCGCCGCCCCAGAAGAGAGCTTGGCAGAGAGGCTGCAAAGCGGATCTGCATGATGATAAAGGGGGAGGAGCTGCCGGAATTCACTTCTCCCATGGGCGAGCTTATCTGCGGAAGGAGCTGCACCTGTCCCTGTGATGATGAGCACTACATAAGCGACCTTACCTACACTCAGCGCCAGCGTGAGAACATTTTCTTCACCCTCTTCAACACTATGGAGCAGCGCTTTGTGGACTGCCGAAATATCGAGGAATTCACCCACATCATCAGCGAGTATCAGTGGATGATCCGGGACGCCGAAACGATATATCTTTGCCTGCTGAGGGACTGGTACGACCTGTCCGCCGGAAGCGCTGACAGGGTGGTCTGCCACTGCCTGTCGCCGTGGGTGGGGAGGGCGCCCTTCGAAGCGGAAAAGCTGGATATCTCGGCTCTGCTGGGGGACACCGACAAGCCCTGCGCCTACTATTTTGTGCCGATCTTCCTGCGTACTCACATCATGGGACACGCCGTTTTGCGCTATTCTAAGCCGGTCGGCTATGACAGCTTCCTCCACCACTGGCTGAAGACAGTTGCTGTGGCGCTGGAGTACCTGCGGATGAAGAACGACCTGCGTTACCTTCTCATGTGCCAGGATCTTTCGGAGACAAGGGACACGCTCACGGGACTGTACAGCGAAAAGGGTCTGCGATACATCTACGGCACGATCAGCGAGGTCAGCGGCGGAGGCTGCATAATGGCTGTGCTGAGGGTCTGTCTTTTTGAGGAGGGCTCTGTGGACAGCACAAGGCGAATGGCTGCGGCGGTGTCTGCTGCGGAGGCTGTGAAAAGCCTTTGCACTTCGCCGAATATCGCCGGAAAGGTCTCGGAGGACACCTTCGTTTGCCTTCTGCAAAACGTTACGGAGGAGCTGGCAGAGGACGCTCTAACTGCGATCCTTCTGCAAAGCAGCGACTACCTGAAGGCCTTTGGGGCGAGCTCATTTGTCTGCTGTGCGGAGAAGTGCTCAGGACGCAGCTTTTCCCAGGTGCTGGCCAGCTGTCAGGAGAAAAACCAGACAGCTGCCGGAGAACTGAAAAAACGCCGCAGCGCCTATCGGTATAAGCAGCTTTCCGCAGTGAGGAAGAGGATCTATCTTTCGCCGGCCTCCACCTTTGAGCCGGAGGATCTGGCCTCCCTTGCGGACTGCGAGCCCGACGCTTTCCGCCACAGCTACAAGAAATGATTCGGTGTCAGCTTCCATAAGGACCGCATAAACGCTCGTCTTGCCAAGACAAAGCAGCTCCTTTTGACCACCGAGCTGAACACCACTCAGATAGCGGAGGTCTGCGGCTACAGTGACAGCAAATACTTCCTCCATCAGTTCTCAAAGGAGACAGGGCTGACTCCCATTAGCTACCGAAAGGCATTTTTGGGATAGACGTTCCATTTTTTGCACCTATCGTCCGTTTTGTATGTTGATTTCTCCGAATTTATGGTGTATCATTGTATCATAAAATACACTTTTTAGGAGTTGATCACATTGAAAATATACAGATACATCTCAGCAGCACTGGCCGCTGCTGTGGGCGCTACTACACTGATCGGAACAGTTCCGGCAAAGGCCGAGACCTCCGGACAGATGAGGGACATCTCCACCATGGAGCTTGTCAGAGACATGGGGATCGGCATAAATCTGGGCAACACTATGGAGTCCTGCGGTGACTGGATCGCTCAGTGGGGCGACGGCAGCGTTGCCTCCTATGAGACAGCCTGGGGCAGCCCGGAGGTCACCGAGGGCATGATCAAGGGCTATGCTGAGGCAGGCTTCGGCGTTCTGAGGATCCCTGTGGCTTGGTCAAACCTCATGGGCGAAAACTACACCATCAGTCCCGATTATATGGCGAGAGTCCAGCAGATCGTTGACTGGACACTGGACGCAAATATGTACGCCATCATCAATATCCACTACGACAACGGCTGGGTGAATAAATTCCCCGATAACAAGGACGAGAACATGAAGCGCTATACCACTATGTGGAGCCAGATCTGTCAGGGCTTCAAGGACTACGGCGACCACCTGATGTTCGAGTCACAGAATGAGGAGCTGGGCTGGGACACCCTCTGGAACAGATGGGGCGGCACCAACGGCAAGGCTGAGTCCTACGGGCTGGTCAACGAGGTCAACCAGAAGTTCGTGGACACAGTCAGAGCCTCCGGCGGAAACAACAGCCAGCGTCACCTGCTGATCTCCGGCTATAATACGGATGTCACCCTGACCTGCGACTCAATGTTCAAGATGCCAAACGACCCTGCCGGAAGAATGGCAGTTTCCGTTCATTACTACACTCCTGCCGGTTTTGCGATCCTTGAGGAGGATGCTGACTGGGGAAAGGCCTCCTCTACTTGGGGAAGTCAGTCTGAGGTACAGGAGCTTCAGAGGAACATGGATCTGCTCAAGTCCACCTTCATCGACAAGGGCGTTCCTGTTATCATCGGTGAGTACGGCTGCCCCGTGAAGAACAAGGAGCTGGACTCTATCCGCAAGTTCCTCACATCAGTCTGCAAGGAAGCCTATTCACGCCAGCTCTGCCCCGTAATGTGGGACACAACAGGCGGACAGTATGACAGAAAGAGCTACAAGATGAGCGACGCCGTACTTCAGCAGGCTCTGCTGGAGATCGCCGGCGACAATATCCCTGCCAATAAGACTGCTCCCACAGAGCCAACCACTGAGCCTACTACCGAGGCTCCCACAGAGCCAACTACTGAGGCTCCCACAGAGCCAACTACTGAGGCTCCCGACGAGGTGGTCTGCGGCGATGCCAACGGCGACGGCAGGGTAGACCTGAACGATGCAGTTGCCATTCTTCAGTACGTTGCTCTGAAGAAAAAGTACCCCCTCACGGAATACGGCCAGAAGGCCGCAGACTGCTGGGATCCCGGCGACGGTATCTCCGGAAATGACGCCCTGGCAGTCCAGATGCTGGATTCCAAGACTATCACCTCTCTGCCCTACATCAGCGCAAAATAACAAAACAAAGCCCCGAAGGATCTTCCTCCGGGGCTTTGTTATGCTTCAAGGATCTTGTCGCAGAAGGCAAGGATCTCGCTTTCATGGGAAGCAACGTCTTCCTTGTACTCCACAGAGCAAAGGCCGAGGCCTCCGCAGCACTGGATCTCCAGATGTCCGTAGAAATGCTCGATCGTTCCGATGATCCTCTCGCACTCCTTCATTCTGGGGCCTGTACGAAGGGCGATGGCGTAACCTTTTTTGCCTGCGCTCAGGGAAGCGTGGGGCTGGTGGGTGTTGCACCAGGGCGTGCATCTGTCGATGAAGGCCTTGAACTGTCCGGGGACGTCAGCCCAATACGATGGTGAAACTGACAGGATGATGTGAGCCTGCTCGAATTCCTCCATGATCTTGGAAAAGTCATCCTTTTGGACACACCTTGCGGTCTTATGGCAGGCTCGGCAGCCCTTGCAGAAGCTGAACTCATAGTCGTCGATACAGATACATCTCGTCCTGTGTTCAGCGGAAAGCCGCTCCTCAGCCAAACGAACGATCTTTGCAGTTGCGCCGTCCCTAACGGGGCTGCAATTGATGATAAGCACATTCATAGATAGCACCGCCTTAAAATAATATTAGCTTCTATTATATCACGGCACAGGCGGCCTGTCAACAACTTTTTGGAGCCTTACTCAGCGGGCTCCTCGTCCAGATACTTTACAAATGCACGGTCGATCTTGTCGGAATAGCCGGCCTTGCGGTAGAGCTCATGGGCGGAGGTGTTCTTCTCAGCGCAGGTCAGCAGCAGCATCTCGCTCTGGCGCTCTTCCACGGCGATGCGCTCAGCCTCTGCAAGAAGAGCCTTTGCGATACCGCACCGGCGGTATATCTCATCAACGCACACATACCAGATCGTGGCGATAGGAGCCTTTCCGTCGAACAGGTCCCAGATCAGCGCCATAGTCGTATAGCCGGCGATCCTTCCGTCTGCTCTTGCCACCAGGAAATAGTAGTCCGGGTCGTCCTTGCGGCGCTCATAGACCTGCCTGACATCTGCGATGTCGTGCTCCTCACGGAAGGCTCTCATGCACATTGCGAAGGTCTCCTCAAGATCTTCAGGCTTTAGTCTTTCGATAGTGATCTTCATAGCTGATACTCCTTTGAGTTAGCCAAAATAGGGGATAAAGAGCTGGCACAGCACGGCGGCTGCCAGGGAAAGAGCAAATTCCAGGGCGAATCCCTTGGGAGCTCGTCTGAGCATGATCAGGCCAAGGATCCAGAGGATCACCTCCGGCAGATGTGCCACACGAAAGCCCTGTAAGAACAAGAATGCCTGCGAGAGAAGTGCTCCCAGGATAAGTGCAGAGATGATCACTGCGGGAAGTCCCTTGCCCCTTGCAAACCAGCATACATATGCAAGAAGCGGCGATACAACGGCAAGGGCTGCCCATATCATCATGTATGACACCGGCAGAAATCCCAGCACCAGGCTGCAATACAGGTAATACCCGGCAAGCATAGCCGCAAAAAACAGGAAGGCATTCAGTGCGGCTCTTTTGGGAGTGCTTGAGAAGACCGACACCGCCGCTCCGATGAAGATCCAAACGGCGATCCTTCCGAAGAAGTTGGTAAGATCCAGCCTCTGGAAAAGCTCCGGCAGGTCATTGACAGCGCTGCCGTCCAGCCACTTCTGGAAAACTCCCAGAAGGAAGCCGAAAACCGCTATAGCAAGGCTTGCGATGACCTTTGAACGGGTGGTCTTATTTGTGTTAGGCTCTCTGATGTCTGTAAAAAACTGCGTCATAGTGTTTCCCTCTATCATGTAGTGTATTTTAGCTAATTATAGCACTTTGCCGCTCATTTGTCAACAAAGGGCGGAGGCTGTTGTATTTTTCTCAAAGCTGTGGTATAATAAATTCAAAAGCATTTATCATACCTTATCTGAATGCCCTTGCAGATCAGAGATCTGCTCCCTGCACATCGGGCGATCATACCACAACGCTTTGCTTATGTGGTATGATAACAATAAATACTACTGTGAGGTGTTACAATGAATCAGCACACACGTTTCAACCTGCCGATCTGTCTGGCAGTGGAGGAGGACGCATTCTTCCACTCGGACGAGATCATAAAGCGCTATATCCCCGAGATCATCGGCCAGAAGACCCTCATCATCTCCGAGGAGTTCCTTATGGGGATCTACAAGGAGAAGATATGCGACATCAGCAGTGACTTTGGCGGAGCTGAGATCTACGCCATGGGCAGCGCCAGCTTCGACGAGGCCGTTTCTATCGCAAAAAAGGTCTGCGTGGAGGAGATCAAGGTCATCATCGGCATTGGCGGAGGAAGAGTTCTGGACACGGCAAAGTATGCCGCTCACATCAGCAAGGCGGTCTATATCTGTATGCCCACCTCCCTCAGCAACGATTCCCTTGCATCGCCCTTTGCGGTATTGGAGACCTACGGAAAGGCTCGCAAGACCCTGGACTGCAAGATCCCCACAGCAATCATCGTTGACACAAATATGATCATCAATGCGCCCCAGGAGCAGACTCTCTCCGGCATCGGCGACACGATCGCGAAGCATACGGCTCTCTTTGACTGGAAGCTGGCCGCAGAAAAGGGATCGGACAAGATCGACGATTTCGCCTACGCACTTAGCCGGATGAGCTTTGATTCCGTTTATCACTGCGACCAGAAGGACATGAAGAGCAGGGTCTTCATCAGGATCCTGTCAAGAGCCCTGGTCATGGGCGGTCTGGCTATGGAGATAGCCGGATCCTCACGGCCGTGCAGCGGCAGCGAGCACCTTTTCGCTCACGCTATCGAGGAGCACTACCCCGACATCAGGATCACCCACGGGCTGGCAGTTGCTCTGGGAACTATCCCGGCCTGCATTTTCCAGGGACAGGATCCCTCGGGACTGCTCTCATTCTACCGCACCCACAGCCTGAGTATCGACCCCTCCTCCTACGGGATCAGCGAGGAGATGTTCGCCGATATGTGGGAGAAGGCACGCACGATCCGCCCGGGAAGAGTGACTGTTCTTGAGAACGTCCATCCTGACAGAGTACAGCTAAACGAGATCTACCATAGAATGAAGGAGGAAGCATGAAAACAGGACTTATTTTCGATATGGACGGAACTCTTTGGGACTCCTCAGAGAACGTTGCCGCAGCTTGGAGCGAAAGGATCCGCCAGCTCTATCCGGAGCGCAGGGGAGTTTCCAAAAGCGAGATCATGGGAGTTATGGGCCTGACAATGGACAAGATCGCCGATATCCTCTTCGGGGATCTTCCCGAAAAGGAGCGATATGAGCTGCTGGATCAGTGCGGAAAATACGAGAACGGCTACCTTCGCAAGCACGGCGGAGTGCTCTACCCTGAGCTGGAGGAAACTCTCAAAAAGCTCAGCGAGAGTTATCCCCTTTACATCGTCAGCAACTGTCAGAGCGGCTATATCGAGGCTTTTCTGGATCATTACGGCTTCGGGAAGTATTTTGCCGACATCGAGTGCTACGGCAACAACCTAAAGGAGAAAAGCGACAACATCGCCCTTGTCATGGAGCGCAACAAGCTGGACAGAGCCCTGTATATCGGCGATATCCAGGGGGACTGCAACGCTGCTGAGAAGGCAGGCGCTGAGTTTATCCACGCTGCATACGGCTTCGGTACGATCGACCATGAGGTACCGGAGCTGGAGAGCTTCAGCAAGCTGCCGGAGCTGCTTGAGACCCTGTAAAAAAAGCCGAGCGGCACATCACCGCTCGGCTAAAAATCTGTTTAGGGCGTGTCTTGGGGCACGCTCTTTTTATAGTTTGATCCCGTAAAGGGGAAGTTCAGTCTGCTTGTAGATCTTGGCGTCCACCATCTGGATGACCAGGGCGTCCTTGCCGCTGACATCTCCTGAGCCGTCGGTGTCGCTCTGCTTTAAACCCAGCTCAGTGAGGGGGTACTTCTTGGGAAGTGCGATATACTGGAGAACAGCAACTGCGTCCTGAAGATCCACCTTGTTGTCGCAGGTGGCGTCGCCGTACAGCAGGTCTCCGTCGGGAGCCTCGCCGGTGAGCTTCAGCAGACCCAGGCCGGAAACATCGGTGTAGCCCATGCCGCTCAGGTCGTACCAGTTTGCGATGCCGGTGCGCTTGCCCTGGCCGTCGCCGTCGTCGTTGACCTGAGCGTCAAAGCCCAGGTACTGTCCGGCAGTGTAGCCGCCCAGAGTTGAGGGGATAGCGATCTCCACCAGATAGCCATCGTCGGTCTTCACTGCGGAGGAGGTGAAGCGGTCTGTGCTGAGGCCGTCGGTAACGGACTTCTCGCCCTCGCAGCTAACTCTGCACTGGATGTCGTCTTCCTCATAGGAGGAGGTCTTGTGGTTGTTCTCGTCAATGAAGATCTCCACAGTGTCCTGCTCGTAGGTATTGGGGCTTGCCACGCTGAGAACGGGATCCTTCACCTGAGCCAGAACGTAGATGTTCCGCCTATCCCAGAGGATCTTGGCAGTTCCGGAGGCGCAGTTTGCGGAGGAGAGCTTGTCGATAGCGATCTCAGGAGCAGACTCCCAAACATCGTCGATCCTTCCGTCGATAGTGGGTGTTCCGTAGGAGGCCTCTGCGATAGTGGGACGCTTTTTCAGGGTCAGCTTTCCGTAAGCGGACTGGTCAGGAGCGGCGGTGTTCACCGTCTGAGCGTTCCAGGCCTTGCCGTCGATGATGACGTCAAATCTCACCACATCGCCCTCGCTGAGATCCTTTGTGGGAGAAACTGACAGCTCCAGGCTGCCGTTCTTGACAGTGGAAGCGGCGGTCTCGAAGCAGTCGCCCATTACTGTTACCTCGGCACCGGGAGCAGTCTCCAGCAGGAAGCTGAGCCTGTTGCCGTTGGTGTTGTAGGCCACCTGGAAGGAGCCCTTGTCGCCCACCTGATTTATAACAGCGCCGTCGAAGATAGAGGTGTTTGTGGAGAAAGCGCTGCTGAGCATATAAGCCGGAACAGACTTGATGGTCTGGATCTCGGCATCGGTATCGATAACAGCGTCAAATGCGGCCTTTGCCTGATAGTCCTTGTCGAAGAGCAGGGGATAGCCGCCGATCCAGCTGGTGGAGTCGGTGATCCCCCAGATAACGACTGCGGAAAGATCCACGCCGTCGTCCTTTACACGCTTGTACATCTCGAAGCACTCACGGTAGCGCTCAGCCAGAGCAAGGAGGTCCTCCTCAGTGTTGGACTTGAGAGAAACGTCCAGCTCAGTGACCTGCACCTCAAGACCCATTGCGGCGTATGAGCGCAGGGCATTTTCGTACTGAGCGATAGTGGGGCTGCTCATTCCGATGTGGGACTGCATACCCATTCCGTCGATGAGGCCGTCCTTCACCAGGGGAGCTAAGATCTCCTCCTGGATATACTTCATCTTGGCCTCGCTGTACTCGTTGTAGTCGTTGTAGAACAGCTTGCAGCCCTTGGGAGCGTATTTTCTTGCGTACTGGAAGGCCTTCTTGATGTAGCTCTGGTCGCCGTAAACGCTTACCCAGCCGGAGGATCCGTCATTGAGGGAATAAGCGCCGGCCTTTCGGATAGTTCCTGCATCGGAGGCGGCCTCGTTCACCACATCCCAAGCGTAGAACTTTACGTCGGGGTATTCCTTGGCAAGAGTCTCAAAAACGGTCTTGATGTAGTTCTCCATACGCTGATCCATGACCTCAGGAGAAACGAAAGCACCGTTGTTGTCGTAGTTCTCCTTGAAGAACCAGTCAGGAGTCTGTGAATGCCACACAAGGACGTGACCACGGAGCTCGATGTTGTTCTCACTGGCGAGATCCAGTAGAGGCTTTGCGTTTTTCAGGGTGATCTGTGGGTGGAGATCATCGCCGTTTGCGTTCATATAAGCGATAGAAGCCTGCTGGTCAAGGAGAGACTCAGGTTTGAGCTCGTTGCCGATAGTCAGGCTGTTGTAGTGCTTGAGGATCAGATCCTTCGCAGCGGACTGGACAAGCTCGCTGGAAGTTGCAGCACAGCCGATCTTGAAATAGTCGCTGTAGGTCTCACAGAGCGAGGGTATGTCAGTCTGGATCTTGGGGTCGGTGAGCCTTTCTGCGGAAACGTCGTCCAGATAGAAGCCCATAAGGTCCTGAGGAGTGACCGAAGCGTCGGGCTTGTAGCCGGTCTGAACGTAAACGTAGATGTTGGTGGCTTCCTCTGGGATAGTGTACTCAGTGCCTATGTAGGTCCACTCTCCCTTGTTAGCGGTGTCGGTGTAGAGGGTGTAGTAGTTCTCCTTGCCGTCCATATCGTACTGGAGGTTTATGGAGAACTTCTGGGTGTCTGTCCAATCCTCTCCGTCATACATGACCCAGCAGCCGAAGCTGTAGTAGCCGCCGTTTTCCAGATACAGCGCCTTATTGCAGGTAACGCCGTTCCAGAGCTGCTCTCTTCCGTCGGTGTAGAGTGAGTATTTTCCGCTGTGAGCAGCCTTGTCTGTGACCTCAACGGTAGTATTTGAGCCCCTTCCCTGCCAGCTCATCTTAGTACCGTCCTCGAAGTCGTCGTTAAAGCCGTCCTCAGCTGACTCGCCGCTTGCGGGCGGACCCTCCACTGAGAAATCGTCGATGTAGAAGTCGGAAAGCGTGCCGGCCTCCACATACACCACCAGGTTCCTAGCGTCCTCGGGGACGTTGTAGGTGCCGGTGATCTGAGCCCATTCGCCGCACTTTACCTGAGTGCCGCTGATGTAGCCGTAGCGCTCCTTGCCCTCACTGTCGGTGTACAGGCATTGCAGGCTGAATTGCTGCTGCTGGCCGCCCACGGTCTCGTCGTCATAGTAGACCGCCACGCTGAGCTTGTACTGATTTCCGGCATACATCACCTTGATCATGGAGGCTCCTGCGCCGTTCCAGTTGGTGGTCCTTCCGGTAACATAGAGGGACTTGCTGCCGGAATTCGCAGTCGTGTCGGAGAGGCTTATCTCGGTGCTTCCGGAAGTTCTGGCCTTCCAGGTGCCGAAGCTCTCCTCGAAGTCGCTGGTGAGGAGCACTTCGTCTGTTTCGGCAGCGATCGCCGGACAGGGAACTGCTCCCACCAGTACAGCGGCAGCCGCTGCGGCTGAGAGAAAACGTTTCAGCTTCATTCTCATTCTCCTTTTTTTCGCCCGAAGGCGTTATTTTATAACACTGCGGAGGATCATTTTTTCACAACGACCTGCATGATGGTCTTTCCGCAGTAATTACAGCGATAATTCTCGTCTGCGGCTCCGGTGATGGGAGCTCCGCAGCCGGGGCACCGATCCTTAACGATCTGCTTTGCGAGAGCCACTTGCAGCTCCTTATCGTGGATCTCCAGGGTGCAGTTTTTCAGGTACCCTACACGGATAGCTCCACGGACAGAGCCCAGCTTGCGCTTTCTGGTGGAGAGCTCGTTAAGGCCTGGGATATTGCTGACCTTCACAAATGGAGTGGCGCATCTTGCGAAAAAGTTGGAGCACAGCTTTGCGGCGGTCAGGTAGCGGCCTCTTCTCATGCGGTTGAAAACCACGGGTACAAGCAGCACCACGAAGCCGGAAGCGAAGATGATATTGCTCATGATATCGGCTTTTATCAGCTTATATGAGGAGTAGGGCGACTTGTTGGTCATCAGCAGCTCTCTCAGGTAGTCCTTGTTGTTGTACTTGCCGATAAGGTCCATATCGTAGATGAAGAATATGGCCAGCAGAGAAAGCCCGATCACCATCAGCACGAAGAAGAGGGCAGTGCGGGCGCCAAGATGCTTTGCGGTGTAGTAGTCCGGCTTCTGAACGCCCTTCGATGAGGTCTGTGAGATGCTGTAGTAGCGGTCTCCTGCGATGACTCCGGCGAAGAGGTCTGAGCTGCCGCAGTATTCGCATTTTCCGGTGAAGTAGATGCTCTTCTCGATAGGCGCTCCGCAGCTCCTGCACTGACATGAAACGGTCTTGCTGAACAGCTCCACCGCCTCAGCAGAGCCCTGGCCGGTAATGCGGAAGTTCTTCATGTAGAGCTTGCGGCAGATATTGAGCTGTCTGCGGATCTTGGAATGGCTCCTTCCGGTGACCTGAGCCAGGTCGTCAAGGGGGATGATGCCGTCCAGATCTCCCTCAAAATAGCTGGAGAAAAACCTTGCGTCGCCGATTATTTTCCGAGAGATCAGCATTATGATGAACAGCACCGCAGCAATGATCATCATGCGGATCGAAAGGTCCATATCCACGGCGCTCATTGCAGTTTCCAGGTCGTCCCGGTAGTAGACCAGCATATGTACGATATAAAGCCCGAAGCAGATCAGGCAAGATCCGGCGAAAATTGCGATAAGGATATTCTTGACTTTCAGAGCCTTCAATAGTTTTTCCTTTAAGTACAAAACGATCTCTCCTTTACATCATTCACTAATAATATACAACTCTTTTTCAAGAAAATCAAGCAATTTATTGCGAAAAAGCAAGAATTTCACAAAAAATGGGTGCTGCACCATGTACAGCACCCAGGGTTGTCTTGTTTATTTGAGGAAGCCGTTGATGATCTGCTCCTCAGCCTCAGCCTCGGTCAGTCCCAGAGTCATGAGCTTGATCAGCTGCTCGCCGGCGATCTTTCCGATAGCAGCCTCATGCACCAGAGCAGCGTCGATGTTGTTTGCCTCCAGAGAGGGAACAGCCAGGATCCTGCCCTTGTCCATGATGATAGAGTCGCATTCGGTGTGGCCGGAGCAGGCGCCGTTGCCGATAATGCACAGATCCAGCTTCTGGTAGCTGCTGTCTCTTGCAACTGACCTGGATACCACGTCAGCGCTGGAGCCGTCGCCGTCAAGAGTGACCTTGTAGACGCTGGCAGCCTCCTGCTGGCCGTGGGTCATGAGCCTTTCACGGATGATCAGCTTTGCATCGGCCTTCAACTCAGCGATAGTGGAGCGGTGCGTGGAGTCAACGCCCTTGATCTGCACCATTTCCATTTCCATGGTGCTGCCCTCCTCCATGTGTACCTCGGTAACAGGGTCAAGGATACGCTTTCCGGAGCCGTCGCCGGAGCCGTAGTGCTTCTCGACGTAGCGGATACGGGAGTTCTTCCCGATGAAAAATCTGTGGATACCGTCATGCTCTGAGTCCTGAGTGCCGCAGTTGTCGATCCCGCAGCCTGCAACGATCAGCACATCGCAGTTCTCGCCAACGAAGAAATCGTTGTAAACGGTCTCCTTCAGGCCGCTCTCGCTGAGCACAACAGGAATGTGGACGCTCTCGTTTTTAGTGCCGTCCTTGATGTGGATGTCGATACCGCTTCCCTCAGTTTTTGTGGTGATGTCGATATTAGCGGTGGTGTTCCTGCCCACGCTTTTGCCGTTGGCACGGAGGTTGTAGGCTCCCTCGGGAACATCGTGAAGGTCAGCGACCTCTTTGAGTAATTGCAGCTGAACTGCGTCCATTTTAGGCATTTTCGCTGTCTCCTTCCTCAATTTTCGGGCAGGCGCCCTTGGCGAAGCTGCTGCCGATGATCTCGGGCAGGATCTCCTCCTTGGGACCGTGCTTTGAAACACAGCCGTCTGTGAGAACGATGATCTCGTCGGCGATGTTCAGGATGCGCTCCTGGTGAGAAATCACGATGACTGTTCTGTCAGAGTCGGACTTGCGCATCTCCTCAAAGATCCTGATAAGGTTTTTGAAGCTCCAAAGGTCGATACCGGCCTCGGGCTCGTCGAAGACCGCCAGCTTGACATTTCTGGCCAGAACAGTAGCGATCTCGATACGTTTGAGCTCGCCTCCTGAGAGTGAAGCATTCACCTCACGGCTTATGTAGTCCTTTGCGCAGAGCCCCACCTCTGAGAGATACTGGCAGGCCTCGGAAACAGTGAGAGTTTTTCCGGCAGCGATACGAAGCAGGTCAAGGACGGTAAGGCCCTTGAAGCGAACGGGCTGCTGGAAAGCGAAGCCGATACCCAGCCTTGCTCTGTCGGTGATGCTCATGTTGGTGATGTCGGTGCCATTGAACAGGATCTGGCCGGAAGTGGGCTGCTCGATGCCTGCAATGAGCTTGGCGAGGGTAGACTTACCGCCGCCGTTGGGGCCGGTGATAACAACGAATTTGCTGTCGTTGATAGTAAGGCTGATGTCACGGATTATTTCAACGGCTCGTCCTTCAGCTTCGGCGCCGAACCGGATATTTTTAAGTTCAAGCATAATAACGCCTCCTATATAACAATTATATCAAATTGACAGGTTTTTGTCAATCGCTGTGAAAACGTTTGCACGGCTCATCCGGGAAATGCCGCAATTTTCCGGAGAAAACAGCTGTTATACTCGTATAACAACTACCGGCCTATGCCTGTGCGCTCAAGCAGAAAGTCCAGGGAGGTCTTCCCGGAATCCTTTGCGTCCAGATCCACGTCCTTGGCGTGGCCTTTGGAGGGGGAGTCTGCCGGCAGAAGACTGTAGGCCAGGTTGTGGCTCCTCCACTCAGAGGCCATGTCCTCGGGAGTCCGCCAGCCGGAAAGATCTGCGGTGTGGACAGGGTTTTCCTCTGTAAGAGCCCGGCAGATCATCAGGATATCCTGCTCATTTTCGATGAGGTATGAGTCGGTGATGTGCCAGTTGTCAGGCTCATAAAGTGCGTAAAACAGCCTTTCGCCGTAGGTGAAGGTGTAGTTTCCAAGCTGGTCGGCGGCAGTCAAGCAGATCTCTGCCGGAGAGCTCAGCAGGGCAGGGGGCTCTGTTGCAGGAGCTGTCGCCGGCTCAGTGAGCTGGCTCACCACATCGTAGGGCCAGGTGATGATCCCGCCGAATTCATACACGTTGGTGTAGCCCATATCTGCCAGTTTTTGGGCAGCCTGCTTGCTGCGGTTGCCGCTTCGGCAGTAGATCAGGATCTTCTGGGAGGTATCCGGCAGCTGAGCCGGCATAGTGTCTGAGATCTCCTCGTTTGGCAGGAGCACGGCACCCGGGATATGGCTCTGGTCGAACTCGTCCTGCCGCCGAACATCGAGGATAACAACGTCCTCGCCGCTGTCCATGATAGACTTGGCCTCCTCCTGAGTGATCTGGGTGAAACCGGCGGCTCGTGAGGACTCCACCGAAACGGATCCGGTCTGCTGACAGCCTGTACATAGCAGGATCCCGGCACAGACTGCTGCTGCGAATGATCTTCTCATAGTGCATCTCCTTTTTGGTCAGTTAAGCTCAGTATACACCGATTTTGTACCGATCGTCAACGGCTTCGGGAAAACTTCTCGGGAGAGGTTGCAAAATGGGACGAAAGGTGATATAATATGGTTAGAACTTCCTAACAGAAAGGAGAAACCATGCTTGTTAAAATTCTTTTCATAATCGCTATCGCCGGACACCTCCTCTGCTGGTGGTGCGACCGGCTCATAACATTTACGCCAAACGGCGTATTTTCGCCAAAAGATCTGGGTGACAACGCAAAGCTGTCACGGGTCTTTGATGGGATGCCCCTCAGTCGGCCGCAGCTTTCCATGCTTGTGGGAGTTCTTGCGCTGGCCATGGAGTTCGTGGGAGATCTGGGTCTTTGCCTGTGGATCCGGGACAGCTCAATGCTCTGCGCCTGGATCATGCTCGTGGCAGCGCTGCTCTTTGTCACATTCGGAACTGCTCACCATGTTTTCTGCGGAGTTTTAGAGTGGTTTTACATCCGAATGGGGAGAACTGACGAGTCCAGAAAAGCCGTATTGGAGCTGTTCAAAAAGACCTCGCTGACCATGATCGTCTGCTATGTGGGGCTGGTTGTGTTCGCCGGAACACTTTTCGTGGCGGTCGTCACCGGGATAACGCCCCTTCCCAGGATCTGCTGCCTGATCAACATGGTCATCTTTTTCCTGGCCTTGAGCCTGTGCAGGGTACACAACGGCGGAAATCTGGCCGGAGCTGCCATGTTCCTCGGACTGCTATTAGTAATATGAGGTGAGCTATGAAGGTCGCATTTTGGGGACTTTTGATCCCGTTTTTGGGAACATCAGCAGGCTCGGCCTGCACACTTTTCATGAAGAATAAGCTCGGACGCAGGGTGGAGCGCTCCCTGATCGGTTTTGCTTCCGGAGTAATGGCAGCGGCCTCGGTGTGGAGCCTGATCCTGCCGGCTATCGAGCAGTCCGCAAAGCTGGGCAGGTGGAGCTTTTTGCCGGCATTTATCGGCTTCTGGCTGGGAGTTCTCTTCCTGCTGCTTTTGGATACCATGATCCCTCACCTCCACATGAATGCGGAGAAGGCAGAGGGCCCGAGGAGCAAGCTGGCCAGGACCACCATGATGATGCTGGCGGTGACTCTCCACAATATCCCTGAGGGAATGGCTGTGGGAGTGGTCTATGCCGGGCTTATCTCCGGCTCTGCAAAGCTGACAGCCGGCGGAGCTATGGCGCTTTCCGTGGGTATCGCCATTCAGAATTTCCCTGAGGGCGCTATAATCTCCATGCCCCTTCACGCAGCCGGAAAAAGCAAGCTGCGAGCCTTTGTCGATGGGGTGCTTTCTGGAGCTGTGGAGCCTGTTTTCGGAGCCCTGACTATAGCTGCGGCCTCGGTGATCGTACCGGCCATGCCCTATCTTCTGAGCTTTGCGGCCGGAGCCATGATCTACGTTGTGGTGGAGGAGCTGATCCCGGAGATGTCCGAGGGCGAGCATTCCAACATCGGCGTCATCATGTTCACCGTGGGAGCCTCCTTGATGATGGCTCTTGATGTTGCACTGGGTTAATGGAGCAAAGCGTAAAAGCTTGCGGATATTTATTGAAACCCAACAAATTGCGCTCCTTTTTCTTGTGGACTGAATGTCAGTTCTGCACAAAGTGCAAGGCCTTCCTTGACAAAAAGTGGGAGCTGTGGTAAAATTAACTCTGTTAGGAAATACTAACGCAGGCGGAGAAACACCTCCGTTTCATTTATGCACAGTGGTTAGCAAAATCTAACTAGATCTGCTTTACAGGAGGGATACGATGAGCATAGTCATAGTTGGCGGCAACGACCGCATGGCAACAAGATATCAGGACATCTGCAAGACTTTCAATTTCAAGTCCAAGGTCTTCACCCAGATGCCTGCGGATTTTGAGAACAAGCTGGGTTACCCGGACCTCATGGTGGTCTTCACCGGCACCTGCTCCCACAAAATGTTGGGCGGCGTAAAGAGCCGGTCGGAAAAACACGGTATCCCAGTGGTACACGTCCACAGCTCCAGCGTAAGTGCGCTGAAGCAGCTGCTGGCCACCTACAAGCCCAAGCAGCGTGAGGCGTCATAAGTTAGGTACAGAGATCTCTGTTCCATAAACATGGGGAGTTTTCCCCGATAATATTTCAGGAGGAATAATAATGAAAACAGCAGTAATTTACTGGAGCGGTACAGGCAACACAGAGGCTATGGCCAAGGCAGCAGCAGAGGGCGCAAACGCAGAGCTGTTCAGCGTTTCCGATTTCAGCGGAAACATCGCAGACTATGAGGCATTCGCATTCGGCTGTCCGGCTATGGGCGCTGAGGTCCTTGAGGAGGACGAGTTCGAGCCCTTCTTCACAGATGCAGAGGCCTCGCTCAGCGGCAAGAAGGTAATTCTCTTCGGCTCATACGGCTGGGGCGACGGCGAGTGGATGCGCAATTGGGAGGAGCGTGTGAAGGCAGCAGGCGCCGAGCTCATCGGCGGTGAGGGCTTCATCGTGAACGAGGCTCCCTCAGATGAGGATCTGGACAAGCTGAAGGCTCTTGCAGCTCAGCTTGCATAAGGAAGTTCCCGTAAAAAGACCGAGTATCAGTTTTCCCGGTCATATCCCTGATTTTCTCAGAGACCGCCGCCGATCGGCCTGGATATGGAAAGAGCTGCTAAAAACGGCTAGACCGATAGAGGTGCGCCAATAAGAATTGAAAATAAGGCTGCGTAACCACATAGGTCACGCAGCCTTTCTCTTTAGTCACGCCACATTTTTCTGTAGGCAAAGCAGGTAAGGTTCTCGGCCTTTTTGAACTGTCTTGCAAAATAGCTCTGGTCGTTGAAGCCGCAAAGGTGTGCGATCTCCTCCACGGACTTGTCCGAAAATCTCAGGAGCTGCTTGCCGTAGTTGATCCGGCAGGTGATAACGTGCTGGAAGATAGTCTTTCCGTAGATCTTCTTGTACTCACGGGTCAAGTAGAACTTGCTTATGTAGAACTCTGAGGACAGCTTCTCCAGGGAAAGATCCTCGCTGAAATGATCCTCGATGTAGCTGTTCACCGCGGCCAGCTTCTGCTTGAGAGCCGAATCGTATCTGTCGGGGTCGCTGCTGACTGTGAGGGCGAGCGTCAGCAGATCCACGATCAGCTTGGATGTGAGGATCTCAGCATTTGGGTTTTTGTGCTCGTTCAGAGCGATGATCTCATTGATCGCAGAGACCACCTTGTCGAAAAAAGTCGGCCTAAAGACGTTTTTCGACTGAGAGAGGAAATACTCGTAATACTGCTCAGAGGTAGCACCGTTGAAATGCACCCACATTACTTCCCACGGATCGTTAGCTGAGGACTTGTAGTTGTGGTCGGTGCGGCAGTCGATAAAGAAGCATTCTCCCTTTGAGACGCTGTGTGTTTCGCCGTTGACAGTGAGCTCTCCGGAGCCGCTTATAACGGCCACGAACAGGAATGACTCCAGATTGCTTCTGTGGGTATTCGCAGCGTCCTCGGTCTTTATGCAGCCTGTTTCCTGCATATAGAAGAAGGTATTCTTCGCCGCCGGGCCGGGAGTGCTGATGATCCGTTTTGACAGCTTATTGCGGAAGGCCCGGGTATCATGCTGTTCCATGACAAAACTCCTTTCCTTGCGGAATACTGGTCTTATTAGCCTTATTATACCACAAAAGAAACGGTTTGTCTACAATTTTTGAAAAATATTGCTGCAAAAATAAAAATATTGCTTAGCAGAGACTGTAAAGTATCGCTGCACCGGCTAACAGTGCCAGTCCAAGGGCGATCAGAAGGCTCCCTTTCAGGCTCAGCCGTCTTTTCCGAAGGCCGATCCCTGACTCCCGGAAGCACCGCACGATCTCACGGCGGCCGATCTCCGCAGGGAGCTCTCTCACTCCGGGGCGCAGGTAGAAGACAGCCCTCTCGAAATAGAGGCTGTCGGGGTTGTTTATCTCGATTATCTGCTTATTTACGCCTTTTATCATAGTTCCTCCTTGAGTTTGGTCAAGGGGATTATTGGCAGAAATTTCTGGTTTATTCACACAGCAGGCTCCGGCTGAGGAGCGCCTGTGCGTATGTAGTGGAAGAGGTACTGCTGAGCGATGCCGGCGTTTTGCTGGGCGAATTCCGGGAAGCCCTCCGGGTAGTATTCCGCCATGACCCTCTTCATCCAAACGTCCAGAGGAAAGGCCTCTGTGCGGTGCATACCGAAGAGCAGCACACACTCCGCCACCTTTGGGCCAACTCCCAGGATCTGCTTCAGGGCAGCTCTGGCCTCGTCGATGGGAGCCTTTGCAATGGCGTCCAGGTCAGTTTCACCGCTGGCCACACGTCTTGCAGCATCGCAGATGTACTTTGCCCTGAAGCCGCTCCTCAGGTAGCCCAGAGAGTCGGGAGTCTCACCGGCCAGCTGCTGTGCAGTGGGGAAGTCGCCGCCGTAGTGCTCGCAAAGCCTGTGGATAATGCCCTTGATACGGGGGATATTGTTGTTCTGAGAGATGATGAAGGACACCAGACATTCCCAGCTGTCCTGCCGGAGAAGCCGTATTCCCCCGGCGTAAGCGCAGGCCTTTTCCAGAGTTGGGTCCTGAGAGAAAAGAGCCTTCAGCCTGCTGTAGTCGGTGGAAAAGTCGAAGTAATCCTTCCACACACTGAGGAATCTCTCCTCCGAGGTGGAGTGGAAGATGAAGCTGCCGGGACTGACCTGAGAAACCGTCAGATCTGTGTTGAGAAAGCGGCCTGTGAAGGTCTGAGCGTATTCGCTCTCCACAGCGCTCCAGCGGAAGGCCTGTCCGCAGTCAAGAGTTTCCGCCAGGTCAAGATCCGGCTCAGAAACTAAGATGTCATTACCTTTAACAGAGTATTCCATAAGTCCTCCTTGAAAATTTTGATCAAATGCCCAAAGGCACTTGATTTTTCTATTAAATTATACTAAAATATAAGAAGTATTACAAGTGGTAAGGAATGATATTTTTGAGAAAATTTTCATCAGTCTTAGCCCTGAGCCTTGTTTTTTCCCTATTTTTGGGAGGCTGCGGCGAAAAGCCAGCCGAGAGCTCCTCTCCCTCTGAGAGCTCCTCGGAAGCAGTGGAGGACGTAGGCGGACACGAGTCCTCTGAGATCAGTCTGGGCGGTGAGGAAAGCTCCCAGGAGGAGCCTGCAACGATTGCCGAGAGCCTTCCCGATGTGGATGAGCTTGAGCCTGCGGAGGGCACATACGTCTACGACAACGCCGGAGTGCTCAGTGGAGAGGCATTTTCCGCCTGCAACGACTACGCCGGTCATCTGTACAAGGATTACCTGATCAATGCTGCCGTGGTCACTGTCAAGAGACTTGGCGACAAGTCGGTCTACGATTACGCAGCCGATGCCTACAACGAGATCTATTCCGGCCGTGGCAGCGGACTGCTCCTGGTCATCAACGAAGCCGGCGGCAGCGACTACCTTTTCCGGTCAGGGAGCTGTGCGGCGTTCATCGACGACGATTCTCTGAATACAGCCTTTTTCTGGGCGACTAAGGACATTGTGGCCGGCGATTATCAGTCGGCTGTGCTGAGGCTTATGCAGCTTGGCGAAATGTGTCCGGAGCGAGTTTTCGACAACGGCGGTCTGCTGACCTCAGAGGAGATAGCTCAGCTGGAGGAGGCTCTTGAGAGCTGCGAAGGCGACGTGGCTCTGCTGGCCACCTCCAACGGCACCGGCACTCCCAATGAGGACATCGCTCGCAGCTATCTGGAGCGGCGCTTCGGCCAGGGAAACGGCATCATGATCATGCTGGACGCTCAGTCCAAAAGTACGGCAGTGGTCTCCGGCGGCGAGCTCCCCTCTGAGCTCGGCAAGGCCAAGACCGAGGCCGACAAGAGCGCTTCCTCCGGCAATTACGCCGAGGCTGCAATGAAGCTGATAGAAGCGCTGAAATAAGCGAATTATAGGCCTTTGCAGAGATCTACGCATTGGCAGACAGGAGTTTTTATGATCACTAAAACAGATCTTTCAGGCAGCTGGGGCTTTCGTGCAGACGAGGCTATGCAGGGGCTCAGCGGCCGATTTTGGGAGCAGCAGCCGGCGGACCAGATCCCTCTTCCGTCCACCACCTCTGCCCAGAGGAAGGGCTCGCCAAACCCCAAGCGTGAGGAGGGCTTCCTCACTGACGCCTACGCCTTTGAGGGCTGGGCGTGGTACTACAAGACTGTGGAGCTGGGGGAGCTTCCGCCGGACAGCTGCGTTGAGCTGTTCCTGGAGCGCACCCGCATGACAAGGCTCTGGGTCAACGGCAGGGCTGTGGGGGGCTTCGACAGTCTGTGTACGCCCCATATTTACGATATTTCGGACTATATTGCTCAGGGCAAGGCGGAGCTATGCCTGCTGGTGAGCAACACCGGCTATCCCACCAAGGGCGGCCATATGACCTCCCCGGACACCCAGTCCAACTGGAACGGAGTCATCGGCGAGATCTCTATCCGGGTCTCCAAGAAGCAGCGCATCGCCTCTATCCAGGCCTATCCTGATGCGGAAAATCGACGTGTCAGACTGCGCTTTGAGCTGGAGGATCTGGACTCAGCACAGATCTCTGTATGGGGCTGTTCAAGTGACGGAAAGCCCGTAGATACGCAGAATTTTGAGGCCTCAGGAAGCTCTCCGGAGGCGTTTCTGGAGCTGGGGCAGGAGGCCTCGTTCTGGAGCGAGAGCAGCCCCGTGACCTACACTCTGAAGGCGGCTCTCGCCGGCAGCAGCGACATGGTGACGGTGACTTTTGGCCTGCGGGACTTCCAAACCAGCGGCCTGGACTTCACTCTCAACGGCTGGCCTGTGCAGCTTCGTGGCCGCCACGACGGCCTTGTTTTTCCGCTTACAGAAGCCGCTCCGACTACGGTAGAGGAGTGGTGCGAATACCTGCAAACGGCGAAAAATTGGGGACTCAACCATGTGCGCTTTCACACCTGCTGCCCTCCCGATGCAGCCTTCACAGCGGCGGATATGCTGGGGATCTTCATGCAGCCGGAGCTGCCCTTCTGGGGAACACTTGCGGCGCCCGGCGAGGAGGGCTTCGACCAGCGTGAGCAGGATTTCCTGATCTCGGAGGGTATGCGGATCCTGAAAACCTTCGGCAACCACCCTTCATTCGTGATGATGTCTCTTGGCAACGAGCTGTGGGGGAGTTCCGAAAGAATGGGGCGGATCCTTGAAAAATATCGCACCGCTGACCCTCGCCACCTGTATACTCAAGGCAGCAACAACTTCCAGTTTTACCCGAATATTCGGCCGGAAGACGACTTTTTTTCCGGAGTCCGCCTCAGCAAGGATCGGCTGATCCGTGGCTCCTATGCGGCCTGTGACAAGCCATTTGGCTTTGTCCAAACTGACCGTCCCAGCACCGCCCACTCCTACGATGAGGTCATATTCCCTGCGGAAATGAGCGGCGGCTCCGAGGATGGCGACGAGTTCATCGAGATCCAGTACGGCACCGGCGTGAAGCGTGTTCGAGCTACTCATTCCGGCGGCGGACTTGTTCCCACAAAGCCGATCGTCACTCACGAAATAGGACAATATTGCTCATATCCTGACTTCGGCGAGATCCCCCGTTATACCGGTTCGCTGAAGCCGTACAATCTGGAGATCGCCCGTGAGACACTTGCCCGGAAGGGGATGTCTGAGCTTGCGCATGAGCTCCACATGGCATCTGGAATGCACGCCTTCAACTGCTACAAGCTGGAGCTGGAGGCAGCCATGAGATCCCGAAATATAGCCGGATTTCAGCTCCTAGACCTACAGGATTTCCCCGGACAGGGCACGGCGCTGGTGGGGATGCTCAACTCTCTCATGGAGGAAAAGCCCTTTGTTTCGCAGTTTGGCCTGCGTGAGAAATGGATCGGCTTCTGCTCGGATTCAGTGATCCTGGCGGAGCTGCCAGGCTTCGTTTTCACCGAGGGACAGCCTTTGACAGTGCCAGTGATCATGCGGCACAGCGCTTCGCCGCTTTTCGGGGCGAGGATCAGCTGGAGGGCCGCCGGTCAGTCCGGAGAGCTGCCTGTCCCGGAAGGCTTTTCCGGTTTGGGAGCCATTGGCCAGATCACGTTCACTGTTCCAAAAACCGGCGAATTTTCGCTTGTTTTGCGAGCAGAAAACGTTCGTCCGAAGGGTGAGCTGCTGCCGGATCTCACCGAGAATTCCTACCGGCTCTGGTCGTTCCCGGCTGCCCAGGAGCCCCTTCTTGAGGCGGAGGGAGTCACCGTGACCAGCGACCTCGCCCAAGCTCAGGCTGCTCTTGCTGAGGGAGGCCGTGTGCTTTATCTGCCCAGGGAGATCCCAGGCGCTGTTCCGGGCTTTTACTGCGCAGATTTCTGGAATTATCCCATGTTCCGCACGATCTCAGAGAGCATGGGGAAGGAGCTCCCCGTAGGCACCATGGGACTGCTCATTGACAAGGATCATCCGGCGCTGGAGGGCTTTTTCAGTGACTTTTTCACAACTCCTCAATGGTATGAGCTGGTGTCTCACGCAAGCCTGGCGGTCATGGATAGGGCTCCTGCCGGTTTCAGACCCATAGTCCAGATGATCGACAACTTCCAGCGCTGCCACCGTCTGGGACTGCTCTGGGAGGCGAAGGTGGGCAGGGGAAGGCTGCTGGTCTGCACGGCCCGTCTGGACGAAATCTTAGAATTTCCCGAAGTACAGGCGTTTGCAAGAGGACTGCTCAGATACGCCGCTTCTGAGAGCTTTGCCCCGGCACAGGAGCTGACCTTTGCTCAACAGGGATTGGAATAATTTCACTGGAATTTCACATTACACACATAAACCTGCTCTGAGACTGTACTATAATAAATAGCACCGAGGCTACGCCTCAAACATGATAAAGGGGAGATATTTATGAGCGAAAAGGATTTTTACATCGAGACCATCGAAAACCTGCCGGCGCTCTACAACACTAATCAGAATATGCGGGATCAGTTTGCCGCCGTTTTCATGGAGTTTTTGCAGCTCCAGCACCTGTACCAATCGGCGATAGAGGTGGTCAAGACCCACCTGGGGATCATCGACAGCGAATTCAGCGTGAAATTCCAGCGCAACCCGATCCATAATATCGAGAGCCGCCTGAAATCTCCGGAGTCGATCATCGGAAAGCTCCAGAAAAAGGGGCTGCCTCTGACGCCGGAGTCCGCCCAGAAAAACCTTCTGGACATGGCCGGCATTAGAGTGACCTGCTGCTATATCAGCGATATCTATGAGATTGTCAACCTTCTCAGCCGCCGGGACGACTATGTTATCCTCAAGCAGAAGGACTATATCAAAAACCCAAAGCCAAGCGGCTACCGCAGCTATCACATGATCATAAACGTGCCGGTCTACCTTTCGGCACAGAAAAAATACGCACCCGTGGAGGTCCAGATCCGCACGATGGCAATGGATTTCTGGGCCAGCCTTGAGCATCAGCTGCGCTATAAGCAGTCCGCAGCCATCACCCCCGAGATCTCCGAGGAGCTCCGTGAATGTGCTGAGAGGATCGCAGAAACTGACCTGCAAATGCAGAGACTGTTTATGGAGATCAGTGATCTGGATTAAGAAGCCTCTTGACTTTTTTAGAGTAAAGTGATATAATTGAGAAAAATAATGATATGGAGGTTATTTTATGCCATTTTGTAAGTTTTGTGGAAATAAGCTGGAGGACGGGGAACTCTGCACCTGTGAAGAGGCTGTAGAGGAGGCCGCTCGCAAGGCCGCTGAGACTGCTGCTCCTGCTGTGGACGCAGCCGAGGATGTTAAGGACGCCGCCGAGAACGCTGCGGACTCCGCAAATGATGCTGCTGAAAACGTGAGGGAGGCTCTGAAAAGTGACGCTCCTGAGCCGGCTATCGTGGGTATCCCCGACAGCGCAAAGGGCTTCGACCAGGCAGCACAGGAGGCTCCTGCTCCCGAAACTCCCGCATATTCAGGCTCAATGAGCCATACAAGCGAGGCAGTCGCTGAGGCTGCACCTGATAACTCAGCTCTGAAGAAGGGCGTTGCTCTTCTGGGAGCCGCTGCGGTCATTCTTATCCTTCTGATCGCACTTCTGTCTTCACTTTTCGGAAGCGGATATAAAACTCCTCTGAAGAAGGCTGTAAAGGGCATCAATAAGGCCGATTCTCAGCTGATCATGGAGGCTATCCTCACTGACGACCAGATCGACGAGCTCAAGGACGAGGCTAAGGAGGAAGATGAGGACTTCGGCGATATGATCGACCAGTTCGATGATATCATCGAGGATATGTCTGAGGTGCTTGAGGACGAATACTTCGGCAAGCACATGAAGGTGTCCTACAAGATCACTGACAAGGAGAAGGCCAGCAAGAAGGAGCTCCGCACACTTAAGAAGCACTACAAGGACGCTGACCAGGAGGTCAAGAAGGCATACAAGCTGAAGGTCGAGCTGACTGTTAAGGGCAAGGACGAAGAGGAGACCTCTAAGTTCAACGTATTTTCTGTTAAGCTGGACGACGGCTGGGTGCTGTACATGGATGATGACGATATTTCCAGCATCAGCGATGACTTCGAGGACGCATTCGAGGCTTGCAGCAAGAAGCTGAGCAAGATCATGGAGGACCTTGAGGATTCTGACCTCTACTATATGTTCTGATAACAAACCAAAAGCTCCGGATGATCTTCCGGAGCTTTTTTGCGCCCATTCGACTAATTTTCGCCAAAACTCTCCCATAATGCTAAAAAAGACCCGTTCACATAGCCTTCAAACTGTGGTATAATCTATTCAGAACAGAGAAAGGAGGCAATGGTCATGTTCGGAATGCTCAGAAAAAACAGAAAGGAGATCCACGGCAGGACCGTTTATATGGAGGTCTGCGGCGCCAATAAGGTCACCTACCGGGTGATCGCCGGGCATATGAGCTGGTTTGGCGAGGAAACTGCGGTCTACGGGATCGAGGCCGAGGATATGGAGTCCGGCGAAACAGAGGTGATCCCCGATTTTTCCAGGAATATCGAGGACGCCGTTGACTTTGCTGAAATGCTCATCACAAGCCGCTCCGGTCCACGTCAGCTCTACAGCAAAGCCCTGAATTACCTGTGCATATCAATTTAATTTGCCGGGGGGACTGGACAAACGCTCTGCTTTGTGGTAAAATAGATATAGCCTGAATGGGCAGAAAAAAGAAAAGGAGATTTCATTATGGCAGAGCTGAAATACGAGATCACAGAGAAGCTGGGCGTTCTCTCTGAGAATGCAAAGGGCTGGACTAAGGAGCTGAACATGGTCAGCTGGAACGAGCATGAGCCTAAGTACGACCTTCGTGAGTGGTCACCGGATCATTCAAGAATGGGCAAGGGCGTGACCCTTACCGCAGACGAGCTGGCATCTCTGAGAGACATCATCGCAGAGATCGACCTGGACTCATTTGAATAAGAAAAAAGACGGCCTGCGGGTCGTCTTTTTTGTATATTGCACAAAGTGGTGTGTACTATCGTGTTTTGACCTGTTGGGAAAGACGATAGTCGGGCTATCATTTGCTCAGGTCAGCTATAACTGCGTCCACCACAGCAATGTCACGGTCGAAGGTCTTCTTCATATCGCTTGAATCGGTATACATCAGGTCCTGAGGTCGGCGGACTGCCAAAAACCAGCCGTCAAGGTGCTCGCTGTCAACGCCGATGTGCTGTGCAAAGGAGGTGTCCTCCAGCTCAAATTTCCAGCCGGAAACATGGGAGTTGCCCGGATAGCGCTCAGTCAGATCAGCGAAAATGTCGTTTTCCTTGAAGAGCTCCTCGGCGGTCTTATTGCCGATGACCACCACGGAATCGGAGGATTGCAGCTCAGCCGTGAGCTTTGTGTCAACGCCGTTTGCGTAGTTTTTCTGGGAGCTCTCTGAGTATGGCATATAGTAGACCTCTACCAGCTTCTTGCCGTTGCCGTTGTTATCGGGGCAGAATTCCTCGAAATACTGGCCGATCTCAGAGTCGCCAACAGCCTGATCCTCGCCGATGACCAGCACGATCATGTCCGGTCGGGGCTTGGTGACAAGGCTGTACACCAGGAATGAGACCACGACTGCACAGAAAACGCCGATCCCCAGCCACCATTTGTTGTGGTAGAAGAAGTTGCCGATCTTTTTGAAGAAGCCCAGCTGGACCTCATCCTCGTGCTCTTCGTGGATAGTTTCGCTCTCCTGGATCAGACCCTGTTTCAGCCGAATGAGCTCCTTGCGTTCCTCTTCCAGACGGCGGTCACGAGCCTCTCTGGCACGGCGCTCACGCTCAGCCAGCTTTTTCTGGATCTCCTCTTCCTGGCGGCGCTGCTCCTCAAGGCGCTTCTGCTGCATCTCCTTGGTGGTCTGGAAGACGCTTTTGGAGATATGGAGCTTGCCCTCGTCCTGAGAGCCGGGCTGATCTTTGGTTTCCTTGTCTTTCATAATACCTCCGGAAAAAGAACGGGCGGACAGGTCGTCCGCCCGATGTTGTCTATTAGCCATTTTGTTGCCGCTTAGCGGCAAGGGTGAGTATCTATAAGCCGGTGGGAGGGGACGCCTTCACTTGCAAGGCGTCCCCTCTGAAAAAACAGTCCGCCGGACTGTTTTTTCATTCACCCCTTGCGAGGCGCTTCTGTCGGAGAGTTTCGCCCTCTGCGGAGGGCGACCAGAGGCGCTGCCTCTGGACTCCGGCAGGGAGCGAGCGGCTCCCTGCACCCCGCAATTATTATTTGTATTATTCAGCCTCTTCCTCAGCGGCCTCTTCCTTTGCAGGACGTCCGCTGTTTGCCGGGATGGGCTTCATTGTGGGGAAGAGCAGTACGTCACGGATTGATGCGCTGTCTGTCAGCAGCATTACCAGTCTGTCCAGACCAAAGCCCAGTCCGCCCGTAGGAGGAAGGCCGTATTCCAGAGCTGTTACGAAGTCCTCGTCCACCTCTGCGTTTGCGCCCTGAGCACGCTTTGCCTCCACCTGCTTTACGAAACGCTCCTTCTGGTCGATAGGATCGTTGAGCTCGGAGAAGGCGTTACCCATCTCACGGCAGTAGATGAAGTACTCAAAACGCTCGGTAAATGCGGGATCTGAGGGCTTTCTCTTAGCGAGGGGAGAGTTCTCCACAGGGTAATCGTAGATGATAGTAGGCTGGATCAGCTTATCCTCAACGAAAGCATCAAAGAATGCGATGAGGACGTGCCCCTTGGTGGCGGAGTCGCCCTCTTCTACCTCAACGCCCTTCTCCTTAGCGCAGGCTCTTGCAGCGGCGTCGTCAGCCCAATCGTTGTAGTCAACGCCGGCGTACTTCTTGACAGCCTCGATCATGGTCAGGCGCTCCCACTTCTTGCCCAGGTCAATCTCAACGCCCTGGTAGGTGATCTTGGAGGTGCCGCAGACCTTCTCAGCGATAGTTCTGTACATATTCTCGATAAGGTCCATCATGCCGATGTAATCGGTGTAGGCCTGATACATCTCAACAGAGGTGAATTCAGGGTTGTGGGAGGTATCCATACCCTCGTTTCTGAAGATACGGCCGACCTCGTATACCTTCTCGAAGCCGCCAACGATAAGGCGCTTGAGGTAGAGCTCAGTCTCGATACGCAGGTACATCTCGATGTCAAGAGTGTTGTGGTGAGTTACGAAGGGACGGGCAGAAGCGCCGATCTCCAGGGTGTGAAGAACGGGGGTATCCACCTCGATATAGCCCAGGTTGTCAAGGTAGTTCCTTACCTCCTTGATGATCTGGCTCCTCTTGATGAAGGTGTCCTTTACCTCAGGATTTACGATAAGGTCAACGTAGCGCTGGCGGTATCTCATATCCTGATCCTTGAGGCCGTGCCACTTCTCAGGCAGGGGCAGAAGGGACTTGGACAGCAGGGAGATCTTCTTAGCATGAACTGAGATCTCGCCCTTTCTTGTTCTGAAAACGAAGCCCTCGACACCGATGATATCGCCGATGTCCCACTTCTTCTTGAACTCCTTGAACAGGTCGGCTCCTACGTCGTTGGAGCGGATATAGACCTGGATGCGGTCGCTGGCATCACGAAGGTCGATGAAGTTAGCCTTGCCCATGTCTCTCCAGCTCATGATACGGCCGGCAATACGGACTGTATTCACCTGAAGAGCCTCAAGCTCAGCGTTTACCTTCTCCTCGTCACCGTTTGCCTCAGCGATGATCTTTGCCTCCTGAGCCTCATACTGAGCCTTCAGGTCAGCAGCCTTGGCGTTAACGTCGAACTTAGTGATCTGGTAGGGATCGAAGCCGCTCTCACGGAGAGAAGCCAGCTTGTCGAGTCTGTCTTTCTTGAGGATATTTATGTCCTGCTCAGGCTCAGCCTGAACGGGGGAATTTGTCTGATTTTCGCTCATTATGAACTTCCTTTCGGGGGATTATTTTGAGATCTCAACGATCTCGAAGCGGAGCTCGCCAACAGGAGCCTCCACGATGAAGATGTCGCCGACCTTCTTTTTCATGGCAGCCTTGCCGATGGGGGACTCGTCAGAGATCAGGCCATTGGCAACGTCAACGTGGTTAGTACCAACGATGGTGAATGTCTCGATCTCATCGGTGCCGACTCTCTTGATCTTGATCTTGGAGGACATACCTACCTCGTCAACGGAGATATTTGAGTCCTCGATGATGTCGGCGTTGTCGATAGTGTACTGTAATTCAGCGATCTGAGCTTCCAGGATCGCCTGTTCGTTTTTAGCCTCATCGTACTCAGCGTTCTCGGAGAGGTCTCCGTAGGAACGTGCAACTTTAAGTCTTTCAGCGACTTCTCTACGTTTATTGATCTTCAGGTCGTCGAGCTGAGCTACCAGCTTTTCGTAGCTTGATCTTGACATCTGCTTAGCCATAAAAAACACTCCTTAAAAATGATCAGAAATTTGCATACTAATAATTATAGTATAAAATCGGAGAAATGTCAATATCTCCGGGGAATTTTTCCTCAAAAAGGGGCTTAGGACTGGCTTATAAGGCTCTGGGAGACTGCTTAGCCGGGGCAGGGATTGACAAAAGATCATGATGATGCTATAATTGTTGCCGAAGCGAAACTTTTCTGCAAAAGGAAGTGACTGGCATGGAAAACAAGGCGCCCTCTTTGAAGGTGAAGATCATCTGCGTGGCGATGGCAGTGGTCATGGCGCTGATCGCATTTATTGCCGGAAAGCTACAGATGTCCGTTTACAATGATCTGACAGAAAACTGCACCGCTCAGGTCACCGGAATTGTTGACAATAGAGCCCAGGGAAGGATCCTCAGGGATGATCCTGCGGTGACAAAGTACCTTTCGGGCATCGGCCGTAACCACCACTGGATCCATATCAAGGTAACGACTGACGATGTTTTCAAGACTGGCGAGATCTACGCAGATCTTGGCTCAGAGCAGCTGTATGAGGTGGTATATATCCACTACGACCCCAATGACCCTGGGGAGTATTACCTTGGCAGCAGGATCCATAAATACAAGGACTATGCTGTGACTCTTTATTTGATAAGCGGACTGGTTGCGCTGGGAACATTGCTTCTGGCGTGGGCAGTCTTCAGAAAAAAGCCCGAAAGACCGGCACAAAAGAATATGGACAGCGAGATCTAGCTTTGCCAGCTCCCGATCAAGTTCAGAGCTAAAAGCAGCCGTGATAATACAATGCCCCGAAGCAGTTTGAAATGCTTCGGGGCATAACTTTTTGTGTATTCAGCTTGATGCTTAGTCGCCGAAGGAAACGCCGATGTCTCTTGCGGCGATAACCAGATGATTCTCAGTGTCCACGAACTTGGTCTTGCCGGCGATGTCCTCCAGCTTGTTGGAGGTTATCTTGTTGCCGATCTTTGCAACTGTTCTGCCGTATTTCTCCTTGGAGATCAGGTAAGCGGCATGAACTCCGAACTGAGTTGACAGAACTCGGTCGTAAGCGCTGGGAGCGCCGCCTCTGAGCATATGGCCGGGAACGCAGACTCTGGCCTCCATGCCGGTGTTGGCCTGGATCTGGGCAGCGATACGGCTCGTGGCTGTGATCAAGCCTGCCTCAGCACGCTTCTTAGCACGCTCCTTCTTCTTCATCTTAGCCTCGTTCACGTCGAAGGCGCCCTCAGCAACTGCCAGGATAGAGAAGGTCTTTCCGGAAGCGCTTCTTGCCATAACAGCGTCGCAAACCTTGTCGATGTCGTAGGGGATCTCAGGGATGATGATGATGTCGGCACCGCCTGCGATACCGGCATTGAGGGTGAGCCAGCCGGCCTTGTTGCCCATGATCTCGCAGACCAGGATACGGGAGTGGCTTGCAGCAGTTGTATGAAGGCGGTCGATGACGTCAGTTGCGATGTCAACGGCTGTGTGGAAGCCGAAGGTAACGTCAGTGCCGTAAATGTCGTTGTCGATAGTCTTGGGAAGTCCGATAACGTTCAGGCCCTCGTCTGACAGCAGCTTAGAGGTCTTGTGGGTGCCGTTTCCGCCCAGGGTGAGCAGGCAGTCCAACTTCTGCTTCTTGTAGGTCTCCTTCATGTTCTTTACCTTGTCAACGTTGTCCTCGCCGATGACCTGCATCATCTTGAAGGGCTGGCGCTTTGTTCCGAAGATCGTGCCGCCCTGGGTGAGGATGCCTGAAAAGGCTGAGGGAGACATATCCTTGCAGAGATTGTTGATGAGACCGTAGTAGCCGTTGGAAATGCCGACTATCTCGATATTGTCCTCGCCGAAGCGCTCATAGCAGGCCTTGGCCACGCCTCTGATAGTGGCGTTGAGTCCGGGGCAGTCGCCGCCGCTGGTGAGAATACCGATCCTTCTTTTCATGATAAATACCTCCGTTAAGTTTATGATAAATAATAAAATGCAAAGTTAAGTGCCGAATTTCCGGACATTTTCCTCGATAAAGGTCTGCATCTGGTCGGCGGGCATTGGCTTTCCGTAGAGATAGCCCTGACCCAGATCACACTCAGCCCTGCGGAGGATCTCCTCCTGCTGAGCATTTTCTATGCCCTCAGCGATAGTTTCGATGCCCTTGGACCTTGCGATCCTGATCACTGAGGAAACGATCTCATAGGCGATGGTGTCGTTCTGGATATTGGTGATGAACGAGCGGTCCAGCTTCAGCAGAGTGATAGGCAGGATCTGCAAATAGCTCAGTGAGGAGTAGCCTGTTCCGAAGTCGTCCATGGCCAGCTTCACGCCCAGGTCACGGAGCTTGTTCATCTGAGCCACGGCGAAGTCTATATCGCTCAGGGCGATGGTCTCGGTGAGCTCCACTTCCAGCCACTCAGGCTGAAGATCCCCGGCCTTTATGAGAGCCTCCCTGACCTTATCTGCCAGATCTTTCTGGTAGAAGTCTGTGGAAGTGAAATTGATCGACATAACGATGTTCGGCAGACCCATGAGCTGCCATTCCTTGTTCTGGCGGCAGCCTTCATTGAGGACGAATTCGCTGATCCGTCCGATAAGGTGACTGCTCTCGGCTATAGGTACGAAGGCGTCAGGCTTGATAATAGTGCCGTCGGGCTTGATCCAGCGGATAAGAGCCTCCACGCCAACGATCTTGCCGGTGTTCAGGTCGATCTTGGGCTGGTAGAAGAGCCGCAACTCGTCGTTGTCGATAGCCAGAGCAAGAGACTTTTCCAGCTCGGTGCTGCCGATGATAGAGTCGTGCATACTTGGCTCATAGGCGCAGATGCTGCCCTGAGAGATGCTGGCGGATTTCAGAGCGAACTCAGCGTGCTCCAGCACCTCAAGGAATGAGTCGCCGTCGCCGGGCATCCTGGAATAACCGGCAGAGCAGCTGAGGTTGAGGGGGGAGAGGTCTCCCACAGCAAGCTGAGCAAGGCCAAGCTGGATCTTTTTCACAGTGTCGGCGGGCTCTGCCTCGTCGATGCCGTTGTCTCGGAGGAGCAGGGCGAAATTATCACCGCTGATACGGGCAGCAAAGCCGTCACGGGTGAATTCGCAGATAAGGTGGGCGAAATCCCGGAGGATCTTGTTTCCGTTGTCATAGCCGCAGGTGTCGTTGATGATGTGGAAGCGGTCGATGTCCAGCACCACGATCCAGTAGGAATAGCCCTTGTTCTTGCACAGGGCGAATCGCTCCTCGCCCTCGGTCATGAGCTTGTTCCTGTTGGGGATGTCGGTCACCTCGTCGTTGTAAGCCAGACGTTCGATGAGCATATCCTTCTGGTGCTCCTCGTTTATGTCCATGAGGGCGCCGCCGAAGAGAGGCTTAGTGTTGTCGGTGGCCTTGATCGACTTATATCGGAAGGAATACCACCTGTAGCCGCCCTTTGCGGAGCGGATCTGCATTTCAAGTGAGCGAACGTCCTCGCTGTCATCGGTAGAGCGCAGAGCCTTGTCGAACTGCGGCCTGTCCACCGGGTGGATAAGTGAGCGGAACTCGGAAACGTCAATCGAGCTGCTCGTCAGGCCGAACATACGAACGGTCTCGGAGGAAGCGGCGTATTTTTTTCGGTCAGAGCTCATGATAACGCCGATCTCGGCCAGCTCCATGGAGGAGTTGAAGAAGTCGTTGGCGCTTGCCAGGTTGACCTTCATTTTTTTCAGCTCAGTCATATTGAAGCCGGCGCTGAGGTAGGCCGCACGCTTCTTGACCTTTCTGACAACTGACGTAGACCAGGCAATGGTAGTCAGCTTTCCGGATGTGTCCTTGAAGGAGGTCTCGTAGGAGGTGACACCCACCATTTTCTCCAGAACATCGGCATTTCCGTCGGTGACGCCGAAGGCACGGAGCACGTCCTCCTTGGTCACCTGAGCTTTTCTGGGGATGCCCAGAAGGTCCTTCATGCGGTTGTTCATATAAAGGAAGCTAAAATCCGTGGACCACAGCACGATCTCAGTATTCAGGTCGTCGGTGACGCTGCCGAAGGTCTCCACATCTATAGTAGACTTGTGCTTGCGGTAAAACAGAAGAGCGCTGTAAACAGCCACAGTCAGGAGCGAGATCGTCACGATGTAGATGATTATGGCCGCAACTGCGTGCTCAGGTCTATAATAAGCGTAGGTGACAACAAGAGCGGTGGCGGCCAGGATCACTATGGCAGCAGCCAGCGGATTGCGGTATTTCATGGCTTTCTCCTCCTTTCAGGCATAGTTAGGCACAGCTTGCCTATTCAGATATATTATAGCAAATTTAACTGAAATTGTCAATCATTATTTTGCAATAACGAACAAAGTTTATAGATCCGCCGGAAATTTCCCTCTGATCATCACGGGATATTCACTTTTTCGTGGTAGGATAATAAAACAATGAAAAAATTATTTTTCGCTTATTGCAATAAGATCTGCGATGTGGTAAAATAATAGTAACTAGATTTGAACGGAGGTAGCATATGGCACATATTCTTATCGTTGACGACGAGGTCAATATCCGCAAGGTGGTCAAGGAATACGCCGAGTTTGAAGGCTACGAGGTGACTGAGGCTGAAAACGGCATGGAGGCCGTAAATCTCTGCCACAACAACGACTATGACCTGATCATCATGGACGTGATGATGCCCAGACTTGACGGCTATTCCGCCTGCAAGGAGATCCACAAGAGCAAGAATATCCCCGTTATCATGCTCTCGGCAAGAGGTGAGGAGTACGATAAGCTCTTCGGCTTCGAGATAGGCGTGGACGACTATGTGGTCAAGCCCTTTTCTCCTAAGGAGCTCATGGCCAGGGTAAAGGTGGTGCTGAAGAGGAGCGCCGCTTCCGCAGAGGCCGCTCAGCCTGACAAGTATACATTTGAAGGACTTGAGGTGGACATCTCCGGAAGAGAGGTCTACGTCAACGGACAGAAGGCCTCGATGACCCCCAAGGAATACGACCTGCTCTTCTATTTGGTCCGCAACAAGAATATCGCCCTCACAAGAGACAAGCTGCTCGAAGAGGTGTGGGGCTACGATTTCTTCGGCGACGACAGAACGGTGGACACTCACATCAAGATGCTCAGAAACAGTCTTGGCGAGTACAGGAAGTTCATCGTTACGCTGAGAGGAATGGGATACAAGTTTGAAGCCAATTAAAAAGCTGAGAGGACTGTTCTCAAAAATACCGCTGAAGGTGACCATATGGCTTTATTTCATGGCCTTCACCATAATGGTATTTCTGCTTTTGTGGCTGTTCCAGATCCTGTTTTTGGAGAAATACTATCAGCGGGTGAAGGTCAGGGACGTCAGCCGCCTTGCTGAGCAGATCTCGATGGCCTATCAGGAGGACGACAGCGATGCTTTCAAGAGCGCTCTCACTGAGTTGGCTATCGACAACGACCTGTGTATCGAGATCCTTGACCGGTACGGAAGATCTCTCTACACCCGTGACGTGCTGGGCGACTGCCTTATCCATGGCCGTGAGAACAGTACCTACATATTTATAAGTCAGATCGACGAGAACGGCGGAGTCATCAAGCGGAAGGAACGCAACCCTCGCAGCAGCTACAGTATGCTGATCTACGGCTGTGAGCTCAGCGGAAACGGCGAGCTCAGCAGGCCGGACGGCTATCTTCTGCTGAATACGGTGCTTGAGCCTGTAGGCTCTACTGTGTCGATCATCAAACAGCAGCTCATGATCATCACTGCGATACTGATCGTTTTGGCGTTTTTCGTGTCGCTCTATGTGTCCAAACGTATCGCTCGCCCGATCGACCGGATAACACGCTCTGCGGAAAATCTTGCAAAGGGCGACTTCACCACGGCTTTCGACGGAAGGGGATATCTGGAGGCGAAGCAGCTGGCGGATACCCTGACCTACGCCGAAAACGAGCTCTCACGAGTGGATACCATGCAGCGTGACCTTATCGCAAATGTCTCCCACGACCTGAGAACTCCGCTGACTATGCTGAAGGCCTATGCGGAGATGATCCGGGATCTTTCCGGAGATAACCCGGTGAAGCGCAACGAGCATCTGGAGATCATCATAAACGAAACTGACCGGCTCTCACTTATGGTCAACGATATACTCGACCTGTCTAAGCTGGAAAGCGGCCGTCAGAAGCTGGAGCCCTCTGAGTTCTTCATCGGCGATAAGCTAAGCGAGATCATCGGCCGATTTAAGGGGATCTCCGAGAAAATGGGCTATCATATCCACTTCACTCCCGATGAGGAGCGGCTTGTGATGTGCGACGTGGTGAAGATCGAGCAGGTGATCTACAACCTGATCAATAACGCCATCAACTACACCGGCGCAGACAAGCAGGTCTACGTTCGGCAGAAGAATACTCCCGAGGGTGTGGTCATCGAGGTGGAGGACACCGGCGATGGCATCGAGGAGGACAAGATCAAGCTGATCTTTGACAAGTATTACCGTTCAGAAAACCATAAGCGTGAGGTGGTGGGCACCGGATTGGGCCTTTCCATTGTGAAGGCCGTGCTGAAGCTGCACAATTATGATTACGGTGTTCGCAGTACGATCGGCAAGGGATCCACGTTCTGGTTCAGGATAAGCAGCGAAGATGTGAAAATTGCACAAAAATCCGAGAAAAATGTTGATGAAGTTTAGCTATCAAAAGAGCCTATTTTTCACACAGATCACACAATTGCCGGTTATAATAAATATGCTGAGGGAGAAGTCCCGAAGCTGATTTTCATGGTAATTTAATGTTTACCCCAACATTAAATTATTAAATCCCCAATAATCCCTATATCATGGCAGATGAGCTTCCTGAAAAAGGAGGCTCATTTGTTTTATGCGCATATTTCGTATTTCTATTGACATCTGTGAACTAATGATGTATAATATTCTCAGAAAATGTGAACAGTTCGTATGCACTGTTACGAAAAGAGAGGGAATTTTTATGATAAGTTTTTTGAAAAAGGCAGGTGCAGCTCTTGCTGCCGGAGCTTTGCTGGCTACGGGCGCTGCTACTGCGATGACAGCTGCCCCTGTAAGCGCTGCTCCGGATGAGTATCACGATGACTGGCTCCATGTCAACGAAAATGCCGAGATCGTGGATATGAACGGAAAACCCGTCTGGCTCACCGGCTGCAACTGGTTCGGCTATAACGTTGGAAGCCAGGTGTTCGACGGCGTTTGGAGCATAAATATGCACCAGGCTCTCAATGAGATCGCCGACCACGGCTTCAACCTGCTCCGTGTGCCTATGTCCACGCAGATCCTTTTGCAGTGGAAAAACAAAGAGCCCGATCCGATCATCAAGATCAACGAGTGGAAAAACCCGGAGCTCACTGTTGAAGGCATCGAGGGCGGTACTCCTAAGTACAGCTTCGATATTTGGAACATGGCTGTCGATTGGTGCAGAGAAAACGGCATCAAGATCATGATGGATATCCACTCCGCTACCACAAACGCTGCCGGCCATAACTATGCGCTTTGGTACGATAGTAACTACAGCGAGGAGGACTGGCTGGAGGCGCTGGCGTGGTTTGCGGACTACTATAAGGACGATGATACGATCCTGGCTATCGACCTGAAGAACGAGCCCCACGGCAAGAAGGACGACGGTATCTACGCTAAGTGGGACGGCTCCAGCGATGCCAACAACTGGCGATATGCCGCAGAAAAGGGCGCTAATGCCGTTCTTTCTAAAAATCCTAACCTGCTCGTTATGGTAGAGGGTATCGAGGTCTACCCCAAGTTTGAAAAGGGTTTTGACTGGGATTCACCCTCCACAGATTACGGCCATTACGGAGATCCAGAATACCAGCCGTATCACGGCGCATGGTGGGGCGGAAACTTCCGTGGCGTAAGAGATTACCCCGTTGACCTTGGAAAGTACCAGTCTCAGCTGGTTTATTCTCCCCACGATTACGGTCCGCTGGTATTTGAGCAGACTTGGTTCCGCAATATCAATGACGATTCCGAGACATTCACCAAGGAAACTCTCATGAAGGATTATTGGTACGATACCTGGGCTTTCCTTGTTGAGGAGAAGATCTCTCCGCTGCTCATGGGCGAATGGGGAGGCTTCATTGATGAGGTGGGCGACCCCACAGGCGAGAACAAGCACTGGATGCAGATCCTTCGTGACTACATGATCGAGAAGCATATCCACCACACCTTCTGGTGCTTCAATGAGAATTCCAGTGACACCGGCGGTCTTATCGCTGGCAAGTGCAACTGGGAGCATTGGGACGAGGAGAAGTACGAGTTCGTGAAGCCTTCACTCTGGCAGGACCAGAACGGCAAGTTCATCAGCCTTGACCATACTATCCCGCTGGGTCAGAACGGTATCACTCTTACGGAGTTTTACGGCGGCGCAAAGCCCACCGATCCTAAGCCTACTGACCCTCAGCCCACTACAGTCAAGCCCACAGATCCTCAGCCTACTACTTTGGAGAACACAACTGCTCCCCAGCCTACAGGCAGCTCTGACAGACTCTGGGGCGATGCTAACGAGGACAAGAAGGTTGACCTGAACGATGCTGTGGCTGTTCTTCAGTATGCGGCTCTTCCGGCGAAATATCCGCTTTCTGAGGAGGGCGGCCTCAACGCTGACGTTGTGGACAACGGCACCAGCGGCATCACCGGCAAGGACGCTCTTGCGATCCAGATGTTCGACGCACACCTGATAACTGCCAAGGATTGGCCGATGACCGGCCAGCAGATGGCGGCAATAAACTGACCTGCAAAAGGGACTGCTTATGCGGTCCCTTATCTTTTTGAGGACAAGATCGTAAAATTTCCGCTAACCCCTTGCAATTCCCGACATGATATGATATAATATTAACGATAGGGCAATTTGCCCTTCCAATGAAATTTCAGGAGGAATTCAATTATGTTAGTTTCAGCTACAGAAATGCTTCAGAAGGCAAGAGCAGGCAAGTACGCAGTTGGCCAGTTCAACATCAACAACCTTGAGTGGACAAAGGCTATCCTGCTCACAGCTCAGGAGCTTAATTCTCCCGTTATCCTCGGCGTTTCCGAGGGTGCAGGCAAGTACATGACAGGCTTCGAGACAGTTGCTGCTATGGTAAAGGCTATGGACGAGTCTCTCGGGATCACAGTTCCTGTTGCTCTTCACCTTGACCACGGCTCATACGAGGGCTGCTACAAGTGCATCAAGGCTGGCTTCACTTCTATCATGTTCGACGGCTCACACTTCCCCATCGACGAGAACGTTGCTAAGACAACTGAGCTGGTAAGTGCTGCTCATCACCTTGGCCTTTCTATCGAGGCAGAGGTTGGCGCTATCGGCGGCGAAGAGGACGGCGTTATCGGCAAGGGCGAGTGCGCAGATCCTGCTGAGTGCAAGCAGATCGCTGACCTGGGCGTTGATTTCCTGGCAGCTGGTATCGGTAATATCCACGGTGTATATCCCGCAAACTGGGAGGGTCTGAGCTTTGAGACTCTCGAGGCTATCAACAAGACAGTTGGCGAGATGCCTCTGGTTCTCCACGGCGGTACAGGTATCCCCGACGACCAGATCACAAAGGCTATCTCTCTTGGCGTTGCTAAGATCAACGTTAACACAGAGTGCCAGCTGGTATTTGCTGAGGCTACTAGAGGCTACATCGAGGCTGGCAAGGATCAGCAGGGCAAGGGCTTCGACCCCAGAAAGCTGCTGGCTCCCGGATTTGAGGCTATCAAGGCTAAGGTCAAGGAGAAGATGGAGCTTTTCGGAAGCGTAAACAAGGCATAATTTTCTCATAGAAACGAAAGCCGCAGTGTCCCTTACGGAGCTGCGGCTTTTTTGGATATAAGGGGGGAACGTCATGGAAGAAAAGAAGAAGTCATATGCCATCGGAGACATAGTAGTTACAGCGGCCTGTATCCTGGGACTTCCGCTGGTGCTCATAAGGCTATCCATGTACGGCGGACTCACTGCGCCGATGTGGTGGACAGGCCTGGGAATATATGTGCTGTCAGCGCTATTGCTTTACCGGAGATCACTGGAGAAAAAATGGCTGAAAGCGCTGCACTGGTCAGCCCGCATCCTGGGAGTCCTGCTGATGCTTGCGGCATTTTACCTGCCGGCGGAGATCGGCCGGTATTTCGAGCGAGATCCCTCCATGTACAGCGCCAAGCGCTACGTCTATATTGAGGGCGTAAAAGACGGCAGGGACGCCGGACTTCTGCCGGAGGAGCTCCCCGGTGACATCACGGACTACTATTTTTCCACAATGTCCGAAATGCCCATGGCTCAGGACTACCGGCCCTATGCCTATCTGGTGTTTCACGGCAGCGAGGAGCTTCTCCGCAGCTTCGAGGCAAAGTTCTCCCAAATGAGCGGCTATGAGCAGGCGGAGGCAAAAATGCCGGAAGAAGCCGGAGCAGTGCAGAAACCGGAGGCGCTGCCGATGCACGTCTTTGACAAGCTGCTTGATGAAGCAAGCATAAACGAGGATCTGAGCCGGGCGGTGATCTACCTCGGAAACGACGGCGACAGGCTGAATTCTCCCACCGGCGCTCTGCTGAACTACGACCCGGACTTGTGGTGATATGGCAATGAAAAAAAGCCTGAGAGTTTTCTCTCAGGCTTTGCTTTTATTTCAGACCGGCGACCAGCGCTTTGAAGGCATCGCCACGTTCCTCGAAATTCTTGAAAATGCCGTAGCTTGCGGAAGCAGGGGAGAGCACGCAGCTCTTTCCCTGGGGAGTTATCTCAGCTGCCAGCTCAACGGCCTCCTTTAGATGAGGGGCAAAGTGGGCTCGGCCGGCGGCGGAGGTGCCCTCCAGCATATGGAAGATCCGCTCTCCGGAGGTCTCCATGCAGATGATCTGGACGGGGAATTTCTGCAAAAAGTCTACCAGCGGTGTGTAATCTATGCCTCTGTCCATGCCGCCCAGCAGGATAGTTCCCGGCTCGGGGACGCTTTTCAGCGCCTCGATAGCGGTCGCACAGGCGGTGGAGATCGAGTCGTCGTACCAGCGGATCCCACGAACTGTGTCCACGAACTCCAGGCGGTGAGCCAGTGGGTCGAAGCTGCACAGAGCCTTTGTGAAGGCCACGTCTGAAACGCCAAGCTCCCGGCAAATGTGGTAGGCCACGGCGATGTTGTAGTGGTTGTGGATGCCCAGCAGCTTGATGTGGCTCTCGGGGATCTGATATTCATGGAAATCGTCGTCGTTAATGACGCCGTTCTTCACGAAAACATCAGCGTAGGGGAAGGTGTTTGACAGACTTGTGACCTTCTGAGCAATATCGTCCGGAATTATATCCATCCCGATGATCAGCTCATCGCTGTAGCGCTGGTGGAGGTAGATGTTTTTCTTGGCAGCGTAGTAGCGCTCCATGGTGCCGTAGTGGTCGAGGTGCTCCTCGTAGAGATTGAGGAAAACTGCATACTTTGGGGAAACAGTCATGTATTCCAGCTGGTGGCAGCTTAGTTCGCAGACCACGATAGTGTCGTCCTCGATGCCCTCGGCGATGTCAAAAACAGGGATACCGATGTTCCCGGCCAGTCTGGTGTCGAAGCCGGACTCCCTGAAAATGTGGTATATCAGGGAAGAAGTGGTGCTCTTGCCCTTTGTGCCGGTAACTCCGATGATTTGGTCACGGAAGACCTCGAAGAAGACCTGAGTCTCGCTGGTGATCGTGCAGCTGAGCTGCGAGGGCTGCTTTTTAAGCACGATGCCAGGGCTTTTGAAAACCAGGTCGAAGCGGTCGAGACAGTCCTGATACTCCTCGCCGCAGATCAGCTCCACTGACTCGGGGAGGGAACTTGCCTCACGGTCAATTGGGTTGAGGTCTGCGATCGCCAGTGAGGAAGGAGAGCAATATCGTTCTAAAATGCGGTATGTGCTCCGTCCCTCACGGCCAAATCCCAGTATGCAGACGGACTTGCCTTCGGTGTATCGGCTGATGTACTGCGCAAAATCGTTCAAAGCAGTCGCTCCATTTCTTTAGTCAGAATTGCCCGGAAGCTGTCGGGCAGCAGGTTGTTTTCGCTGAAATAACCGCAGCAGGCGGCATTTCGCTGATCCAGAGTCTCCGGCTGATACAGTCCGGAGCCCTCGAAGTCTCGCATGAGAAGGGGCAGTTCCTGGCCGCTTTCCTTCATTTTTCGTATAGCCAGTGATACCGCCAGCACCACCTCGTCGATGCTGCCCACGCACTCGAAGGGCTTGTGGAGGCTCCTTCCGGTGAGCTCGTGGAAGTAGTCCACCATGTCCGGCGAGTCCAAAAGGTCCTTCCCGAAGATCTCGGCCAGCTGGCTGCGGCTGAGGAATGGGGAGAGGATAAGGGCTACAAATAGGCATTTCGGGCAATTCCCGCACCAAATATCAGGCGAGACCTTGCTGCCCAGATTGCAGCTGCGGAAGATCGGCAGGTACTTGCTGTGGGAGGCGAACATTTTCGCTATCTGGAACTCAGAAAGTGGACGCAGGAAGCTGAAATAGTACACGCCTGTGCCCAGAAATTCTTCCTCATATTCGTGGAAATCCCGCTCAAATTCAAAGCTCTTGGAATACTGGTGGTTGACGTTCTGACCGATGACGGTGCTTTCGTTGGCGCTGTCCTCGTTGGAGAGAACGACGTATTTCAGCCTATTGAGGTAGGCTGTGATCTCGGCGGAGAAGGCGACTATCGCAGAAAAAGGCGTGTGGCCGTTGAGATAGCCCTTCTCGTTTAGGCTGATCAGTGAGCGGTCGAAGCGGCGCTTTGCAGTGATCAGAGCGCTTTCCGGAAGCCCGGCGGTCTCCACAGTGGCAGAGATCGAGCAGCGCTTGTTTATGGCGTAGCATCGGCATTTCATGCCTGCCTGAGTAAGTGTTTCCAGAGTGAGTGCGGAGTCTTTTCCGCCGCCTATGGGAACAAGGCAGCCTGAAAGCTCCGGCAGCTCCGGGGAGCTTTCTGCGGAAAAACCGCAGTTCTCGGGGACTATCTCCACAAAGCTGTCCATGTCGGTGGAAATCTTATTGACGTAGAAAAATTCGCCCAGACCCATGAACCACAGCTTCTTCCACCATGAGATCTGTTCCGGGCTCAGCTGGCCGCAGAGCACCCTTACAGTTGGGCAGCAGGCGGCTTTCCAGTAGCTGACTGCCTCGGCCATTCCCAGGGAGAAGACCAGTCTTTCCAGCGTGCGGTCGCTGACGGAGGCAAAGCCCTCCGGCTTGGGGAAGCTCCAGGACGGCGAAAACTCAGCAAGGCCGTCGATGGAGAAGCTCCAGCTTGCCTCGATAGCGTCCTCAGTCTCAGTGATCGAGTATGAGCGGTAGGTGAATGTAGGATGGTCGCTGCGGAATTTAAGAAATCTCTCCATTACTTCTTGCCCTTCTGCTCTGAAAGCTCCTTGTAGTGCTTTTTGATTATTTCAAAGGTCTCATCGGAGATATCGTGCTCGATCTTGCAGGCGTCCTCAAGAGCGGTGTCTCGCTTGACGCCCAGGAGCATGAAAAACTCGGAGAGAGTCGTGTGGCGGTCGTAGATGTGCTCGGCTACCTCTCGTCCACGGTCAGTAAGAGTGATATGATTGTCACCGTTGACATTGACCAGTCCTTCCTCCTTCATTTTTTTGAGGATTATGGAAACTGTGGGGCGTGAGTAACCAAGGTATGAGCAGATGTCGATAGCGTGGACATCGGGCTGTGCCTTAGAAAGAATGAGTATGGTCTCAAGGTAGTTTTCTACTGCTTCGGTAATAGCCATAGTGATGCTCCTTTACAGGTTAGTTACTTAATTATATCACGATCGGGGAGCAATTGCAAGTGCTTGGGGCAAAGATAAGGCAGCATCTTCCGAAATTTTAGCGAATATCTCTATGCCTGTTCGGAATAGGAAAACCAGGGGCGCCGGTCCCGGGGGTGAGCTGAAGCTGACCGAATGGATCATTCGCCCCGCATGATCATGCTGTTTTTCCGCATGAAATAGCGGTCTAACTGGAATTATCCTAAAAATGAAAAGTCAATGCCTATCAAATTTGTATTCGGTAAACAAAAATGAATGAATGTTCTTTTTCATGGTTGACGATTGCTGCCGGATATGATAAAATATATAATGTAAAATTGTAATTTGAGGGGAGTTCATATGAGTAACGAATACAGTATCAAGGACATTATAAGCCTTTTTCTGAGCAAGCTGTGGATGATCATTATTGTGGGAGTTATAGGCGGAGCAGCTGCCTTTGTTTACACAAAGTATTTCATGCCGCTGCAATACTCGTCCCATATTTCCATGTATATCCAGAGCTATACCACCTTTACTGACGACCCGGAGCAAAAATACAACAACATCAATTACTCCAAGCAGCTTATCAACACCTACATCGAGGTGCTCAAGGACGATGCTGTTATCGGTGCAGTGGGCGAGCAGCTTGAGAAAAACTGCGATCCCGACAAGCTGGTGAAGTGCTTCGGCACCTCTCAGGACATCTCTGCCGGCGCTATCAGGGGGACTCTCAGCATCACCTCAGTTACCGACACCAGTGCCCTTGTGGTCAAGTCCACTACCCTTGACCCGGATATCGCTGCGGCAGTCTGCAACAGTCTTGCCAAGGTCTCGCCCAGCTATCTTTCTGAGGCAGTAGGCGTCGGCCAGATCAACACTATCGACACAGCAAAGGTCTACAGCACACCTGTTGGCCCTAATGTGAAGAAGAACACTCTTATTGGTCTATTGGGCGGACTGATGGCTGTCATGCTGGTCATCCTGGTGATAGATTTCTTCGATAACACCGTCAAGGAGACAGAAGGCCTGCGCAAGAAGTACAAGAAGTCCATTATCGGCGAGATACAGGGCTTCTCAGAAAAAAAGCGCCGCAAGGATACTGACGACGACCATGTGAAGCTCACCGACAAGAGCGTTCCCTTCAACGTGGTGGAGAGCTATAAGTCGATCAGGACAAATGTGAATTTCGCCCTTGCCACCTCTGAGAAGAAGATCTTTGCAGTTTCCTCTGCAAACCCCGGAGAGGGCAAGTCCACCATGTCGGCGAACGCCGCTATCGCTATTGCCCAGAGCGGCAGCAAGGTGCTCCTCATCGACGGCGATATGCGTAAATCCGTTCAGCACAGGATCTTCGGACTGAAGAACAAGAAGGGCCTTTCCACTGCTGTCAGCCGCATGGACGACCCCGGAAGCTGTATCAGCAGGAACGTTATGGAAAACCTTGACGTGCTCACGGCTGGTCCTATCCCGCCTAATCCCTCGGAGCTGCTCGGCTCTGAGAATATGGCTCAGCTGCTGGACAAGCTGTCTCAGGAATACAGCTATATCGTTATCGACACTCCGCCGGTAAACGTTGTTACCGATGCCATGGAGCTGGCAGATAAGGCTGCCGGTATCATCATGGTGCTGAGATACGCCTCGACCACTAACGATGACGTGGACGCTGCAATGAAGAAGATCGAGCTCTCCAAGATGAATATGCTGGGCTTCGTCCTCAACGATGTGAAAGTCAAGAAGAACGGCAGATATTACAAGTACAGGTATCGCAAGAGATATGGTTACGGCTATGGCTACGGTTACGGCTACGGATATAAGCCGGAGGAGCAGGACGAGGAGCCTGAGCCAGAAAAAAAGCCTGAGCCTGAGAAGAAGCCTGAGCCTGAGAAGAAGTCCGGGAAGAAGGGCAGAAAGTAATGCTCACCGATCTGCACTGCCATATACTTCCGGGTATCGACGACGGCGCTAAGGACAGGGAAATGTCCCTGGCTATGCTGGATATGATGAAGGAGCAGGGCGTGGGACGAGCTGTGGCGACTCCTCACTTTTACGCTCACAGGGAAAAGAGCGTTGAGGCTTTTCTGGAGAAGCGCCGGGCTGCATTTCAGTCTATTGCGGAAAGCTCTCCGCTGCCCATTATCTTGGGAGCAGAGGTGGCGATCGAGCACGGTATCTCGGAGCTGCCCGGCATCGAGAGGCTGGCCTTTGAGAACACCGGCCTGATCCTGCTGGAGCTGCCATACAGAGGCTTCGAGAGTTGGATGACCGGCGAGATAGAAGCTGTTTCTGCGGAATACGGCCTGAAGGTGATCCTGGCTCACGTCCACAGGTACCTTGAATACTACTCAAAGGAGGAAATGGAGCGTATCCTTGGGCTTGACGTTATTCCGCAGATAAATAACGAAGCCTTTACCACATTTAGAGAGAGACACTTCGTGAAGCGCCTTATCAAAGAGGGAAGGCGGCTGGCTTTCGGCAGCGACGCCCACAATTTGACTGCGAGACGTCCGAATTGGGACGTTCTCAGAAAAAAGACAGAAAAGGGGACGACTGAGTTTTCTGATAGCTTAGTCGAGAAGTATAAAGAATAAGTCGGAGGGGTTAAAATGAAACTTTTTGGAAGACGTGTAGAGCACTCACACATTGTTACAGTTTTCCTTGTCATTTACGATGTTTTGGCAGTTTGCCTGTCATATTTTCTGGCGCTGTGGTTCAGATTTGACTGCCGGGTCTCAATGATACCGGTGGATCATCTTAGCTCATATGCCGTGTTCATACCGTTTTATGCAGCATTCTGCGTGGCGGCATTCAGCTTTTTCAAGCTCTATCGAAGCATTTGGCGCTATGCCAGCTTTTCTGAGCTCACATGGGTGATCCTGGCTACTGCCATTACAGCAGCTGTACACGTTGTCGCCATAACCGTTTTTGTTATGAGGATGCCTGTCTCATATTACATTTGGGGAGCTTTTTTCCAGTTCTTTTTCGTGCTGGGAGTACGCTTCTCTTACAGATTTGTGCTGCTCCAGAGAAAAGCCTCAGCAAGCCGTGCAGCCTCAACTGACAAGGTCATGCTCATCGGAGCCGGTGCTGCCGGACAGATCCTGCTGAGGGATATGCTCAGCTCCGCAAACATCAACGGAACTCCTGTTTGCCTGATCGACGATAATACCAACAAATGGGGAAGATACATCGACGGCGTGCCGGTCATCGGCGGAAAGGAAGAGATCCTGGCCGGTGTGGAGAAGTACGGCATAACCAAGATCTTCCTTGCCATACCCAGTGCTTCTGCTGAGGTCAAGCGTGAGATCCTCGGCATTTGCAGCGAGACAAACTGCGAGCTCAAGCAGCTCCCCGGCGTGTATCAGCTGGTAAACGGCGAGATCAGCGTCAAGACCATGCGTGACGTCACTGTAGAGGACCTTCTTGGCCGAGAGCCCATAAAGGCCGATATGTCCGAGGTCTTCCAGCAGATCTCCGGAAAGGTGATCCTGGTCACCGGAGGCGGCGGATCCATCGGAAGCGAGCTCTGCCGACAGATCGCAGGGCACTCTCCCAAGCAGCTGATCATCTTCGATATTTATGAGAACAACGCCTACAATATCCAGCTTGAGCTGAGGGATAAGTATCCGAAGCTCGACCTTGTGACCTTGATCGGATCTGTCCGTGACAACCGCAAGATCAACGATGTTTTCGCAAAATACCGCCCGGAGATCGTGTATCATGCGGCGGCTCACAAGCACGTTCCCCTGATGGAGGACAGCCCCTGTGAGGCGATAAAAAACAACGCCATCGGCACCTACAAGACCGCCTATGCCGCTATGACTCACGGCTGCAAGCGCTTTGTGCTGATCTCCACGGACAAGGCCGTAAATCCCACGAACATCATGGGCGCCTCCAAGCGCCTGTGCGAAATGATCATCCAGAGCTTCAACGAGAAGGTCGCTGAGGGCAAGACCTCTGAGCTGCCTGTGCTGGGAACTCACCTTGACGAGTGGCAGGAGAATGCCCGATATTCCGGGGAAAACTCCTCCACTGAATTCGTTGCGGTGCGCTTCGGAAACGTCCTTGGCAGCAACGGCTCAGTTATCCCGGTCTTCCGCAGACAGATCGAGGCCGGCGGCCCTGTTACCGTAACTCATCCGGACATCATCCGCTACTTCATGACGATCCCTGAGGCTGTTTCTCTGGTGCTCCAGGCGGGCACCTACGCAAAGGGCGGCGAGATCTTTGTCCTTGATATGGGCTCGCCCGTGAAGATCGACACCCTCGCACGGAACCTGATCAGGCTCAGCGGCTTCCGGCCGGACATCGACATCAAGATCGAGTACACCGGACTTCGTCCCGGCGAGAAGCTCTACGAGGAGAAGCTCATGGCCGAGGAGGGCCTGAAGACCACCAAGAACAAGCTGATCCATATCGGCTGCCCGATACCCTTCGACACCAACGATTTCTTGGTGAGATTGGAGGAGCTGATGGCCGCTGCCAGCAACAATGAGGAGGAGATGATCCGCCCCATGGTCAAAAAAATTGTCGTCGCCTACCACGACGAGGAGCAGCACCCCTCCATTACAGTCAGCCGCAGAGAAAAGCTATTGACATAATTCAGTTAGTGTGATATAATAATAGTATCTTCAGGGCAGGGTGTGATTCCTGACCGGTGGTAAAGCCCACGAACTCCCTCAGGAGCCGATCTGGTGGAATTCCAGAGCCGACGGTAAAAGTCCGGATGAAAGAAGATGAAAGTCATGCAATTAGTCTGACAAGCCCCGAAGTTTCGGGGCTTTTTTGCGCTTGGAGGTATCATGGAGCATAGCGAGTATATGAGGCTGGCCTTGGAGCTGGCCAAAAAAGGAATGGGCTTTGTTTGCCCAAATCCTCTGGTGGGAGCCGTCATAGTCAAGGACGGCAGGATCATCGGTGAGGGCTGGCACAAGCGTTACGGCGACCTTCATGCCGAGAGGAATGCCTTTGCGGACTGCGAGGCTAGGGGTGAGGACTGCTCCGGGGCGGATATGTACGTCACGCTGGAGCCCTGCTGTCACCACGGCAAGCAGCCGCCATGCACCGATGCGGTGATCTCCCACGGGATCAAGCGAGTTTTCGTCGGATCGGCGGACCCAAATCCTCTGGTTGCAGGCAAGGGCGTTCAGATCCTCCGCAGCCACGGGATCGAGGTGGTGGAGGACCTGCTTCGTGAGGAGTGCGACCAGATCAACCAGATCTTCTTCCACTTCATCACCACCGGACGGCCCTTCGTCACCATGAAGTATGCCATGACCATGGACGGAAAAATCGCCTGCTTTACGGGGAATTCCAAGTGGATCACCGGTGAGGAGGCAAGGCTCCATGTTCAGCAGGAGCGCCTTCGCCACACCGGTATAATGGTGGGGGTGGGAACTGTCCTTGCAGACGATCCGCTGCTGACCTGCCGGCTGGAGGGCGGACGGGATCCGGTGAGGATAATCTGCGACTCTCATTTGAGGACTCCGCTGGATAGCAATATCGTGCGAACTGCTGGTGGAATTCCCACGATCATTGCAACTCTGGAGGAGCAGGCACAGCGCAGCTCTGCATATACTGAGAAGGGCTGCAAGGTGCTCTTCGTTAAGGAAAAGGACGGCCGCATCGACCTGAGAGACTTGATGAAGCAGCTTGGTGAAATGAAGATCGACAGTATTTTGCTGGAGGGAGGCGGAACTCTCAACTGGTCAGCTCTGGAAAGCGGCATCGTTTCAAGAGTCCAGGCCTACATCGCTCCCAAGATCTTTGGCGGAGCTGGGAAGTCTCCTGTTGACGGAAGGGGAGTTCCTCAGCCTGATCTGGCCTTTATGCTGGAGGATAGCAAGATAGTCCGATTTGGACAGGATATAATGATAGAAAGCAAGGTGGTGGACAGGTGTTCACAGGACTGATCGAGGAGACCGGAAAAGTGTCCTCTCTGCGCCATGGGGGGAACTCCTCATTCATCAGAATCCAGGCGGAAAAGGTGCTTGAGGGCACTGTCACCGGCGACAGTATCGCCGTGAACGGGGTATGCCTGACGGTGACTGAAATGGGCAGCGGCTGGTTTCAGGCCGACGTGATGAACGAGACTCTGGCCAGATCCTCCCTGGGCAGCCTAAAGCCCGGTGATTCGGTGAATTTAGAGCGTGCAATGGCTGCCGGCGGACGCTTCGGAGGCCATATCGTCTCCGGCCACATCGACGGCACAGGCACGGTCACTGACAAAAAAAACGACGGCATAGCTGTGTGGTACACGATCACGGCAGATCCCCAGATCCTGCGATATATCGTGGAAAAGGGCTCTGTTGCTCTGGACGGCATAAGCCTCACTGTGGCCAAGGTCACGGCGGAGAGCTTCAGCGTTTCGGTAATCCCTCACACAGCGGAGGTGACGACTCTTTCCAAGCGAAAGACCGGCGACAAGATCAACATCGAAAACGATATTATCGGCAAGTACGTCGAGAAGCTGATGAAGCCTGCGGAGAGCTCCTCCGGGGGGATCAGCATGGGCTTTTTGGCGGAGAATGGGTTTATTTAAGGGGAAATATCATGAAAAAATTTTCAGCACTTATCACAGCATTTGCTGTGACAGCGGGACTTACAGGCTGCTTTTCTGCTCAGAAGCAGATCGAGCAAACCGCAGATGGCCTGCTCAGCGACTTTGCAACTGACGACACGGCCTTCGCTTTCGAGGGAGAGGTAGGCGCAGTTACCATTAAACCAAGCACCGACGGCAAGGTACACACCGATGTGTCCTACACAGCCCGGGGTTTCAGCAGCAGCGTACTTGAGGAGATCCTGAACGAGACTGAGCTCAAAAGCTCCAGCGATAACGGAGTTTTCCGGCTGTCCTTTGTGAAGAAGGGCACCGATACTTCGATCTGGAAGGCAGTTAAGGACGAGCACGCCAACTACGATATAGACGTGAAGGCGGAGATCTCTGTTCCGGAGACTATGACTGAATTCACGATCAGCACCAACGTTGGCTCGGTCACTGTGGAGGATATTTCCGGAACTATGGATCTCACCTCTAATGTGGGAAATATCATAGTCAGCGGTGCGGCTTTGCAGGGCGACAGCAATTTCACCACAAATGTGGGAAATGTACAGCTGTCTTTGGCAGAGGCGCTTCCTGAGAACAGTCAGACGGAGTTCTCATCAGATACAGGAAGTATCGAAGTGGAGCTTTCCGGCAAGCCTGAGAAGGGCTCCGAAGTCTCTATGAAGACCGATGTGGGGAATGTGACCTTCGACACTGCCGGAGGCGAGTTCACCGAGAACATCGAAAAAGGCACCACCGGCGGCAGCGGAAGCATTGCCTTCGGGGACGGCTGTACTGCTCAGGTCAGCACCTCCACAGGTAAGATCAATGTAAAATAGGAGGATGATTATGTTTGAATACAACACTGTTCCGGAGGCTGTTGAGGCTCTCCGAAACGGCGAGATAATCCTTGTAACAGATGACGAGGACAGGGAAAATGAGGGCGACATGATTTGTGCCGCTGAGTTTGCAACAACCGAAAATGTGAATTTCATGGCAGTCCATGCAAAGGGTCTGATCTGTATGCCCATGAGCATAGAGCTCTGCCATAGACTTGGCCTTGGCCAAATGGTGGAGAACAACACTGACAATCACTCCACCGCCTTCACCGTGTCGATCGACCATGTGGAGACTACCACAGGCATTTCCGCAGAGGAGCGTGGCTTTACCGCAAGGATGTGCGTTTCTCCCGATGCAAAGCCTGAGGACTTCCGCAGGCCGGGCCATATGTTCCCCCTGACTGCCCGGAAGAACGGCGTTTTAGAGCGTGAGGGACACACCGAGGCTACCGTTGACCTTATGCGCCTTGCCGGTCTGAAGGAGTGCGGCCTTTGCTGCGAGATCATGCGTGGCGACGGCACTATGATGAGGGCTGGCGAGCTCCAGCAGAAGGCTCAGGAGTGGGGACTGAAATTCATCACGATCCAGGCTCTCAAAGAGTACCGCAAGTGCCACGACGATCTGGTGGAGCTGGTGGCCAACACCAAGCTCCCCACAAAATACGGCGAATTCAGGGCTCTGGGCTACGTCAACAAGCTCAACGGCGAGCACCACGTCGCTCTGGTGAAGGGCGACATCGGCGACGGACAGGATATACTGTGCCGTGTCCACTCTGAGTGCCTCACCGGAGATGCCTTCGGCTCTCTGAAATGCGACTGCGGACAGCAGTTTGCCGCCGCTATGACCCAGATCGAGAAGGAGGGCAGGGGAGTTCTCCTGTACATGAGGCAGGAGGGCCGTGGTATCGGTCTTATCAACAAGCTCCGAGCCTATGAGCTCCAGGATCAGGGCATGGATACCCTTGAGGCCAACCTTGCTCTGGGCTTCCCGGGAGATATGCGTGAATACTACATCGGAGCCCAGATCCTCCGTGATCTTGGCTGCAAGACCCTCAGGCTCCTGACCAACAATCCGGATAAGGTCTACGGACTTTCCGGCTTCGGCATGGAGATCAAGGAGCGTGTGCCGATCCAGATGGACGCCACCGCCTACGATCTGTTCTACCTGAAAACAAAGGCTGCGAAAATGGGTCATCTCCTTAATTACGAGGAGGAATGAGATGTTTGTATTCTGTTTTGGTATAGTATTTGGGGTGATCGTCGCAGGGCTGATGATCTACAATCTGCTGGACGTGTTCAAGAAGAAGGAGCTCAGCGAGGGCTATCCGGAAAGCGTTGAGCTGACTAACCTAGGGGTAGTTTTTCCGCTGATATATATTGGACTTTCTCTGGGACAGATCATGATCCAGCTAAGTGAACTGAAAAAGGACACCGGCCTTGAACGTGTGGGCGACATCATAATAATTGCGATGTGGGTGATCTTTCTGCTGTTCTGGCTGACCTACCGCTTTTGGACGAAGGCCTATCTCACCCCGGCCGGCGTTCTCACTACAATGGGCAAAAAGGGGCTCGTTCCCATAGAGGACTGGCAGTATGAGCTGGACGGCACAAGGGTGAAGCTCTACCGCAAGGGCATCGAAAGACCCGCTAAATTCTCGGCAAAGGACGCCGCTTCACTGGAAAAAATGCTCACCGAGCATTACATAAAGAAAATTTAACAGGAGTGATCATAATGAAAACTTACGAAGGAAATCTTATCCCCAAGGACATACGCATCGGTATCGTTGTTGCACGTTTCAACGAGTTCATCACCAGCAAGCTGCTGGGCGGAGCTCTTGATACACTGAAGCGCCACGATATTTCCGAGGACTCTATCGACGTGGCATGGGTGCCCGGAGCCTTCGAGATCCCGCTCATTGCTCAGAAAATGGCCTCCTGCGGCAAGTACGACGCAGTTATCTGCCTGGGAGCTATCATCAGAGGCAGCACCTCTCACTACGACCTTGTGTGCAACGAGGCTGCAAAGGGCATCGCTCAGGTCTCCCTCAAGAGCGGTATACCCGTTATGTTCGGAGTTATCACAACTGAGAACATCGAGCAGGCTATCGAGCGTGCAGGCTCAAAGGCAGGAAACAAGGGCAGCGAGTGCGCTGAGGGCGCTATCGAGATGATCAACCTCATCAGAGAGATCGAGGACTGATGGCCGACCTGATATTTGACTACGACGGCACTGTCCATGAGACCCTTCGGATCTATGAGCCGGCCTTCCGCAATACCTATGCCTGGCTTGTGGAGAACGGCTATGCTCAGCCTCGTCAGATCTCAGCCAAGGAGATCGGGAACTGGCTGGGCTACAATTCCACCGATATGTGGAACAGCTTCATGCCCGGCCTTGACCCGGCCATAAAGGAAAAGGCCAGGATCATGCTGGGGGAGGACATGGCTCAGCGCATAGAGTCCGGACAGGGCTCACTCTACCCGGGCATGGAAGAGATCCTTCTGGGACTGAGGGAGCAGGGTCACACCCTGATCTTCCTCAGCAACTGCCGTGTACATTACATGGAGCGCCACCGCCGGGTCTTCCGGCTGGACCGCTTCTTCCACAGGTTTTACTGCTGCGAGGAGTTCGATTTCATCCCGAAATACGAGATCTTCCGCAGATTTTCGCCGGAGCTCCCCGGTCCGTTCATCGTGATCGGAGACCGCTTCCACGACATCGAGACAGCCACCATGAACGGCCTGCGCTCCATCGGCTGCGGCTACGGCTACGGCGGTGAGGGCGAGCTTTCGGCTGCTGATATTATCATAAACGACGTGAAACAGCTCCCTGCTGCGGTGGAGGAGCTTCTCCGCTAAGAAAGGAGATACCAGATGAAACTTAGAAAGCTGGCGGCGCTGGCTGCTGCCGCTGCAATGCCTATTTCTCTTATTTCCTGCACATTCGGTTATCAGAGCGACCGTGACAAGAAGGAGGCTGCCAACAACGCAGTTCTTCGTCAGGAGGCGAAGACTGCTGATACTTCGGGACTTCTCGGCCGCTATGAGAGCATCGACATCGACCAGCTCAACAGCGATATCGAGAAATTCCTGGATGACGTCCATTCCTCCGGAAATGACGTTCAGGGCGACATCGACGGCCTTATGGAAACTCTTGCTAAGAGCTACGACGCCAAGGCCTATTCCGAGCTGGCGTATTATCTGGATTTTGACAGCGACGCTCTTGAGGCCGAGGCTGATGGCTGCACTGAGGAGGCCTCTATCGCCTACGAGGCGATCAGCTACGCCTTCCACAAGGCCTATTCCAGCGCTTATCCGGAGTATGTTGACCTGATAAAGCCATACATCGACGATGAGTGGCTGGATTATTACAATTCTCCCGGCGTCACACTGGAGCGTGTGGAGAAGTACGCTCGTCAGGCCTTTGCCTCCGGCGACAGCGATCTTGACGATTACTACGATGTGGCCTACAGCAGCGACAAGGACGAGGATAAGCTGGATATCGAGGCAGCGAAGATCTATTTGCAGATCTTGGAGGGCTATGACACTGAGACCTTCTACGACGGCTTCAACCGTGACTACACCCCTGAGGAGATCATGCCGGTCTGTGAAATGGTCCGCACGGAGCTTGTGCCGGTGTCTCAGCGCAGTCTGGATCTCATCATGGATCACCCTGACTACGAGGGGCTGTCTGATATCAGCTTCCCCGGGGATAAGCTGCTGCCTACCCTTCAGGAGTACGCAGAAAAGATCTCTCCCGATCTGGGCAAGTCTGCAAAGCTGCTCTCAGACAGAGATCTGTGCTTCATAACTGAGGGCAAAAACAGCTATAACGGCAGCTTTACAGTTGATCTTCCCTATGCGGGGGACGCAATGCTCTATATTTACCGGGACGACCTGCTGACGGACATGATTGGCATTATCCATGAATTCGGCCACTTCTACTCTTCTTACTTCGATGACACCTGCGCCTATGACCAGATAAACTGCCTTGACGTGGCTGAGATCCAGTCTCAGGGAATGGAGCTGCTCTTCATCCCCTATTACGACCAGATCTTCGGCGATAAGGCCAGCATCATGCGGCTTTACAAGCTCAATGACATCATGGACTATGCCATAAGCGGCTGTCTCATGGCGGAATTTGAGTACAAGGTGCTGGAAAACAAGGACAGCCTTACTCCCGAGGAGGTAGTTGACTGCTACCACGAGATCATGGGGGACTACTACCCTGACTCCCACTTCTACTATGTTGCGCATATTTTCGAGCAGCCCGGCTACTATATCAGCTACGGAGTTTCGGCGCTGGCGGCTCTGGATAATATCCTTGCCAGCTACGACGACCCGGGAAGAGCTCTTGAGCAGTATGAAAAGATCGCCCATGTTAAGGCGTATTCGCCGGACTGTTCCTTCAAGGCAGCTCTGGCGGAGTGCGGCTACAGCGATGTTCTCACCGAGGACTACATCAAGGGCCTTGCAAAAACTCTTGACGGGCTTATCTCAAGAGAGGAACAGTGAGCTGTTAAAAACTGCACACAACAAAATAGCGACCTGCGCAAAATAGCCAGATCCTATGGGCGGACCCAGTGTCCGCCCATTTTTTGTGCTAAAAGGCCTTGACAAAGGGGAGGATATGTAGTATACTGCATATATAGGCATTATACTGCATATAATAGGAGGACTTATGTACGACTTTGAAAATATGGATCAGCGGCTCATCGCCTATGTGAACATCTTTATCTGTGCAAACCGCTTGCAGGCCATAATGGACTCAGGCTTAGAGGACATCACCGCAAAGCAGTGGCTTGCTATAACGATGATAGACGCTTTCCCTGAGCCGCCTACGCTAAAACAGATCTCCGAGCTTTCGGGAGTCACTCATCAGAGTATGCGGCAGATAGTTGACCGTCTTATCGACAAGGGCTTTCTGAGGGTCATTCCCGACAAAAAGGACAAGAGGGCGATCCGCCTTGTCAAGACCGAGGCTGCCGAGCATCTGCGCACCAAAAAAGACGGACAGGATCAGCGATTTGTGTTCAAGCTGTTTGAGTGCCTGAACGAGGAGGAAACTACAGCATACTGCTCAGCCCTTGCAAAGCTGTGTGACAGGCTCAATGAACTGAAAGAAGAAAACGATGCGAAATGAGGAGAAAAAAATGAAAACGATAGTTGCCTACAGATCAAGATCTGGCTATACAAAAAGATATGCCCAGTGGATAGCGCAGGAGCTGGGCTGTGATATCAAGGAGGATCCCGAGTTTTCCGATATCCAGGGTCATGACACGATAATTTACGGAGGCGGAATGTACGCCGGCGGATTTAACGGAGTGAAGCTCATCACTAAAAATCTGGACAAGCTGTCAGGCAAGAAGATAGCGCTGTTTGCGGTAGGGTCAAATCCCGGCAGAGCGCACGAAATGAAGCCTTTCTGGGATCGTGTGCTGACAGCCGAGCAGCAGAAGAAGATCGGCTGCTTCTATCTGCGTGGAGGCTTTGATTTTAACAAGCTGAATGCCAAGGACAAGGTGCTGATGAAAATGCTGAAGATCAGGCTCCAGAGCATAAAAGAGCGCACTGAGGACGAACAGGGGATGCTGGACGCTTACGAAACGCCTGTTGATTTCTCCGATAAAGAGAACATCAGGCCGCTGATTGAATTTGTCCGGAAATGAGGATCCCTCCGGAAGCAACTGCTATCAATTGGGCTGCTCTTTCAGCCTGATCGTCTGTAGCTTCTGTGAACAAAAGCAAAAAGAAAACCGAGCGGCGAAATGCCACTCGGTCTGCATAATTGTTTCTAAAGCTCTTTCAAGGGGAAATTCCTTGGGGGAGCTTTTTATTCTGTTCTGAGAGCCTCCACAGGATCCTTCTTCGCCGCAAGACGGGAAGGGATAACGCCTGCGATGAGGGTCAGGATCATGCTTATGAGCACCAGGATCACTGCTCCTGCCACCGGCAGATGTGCCCGGAGAGTGTCCAGACTGGTGACGTGATGTATGATGTAGTTTATGGGAATCGTCAGCAGGATCGAAACGCCTATTCCGATAAGGCCGGCGGTAAGTCCCACCAGGAGGGTCTCCGCATTGAAAACTGTGGAAACATCGTGCTTTGAGGCACCGATAGCTCGCAGGATACCAATCTCACGGGTACGCTCAAGAACTGAGATATAGGTGATGATACCGATCATGATCGAGGAAACTACCAGGGAAATTCCCACGAATGCGATCAGCAGGTAGGAAATTCCGCTGATGATGCCTGTGATAGATGACATCAGCAGGGCAACGTAGTCTGTGTAGTGGATCACGTCGGCCTCAGGGACACCGTCATTGTAGCGCTTGATAGCGTCAGCCAGCACGTCCTTGTCCTCGAAGGTCTTTGCGTAGATCCTGATCTCTGAGGGATCGTCCTTGTCCGCAACGCCCAGCAGCTTCAGATTGTCCTCATAGGTGGAGTCTGATACCTGCTCAGGAGTGAACTCCTCGAAGATCTTCAGGTACATTTCGTCTGAGATAGGCGACTTGTCAAGTAGAGCTGCAAGCTCATCGGCAGTCATTGCGGCCAGCTGCTGCTGAGCGGCCTCGGCATACTGCTGAGTGATCTGCTCTGTGACAGCCTGCTGAGCGAAGCTGAACACCTCGTCGTCGCTGAGATTTGCGATGTAGCCGGAGACCTGAGTCGTATCCACTCCCAACTGCTGAGAGTACATATCAGAGATCTGAGAGATGAACTGTTCACGGTCGAAGTCCTTTAGTGCTGCGTCCACCTGTGCCTGGAGCTGTGCCGGGTCAGGCTGAGCGGCGATAAATCTGTAAACATCGGCCTTTCCGTTGACGTCGGCGGCCTTGATGTAGTCCTTAGCGGTGGAGATCATCTCAGCATCGCTGGGGCCGGTGTATTCGTCTGTCAGGAACTTTGTGCCGGTGATCAGGTCGTTTTCCTTGTCAGCAATCTGAGCCTTGACCAGCTCGCTGCTGTTGGTCTTTTCGATGATGTAGTCGGTCAGGAGGCTCGTGTAGCCCAAATATCCGGTGATCATGGGCGCCTTAACGTCCTCGCCGGGGCGAATGAAGCCTGTGATCTTGATGTTGGTGCCGATGTCGGAGGAGTTGTAAAGGTACTCAAGACCTGTATCTGTGGCGGTCAGGTCAACAGTGCCCTTGCCGGACTCAGTAGCCTGGTAATACTCGCAGGGCAGGATCAGCTTGAATTCCTTGCTCAGGATCTCATCGAAGGACCACTCCACCTGGCCGTAGTCGTCGATGACCTCGTTATTGAGGACGGCCTTGAGGGTGGTGTTGAAGATCTCAGGATCCTTCAGACCCAGAGAGTAAACGATGATGTCGGGGAGCTCGTTGTTCTGAGTGAGGACGAGAACGGCCTCATCGTAGCTGTCAGGCCATTCGCCGTAGACCAGGTCGTACTGGTTTTTCAGCATATCGTTCACGGGGGCGCCGTCCTCGCCGGGGAGGAGCTCCTCCATAACGTTGAGGCCGAACATTGAGGTCTCCATGGCAGCCATAGGATTGTTCATGGCGGAGGTCATTGCCTCGGAATTCTCCATGCCCAGTGCCTTGGAGTACATATCCATGAAGTCCACCTTAACGATCTCGCCATTGGGAGCCTTAGTGAAAACAGGCATCTTCACATCGTAGCTGTAGGCGATAGCGCTGGCATTTTCTGCGAAGTCCTCGTCCAGCTCAACGAAGGTCTTGAAGTCCTTCATATTGTTGATCTGCTTGGCGGCGGAGTTGAAGGAGTTGAACATATCGTAAACGGCTGTATTTGCGTAAACGGTGTCGTCCTTGAACTCACGGCTGTTGTACTCGTTCTGCTTGTCGATAAGAGCCTTCACCATGCTGTCGGTGTCGGCGTTTTCCTTATAGATACGCAGAGGATAGGAGGAAAGAGTCTCCTCCTGAATCTGGTTGATATAGTCGTTGATACCGGTGGAGAGCGACAGGATCAGGGCGATTCCGATGATACCGATAGATCCTGCGAAGGCTGTGAGGATCGTTCTGCCCTTCTTGGTGAGGAGGTTGTTGAGTGAGAGAGAAACTGCTGTACCGAAGGACATTGAGACTCTCTTTTTCTCAGCAGGCTTCTCCTTGTCGGCTGCTTCCGGGGAGAATGGATCGCTGTCAGAGGTGAGCTGTCCGTCCTTGATCTTGACGATACGGGTAGCGTACTGCTCGGCCAGCTCAGGGTTATGAGTGACCATGATGACCAGCTTATCCTTGGCGATTTCCTTGAGGAGCTCCATTACCTGGATACTTGTCTCGCTGTCCAGAGCGCCGGTGGGCTCGTCGGCAAGGAGGATATCCGGGTTATTGATGAGGGCACGGGCGATAGCCACACGCTGCATCTGTCCGCCGGACATCTGATTTGGGCGCTTGTGGATCTGGTCGCCCAGTCCGACTTTTTCAAGGGCTTCCTTTGCACGCTTTCTGCGCTCTGTCTTGGAAACGCCGGAGATAGTCAGAGCCAGCTCAACGTTTGAGAGCACTGACTGGTGAGGGATAAGGTTGTAGCTCTGGAAGATAAAACCGATGGAGTGGTTTCTGTAGGCGTCCCAATCCCTATCCTTGTACTCCTTGGTGGAGACTCCGTTGATCACCAGGTCGCCGGAGGTGTAGTGGTCCAGACCGCCGATGATGTTGAGCAGGGTGGTCTTACCGCATCCTGAGTGACCAAGGATAGCGACGAATTCGTTTTCACGGAAGGTTATGCTGACGCCGTTAAGGGCAGTTACCGCAGTATCGCCCTGTCCGTAGGTCTTGACGATGTCCTTTAACTGAAGCATAGATTATCCTTTCTTTGTAGAGCCGCCGATCTCCGGCAACAAAATGAACAAAAAACTAAGGCTTATAGTTTACAGTGTCAATTATAGCACATTGACGAAAAAGTGTCAATGTATTTGGCTGTTTTTCACGATCCTCTCACAAAAGATCTGTAAACAGTTACAGGGACGCCGTTAAAGCGTCCCTGTGTGTATTTTATTTCATGCCGTATTTCTTCAGCAGAGCCTCGATCTTCTCGTGAGGATCCAAGATCTTGCTGATAGAGACTTCATGGTTGATAGCCTCGATGAAGTATGAGATGTACTTAGATACATCTACCTCATGGAACCAAGGCCTGCTCAGGAGCTCAGGGCTTCTGTAGGTAAGGTTAGTTCCGAAAACGCCGTCGATGATGCCGTCCTCGTAAGCCTTATCGAACTTGTCCAGGCCGTTTGTGAAGATAGCGTAGGTAGCGTAGGTGAAGATCCTTCCGGCCTTTCTGTTCTTGAGGTTGTAAGCCAGATCCAGCATTGACTCGCCGGAGGAGATGATATCGTCAGCAACGAAGATATCCTTGCCCTCAACAGGGTTTCCGAGGTACTCATGAGCAACGATGGGGTTGCGGCCGTTTACGATCTGAGAGTAGTCACGGCGCTTGTAGAACATACCCATATCTACGCCCAGAACTGAAGCGTAGTACATATTTCTGTTAAGAGCGCCCTCGTCAGGAGAAACGATCATGAACTTTTCTTTTGTGAAGTTGATGTCCTGAACGTTCTTGAGGATGGACTTGAGCACCTGGTATGTAGGCATAACGTTGTCGAAGCCCATAAGGGGGATAGCGTTCTGGACTCTGGGATCGTGAGCGTCGAAGGTAACGATGTTAGCAACGCCCATAGCCTCCAGCTCCTGAAGAGCGCAGGCGCAGTCCAGAGACTCACGGTAGCTTCTTCTGTGCTGTCTTCCGCCGTAGAGGATAGGCATGATAACGTTGATACGGTGAGCCTTTCCGCTGGCAGCCTGGATGATACGCTTGAGATCCTGGAAGTGGTCATCGGGAGACATAGCGTTCTGGAAGCCGAAGTAATCGTACTTGATGTTGTAGTTGCCTACGTCGATGATGATGAAGAGGTCTCTTCCACGAACGGTGGACTTGATAAGTCCCTTACCGTCACCGGAGGAGAATCTGGGACACTCGCTCTCGATGAGGAATGTGTCAACATCCTGACCTGCTCTGCGAGCCCAGTCAACGAGGTAGTTGTTGATCTTTTCGCCCACCTCGGTAATGCTGTTCATAGCGATGATACCGATGGGAGCTGCGCTTGTACCGGTTGCGAATAGATTTTCACTTGAGGCTGTCATAAGTTTTTCCTTTCAGATACGGGAGAGTTTCGGTCATCACTTACAGAAGTTATCTATATAGTTCTCGATATCGCCGGCAATGATCTCCTTAGCGGTATCAGCGTGATCGACCTCGTTAACGGCTGTCGTTTTGTTTTCAAGCTCCTTATAAACCTTGAAGAAATGGGTCATTTCGTCAAAAACGTGCTTTGGGAGCTGCTCGATGTCCATATACATATTGTAATTTGGATCATCGAAGGGGATAGCGATGATCTTGTCATCTCTGTGGCCGTTATCCAGCATTCTGATAACACCGATTGGATAACACTTCACCAGAGTCAGTGGAATGAGCTTTTCCGAGCAGAGCACCAGTACGTCCAGCGGGTCGTTGTCATCAGAGAAGGTACGGGGGATAAAGCCGTAGTTAGCAGGGTAGTGAGTAGAGGTGTGAAGGATGCGGTCCATTTTGATGAGGCCAGTTTCCTTATCCAGCTCATACTTGATCTTGCTGCCTTTTTCAATCTCGATAACAGCGTAGAAGCTGTCGGGGCTGATACGCTTCGGGCTTATGTCATGCCAGATATTTCTCATAATGACCCTCCGCAGAATAAGATTTCCCGGCAATTAGCCGGATCACGACAGACGGATACAGGCATATCCGCCCTAAAGACATTAGTCTGTCCTAATATTTAGTATACCATTTTTTCCGGAAAAGTCAATAAGCGAGCGGATTTTCGGCGATATGATAGAATTTATCTTCATATGCCGGAAATTTTTCGGTCTAAGTAACATAAAGGCGAAAAACGTGGAAACTTCCCATAAACCGGCAAAAAGAAGACCTCATGATATGGCCGATCGAACTGCAAAAACGGGCGGTCAAGTGTGAACAAAAGGTAAATTTTGCTAATGAAAAATTATTATAAAAAACTATTGATTTTTGTCTCGGAATATTGTACAATATATATAAGCAACATTATGGAAAGGAGTGTGTGAACGCCTTGACCAAACACAGGATCGCTGTTATCGTTGCCGGCATCGATCAGAGCTATCAGAGCGCTATCCTCGAGGGTATGAGGACCTCTGCTGCCGGATGCGGCCTTGACATTTCAGTATTTGCTTCTTTTAGTGGTACAATGGGCAATCCACGCCATGATACAGGCGAGTTCAACATCTTCCGTCTGCCGGATTTCTCCGACTTCGACGGCGCCGTTCTCCTTACGAATACTATCGACTATCCCCCAGTTGTTTCTGATATAATCACAAGGATCCGTCAGGCTAAGATCCCGGCTGTCTGCATTGATAACGACATCCCGGATATGCTGTATATCGGCATCGATAACCGCACCGCCATGCGCAGGATAACTGAGCATTTCATCAAAGTCCACGGCTTTACTGACATTTGCTATATTTCCGGCCCTGCGGATAACCCGGAGAGTGCCGACCGACTGGGTGCGTTCCTTGATGTTATGAAGGAACACGGCCTTTCAGTAGACGATGAGAATATCTATTACGGAGACTTCCGTGGCCCGTCAGGTGCGGCCGCTGCGGAGCATTTCCTTGCTGTCCGTGAAAAGATGCCTCAGGCCTTGATCTGTGCCAACGACGTTATGGCTGCAACTGCCATAAACCGCCTGGCTGAGGCCGGATATAAGGTGCCCGGAGACATCGCTGTTTCCGGCTTTGACAATACCTACAGCAGACACAACTATCAGGTGGAGCTGACTACCGTTGACAGACCGCTGACTCTTTCAGGCTCACTGGCCTGCAAGATGCTGAGAGATTACTTCGCTAAGACTCTCAGCGGAAGAAGCGTGGTGCTGGATATGTCCGTTCTTTTTGCGGAGAGCTGCGGCTGCTCTACAGCCAGCGTCAGCGATATAGAAGAGTATCGCCGCTTGAACTACAATAACTACCGAAAATTCGAGCTTTCCGAGCACTATCTCTCGGATTTCAACAGGCTCTCATGCGACCTTCTGGGCTGCAATTCCTTCAATGAGTACATAGCCTCTCTGAAGGGCTTCGTAAAGCAAATGGATCCCGGCGAGTTCTATTTCTGCCTCTGCGAGAATTGGGACGACGAGACTGTGGTGGAGCCCACCAGTCATAAGGAGGTCAAGATCCCCGACAGCTACACCGAGAGCGTGATCACAGCCGTGGCCTACAAGAACGGAGAGTTCCTGGAGGGCGGCACCTTCCCCACAAGCCAGCTCCTGCCATTCAGTGATGCTGACGAGCCGGCAGGAAAGTTCTTCTACTTCGTGCCCCTGCATTTCGGCGAGAGATGCCTTGGCTACATGGCGATCAGGGACTGCAAGGTACCGCTGCACAACACGGTCTTCCAGAACTGGTGCATCAGCATCAGCAATTCCCTGGAGAATATCCGCAAGCTGATCAATATGGACTTCGCTGTGAGAAGGCTCAGCCGGCTCTATACCCGGGATACATTCTCCGGCATCTACAACCGCAACGGCTTCGTTGAGGCCACTGCCGAGCTGTACAGAAAGTGCGCCGAGGAGCATCGTGAGATCATGCTCATGTTCATCGACCTCGACGGCCTCAAGGTGATCAACGATACCTACGGCCACAGTGTGGGCGACAACGCTATCAGCGATATTGCTGAGATCCTCTGCGATACCTGCGTGAATAACGAGATCTTCTGCCGTTTCGGAGGAGATGAGTTCATCATATTCAGCGCTGACAGCTCAGACCTTATGGCCAAGAAGCTGACCAAGCAGATCGGGGACGCTATCAATTCCATAAACGAAAGCGGAGTAAACCCCTATGAGCTCAGCGCAAGTACGGGCTACGTTATCGCTGTGCCTGAGCCGGACGAGGATCTGTTCAACTTCGTCACTGCTGCGGACAAGAAAATGTACATCGAAAAGCGCAAGAAAAAGCTGTCACGCTACCTAAAGAGCTAAAGAATAAAAGCCATAGCTTCCGAAATTTCGGGAACTATGGCTTTTTTTATCAAAGGTCGAGGGTGATCTGCTTGCCGCTGGGCTCATACTGCTCAAAGACCACTCCGCAGCGCTGGAACAGGATCGATGAGGCCTTTACGCTGTCAGTGTCGGCGTATTTGTTGCTGTGGTAGACCACTCTCTTGATGCCGGCCTGGATTATGGCCTTGGCACATTCATTGCAGGGGAAGAGGGTAACATACAGCGTGCAGCCGGAAAGATCTGCGGAATTGCTGTTGAGGACCGCATTGAGCTCGGCATGGCACACAAAGGGATATTTGGTGTCAAGAGGGCTCTCTCCGGAGCGCTCCCAAGGCATATCGTCGTCATTGCAGCCTGTCGGCATACCGTTATAGCCTACAGAAACGATCTTCTTGCGGCTGTTGACGATGCAGGCTCCCACCTGAGTATTGCTGTCCTTGCTTCTCTGGGCGGAAAACATGGCGATACCCATGAAATACTCATCCCAGCTGATATAATCGGTCCTTTTCAAAACATCACACCTCTTGTTCCGGCATATTTGTAGAGCTGGCAGGGCGTTGCCGCAGTGCCAGCTCAGCTTGGTTGGGGCAGCGGGATTTGAACCCACGAGATGACAGAGTCAAAGTCTGTTGCCTTACCGCTTGGCTATGCCCCAATAACTATTCTATTATATCATATGTTCAGAGAAATTGCAAGGGAAAGTTTCAAGTTATTAGTTCCCGGTGCCTAGCTTTTTTACTAAGCACTTGTAACTAATAACTTGGAACTAGGAACTCATCACTCTTTCCCGTTTTTGAAGGCCATCATCATATCGTTGGTGAGGCTGAAGCCGTCGGGCTGGCCGGTTATCTGGCTGCGCTCTGTCCAGACAGCGCTGGAAAGCTCGCTCTCGTCCAGACAGACCTTATCGCTGCCGTCTACATCGCAGAAAAAGCCTGCCAGGATGCTTCCGGAATAGCCCCAGGGCTGTGATCTGTAATAGCGGATATTTTTGATCTTCAGGCCGACCTCCTCGCCCACTTCACGGGCAACGGTCTCCTCGAAGGTCTCGCCGATCTCGGTAAAACCGGCTACCAGAGCGTCGTAGGAGTAATTCCTGTTCTTGGCGTAGCGGGTGATCAGCAGCTTGTCGCCGTTGGTGACTCCCACGATAACAGCCGGATTTATACGGGGGTAGATTATCCTACAGCAGCCCGTACACAGCAGAGCTCGCTCGGCAGCATCGGGGACGGTCTTGCTTCCGCAGGAGCCGCAGCACCGGTTGTCCCGGTACCAGCCGGCCAGGTGATAGGCAGTGAAAAGCGCCATAACATTGACGTTTTGAGCTCCCTCAGCATAGCGCAGCTTCTTCACGTTCACATAGGAAAAGCCCTCTGCCGGAGCCAGCTTCTCGTCAAATGCCAGGAAATACCTGTGCTCTCCGATCGTGAAGAGGTAGATCGAGCTCTTGACCTTTCCCAGCTGAGACAGTGTGGGGAAGGGCTGCGAAACTCTGCCGCAGGAGAGAACGGTAGCGTTCTCAAAGTGGAAGATGATGTCATTAGCCTCCGGCTTTAGGTCGGGGGAATAGCTGTTGTCCAGCCTGAGCGGTGAGATGTCCTGAAGCATAGCTTACTCCTTTGTTTTGGCTTCTTCGGCCAGCTTATTCATTGCACGGAACTCAAAAATTGCCATGGCAATGGCGACTATGCCGGAGAGCAGGTCTGCGATAGGGCCTGTGAATACGATGCCGTCGATCCCCATGAACAGTGGAAGGATCAGCAGGAATGGTATGAAGAAGAGGAACTGCCTTGTCAGAGAGAGAAAAACGCCCTTGATCGGCTTTCCGATAGAGGTGAAAAATGTGGAGGTTATGGGCTGGATGGCGTTGAGCCAGGTGAAAAACAGGAATATCCGGAAAAATCTTACGCCGAACTTGAAATAGGTCTCGCTGCCCTCGCCAAAGAGCGAGAGGATCTGGCGTGGGATCGTCTGGAATGCGACGAAAGCGGCGGCTGAGATCCCGATACCGGTGATAAGTGCCAGTCTGTAGGCCTTTTTCACACGGTCGTACTGCTTGGCGCCATAGTTGAAGCTCTCGATAGGCTGAGTTCCCTGGGCAAGTCCGATAACGATCGAGAACACGATCATGTTGACCTTCATGACGATACCGGCAACTGCCAAAGGCTCCGAATCGCCGTATTCTGAGAGCTTTCCGTAGTGCTTGAGCGAGTTGTTCAGCACGATCTGGACAACTGCGATAGCCAGCTGGTTGAAGCATGAGGCCATTCCGATAGAGGCTATGCGCTTCACAGTGGGGAAGTGGGGCTTGAAGTCCTTGCGTGTGAGCTTAACTGTGCGGAATTTCCGCATATAGACGATGACCATGATCGCTGAGACCAGCTGTCCGATAACTGTAGCAGCCGCAGCGCCGGCCATTCCCCAGTGGAATACCAGCACGAAAAGAGCGTCCAGGCCGGTGTTGATGAAGGCGCCGGTCAGGTTGCAGGCCATGGTCATCTGAGGACTTCCGTCGGCACGGATGATGTGTCCGCCGCCGGTGGTCAGTATCAGGAAGGGAAATCCCAGAGCCGTGATCCGGACGTATTCCTGAGCGTAGGGTAGCACGGCCTTAGAGGCTCCGAAAAGATCCAGCAGGGGCGTCAGGAAGATCAGTGTCACTGCGCTGATCACCAGTCCGCTGACGATGAGCATTGTGATCGAGTTTCCGGCAAAGGCACCGGCACGCTTGGTGTCGCCTCGGCCCATGGTCAGGTTGAAGCAGGAGGCTCCGCCTATACCAAGCAGCAGGGCAACTGCCATGCACGCCGTTGAAAAGGGGAATGCCACGTTGGTGGCTGCGTTTCCCAGCATACCAACAGCCTGTCCGATGAAGAGCTGATCTACGATATTGTACAGAGCGCTTACCAGCATACCGATTATGCTGGGTATAGCGAATTTCAGCATGAGTCCGCCAACGGGAGCACTTCCCAGGGGATTTGCCTTAGTGTTTTCCATTCTTTTACCTTCTATCATTCATTATAATTAAACATTATATCACAACTGTCGGCAAATTGCAACCCGTCATGATATTTGCTGTCAGATCAATGGGAAAGCCGCCCTTTTCAGAGCGGCTTTTTTGTTACATATTTTGCACAAGGCTGCGGAAGCGCTCCATAGCCTCTATAGTGCGGTCACGGTCTCCGAAGGCTGTCAGTCTAAACCAGCCCTCGCCGTTTTTGCCGAAGCCTGCACCTGGAGTTCCCACAACAGCGATCTTCTCCAGCATCAGGTCGAAGAATTCCCAGCTTCCCATGCCGCCGGGGCACTTGAACCAAATGTACGGCGAGTTGATACCGCCTGTGAACTTCACGCCCAATTCCCTCATGGTCTTAGCGATGATCTTGGCATTTTCCTGGTAATAGGCGATATTTTCACGGATCTGAGCCAGTCCCTCCTCGGTGAAAACTGCCGCAGCAGCGCACTGTACCGGGTAGGATACACCGTTGAACTTGCTGCCCTGACGTCTGCCCCAGATCTGAGCCAGAGAGACCTCAGTGCCGTCGCTGGCCTTCACCTTGAGAGCCTCCGGGATCACTGTGTAGCCGCAGCGCATACCGGTAAATCCGGCAGTTTTGGACAGCGAGCACATCTCGATAGCCACCTCCTTGGCGCCCTCCACGCAGAAAATGCTCCTGGGAACGTCAGGGTCAGTGATGAAGGCCTCGTATGCGGAATCGTAGATGATAACGGCGCTGTTGCGCTTAGCGTAGCCGATCCACTGCTCAAGCTGAGCCTTTGTGTAGACCGAGCCGGTGGGGTTGTTAGGCGAGCAGAGATAGATGATGTCGGCGTGTACGGACTCGTCAGGCATAGCTGCGAAGCCGTTTTCCTCGTTTGAGTCGGCGTAGATGATCCTGCGGCCGCTCATGAGGTTCGAGTCCACATAGACCGGGTAGGCCGGATCTGTGACAAGGATCGTGTTGTCGTTGCCGAAGATGTCCACGATATTGCCGCAGTCGCTCTTGGCGCCGTCGTTTATGCGGATCTCGGAGGGAGCAACATCGGCTCCCAGGCTCTTGTAATAGCCGGAAACAGCCTCACGCAGGAAGTCATAGCCTGCGCCGCTGTCCTCATAGCCCTTGAAGGTCTCCTTGACGCCCATTTCGTCGCAGCCCTTCTTCATGGCCTCCACCACAACAGGCGGGATCGGAAGGGTCACGTCGCCGATGCCCATCCTGATGATGTCGGCCTCCGGGGACTTCTCCTTGAAAGCGGCTATTTTCTTGGCGATATTTATGAAAAGGTAATTTTTTTCCAGTTTCAGGAAATTTTCGTTCAGCTGCGGCATACTGCGCCCTCCTTAGCTTCTTTGATATAGTCGTCGTCAACTGTGCCGTCGCAGATAAATGCGGCAGGACCGGTCATCAGGACAGTTCCGTCGGAATTGTAGACTATGCGGAGATCTCCCCCACGAAGGTGGATCAGGATCTCCTCATCCTGATCGCAATAGCCGTTCAGAACAGCCGCAACTGCCGAAGCGCAGGCACCTGTTCCGCAGGCGAAGGTCTCGCCGCTGCCACGCTCCCAGACTCTCATCTGTAGGGTATGGCTGTCGATGACACGGATAAATTCGGTGTTGATCCTATTGGGGAACAGCGGGTGGTTTTCCATAGACGGACCGATCCTTTCCAGATCAAGGCAGTCCACGTCCTCCACGAAGATAACGGCGTGGGGGTTGCCCATGGAAACGCAGGTGACGGAGAACTCATTGTCTCCGGCTGTGACCGGCTGAGCTACAAATCGTTCAAGGCCGCTGTTTACGGGGATATTTTCTGGCTCAAGAACAGCCCTTCCCATATCCACACGCACCAGCTCCACCTTATTATCCTTCACAAAGAGCTTTAGGTATTTTATGCCGGAATTTGTCTCAAGGGTGATGTCAGTCTTAGATGTCAGGCCTTTTTCGTAAACGTATTTTCCGATACAGCGAGTGGCGTTGCCGCACATCATGGCCTCAGAGCCGTCAGCGTTGAAGATCCTCATGCGGAAGTCCGCCTTTTCGGAGGGCATGATGAGGACAAGTCCGTCAGAGCCGATGCCCTTGCGGACGTCGCTGAGCACAACGGAGAGCTTTTCCGGCTCAGTGACCTGCTGATCGAAGCAGTTCACATAGATATAGTCGTTGCCTATACCGTGCATTTTAGTAAATCTCATAAAGTTCTCCCACTGTGACTCATGCAGGAGAAAGAGCAGCTGACGGAAGGCGCTGCTGACACGCATACCGTCACTTTTATCATATCACATTTAACCGGTAAAGTCAATACCTATATAATTGGTAGAACAGCAAAAAAGAGGCGCCGAAACTCCTCATTGAAAAATCATGTTCAGTTCTGGCCGTCGATCTGAGCAACAGCAGCGTCCAGCCAGTCGCCCTCGAAGAGCTCGATAGTGCCCTGATCGCAGTGCTTTGCCAGGTCAGGACAAACAGGCAGCTGAGCAAGTACAGGGATACCGTACTCCTTAGCGATATCCTCGATGTGGCTGTCTCCGTAGATCTTGTGGCGCTTTCCGCAGTCGGGACATTCAAAGTAGCTCATGTTTTCGATGATGCCCAGAATCGGGATATTCATGAGCTTGGCCATTTTAACGGCCTTCTCAACGATCATTGATACCAGCTCCTGAGGAGAGGTAACGATAACGATACCATCTACAGGGAGAGACTGGAAAACAGTCAGGGGAACATCGCCTGTTCCGGGGGGCATATCCACGAAGAGGTAGTCTATGTCCTTCCAGATAACGTCTGTCCAGAACTGCTTTACCACACCGGCGATAACAGGACCTCTCCAAACAACGGGATCGCTCTCGTTCTCAAGGAGGAGGTTGATAGACATAACGTCGATGCCCATTTTGCTCTTAGTGGGGATGATGCCGAACTCACAGGCGTCGGCCTTGCCGTGTATACCGAAAGCCTTGGGAACGGAAGGTCCTGTGATGTCGGCGTCCATGATACCGACATTCTTGCCCATGCGCTGCATAGAAACAGCCAGCAGGGAAGAGATCATGGTCTTTCCGACGCCGCCCTTTCCGCTGACAACGCCGATGACCTTGCCGATATTGCTCATTTTATTAGGCTCTTCCAAAAGACTCTGAGGCTTGCTGCTGCAATTGCCGGCGCTGGGGCAGCCTGCACAGTCCGAAGGCTTACATGATTCGCTCATTATGAACACTCCTTTTGTTATGATAAATATAGTATATCACATAATTGTGAAAAAATCAACACTCTTCGTTTTTCTCAATAAATGGGGAGATCTCCGCCATAAGCTCCTGATGCTCCTTGATGAACAGGGGAGGCACATCGCATTTCAGGTCGGCGATGATCAGGTCGCACTGATCCAGCTCCTCCATGGCAGCCTTAGCAGTGCCGTTTGCAAGGAGCAGCTTTGCCTTCTCCAGAGAAATAGAGGCTCTTCGGTAGTTCTCGCTCTCAGTACGGGTGGGAGCCACTCCCATGGGCAGGATATTCCTTGCCTTCTCGTGGAGCTTCTGGGCTGCCTCGATGTACTCCAGAGCGCTGACAAGTTCGCCCTCCTCACGCTTGCAGATAGAAGCGGCGATGGCGTAGTCCACCACAAATCCCGGCGCTGTACCGAGCCGATGATCGATGAAGTCCTCATTTGCGCTGTAAAGCTCCAGCACCCTCCTGCCGTTGCTTGACAGAATGGCGCAGTTTATCTCAGTGACCAGATCATCGTACCTTGTGTTCCTCTCCGGATCGTAGTCCTGAAGGCATTTGTCGTGAGCGGCCTGCATTTTCTCAGCCTCCAGCCGATAGCCGTACATGACCATAAGGCAGCTCTCCAGAACAGCTCTCAGCGCAGGATCTGTCTCATTTTCTGCCAGTTTTTCTGCCTGTGAAGTGATCTGGTCCGAGCATAGATCGTTCTTGTGGATCTTGACAAATCCGCCGTATTTTTCGTAGAAGGCCTTAGATGTCATGCTCTGGAGCTTTCCGCCGGAGATCCGCTTGATAAGGCGTTTTCCGGAAATGATCGACGTCAGGAAGGGTACCGTGAAGGCAATCACCAGATAGCCTGCCAGCAGCGCCAGCTCAAACAGGAAGAATTTCAGGAAGCGGGCTCTTGACGCCACGATATTGATGATGCTCCCCACGATGACAACAGGCAGGAGCAGCTTGAATTCGGTATTTATGATGCGATCTGGCAGGCCATAGCGGTACTGGATCTTGTCCAGACACTTGTCCAGCTCATTTGGCGAAACATATTTCATAGCTCTTACCTATATTTGTAAACAGTCGCAGCCTCGAAGCCGTCCAGCAGGGTGGTCATCTTTCCGAAGGCCATGCCTGTACCCTTAGCTACGCAGTTTATCGAGTCCTTTGCGATGCGGCAGTTTATGCCGAGAGTACGCTTGATGAGCTGAGTCAGACCGCCCAGCAGAGCTCCGCCGCCTGTGAGGAGCAGGCCGTTGTCGTAGATGTCGCCTACCAGCTCCGGGGGAGCGTCCTCCAGCACCTTGCGGACAGCCTCCATGATAGCGAAGGTGTCGTCCTCGATAGCGGTGAACAGCTCCGACTCGCTGAGCATCACCTGAGCAGGAAGGCCCTTCAGCAGGCTGCGCCCCTTAACAGTGTAGGTGATCTCATCGCTTGGGTCGTAGAGGTTGCACAGCTCGATCTTGACCTTTTCGGCAGTTCGCTCGCCGATGAGCAGCTTATACTTGTTCTGCATATACTTGATGATTGACCTGTCGATGGAGTTTCCGGCCACCTTGATGGTATGGGAGGTGACAACGCCGTTCATGGAAACGATAGCCACGTCAGTAGTTCCTCCGCCGATATCAACGATCATATGACCCTTGGCCTTGGTGATGTTGACTCCGGCGCCGATCATAGCAGCGATAGGCTCCTGGATCAGGTAAACCTGCCGTGAGCCGGCGCTCTTTGCAGCGTCCACCACAGCACGGCTCTCGATGTCGGTGATGAATGAGGGGATACAGATGATGATCCTGGGCTTCACCAGCTGTCTGCCGGTGACCTTGAGGATGAACTCACGGATCATGCTGTGAGCAAGGTCGTCGTCGGAGATAACGCCCTCGCTGATAGGCCTTGCTACGGCGATGTAGTCGGGATTTCGCCCGATCATCTCGTAAGCCTCTTTTCCCACGGCGAGAACTCTCTCCGTCCGGGTGTTGTATGCGATGACAGAGGGCTCGCTGAGCACAACGCCCTTGCTGCCCATAGTCATAACGATATTTGAGGTACCAAGGTCGATACCGATGTCTGTGTTAGCCATTTTGAATATCCTTTCTGTTTTCTGTGAGCATAGCCCGCAGGCAGGTGTACCGGAGAGTCTTTCTGTTGTTCTCGGTCATCTGCTGGATCTTTTCCTCTGAGCCGATGAGGATCATCAGCTTTTTTGCTCTTGTGACGGCGGTGTAGAGCAGGCTGCGGTAGCTGAGCTTCTCAAAGCCGCCCATTACCGGCATGATCACCGCTTCAAACTCGCAGCCCTGGCTCTTATGGACGGTTATGGCATAAGCCAGCTCAAGCTGAGAGAGCGTATCGAAGGTGTAAACGGTCCGCCTTCCGTCGAAAACGGCAGTTGCAGTCTGAGCACGGGCGTTTATCTCGGTGATGATGCCGATGTCGCCGTTGAAAATGCCAGCGCCCTGCTCCTCATCACGGGACCAGATCAGGTCGTAGTTGTTGCGGGTCTGCATGACCTTGTCGCCCACTCTGTAGGTGTAGATGTAGCCCTTGACCTCGGGCTTGCCCTCCTTCGGGGGATTGAGCTGGTCTTGCAGCAGCTTGTTCAGCTCAACAGTTCCCATGCTGCCCTTTCTGGAGGGGGTCAGCACCTGTATATCCTCGATAGGGGAGTAATCATAGGCCTTTGGCAGACGAGTTTTCACAAGATCGGCGATGAGCGAGGCGGCCTTGTCGTAGTCGTTTCGCTTAAAAAAGAAGAAGTCGCTGTCCTTTCGGCTAAGGTCGGGGAGCTCTCCGGCAACGATCTTGTGGGCGTTGGTGATGATAGCGCTCTGCTGAGCCTGACGGAAGATCTCCTTCAGCTCGGTCACGGGGATGATCTTGCTGTCGATAAGGTCACGGAGGAGATTTCCGGCGCCTACTGAGGGGAGCTGGTCACAGTCGCCGACCATTATCAGGCGGCAGTTGAGCTTTAGGGCTCTCAGCAGCTTCTCAAAGAGCACCACGTCCACCATGGACATCTCGTCGATGACCAGCACATCGCATTCCAGAGGGTTGTTCTCGTTGTGGGCGAAGGTGAGCTTTCCGCCGCCGTCGTAGACCACTTCCAGGAGCCGGTGGATCGTTTTGGCCTCATAGCCGGTCAGGTCGCTCATACGCTTTGCGGCTCGTCCGGTGGGAGCAGTCAGCAGCACACGCTCGCCCCGTTTCTCAAAAATGGAGATGATGGCGTTTAGGGTAGTGGTTTTACCTGTACCGGGGCCGCCGGTGAGGATCATAAGTCCCCGTGAAACTGCAGTGGTGATGGCCTGGCGCTGGAGCGCCTCATAGCTGATGCCCTTTTCCTCCTCCTCGATGTCGATAAGGGAGTCGTAGTTGAAGTCCTCCGGCGAGGAAAAGTCCTTTAGTATATGTATTCGGTCGGCGATGAAACGCTCTGCGTAGTAGTAATCCGGCAGCATAACGTATTCACGCTGGCGTTTTATGTACTCAAATAGGTCGTCGTCCTCAAGGGCAGCGTTGTAGGCCTCGTAGAAGTCCGGCTCGGAAACGTTCAGCGCAAGGCAGGCCTTGTCCTTGACGGTCTCCAGAGGCAGGCAGGAGTGCCCGAGAGAGGTGTTGGCACGGAGGATATACTGGACTCCGGCAGTGATCCTTTTGTGCGAATTTCTGGGAAGTCTCAGATCTCGTGCGATCTCGTCGGCCTTGCGGAAATCCAGCTCGATACCCTCGCCGCAGAGGATGTAGGGGTCGTTCTGGATAAGGGTCATGGAGTCGGGGCCGAAGCGCTGGAAGGTCTTCATGGCGAACATTGGCTTGACGTCGAATTGTGACAGGAAGGCCATGATCGTTCTCAGGGCGAAGAGCTTTTGGGCTTCGCCGGCGATCTCCTCGCATTTTTTGGGAGAGATCCCCTTGATCTCGCTGAGGCGGAAGGGCTGGTGCTCGATGATGTCCAGAGTTTCCGCCCCGAAGACCCGGACGATCTTTGTGGCCAGAGCCGGACCTATGCCCCGGATAGCGCCGGAGGCCAGGTATTTCTCGATGTTCACGGCGGTGGAGGGGAGCTTCCGCTCGCAGTATTCCGCCCTGAATTGGGTGCCGAACTTTTTGTGGGTCTCGTATTTCCCTTCAAGGATCAGGCTCTCGCCCTCTTCGATGTCGCCCAGCTCGCCCACCACAGGTACCATTTCGCCGCCGGCGTCCAGGTCAAGGACGATGTAGCCGCCTCGTGGGCTCTTGAAAACGATATTTTCCACAGTTCCCTCGATGTGGATAGTTCTTTCGGCCATGCTCCGCCTCCTTTCCGCAATAATTAGTCTATCCTTCATTATAACATAAAAGAAGAGAAAAAGCAAGGATCAGTTCCGAGGAAATGGTTTCCTTGGGCGGCGGCCTGGATGCTTGCCAAAAACGCCTGTTTGATGCGGTATCAGCCCCTAAGCCAGGAAGCGTTCCCTCAGCAGCTCCTCCAGCTGAGCCATGGTGATGATCACAGTGTCGGGGGACTCCTCCGCCAGTCTCCTGCACAGTTCAAGCTGCTCCTCAGTTGCCGAAATATCGGCGATTATCAGGGAAGTCCGTCCTCCGCAGCGCCGCCCGAGGTATTCCAGCCGCCGTTGGAAGAACTTATCCTCCTCAAATACCGGCAGCAGCTCGATATACGGCGGAGCTGCCGGGTCTGGCTTTACCAGGAACAGGGTCACCACCTCGATGAGCGCCACCACCGCCAAGATCACAGCTGCCGTAATAACAATGCCGTCCATAATTGACCTCCTTTCCTGTCTTTTACCTCATGATATGCGCCTGAGCTCCCGGCTGTTACAGTGAAAATATTGCCAAAAGGTAAAAACTACTAACTTTACTACTTTTGATCAAAAGATAAAAATTTCCCATTTATATTGATTTGCTTTGGAAGATATTGTATAATAGTGTTGTATTATTTGCGGAATTAAATTAGATCGCTTTTCGGAATGGCAATATTGTCCTAACCCTCTTATCCGGAGCGCTCTTCCGCAGAAAGGAGTTTACAATGGACTTGAATGAGATCAGGGACCAGATCTGCGATGTCTGCCATAAAATGTGGCAGCTGGGCTGGGTGGCTGCCAACGACGGCAACGTTTCCGTGAAGCTGGAGGACGGCACCTTCCTTGCTACTCCAACAGGCGTCAGCAAGAGCTTCATCACCCCGGATATGCTGGTCAGGATCAACGAAAAGGGCGAGGTGCTGGAGGCTCAGGCAGGCCGCAGACCCTCCTCCGAGATCAAAATGCACCTGCGCTGCTACAGTGAGCGCCCCGATGTGGGAGCAGTCGTTCATGCTCATCCCCCAACGGCTACAGGCTATGCCGTTGCCAACAAGGCACTTGATGAGTATACTATGATCGAGTCGGTGATAGCGATAGGGTCTGTGCCGGTGACGCCCTACGGCACGCCATCTACAGATGAGGTACCGGAGGCCATCACGCCATATCTTCAGGAGCACGACGTTATGCTCCTCCAAAACCACGGAGCCCTCACCGTGGGAGCTGACCTGATCACCGCCTATTACCGCATGGAGACCCTTGAGCTTTTCGCTAAGATCAGCCTTACAGCTCACCTGCTTGGAGGAGCTCAGGAGATCAGCCGTGAGAACATCGACAGGCTTTGCGGGATGAGAGCTCAGTACGGCGTCACAGGCAAACACCCCGGCTACAAAAAGTACAATAAGTAAGGAGGAACGGCTATGTTAAAAGGGATCCCCTCTATCCTTTCGCCGGAGCTCCTGAAGATCCTCATGGAAATGGGACACGGTGACGAGATCGTCATCGCTGACGGAAATTTCCCCTCGTCAGCAATTGCTCAGCGCCTTGTGCGGCTGGACGGCCACGGCGTCACCGAGATCCTTGACGCTGTGATGAGGTTTTTCCCGCTGGACAGCTACACGCCTTCGCCGGTGGGACTTATGGCAGTCGTTCCCGGCGACGATGTGGAGCCTGTGATCTGGGAGGACTACAAGGCAACTATCTGCAAGTATGAGCCGGAGCGCTGCAATATAGAGTTCATCCAGCGGTTTGACTTCTATGAGCGTGCGAAAAAAGCCTACGCTGTGGTGGCTACAGGCGAAACTGCCATTTACGCAAACATCATACTGAAAAAGGGAGTCGTTAAATGACCCGGCGTGTGCTGTGCTTCGACCTTGGAGCAAGCAGCGGAAGAGCTATGCTGGCGGGATTTGACGGCGAAAGGCTTTCTCTTCGGGAGGTCCACCGCTTCAAAAACAGGGGAGTGCCGGTCTGCGGGACCCTTTACTGGGACATACTGGCGCTTTTCGGCGAGATCCGCATTGGCCTTAAAAAAGCCGCAGAACAGGGCGGTTTCGAGTCTGTGGGCATCGACACCTGGGGAGTTGACTACGGTATCCTGGACGGGGACGGCGATCTTATCCGGCTGCCTGTCCAGTACCGTGACGGGCGGAACTCCGGCATGGTGGAGCGGTCGGCGCAGCTGATCTCTCCTGAGCGGCTCTACGCCCTTACCGGCAACCAGATCATGGGCATAAACACCGCCTTCCAGCTGCTGGCGGAGAAGAAATATGTTCTGGAAAACGGCGCTGCTCTGCTGAATATCCCGGATCTGCTCGGGTACTTCCTCACGGGGGAGATCTCCTCGGAGGAGAGCATCGCCTCCACCACTCAGCTCTACGATCCGGCCGGCCGCTGCTGGTCGGAGGAGGCTATCGGGGAGCTTGGACTTCCCCGGAGGCTCTTCGGGAAAATAGTTCGGGCAGGCCAGATCAAGGGAAGACTTCGGCCGGAGCTCTGCCATGAGCTGGATATCCCATCTGCGGAGGTGATAGCTGTCTGCGGCCACGATACTCAGTGCGCTTCTCTGGCGGTGCCTTCTCAGGAGAGCGACTACATCTTCCTCAGCTCAGGTACCTGGTCGCTGCTGGGTACGGCTGCGGAAAAGCCCTATCTTTCGCCGGAAGCGGCAGGGCTGGAGCTTACCAACGAGGTGGGCTTCGGCGGAAGGATCGACCTTCTGAAAAACATCACCGGCCTGTGGATAGTCCAGGAGACAAAGGCATTTCTGGAGTCCCGAGGCAGGGAGCTGACCTTCGCTGATCTGGAAAACGCCGCCCGAAATGCGGAGGAGTTCACCTCTTACATCGATCCCGACGCACCGGAGTTCTCCACAGCAGGAGATATGCCGGAGCGTGTGAAGGAGCACTGCCGCCGCAGCGGACAAGTTGTTCCGGAAAATCTGGGACAGGTCATGCGTGCGGTGTACCTGGGGCTTGCCCACAAATACAGGCTGGCCTTGGAGCAGATCGGCAGCCTGACCGGTAAGGATTACAGCCGGATCTACATGGTGGGCGGCGGCACAAGGGACAGCTATCTGTGCCAGCTCACTGCGGATATTTGCGGCCTTCCGGTGACCGCAGGCCCTGTTGAGGCTACTGTTATGGGAAACGCCGCTGTTCAGCTCCTTTCCATGGGAGCCATTCCTTCAGCGGACAAGATCCCTGAGATAGTTCGGCGCTCGGAGGAGACAAGAGAGTTTCTTCCCAGAAGTGCCGGACAGAGATAAAATATAAAGGAGAATTGCTATGAATTACCCTAAAATAGGCATAAGACCCATTATCGACGGCCGTCAGTTCGGCATTCGTGAGTCCCTTGAGGACCAGACCATGAACATGGCAAAGGCCGCTAAGGAGCTCATTGAGAGCAATGTGCGCTACTCTGACGGAACTCCCGTGCAGTGCGTGATCTCGCCCTCAACTATCGGCGGAGGTGCCGAGGCTGCGGCTTCTGCGGAGTTTTTCTCCACACAGAACGTCTGCGCAACTCTTTCCGTGACTCCCTGCTGGTGCTACGGCAGCGAGACCATGGATCTTGACCCGCTTACAATTAAGGCGGTTTGGGGATTTAACGGAACTGAGCGCCCCGGTGCCGTTTATCTGGCGGCAGCTATGGCTCTCCATGCACAGAGAGGTCTGCCGGCCTTCTCCATATACGGCCACGATGTTCAGGACGCAAACGACACCTCTATCCCTGAGGACGTTCGTGAAAAGCTGCTGCGTTTCGCAAGATGTGCGATAGCCGCCGGTCAGATGCGCAACCGTGCCTACGTAAACATAGGCGGCGTGGCAATGGGCATCGGCGGATCCTACTGCAACAGCGATCTCTTCCAGAATTACCTGGGTATCCGTGCCGAGTGGGTGGACATGACCGAGATCCTCCGCCGTGTAAATCTGGAGATCTACGACCATGATGAGTACGAAAAGGCCTATAAATGGGCAATGGTACGCTGCCCCGAGGGTATGGACGTGAACACCGAGATCCCTCTGGACAAGAAGGTGGATCCCTTCGAGTTCAAGCGTCCCCACTCCGCCGACCACAAGGAGGAGGACTGGGAATTCTGCGTGAAGATGACCCTTATCGTCCGTGACATTCTCCAGGGCAACCCCAAGCTGGCTGAAATGGGCTGGCTGGAGGAGTCCCGTGGAAGGAACGGTATCCTGGGCGGCTTCCAGGGCCAGCGCCAGTGGACAGATTGGCTGCCAAACGGCGATTTCATGGAGGCTATCCTCAATTCCACCTTCGACTGGAACGGCAAGAAGGAGCCTGTTACCGTTGCAACTGAGAACGACGGCCTCAACGGTGTTTCCATGCTTTTCGGAAAGCTCCTCACCGGCACAGCTCCCATTTTTGCGGACGTGCGCACCTACTGGAGCCCCGAGGCTGTAGAGAGAGTTTCCGGCTGGAAGCCTGAGGGACTGGCAGAGGGCGGATTTATCCACCTGATCAATTCCGGAGCAGCCTGCCTTGACGCAACAGGCGCCTCTAAGGACGAAAACGGCAAGGGCTGCATGAAGCCCTGGTGGGATGTTACCGATGACGACATCAGCGCTATGCTTGAGGCAACTGACTGGTGCTGCGCAAATCTGGGATATTTCCGTGGAGGCGGCTATTCCAGCCACTTCCGCACCCGTGCAGAGATGCCCGTTACCATGGTTAGGCTGAATATCCTCAACGGCACTCAGCCCTTCCTACAGATCGCAGAGGGCTACACTGTGACCATTCCCAACAAGGTACACAAGATCCTTGACGAGCGCACCGACAAGACCTGGCCCACCACATGGTTCGCACCACGTCTTACCGGCGAGGGAGCATTCAAGGACGTTTACTCAGTTATGGCAAATTGGGGCGCAAATCACGGCGCTATCACCTACGGACACATTGGCCGGGACATCATCACCCTGGCCTCCATGCTGAGGATCCCTGTTTCCATGCACAACGTTGCGGACGAGGACATCTACCGTCCCAACACCTGGGCAGCCTTTGGAACGAAGGATCTTGAGGGCGCAGACTACCGTGCCTGCGATGCATACGGACCACTTTACAAATAAGCGAAAGGAGCGGCATTTGCCGCTCCTTTTTTAGCCTATGGTGTACGCTTGGACGCCGGATGATCTTTCGAAAAAAAAATTCCCGGAAAAACCGGGAATTTCCTTAGTTTGAATTGTTGCGGATACGTTCGATCTCCTCGTCCTTGTGCCAGAGGAAGCTGATGTGCGCTTCGGTGCCGTGCTGGATACGCCGGAAATTCTCGATATGCTTGTACATGATTACCAGCGAAACGGCTGCCAGGATCAGAGTTCCCACGGGATCGCCTGTGATCAGCGCATACACCGCAGTGAAGATCAGCGAGCCTGTAGTGGGCACGATGCAGACGTAATCTGCGGCAAGTCCAAGCACCAGCTCGAACATGAGCATCAGCAGGAAGATCTTGGGGTCGAAGGCGATGATCAGTCCTCCCAAGCAGGCCAGACCCTTTCCGCCGTGGAACTTCATCATAAACGGGAAGATATGTCCCAGGAGGCAGGCGCTGCCTGAGAGTATTTTGGCGAATTTAAGCTGAGGGAAAAGGTGATAGGCGATGATCGCTGCGGCAGCTGCCTTGAAAATATCGAACAGGGCAGTGAACAGGCCGGCCTTCTTTCCCATAGTGATAACAACGTTTGAAGCCCCCGCATTTCCGGAACCTCTCTGGCGTATATCGAAGCCCTTTAGCCTGCCGATGATGTAGGCGGGATTGATATTGCCGATAAGGTAACCGATGAAAGTGCATAAAGCGATCTGCATACCGGACACCTCCTTAAAAGTGTTGTTAAGGCTTGATAATAATATATCAATGTTTCTGTTATATTATTATAACACGTTCCGGCGATTTTGTAAAGTCTTTTTTTGCGAAAGCCTCTTATTCTTCTGCTGACTGAACGATCTTGGCGTCAAGGAGCTGGACATAGGTGCTGTAATTCTCCTTGTAGGAGTTGAAATCGCCCTCAACTGTGATCTCGGTGTTCAGGGGAGGGTAGTCGTCTGGGTAGACAGCATTTTCATCTGTGAGGACGAACTCTATCCCCTGGCTGCAACAAGCGGTCGCGTCACTGATCAGCACAGCGAAGTATTCCTTTCCGTCGGGGTCCTTATAGTAGGAGAAATTTCCCTTGGCACGGATCTTTTTGCCGACATAATTCTCTGAGCTGTACACCATGTCGTAGACCTGTCCGTAGATCATGGAGGAGCTGAGCTTGGTAAGGTCGATGTCCACATCTCCGTCGGAGGTATCTGGGAAACTCTCTCCGTCGGGAGACTGGATCTGGACACCGTTGTAATAAACGGGAGTATCGGCCTCAGTAGCGGACTCCTGCTGGCTGATGAGTGAGTCCATAGTTGATGTGTCTCCGCATGAAACGGCGGAGAGGATCGCTAGGAGAGCTGCGGTCATGAGAGCTGTTTTTTTCATTTTACTGACCTCCTTACGGCCTTTGAGATGAGGCTGAACACCAGGAAAACGGCAAGATCTGCCACAACTATGGTGGAGCCAACGGGTGTGGAAACGAGTATGGACAGCAGTATCCCGGCAGCAGCGCAGACTACCGATACGACTGCCGAGCAGATGATAACGCTGCGGAAGCTGCGGAAGAGCCTCATTGCCGAAAGTGCCGGGAAAATGATCAGCGCTGAGATCAGCAGCGAGCCCACCAAATTCATGGCCAGCACGATGATAAGTGCGGTAATGACGGCGATGAGGGTGTTGTACAGCTCTGCCTTGACGCCGGTGGCCTTGGCGAAGCTCTCGTCGAAGGTCACAGCGAAGATCTTGTTGTAGAAGAAAATGAAGGTGCCGATGACGATGATCGACATAATGACGCAGAGCCTTACGTCTGAGGGTTTAAGCGCAAGGATCGAGAAGGATCCGAAAAGTGTGCTGCACACGTCTGCGGAGATGTTTCCCGAGGTGGGGAAGATGTTCATGAGCATATAGCCGATAGCCAGGGCGCCCACAGAGATCATGGCCACCGCAGCGTCGCCCTTTATGCGGGTGTTTTGGCCTGTTCTCAGCAGGAGTATGGCAGAGATAAGAGTTACCGGCAGCACGATGAGGTTTTGGTTGGTAAGGCTTGTGACAGCCGCTACCGACATTGCTCCAAAGGCCACATGAGACAGTCCGTCGCCGATGAAGGAAAAGCGCTTGAGCACCAGTGTTACGCCCAAAAGGGAGGAGCAAAGGGCAATGAGCAGGCCTACGATGAAGGCGTATCTCACGAAGGAGAATTGGAAGAATTCATGCAGTGTTGAAATGATCTCAGTCATCGTTCTCAGCCTCCTCACTAGCGATAAATGTTCGGCCGACGCTGCTCTTTGCGTAGTCCTCAGCTGTGCCGAAAAACAGCTGCTTGTGGCTTCCGATGTGGAGGATATGGGAGGCGTACCTCATGGCGGCGCCCACGTCGTGGGACACCATTATAATAGTGACGCCCTCGCTGTTGAGCTTCCCGATCATTTCGTACAGATCCACCTGTGCCTTTGGGTCAAGACCGGTCACCGGCTCATCAAGAAGAAGGATCTTTCCGGCCGCACAGAGTGCCCTTGCAAGGAGGACTCTCTGCTGCTGGCCGCCGGAGAGTTCCCGGTAGCAGCGCTTGGCAAGACCTGTTATGCCAAGTCGCTCCATTGCGGCGTTTGCGCTGGCACGCTCGGCGGCGGTGTAGAAGGGGCGCAGGCCGCTTTTTGAAAGACAGCCTGACAGCACGATCTCCCGAACAGAAGCAGGGAAATCCCTCTGTACAACGGTCTGCTGGGGCAAATATCCGATCTGTCCGGCAGCTACGCCCTCGCCACGGGTGATTTCACCGGAGATCTGGGGCTTCAGCCCGAGAAGAGCCTTCACCAGAGTGCTCTTGCCGGAGCCGTTTTCTCCAAGTATATAAAGGTAGTCTCCGGAGGATACGGAGAAGCTGAGATCTTCGGTGACTATGCTTCCCTCGTAGCCCAATGAGACATTTTTGCAGGCAATCTGTATACTCATTTTATTTCAGGACCTCTTTCAGTGTTTCGTAATTTTTCTCCATTAGGGAGAGATATGAAGCGCCATCGCTGATCTGCTGCGAATTAACAGACTGAATGGAATTCAGCTCAGCGATCTGAGCGTCAGCGGCGGAGTTTGAGATGATAGTTTCAGCGATCTTTTGGTCTGAGCCCTCAAGTGTGAAGAGCACACCGGGGTCCAGCTCCTCCAGCTTTCCGGCAAGGAAGGTCACTGTGTCGAAGCTGGCTTCTGTCTCGGCTGAGCAGCCAACGAAAGCAGCGTAGTAGTCCACGCCGTAGTCGTCCACGAAGTAGCGGAAGGGGAAGCGGTCGCCGAAGATCAGGGTAGTGTCCGGATGGTCGTCGAAGAGCAGCGAGAACTTGCCGTCCAGCTCGTCAAGCTGAGCGTTGTAGCTGTCGCAGTTGCTGCGAAGGTCGGACTCCAGCTCAGGCTTGATCTGGCAGAGCTGGTCGGTGATAGCAGTGCAGAGGGTCTGGGCATTCCTCAGCGAGAGCCAAACGTGCTCGTCGTACTCAGGGCCTTCCTCCTCGGCCTCCTCCTCTTCTTCCTCCTCAGGCTCCATGCCCTCGATGAGCTCCTCCTCCTTTGCCAGATCACCTAAGGTCTCCAGCAGAGAGATCGAGCGGATTTCCTTATTTTCGGCCTCGGAGAGAGCGTCCTCCACCCAGTGGTCAGACTCGCCCCCTGCGTAGATGAACAGGTCGCAGGTGGTGATCTTCACCATGTCGGCAGCAGTGGGCTGGTAGTTGTGAAGGTCGGCGCCGCTGTCCAGCAGGTAGGTGATCTGAGCCTCATCAGCGTGGGAGCCCAGGATCTGGCGCACCCAATCGTATTCAGGGAAGATCGTGCATACGATGCTGAGGTCATCGGTCTTTTTAGCGGATCCCTCTGCGCAGCCGGAAAAGCTGGCAGCAAGGGCGCCGCAGAGCATAAGTGCAGTTATTTTCTTAAACATGATAGCCTCCTGTAGAGTAAAAATTTTAGCGATATTTCTGAAAACAAAGGCGCACAGGCTCATCAGGGCATAGCTATCCCCGGAAAAGCTCTGTGCGCTTTTTTCAGTTCAGAAGGCGCTGCCTGAGAGTTACAGGCGTAGCGAAGCAGGTCGTCCGGCTCTTTTGGGGAGCTGAGGTCTCTGCGAAAAATACTATGACAGCGAAAGCGGCTGCGGAGGATCCTCCTGCGCCGAGAACGCCGATAGTTTTTTTGAACTCACGGATCACCTGGCAGACAGCGCAGTCCTCATTTGAGCAGCTGTGGCCGGCGTGATCGGCGATATATAATGAGGCTGTCAGGATCACCAGCACAGATACCACGCACAGAAATAGGGCTGCGGCACGGTTTTTGAGCTTATTCATACTGACACCTCCAAAATGATAATAATTATCAAATTGTATGATACCACATTCTCCACATTCTGTCAAGGGATTTCACATTATTTTCACTTTTCCCGGAAATACCGCCGTTTGCGGCTGCTCGAAAAACAGAGGAAGAGCCTGGGCTTTGTGAAAATTGTTAAAAACGTACAAGAATGGGCGGTAAATTTCGTTAGTCAATTTTCGGCGGGCTAGTGACAAAAGCTGAAATTTGTGGTATAGTTATAAGTAGACTAGTTGGAGGTGTTTGCATGAACGGCTTTTTCTCAAAAGCAGCTTCTTTTTTATCGGCAGCTGTACTTGCGGCGGCTTGTACAGTTTCGTTCCCGGCGGAGGCGGCTAATGCTCATTACTGCGATGTTCAGGACGATAAGGAGGCCGTTTATGAGTCCTTCTACGATGTGGGAGATACCGATATCTCCGCATATACCGGCAATGCCAGAATCTGGATCGACCGAGTGACGGCTGACCCGGAGCAGCTTACTGCGGACAGCGAATTCGAGGTATCTGTCCATGTTTCCGGAGCTGCTGATACTGTGGGAAAGATCTCACTGCATTTTATCTACGACACACGCCTTACCCTTGTAACTGAGCAGACAGCTATTGGAAATGTACTGATGAAGACCGGCGATGCTGTCAGCGAGTTCACCAATGTTGTCATGTCAGGCGGCAAGGAAGGCAGCCTCTATCTGATGTCCAACCATGTCAACAATATCCTGAAGGACGGCACGCTCTGCACCATGAAGTTCAAGCTGCCCTCGGATGTTAAGGGGGGAGAGGTCTTCCCGGTGGGTATCGAATACATTAAAAAAAGCGGCGGCTCTGACTGCTTCTGCGACGCTTTCAACAGCGAAGAGGCCAAGCTCCAAGAGGCCTACATCTTCACAGAGGGCATAACCAATGGCTATATCAAGGTCTCCGGCGGAGATGACTTTGTGCTGGGCGATGTGAATAACGACGGATCGATCGATTCCGGCGACGCATCGGATATCCTTCTGGCCTACTCCAACACTCAGACAGGCTCATCTACCGGCCTTGACGAGAGGGCTGAGAAGGCCGCAAATGTGAACGGCGACCAGTATATCGACTCAAACGACGCATCTGTGGTGCTGGCGTATTACGCTTACACTCAGACCGGCGGACATGGCTCACTGGAGGAGTATCTCAGCTCTGATCCAGGTCAATGATGCTTATGATCTCCCATCTGCACGGGAGCATATATAAGACTTTGTTCTGTAAGGGGAACAAACAGAGACAGCTCGGTATTACCGAGCTGTTTTTCTTTGCGCAAACAGGGCTCCCGGCTGCCTGACAGACTACAAATCTCGACAATTTTCGTCAAAATTCACGGTTTGATAATTCTGCCCGATATGGTATGATTTTTACATGGGGGCTGAGAGTATTGTCAAATAATGTGGAGAAAGATATCACGAAGCTGCTGATAGATATGGGCATCGCACCTAACTTGAAGGGCTTTCACTACCTGCGAAGAGCTATTGGGATATACATTGCGATCGCAGAGAGCGACCCGGATGTTTTGCGGAATATCTACGGTATCGTGTCAGCTGAGTTCAACACCTCACGCACGGGTGCAGAGCGCTCGATGCGGCACGCCATAAAGGCTGGCTGGAAGAATAGAGACCTGAGCCTTTCACAAAAGCTGTTCGGTAATATTCTGGCAGAGGGTGGTGACGACCTGCCTTCAAATCAACTGTTTATTTCCGCAGCCGGAGAATGGATCCGGCAGAGAGCGCATGAAACTCCTGAGCTTATCAGGATATAAAAAGACCCGCTGGGAGAGCCTGGCGGGTCTTTGTTATACAAAAAAACTGCGCTCCAGAAAACTGAAACGCAGCGTGGCGCGGATTGAGAGATTTGAACTCTCGCGCCGGTTTCCCGACCTACTCCCTTAGCAGGGGAGCCCCTTCACCACTTGGGTAAATCCGCAAACCGGCATAAGCCGATGATATTTTTTGGCGGAGAGGGTGGGATTCGAACCCACGTGGCCGTTAAGCCAAACGGTTTTCAAGACCGCCTCGTTATGACCGCTTCGATACCTCTCCATTATTAAAAAGCTGACCGCAGAGGAGCTCTGCTGATTAATCAGCTTATTTATTATACCACGAAAACCGTCCCAAGTCAAGGAGAAAATCCAGAAGCAAATGACGAGAAGTTCTCAACAATTTTGTACATATTTACCAAAGCGTAAAGAGGCTCCCGGTATCGTATAATTATAATAAGTAAAAATATAGAAATAAATGTGCAAATTACTCTTTTTTCGGAAAATGTACTTTACAGAAAGGGATTTTTAGTGTAAAATATACATAGTAATTTATTTGTGAGGTGCACTATGGAACCAAAATACAAAAGAATATTATTGAAAGTCAGCGGTGAGGCTCTTGCCGGCGACAAGAAGACAGGCCTTAACTACGAAGTTATCACTGAGATCTGTAAGAGCATCAAAAAGTGCGCAGATGCAGGCGTTCAGGTGGCTATCGTTGTGGGCGGAGGAAATTTCTGGAGAGGCCGCTCAAGCGGATCTATGGACAGGACCCGTGCCGATCATATCGGTATGCTGGCGACTGCTATGAACGCTCTGGCCGTTGCTGATGTGCTGGAGTCCCTGGGCTGCGATGTTAGAGTCCAGACCGCTATCTCCATGCGTCAGGTGGCTGAGCCCTATATCCGCAACAAGGCTGTTACTCATCTGAACAAGGGCAGGATCGTGATCTTCGGCTGCGGTACCGGCAACCCCTTCTTCTCAACTGATACTGCCGCTTCTCTCCGTGCTGTGGAGATCAATGCTGACATCTTCCTCAAGGCAACTCTCGTTGACGGAGTTTACGACAAGGATCCCCATAAGTTCGACGACGCTAAGAAGTACGATACTCTCACCTTCAGCCAGGTCATCGGCGAGGACCTTGGCGTTATGGACAGCACTGCTGCCGCTATGTGCCGTGACAATAAGATGAAGATGCTGGTATTCGACCTGAGCCGTCCCGACAACATCTATGACGCTGTTATGGGTGAGAAGATCGGCACTGTCGTTTACGAGGACTGATAAATAAATGAAAGGAATACTGCTATGAAAGCTACTATCGCTACTGCAAAGGAAAAAATGAACAAGACACTCAACGCTCTGGGAAATGAGTTCGCTTCTATCCGTGCCGGAAGAGCTAACCCCGGAGTTCTCGATAAGGTGCTGGTGGACTACTACGGAGCTCCCACACCTGTGAACCAGATGGCTGCTGTTTCAGTTTCTGAGGCAAGGATCCTTGTTATCCAGCCCTGGGACAAGTCAACTCTCAAGCTAATCGAGAAGGCTATCCAGGCCTCTGACATCGGCATCAACCCCACAAATGACGGAAACGTTATCCGCCTTGCCTTCCCCCAGCTCACTGAGGAGCGCCGTAAGGAGCTGTGCAAGAACGTTAAGAAGTACGGCGAGGAGGCTAAGGTGACTATCCGCTCCACAAGACGTGATACTCTCGATAAGCTCAAGAAGATGCAGAAGAACTCTGAGATCACAGAGGACGATCTGAAGGATGCTGAGAAGAAGGTACAGGATCTGACAGACCAGTTCTGTGCAGACGTTGATAAGTCTGTTGCAGACAAGGAAAAAGAGATCATGACAGTCTGAGCGGTGAAACATGGCTTTATTTGGTAAAAAAGAAAAGGAAGAGCTCACTCTTCCTGAGGTGCTCCCCCAGCACGTTGGCTTCATTATGGACGGAAACGGCAGATGGGCGAAAAAGCGTGGCCTGCCCCGCTCCTTCGGCCATAGAGAGGGTGCTAAGAACTTCAAGAAGATCGTCCGCTACTGCAAGGACATCGGCTTGAAGAACATCTCCTTCTATGCCTTCTCTACTGAGAATTGGCAGCGCCCTGCCGATGAGGTGAACACCATCATGGAGCTCTTCCGTGACTATATCGCTGATGTGCGCAACTTCCTCAGCGAGAACACAAGAATGATCTTCCTGGGCGACAAATCCGCATTTGACCAGGACCTTCAGGAGAAGATGATCAAGCTGGAGGAGGACACTGCAAAGTACGACGAGATGACTCTGATGATGGCTGTCAACTACGGCGGCCGTGACGAGCTTGCTCACGCTGCAAGGATCCTTGCTCAGCAGGCCGCTGACGGAAAGATCCGCCCCGAGGACATCACAGAGCAGTCTATCGCTGACAACCTTTATACCGCCGGTATCCCGGACGTTGATCTTGTTATCCGTCCCAGCGGCGAGCTCCGCCTGTCCAACTACCTTATCTGGCAGTGCGCTTATGCGGAGTATTACTTCACGGACATTCTCTGGCCGGACTTTACTCCTGCTGAGCTTGACAAGGCTCTGATCGAGTTCGGCAGACGTCAGCGCCGTTTTGGAGGCGTGTAATGCTTACAAGGATAATCTCAGGCGCAGTCGGTGTGCTGATACTGGCTGCTGTCCTGTTCTTCCACGATACCATGGTGCTGCCGATCGCAGTTGCAGCAATGATCGGCATAATGCTCTTTGAGCTCCTCAGGGCTGTAAAGCTGGAGAAAAACCTTCCGATTCTCATCGCCAGCGAGCTCTGCGGCATTTCCATGCCATTCATCTACAATTATTTCTACCGCTGGCATGAAGAGAAGAAGATGGATCTGACCCTGGCTATTGCCGATATGGACGGAGCTGTGACTCTTGTGGCCTTTGCGGTAACTCTTGCCGGTGCATTCATCATCTTCGTCACATGGCTCAGATATCACAAGGAGATCCGCTACGAACAGGTGTTTTTCGCCCTGGCAGTAATGGTGCTGGTGCCCCAGGCCATGAGTTGTATCGTAAGGATCCACGGCTGCTCTCCTGAGAACGGCCTGTTCCTGCTGATAATGGGACTTTGCGGCGCCTGGATCGCCGACACGGGAGCCTATTTCTCGGGAGTTGCTCTGGGCAAGCACAAGCTCTGCCCTGAGATCAGTCCCAAGAAGACCATTGAAGGCTTCGTGGGCGGCATACTCATCACCGGCATCGTTTTCGCAGTTGCCTTCTGCGTGAGGGAGGGCTTCTCCGCAAAGACCGCCGCTGTTGCTTTCGTGACAGGTGCAGTCTGCGCTGTTGTGGGAACTATCGGCGACCTGTCCGCTTCCATGGTCAAGCGCCAGATCGGTTTCAAGGACTACGGCAAGATCATGCCCGGTCACGGCGGGATGATGGACCGCTTTGACAGCGTGCTCTTCGTGCTGCCTACCTTCTATATCTTCATCGAACTCACAGGAAAAGTTTAATATGACTGAAAGGAGACTAACGCTGCTTAGTCCCTTTCGCATTTTATCAGGTCTGTGAACTATTTTTTCAACGTAGACTATATTATCCTTAAAAGGGGAACAATATCATGAACAAGTTCGTTTCAATACTAGGATCCACCGGCTCTATCGGAACTCAGTCGCTTGAGGTCTGCGAGAAGCACGGCTTCGTTATAGTGGCTCTTGCTGCCCACAGCAGCGTGAAGCTCCTGGCTGAGCAGGTGCGGAAATTCCGCCCGAAATACGCCTGTATCTATAACGAGGAGAAGTTCACTGAGCTGAAGGAGCTCCTCTCCGACGTTCAGGTGGAGCTGCTCACCGGCATGGAGGGCCTTTGCAGGATCGCCGCTCTTGAGGAGAACGACATCGTGCTCAATTCCGTTGTGGGAATGGTGGGACTTCTCCCCACGCTCACTGCCATAAATGCCGGAAAGGACGTGGCTCTTGCCAACAAGGAGACCCTTGTTGCAGGCGGAGAGCTGGTCATGGGACTTGCTGCGGAAAAGGGCGTTAAGATCTACCCTATCGACAGCGAGCATTCCGCAGTTTTCCAGTGTTTGCAGGGCAATAAGCGTGAGCAGGTGAGGGGAATGATCCTCACAGCCAGCGGCGGCCCCTTCTTCGGATATACCTACGACCAGCTCAGAAATGTGACCAAAGAGCAGGCTCTCCACCACCCTAACTGGGAAATGGGCAGCAAGATCACTATAGACTCGGCAACTCTCATGAACAAGGGTCTGGAGTTCATCGAGGCAAAATGGCTCTTCGATCTGCGCCCCGACCAGATCCAGATCGTGGTACACCGCCAGAGCGTGATCCATTCCGCTGTGGAGTACAACGACTGCTCAGTGATCGCACAGCTGGGAGTTCCCGACATGAAGATCCCGATCCAGTATGCCCTGCTCTACCCGGAAAGGCTGGAATGCCCTACGAAGCGCCTGTCTCTGACGGACTACGGCACGCTGACCTTCGCAGAGCCGGACATAGAGACATTCAAGTGCCTGGGCGCTGCTATCGAGGCTATCGGCAGAGGAGGAGCCTACCCCTGCCTCATAAATTCAGCCAATGAGGAGGCCGTTGGCGCCTTCCTCCACGACAAGATCCCCTTCATCCAGATCGGCGAGATCGTTTCGTCTGTGCTGGATAAGTTCGAGCCCTCAAAGATCGAGAGCTACGAGGACGTCATGAAGGCTGATTCAGCTGCAAGAGAATACGTCCGCAGCATCATAGGCTAAAGGGTGCCGCCCTAAACAGGCAGGAAAGGATATTTTTTCATGGGAATAATCATAGCACTTCTCATTTTTGGCCTTATCGTAACTGTCCATGAATTCGGACATTTCATCTGTGCCAAGCTCAGTAATATCAAGGTCATGGAATTCTCCATAGGCATGGGTCCTAAGCTGCTCCAGAAGCGCAAGGGCGAGACTGCCTACTCCCTGCGAGCTCTGCCCGTGGGAGGCTACTGTGCAATGGCCGGCGAGGACGAGATCACCGACGACGAGCGTGGCTTCCGCAGCGCAAAGCTCTGGAAGAGGATGATCGTTCTTGTGGCAGGCGCCGCAATGAATTTCATCCTGGGATTTGTCCTGCTGATCATCATGGTCTGCATGATGAGCGACGTTCCCACAACGGTTGTGGAGGAATTCGCGCGCTATAAGGACTCTTCCGGCGAGATCCACTACGCCGCCAAAAGCTACGAGACCGGCCTTCAGTACGGCGACCAGATCATTTCCATGGACGGCACAAGGATCTTCAGCACCCTTGATCTGAACTATATGTTCGCCACAACTACCTCCTCCACTCATGATCTGGTGGTGAAGCGTGACGGCAAGCGTGTAGAGCTGAGCGATGTGGAGTTCTACAATGAAAACAACGGAAGTACGCTGGATTTCGGCCTTGTGTACAAGGCCAAGAACCCCGTTACCGTGGTAAAGGGCGCCGGAGATCTTTTCATGTCAATGGGACACATCGTGGGTCTGAGCCTGAAGCAGATGGTCACAGGAAAGCTGAGCAAGGACGATGTTTCCGGACCTGTGGGTGTGGTCTCCGCTATCAATGAGACTGCTCAGGAGAGCGAGTCCATGGCGGACGCAGTTTTCAACCTGCTCTACATGGCGGCGCTGATTACCATAAACGTGGGTATTTTCAACCTGCTGCCGATCCCCGGACTTGACGGCGGAAGACTGCTGTTCTGCTTTATCGAGCTTGTCCGCAGAAAGCCCGTAAAACCGGAGCATGAGGGCTATGTTCACCTGGCAGGGATGATCCTGCTCTTCGGGATCATGCTCTTCGCCACATACAACGACATCGCACGCCTTATCACCGAGCATTTCGGTCACAACAAATAGGAGGAGCTATGGACAAAAAGCCTTTCGTCCCCGACCGTGAGGAGGTCGCCGGCTCAATGATAGTATGGCTGGTATTCGTGGCCATATTTGGCGGAGCCCTGGTATATGTCGCCCATAAGCACGCCATCACCATCGCTCAGGCGCTGCACTCCCTGCTCTTTGAGGAAGGGATCGGAGGGCCGGTAATGGCGGCAGTTTTGGCGATCATCCCGTTCTATATCCTCATCAACAGCGGACTTTACAAGCTGAAGAAGCGCCGTTTCATCTCTGAGGGAACTCAGCTTGAGTGTGATGTGACAGGCGTACTGAAAAGGCCGAAAAGACCTGACCGGCTGGAGATAAGGCTTCCTGACGGAAGAGAGCTCCTCAGCGCTGCCACATTCGAGAATTACGATACGTTCCACCTGAACAAATGCACCGTTTTTGCACTGAACGGTGAGTACATAGTAACCGAGCTTTATCATAAAAGGAGTTTTTGATCATGAGAAATGTTAGACCCGTAAAAGTGGGGGACTGCGTCCTCGACGGAAAGCACATCTACATACAGTCCATGCTCAACGCACGCTCTGACGATATCGAGGGCAGCGTTAAGCAGGCAAAGGAGCTTGAAGCTGCCGGCTGCGAGATAATTCGTGCGGCTATCCCAAATATGGAGGCCGTGAAGCTGATCCCGGCTATCAAGGAGGCCGTGAAGATCCCTCTGGTGGCTGACATACATTTCGACTACCGCCTTGCTATCGAGGCTGCTGCTGCGGGAGTTGATAAGATCCGCATAAACCCCGGAAATATCGGCTCTATGGACAGGGTGAAGGCTGTAGTAGATGCCTGCCGTGCCAAAAACCTCCCTATCCGCATAGGTGTTAACTCCGGCTCTCTGGAGAAGGAGATCCTGGCCAAGTATGGCTCTCCCACACCGGAGGCTCTGGTGGAGAGCGCCATGGGTCACGCCGCTCTGCTGGAGAGATTTGACTTCAACGACATCGTGATCTCCATAAAGTCCTCAGACGTAAACCGCATGATCGCTTCCTATAGACTGGCTGCGGAGAAGTGCAGCTACCCCCTGCACCTGGGAGTTACCGAGGCCGGCACCGAGCGCATGGGTCTGATCAAGTCAGCTGTTGGCATAGGATCGCTCCTCTGCGACGGTATCGGCGAAACGATCAGGGTCTCCCTGACAGACGAGCCTGTGAAGGAGATCCAGGCTGCCAAGGATATCCTCAAGTGTATCGGCAAGCGTGGAGGAGTGAAGTTCGTTTCATGTCCTACCTGCGGCCGCACAAGGATCGACCTTATCGGCACCGCAAAGAAGGTGGAGGAGGCTCTGAAGGACTCCGACAAGGACATCACCGTTGCTGTTATGGGCTGTATCGTCAACGGCCCCGGCGAAGCAAGAGAGGCTGACGTGGGCATTGCAGGCGGCGACGGCTGTGCTGTGATCTTCCGCAAGGACGGCACTCAGCGCAAGATCCAGGAGAAAGACATAGTTACCGAGCTTTTAGCGGAGGTTGAAAGGCTGTAAATGAACATAAATATCTCTGAATTCCTGAAAGACTTCACCTCAGACCTGCCTGAGAGCGTTCGGGCAGGCGAGGTCTACAGGCTCACATATTCATCGGACCTAAAGCATATCAGCTTTTACGTCCACTATGAGGATATCCTCCCGGCGGAGGATATCTTTGCCTTTGAAAAGGCTATGGAGACTGCCCTTCAGGTGGAGCGGATCAGGCTGAACTGCCGCTATCCTGAGGGAAAATTCAGCCTCTCGGCTCTGGGTGAGCTCTTCCCCCTGCTGAAAAGGGACATCGCTGTGATGAACGGCTTTCTGGACAACGCCGAGTGCCGGAAGACCGAGGACAAGCTGTTCATAAAGATCAAATACGGCGGACTGGAGATCCTGGAGAAGTCCGGCTTCCCAAGAAAGCTCTCCGCCATGATCTACAACCAGTTCGGTGTGAAGCTGGGAGTCGAGCTGGAGGGCGAGGTGTCAGTTTCCTCCGCAGCTTACGACGAGATGATAGAGGAGCTGGAGGCTTCTATGCCTGACTACTCCGACCAGCTTATCCCCGAGAAGTCTCCGGAGGAGATCCGCCGTGAGGAGGCGCAGTCCGTTATCCCCACAAAGTCTGTGGACATCACCTCGCTGAACAAGGACTTCGACCCGGAGTCCGCCGAGATCATCAAGGGCCGTGCTATTAGGAACCAGCCCGTTTCGATCTCAGAGGCCATGGATATGCTTGGCACAAAGATCACCGTCGTGGGCGATGTTTTCGCCAGCGAGACCAAGGAGCTGCGCAATGAGAAGACCGTTGTCACCTTCGACATAACCGACTACAGCGGCTCACTGATCATAAAGCTGTTCATGAAGAACTCCGAGGAGGAGCTGCTGAAAAAGCTGGGCGGCATCAAGAAGGGACAGACCCTCCTTGTTACCGGAAAGATCGACTACGACCAGTTTGCCCGTGACATCGTGATCAGTGCAGATTCCCTGATCCGAGTAAAGCGTATCCCCCGAATGGACAACTACCCCGAGAAGCGTGTGGAGCTCCACTGCCATACGAATATGTCAGCTATGGACGCAGTTACCGACCCGGTAACTCTGATCAACAGAGCGGCCTCCTGGGGACATCAGGCCATGGCCATAACCGACCACGGCTGCGTACAGGCCTTCCCGGATTGTATGTACAATATGCCCAAGGACTTCAAGGTCATCTACGGTATGGAGGCCTATGTGGTCAACGACATCGACCGCCAGAAGGTCCTCAAAAAGCCCGACGGCCGCAGTCTCAATGACGAGATCATCATCTTCGACGTTGAGACCACCGGCCTTAATCTCACCGCCGACCGCCTTACCGAGATCGGCGCTGTCAAGCTGAAAAACCTGCAAGTGGTTGACAGCTTCAACACCAAGGTCAACCCAAATATGCACATCCCTGAGAAAATCACCGAGCTCACCGGCATCTCAGACGCCGATGTTGCGGACGCTCCTCAGGAGGACGAGGCTATCCGGAAATTCATGGAATTCTGCGGAGAATCGCCTGTTCTGGCTGCCCATAATGCAAATTTCGATACCACCTTCATCAACGAGGCCTGCCGCAGATCCGGGATCGAGTTCGACTACAACTGGATCGACACCCTGATCCTCTGTCAGGCTATGCTGCCGGAAATGGGACGCTACAAGCTCAATCTTGTGGCCAAAAACCTGAAGCTGGGCAAGTTCGACCACCATCACGCCTCAGACGACGCCCTCATGCTGGCCAAGATCTACATTGAGCTGGTCAACCGCCTTATCAGCGACAAGGGCGCCTTCATCCTGGACGACCTGAACACAAAGTCCGGCAAGATCGACGTCAAGAAGCTGAAAAGCTACCACCAGATCATTCTGGTGCGCAATCAGGCCGGCCTGAAAAACCTGTACAAGCTGGTATCCTACAGCAACCTGGACTACTTCTACAAAAAGCCCCTGATCCCCAAGTCAGTTCTTGAGGAGCACCGTGAGGGACTGATCTTCGGCAGCGCCTGCGAGGCCGGAGAGCTCTTCCAGGCTATGGTCAACAAAAAGCCCGAGAAGGAGATCGAGCGGCTGGCCAAATTCTACGACTATCTTGAGATCCAGCCGATATGCAACAACGAGTTCATGATCCGTGAGGGAACTGCTCAGAGCATCGAGGAGCTCCAGGACTACAACCGCCGGATCATCGAGCTGGGCGACAAGCTGGGGATCCCGGTCTGCGCGACCTGCGATGTTCACTTCATCGACCCCAAGGACGCAGTTTTCCGCAAGATCATCCTGGCCACCATGGGCTTCCGTGACGCTGAGAACCAGGCCATGCTCTACCTGAGGACTACTGAGGAGATGCTGGCGGAATTCCAGTATCTGGGCGAGGAAAAGGCAAAGGAAGTGGTCATCACCAACACCAACGCCATTGCCGACATGATCGAGCACGTCCGTCCGATCCCCAAGGGCACCTTCACGCCTACTATCGAGGGAGCCGAAGAGGAGCTGGTGAAGATCACCAACCAGCGTGCCCGTGAGATCTACGGAGATCCTCTGCCTGAGATCGTGGAAAAGCGCCTTAACAGAGAGCTCAGCTCCATTATCAAGCACGGATTTTCCGTGCTGTACATCATCGCTCAAAAGCTGGTATGGAACTCAGAGGAGCACGGCTATCTGGTGGGCTCACGAGGATCTGTAGGATCATCCTTCGTTGCCTCAATGGCTGGAATTTCCGAGGTAAATCCCCTCCAGCCCCACTATATCTGCCGCAAGTGCAAGCACAGCGAGTTCCTGCTGGACGGTAAGTACGACTCCGGCTACGACCTGCCGCCTAAGAAGTGCCCTGTCTGCGGAGAGGATATGCACCGTGACGGCCACGACATACCCTTCGAGACCTTCCTTGGCTTCGACGGAGACAAGGCTCCTGATATCGACCTCAACTTCTCCGGAGAGTACCAGTTCTGGGCTCACCGCTATACAGAGCAGCTCTTCGGAAAATCCAACGTTTTCAAGGCCGGAACGATCTCCGCTGTTGCGGACAAGACCGCTTACGGCTATGTCAAGAAATATTGCGAGGACAACGGCATAACGCTGAACAATGCGGAGATGAACCGCCTTGCCATAGGCTGCACCGGCATCAAGAGAACTACTGGCCAGCACCCCGGCGGAATGGTAGTTGTGCCCTCAGACTACGAGGTGTACGACTTCACTCCCGTACAGCACCCTGCCGATTCTGCGGACTCTGAGGTGATTACCACCCACTTCGACTTCAACTCCATGCACGATACGATCCTGAAGCTGGACGAGCTGGGACACGTTGTTCCTACTCTTTACAAGCACTTAGAGGACCTGACAGGCCTTAAGATCAAGGACGTCCCCACCTCTGACCCGGACGTTATCCGTATGTGTACCAACTGTGATGTTCTGGGAGTTACCCCGGAGGAGATCTACTGCAAGACAGGCTCCCTTGGTATCCCGGAAATGGGTACGGGCTTCACTATCCAGATGCTTCTGGACGCAAAGCCCACCAAGTTCGGCGACTTCCTTCAGATCTCGGGACTTTCCCACGGTACCGATGTTTGGCTGGGCAACGCCAAGGACCTCATCGACAACAACGTCTGCACGATCTCCCAGGTTATCGGTACCCGTGACAGTATCATGACCTACCTGCTGTACAAGGGCGTTGAGCCGAAAATGGCCTTCCAGATCATGGAGTGGACCCGTAAGGGCAAGGCGCCAAAACAGTTCACCCCTGAGATCATCCAGATGCTCCGTGACCATAACGTTCCTGAGTGGTACATCGAGAGCTGTCTGAAGATCAAGTATATGTTCCCCAAGGCTCACGCTGCCGCTTACGTTATCGCAGCGATCAAGCTGGGGTGGTTCAAGCTCCATATGCCACTGGAATACTACGCCACCTACTTCTCAGTTCGAGGCGAGGACTTCGACGCTGAGCTGGCTGTTCAGGGCAAGGGCGCTGTTCGGGCAAAGATCGAGGAGCTCCGTGAAAAGGGCAATGACCGCTCCAAGAAGGAGAACGACCTCCTGGATATCCTCATGATAACCAACGAGATGCTCAGCAGAGGCTATGAGTTCCTGCCCATCGACCTGTTCAAGTCCCACGCCACCGATTATCAGGTGGAGGACGGCAAGCTGAGGATCCCATTCTCGGCAATGAGCGGCGTTGGCGAGAACGCTGCCAAGGGACTTTATGAGGCTGCACAGAAGGGCGGCTTCATCTCCATAGAGGAGTTCCAGCAGGTCAGCGGAGCGTCAAAAACAACAATAGATATGTTGAAAAGCATAGGGGCTTTCGGCGAACTGCCGGAATCCACACAGATGTCTTTCTTTTAACTTGACTTTTCTATGGTAATATGTTACTATATTACCATGTTAGCAGACTAAAGTGTTTTGGAGGCTTACATGAAACGACTTCTTTCAGTGCTTGCTGCCGGAGCTCTGGTGCTCAGTGCCGGCTGCTCCAGCAAAAACAGCGACTCCGGCCCCGTGGAGCTGGACGGCAAGGTCTATGACCGTGAGTTCACCGATAAGACATTCTCACAGCTCACCGGCGATGTTCAGATCGGCGGAGCTTCCTTCGCCCTGCCCTGTACCCTAATGGACATTACAGGGGATTTCTCCTTCATGGGTTTCGTGAATGAGAACGAGACAGACCACTCAAAGCGTGTGGTCTTGGGCGTTAATGGCCAGCCTGCTGCGAGCGTAACTGTTGAGTCTGAGCACAACGACAGCGACCTGACAGATAACGCTATCATCGAATTTTCCGCAAATTCCGACACTGCTTCCGCAAATCCCGACGCAGGCAAGATCTCTGTAGGAGGCATCTGCCTCGGAGACAGCCGTGAGCTGGTGGAGCGCTGCTTCGGAAAGCCTGCTCAAGAGCAGGACGTGGGCGACCGCATCATCTGGACCTACACCCTTGAGGGCAGCCAGAAGGCGGAGTTCCAGTTCGGAAAGGACGACAATAAAGCCAAGGAAATAACTCTTCATACATAATAGGAGGATAATATGAAAAACTACGATCTCATCACTCCCGAAGGCACCAAGGATCTTCTCCTGAGCGAGTGCCTCGGAACAAGGGTCATCGAGAAATGCCTGATGGATATTTTCCGCAGCTACGGCTACACTGAGATGATCACTCCGGGACTTGAATTCTTCGATGTTTTCAACCTGAATTCACGGTATTTCCCACAGGAGAATATGTACAAGCTCACCGATAACAAGGGCAGGCTTCTGGTAATGCGCCCCGACTCCACGATGCCTATCGCAAGAGTTGTAGCAACTCGCCTGCGTGACGCCATGCTTCCCCTGAAGCTGTGCTACCACCAGACTGTCTACCGCACTGAGCCCGCTCTAAAGGGACGCAGCGACGAGATCGTTCAGGCCGGTATCGAGCTTATCGGCTCTGACCAGAAAATGGCTGACCTTGAGGTGATCTCAATGGCTGCTGAGTCTCTGAAGGCCTGGGGTATGGAGTTCTCTCTGGAGATCGGCCACATCGGCATTTTCAAGGAGCTGGTTGGCCGTCTTGACGCCACCGACAAGGAGAAGGAGCGTATCCGCAAGCTGATCGAGAACAAGAATTTCCCGGCGCTGAACGATATGCTGGATACCTTTGGCGCAACTCCCGTGACTGCGGCACTGAAAAAGCTGCCCGGTCTCTTTGGAGGGGAGGAGGTCTTCGAGAAGGCTGAGGAGCTTATCCCCGACGACGGAAACATCATTGCTCTGCTGGAGGAGCTCCGTGAGATCTACACAAGCGTTTCTGAGCTCTACGGCAACGAGGGCAACGTAACTGTTGACCTGGGTCTGGTAAACAAGACCGACTACTACACAGGTCTCATCATAAAGGGCTACTTGCAGGGTCACGGCGACGAGGTAGTTTCCGGCGGACGCTACGACAAGCTGATCTCGGAATTCGGCTATGACGTGCCGGCTATCGGATTTGCGGTAAATGTCAACGCCATCGCTAAGATGCTGGCTAAGGCAGGTACTCTTCCGGAGGTCCCCACAGCTGACGTTATCGTTTTTGCTGAGGAGGGCTGCCAGGTGGCTGCGCTGAAGGCCGCTGACAAATTCCGCAAAGAGGGACTTATCGTGGAGAACGCACTCTTTGATGATATTGAGTCCGTAAGAGAATACGCTAAGGAAAAGAAGATCGCTAAGGTCGTTGTTATTGACGGAAGCGGGGAGGAGCTGTAAATGGATAAGCCTATCAGAATGGCTCTTACAAAGGGCAGACTTGAAAAGGACACAGTTGGACTGCTGGAGAAGCTGGGCTTCGACTGCACCGCTGTCAGAGAAAAGGGAAGAAAGCTGATCCTGCCTGTTCCCGATGCAAATTTAGAGGTAGTCCTTGCAAAGGCCAACGACGTTATCACCTATGTGGAGCACGGCGTGTGCGACATGGGCGTTGTTGGCAAGGACACTATCATGGAGATGAAGGGCAAGTTCTTTGAGCTGGTGGATCTTGGCTTCGGAAGATGCAAGTTCGCCCTGGCTACAAAGAAGGGAACTGATTTCTACAGCGGCTACGGCATCAAGACCATTGCCACAAAGTACCCCAACGTTGCCCGCAGCTTCTTCGAGAAGAAGGGCATGGACACTGAGATCATCAAGATCGAGGGCTCTGTGGAGCTGGCTCCTCTGCTTGAGCTGGCAGACGGCATCGTGGACATCGTTGAGACCGGTACTACTTTAAAGGAGAACGGCCTTGAGGTCATCGAGGATGTTGCACCGATCTCAGCAAGACTTATCGCCAACACAGTCAGCCTGAAAATGAGACAGGCAGAGATAGAAGATCTGATCAAGAAGATAGAGGAGGCTCTGAAATGAGAAAGATTTATGCAAACGGAACAGACGAAGCCGCATTTCTTGCCGAGCTCAGCAAAAGAGCAGGCGAGACAAACAAGCGTGTCACTGAGACAGTTTCCGCTATCATTGAGGACGTAAGAGTCAACGGCGACACCGCTGTTAAGAACTATACACTGAAATTCGACGGCAACCTCCCTCAGTATTACGAGGTGCCCAGAGAGGTCATCAACGACGCTCTCACTGAGGCTGATCAGGAGTTCGTTGACGCTCTGCTGAACGCTCAGGAGAACATCGCCGATTTCCACCAGAGACAGGTGGAGCAGGGCTTCATCGCTCCCAAGGCAAACGGCGTTATCCTCGGCCAGAAGATAAGAGGCCTTGAGAGAGTGGGACTTTACGTTCCCGGCGGCACTGCTGCTTATCCCTCAAGCGTACTGATGAACGCTATCCCTGCAAAGATCGCAGGCGTCAAGGAGATCATCATGGTGACTCCTCCTCTGAAGGACGGAACTCCCAACAAGGACATCCTTGTGGCTGCTGCTGTCTGCGGAGTTGACAGAGTATTCCTCTCCGGCGGCGCACAGGCTATCGCAGCCCTTGCCTACGGCACGGAGGAGATCCCCAAGTGCGACAAGATCGTCGGCCCCGGAAATATCTACGTTGCCACAGCAAAGAAGCTGCTCTACGGAGTGGTTGACATAGACATGATCGCAGGTCCCAGCGAGATACTTGTTATCGCTGACGAGACCGCAGATCCCAAGTTCGCAGCCGCTGACCTTATGAGCCAGGCTGAGCACGATGTTCTGGCCTCCGCTATCATGGTCACCACCAGCGAGGCTCTTGCAGACGCAACTATCGCTGAGATCGACCGCCAGAAGCAGTATCTCTCCAGAAGAGAGATCATCGAGAAGTCCCTTGAGGACTACGGCGCTATCATCATCGCTGACAGCCGTGAGAAGTGCGTAGAGCTGGCAAACAAGATCGCTCCCGAGCACCTTGAGGTGCTGATGAAGGATCCTATGGAGCTTCTGGGAAGCCTTGACAACGCAGGCTCTATCTTCCTGGGACACTACGCTTCCGAGCCTCTGGGCGACTACTACGCAGGCCCCAACCACGTTCTTCCCACAAGCGGAACAGCCCGTTTCTTCTCGCCTCTGGGAGTAGCCAGCTTCACAAAGCGCACCAGCTACACCTACTACACAAGAGAGGCTCTTGAGGCTGCAAAGGACGACATCGTTCTAATTGCAGAGCGTGAGGGACTTACCGCACACGCAAACGCTATCAAGGTCAGATTTGAATAATGGCTGAGCGAAAGGGCGCTCCCGTAACAGGGATCGTGGCCATGGAAAGGGCTGACCTGGCGGAATACGGCCAGTTTTTCGCAGACGCCTTCAGCAAGGCTCCCTGGAACGAGCCCTGGACAAAGGCCTCCGCCGCAATGCGGATCGAAGCGATGATGTCCTCGGTATCCTTCCTGGGACTTGCCATGTATAGAAGCGGCGTGCTGCTGGGAATGATCTTCGGCCAGATCGAGTTCTCCCACAGCAGCAGACAGTTCCAGATACAGGAGTTCTGTGTTGCCGAAGGTGAGCGTGGAAAGGGCTTAGGAACAGCTCTTTTGCAGTCCCTGAGGCAGGAGCTTTCTGCCAGGGAAGTAAACGGCGGGATCTACCTGATCACCTCTCACGGAGAGAGCACTGAGGGCTGGTACAGCCGACATGGTTTCCGCACATCAGAGGACTTCATCGTAATGAACGACCAATAAGGAGAAATGCTATGAGCTTTGCAAATAAATGGGAAGAAAACGTCCGCAGAGTGGAGCCCTATGTTCCCGGCGAGCAGCCTAAGGAGAGCGGCGTTATCAAGCTCAACACCAATGAAAATCCCTACCCTCCGGCTCCGGCGGTAAGGGAGATACTTGACAGCTTCGATGTGTCACGGATGAGGCTCTACCCCACACCGGACGCAGACGTGCTGGTGGAGGCTATCGCTGAGCGCTACGGAGTGAAGAAGAGCCAGATCTTCGTGGGAGTGGGCTCCGACGACGTTATCTCAATGGCTTTCATGACGTTTTTCGGCTCTGATAAGCCCATACTCTTCCCCAACATCACATATTCCTTTTACGACGTTTGGGCGGAGGTCTACCGCATACCCTATGAGACCAAGCCCCTGCGCAGCGACATGACCATCGACCCGGAGGACTACAAGGTACCCAACGGCGGTATAATTTTCCCCAATCCCAACGCTCCTACGGGAGTTTTTGAGAGCGTGGGAATGATCGAGGAGATCGTTAAGGCCAACCCGGATTCCGTTGTGATGATCGACGAGGCCTATATCGACTTCGGCGGAGAGAGCTGCCTTCCCCTCATCGAGAAGTACGACAACCTGCTGGTGATCCAGACCTACTCGAAGTCCCGGTCAATGGCCGGCATGAGGATAGGCATGGCCTTCGGCAGCGAGAAGCTCATAAAGTACATGAACGACGTGAAATTCTCGGTGAATTCCTACACCATGAACACAGTTACTCAGCTCTGCGGAGCCGCTTCCATGAAGGACGAGGACTACTTCCGACAGAGCGTCCAGAAGATAATCGACACCCGTGAGAGCTCCAAGGAGCGCCTTGCAGAAATGGGCTTCACATTCCCCGATTCTAAGGCAAACTTCATCTTCGCTTCCCCCTCGAAAAAGAGCGCAGGAGAGGTGTTCACACAGCTGAAAAAGAGGAAGATCTACGTTCGCTGGTGGGATAAGCCGGTGATCCGTGACTACCTCCGCATAACCGTGGGAACTCCCGAGGAAATGGAGAAGCTGTTCGCCGCATTGGAGGAGATACTCAATGGATAAGCTGAAAAGATGCGGAGAGGTCGTCCGCAAGACCAAAGAGACCGACATTTATATTTCCCTTGAAATAGACGGAAAGGGCAAGGCCAAGATCGACACAGGGGTGGGATTTTTCGACCATATGCTGACGGCTCTGTCAGTCCACAGCGGGATCAGCATGACCGTCAAGGTCAAGGGCGACCTTCATGTGGACTGCCACCACACGATTGAGGATACAGGCATCGCTCTTGGTCAGGCGCTAAGTCAGGCTCTTGGGACAAAATCCGGTATAGTCCGCTATGGTACGGCCTATATCCCCATGGACGAATCTTTGGCGATGTGCAGCCTTGACATCAGCAACAGGCCCTTCCTGGTGTTCAACTGCGAGTTCACCAATCAGAGCTGCGGAGGCTATGACCTTTGCATGACAGAGGAATTCTTCCGGGCATTCGCCTTCAACGCAGGGATCACTCTGCACCTTGACCTGCTCTACGGAAGCAACGACCACCACAAGGCCGAGGCACTCTACAAGGCTGCGGCACACGCTCTGAAGACCGCTGTTTCGCTTAATTCCGACGGCAGCACTCTCTCAACGAAAGGAGTTCTGTGATGATAGCCATAATCGACTACGGCGCTGGAAATATTTTCAGTGTGAAGAACGCCCTGGACTACCTGGGGCTGGAAAGCGCTCTTGTGAAGGACGAAAAGTCCGTTCGTGAGGCCGATGAGATCATTCTTCCCGGCGTGGGAGCCTTCCCGGCTGCCATGGAAATGCTGGAGAAGTCCGGCCTGGTGCCCGTTATCCGTGAGGAGTCCAAGAAGAAGCCTTTCCTGGGTATCTGCCTGGGAATGCAGGTGATCTTCGAGAAGGGCTATGAGTTCGGCGAATGCGACGGTCTGGGACTTATCCCCGGAAGCGTCCGCAAAATGGAGGAGCCCGGCCTGATAATCCCCCACATGGGCTGGAACAAGCTGGAGAAGCTGAACGACTGTCCGCTGCTGGCGAACATCGGCGACGAGGAGTTCGTGTACTTCGTTCATTCCTACAAGGCCGAGACCGAGGACAAGTTCATCGCTGCATACAGCCAGTACGGCGGAAGAGTTCCGGCGCTTGTGTGGGACGGAAATTTCGTCTACGGAGCACAGTTCCACCCGGAAAAATCCGGCGAAACAGGCCTGAAGATCCTCCGCAGTTTTGCTGAGCTGGCCAAGTGAGAAGGAGCCTGCTTTCTTCCTCAGCGAATACGAGGGAGCTTGGAGGGATACCTGTAAAGGGCGGTGATCTCACGAAAAACGGAGTTTTCTGGCGGAGCGATGTGCCGGTGGAGCCCTCTGAGGAAGACGTGGAAACGCTGCTTTCTAACCGGATGACTACTATCATAGACCTGCGTACTGAGGCTGAGGCTGAAAAAAAGCCTAATACCCTTGCGCAAAGGCCGGAGTTCCGGTATTTTCACTTCCCCATAACCGAGGGGAGCTATCCTCCGGAGAGCTTGGAGGCTGTGCCGGAGTCCTACATGAGCATTGCTCTGGCGGAAAATATGCCGCAGGTCATGAAGGCCATTGCGGAGGCGCCGGAGGGTGTGCTCTTCCACTGCACAGCCGGAAAGGACCGCACAGGCGTGGTGAGCGCCGTGATCCTTATGGCCTGCCATGGAGAGCCCTCTTCGATCGTGGAGAACTACGTCCTCAGCCGTGAGTATAACAAGGAGAAGCTGGAGGCTTTCCTGGCAGCTCACCCAGAGGTCGACCGCCGCATCGTGCTGGCAAACGAGCGCAGTATGGAGGGCTTCATGAGGCTCTTCACGGAGCGCTTCGGCACCGTGGAAGGCTATTTTCAGCAGATCGGACTCACTGCCGGACACGCTGATATGATACGAAAAAAACTACTATAAGGAGAATGAATATGCTGATCTTTCCTGCAATCGACATAAAGGACGGCAACTGCGTCCGGCTCTTCAAGGGGGACTTTTCCACCGTGGAGAAGGTGGCCTCTGACTATCTGGAGACCGCACGGAGCTTCGAGGCCGCCGGTGCTCAGTGGATCCACATGGTGGACCTGGACGGCGCCAAGGAGGGCAGACCGGTGAACACCAAGATCTACACCGATGTTGCCGAAAAGACCGGCCTGAAGGTGGAGCTGGGCGGCGGTATCCGCTCTCTGGAGACGATCCGTGAGTACCTTGAAATGGGCATCACCCGTGTGATCCTGGGGTCAGTTGCGCTGAAGGATCCTAAGCTGGTCAGCGATGCTGTGGAGAAATTCGGCAGCGAGAAGATCGTTGTTGGGATCGACGCAATGAACGGCATGGTGGCAACTGAGGGCTGGCTGGAGAGCTCAGACGTGAACTACATCGACCTGGCGAAGAAAATGATCCAGGCCGGTGTGAGATACTTCATTTTCACCGATATTTCCAAGGACGGAACACTTTCCGGCGTCAACCGTGAGCAGCTCTTCGCTCTGAATGAGGCCGTTAAGGGCAGCGCAAATATCGTTGCCTCAGGCGGAGTACACACCATGGAGGACATCATCGCCTGCAAGGAAATGGGACTGTACGGTACGATCTGCGGAAAATCCATTTACAAGGGAACTCTCGACCTTCGTGAGGCCATTGAGTACGCTGGGAGGTGATCTTATGTCGATCGGACTTATTGCACTTTTGATAATGATCGCCCTGGGACTTTTCATGACGATTGCTCCCGAAAAGGCCGTCAGAGCTGATATGCGTGACGACCCGGCGGCAATTGACAAGGTAAAGAAGGCAGGCGGAGCGATCCTGGGATTTGGCGGAATGGCCGCTCTGCTGATGCTGAAATACACGTTATTCTGATCCTAGATCTGAGGAAAAAGAGGTGCTAAAATGCTTGCAAAAAGAATAATACCCTGCCTTGACGTGCGAAACGGCAAGGTGGTGAAGGGCGTGAATTTCGAGGGAGTCCGGGACGTGGGCGACCCTGTGGAGTGCGCTGAGGAATACAACAAGCAGGGCGCCGATGAGATCGTTTTCTACGATATCACGGCTTCCTTCGAGGGCAGGGGAGTCTTCCTGGACGTTGTTCGGGAAACTGCCAAGAAGGTCTTCGTGCCGCTGACTGTTGGCGGAGGAATAAAGACTGTTGACGACATTCGTGAGACTCTTCGTGCAGGAGCTGACAAGGTGTCGGTGAACTCTCAGGCTGTGAAAAATCCCCAGCTGATCAAGGACGGCGCCGACATTTTCGGCAGCCAGTGCATCTGCGTGGGGATCGACGCTAAGAAGATCGGCGACCAGAAGTGGACGGTCTACATCAACGGCGGAAGAGTTGACATGGGGATCGACCTTATCGACTGGGTACACACCATCGAGAAGCTGGGCGCCGGCGAGATCTGTCTGAATTCGATCGATGCAGACGGCACCAAGGAGGGCTTCGACATAGATATGCTCCGAGCGGTCTGCGATAACTGCTCGATCCCGGTGATCGCCAGCGGCGGTGCCGGAAAGATCGGGGATTTCTACGAGGTCTTCGAGAAAACAGGGGCAACTGCGGCTCTGGCGGCTTCGCTTTTCCACTTCAAGGAGCTGACTGTGGGTCAGGTCAAGGAATACTGCCGTCAGCGTGGCGTTATCATGAGGTGAGCCATGGACGATATTTGGAAGGAAATGTATGCGGCTGCAAAGGCTGTTCTTGCTCCTAGGCGGATCTCGGAGTACGTCACTGCCGGGGAGGTCTCGGCGGCGGTGCTGAGCAGCTCCGGCAAGATCTACACAGGGGTGTGCATGGATACCTGCTCGACACTGGGGATCTGTGCCGAGCGAAACGCCATTTTCAACATGGTGACAAACGGCGAGGACAAGATCAGGCGAGTACTTTGTATCCCTCCAAATAAGGGCAAGGGCGCTCCCTGCGGAGCCTGCCGTGAGCTCATGGTGCAGCTCATGCCGGAGGACTACAAGGGCATCGAGATAATGCTGGACTACGAAAATGAGGAGGTCATCACTCTTGGGGAGATCACTCCCCAGTGGTGGATAGGGTAAAATGATAGAATACAGGGATATACATGGATTTTCAGCGGAGGAGCTGGAGAGGCTCTTCCTCTCAGTGGAGTGGTCATCAGGCCACTATCCGGACAAGCTGAAGACCGCCATGGAGAACTTCTCCACGGTCTACAGCGCATGGGACGGCGATAAGCTGGTGGGACTGATCTGCGCAATGGACGACGGCGTTATGACCGCATACGTCCACTATCTGCTGGTGGATCCCGACTACCACGGCCAGACGATCGGACGAACTTTGGTCGGCATGGTCAAGGAGAAATACGCCGATTATCTGCGGCTGATCGTTATCGCCTACAACAACGAGATGAAGTTCTACGAGAACTGCGGCTTTGAGAAGTCGGAAGTCAGCTCGCCCATGTTCATCACCAGCCTCTGGACTTGAAAGGAGAAAAGTATGGTAAAGATCGACATAAACGACCTTGACAGGTTTTTCAAGAAGGGCGAGCTCATACCGGCGATCTGCTATGAGGTCAACACAAAGACCGTGCTCATGCTGGCCTATATGAACAAGGAGAGCCTTAGAAAGACCCTGGAGACCGGCTACACATGGTTCTGGAGCCGCTCCCGTCAGGAATATTGGAACAAGGGCGCCACATCCGGACACCTTCAGAAGGTGGTCTCTATTTACGGCGACTGCGACGACGACACCCTTCTGGTGAACGTGGAGCAGACCGGAGTGGCCTGTCACACCGGCAGCTACAGCTGCTTTTTCAACGAGATCTATAATAGTGAGGAGTAATTGCAATGACAGTTTATGAGGAAATTTTTGAGGTGATCAAAGAGCGCAAGAAGCAGTTCGAGAACGGCACTGCTGCGGAGAATTCCTACACCTGCTATCTTTTCGACAAGGGCGTTGACAAGATCTGCAAGAAGGTGGGCGAGGAGGCTACCGAGACAGTTATCGCTGCTAAAAACGGCGACAACGACGAGCTGATGAACGAGATCAACGACCTGCTCTACCATGTTATGGTGCTCTGTGCAAATCAGGGCCTTGAGTGGTCCGACGTGGAGAAGGTCCTTGACGAGCGCAACGAGAAGATCGGCAATCTGAAAAAATTCCACCAGGTGGACAAGAACACATGAGAAAAGCTCCCGAAAGGGAGCTTTTTTGTATTTCTCGGCTGGGATCAATAACCCAGCTCTTCGCCCACGATGATCACCTTGATCCTGCCCTTGTGGCGCTGCTGTGCGGAGATGAGGTAGTTGCAGCAGATCCTTCCGTCACCGCCGCAGCCGTCGCTAATCTGGCGGTCAGCCTTAGACAGAGAAACGCACTTGCCTGTCTTGGCGCAGGGAGTCTCACAGCTCAGTCTCACGCAGTTTGGGGGAGCAGCCTCACGCTTTACACGGATCTCAGCCTCATTCAGATCCTTCACGATCTTGTTGTAGCCGGCGATCACGATGACTGAATCCGGACCGTAGGCGATAGCGGCGATACGGTTTGAGTTTCCGTCAACGTTGTAGAGCACGCCGTCCTCGGTGATAGCGTTGGCGCTGGAAATGTAAACGTCTGCGAAAAATGCCTGGCGGTAGATCTCCTTGGTCTCCTCTGGGGTAGTGGCCTTGCTGCGGTCGAGGTAGTTGTACTTGCCGGACTTCAGCAGCTCCATGATCCCGCACTCGCCCATAGAAACGCTTCCGCCGTGAGTAACGGTGTCGCCCTCCTTCATGAGTGAGTCCACGATCGGACAGACATCAGCGGCTGTGGGAGCGTAATAGAACTCCATGTTGTTCTTTTTCAGCTTCTCGCCAACTGCCATGATCCTTGCTTCGATAACGGCTTTTTTATTAGCGTCCATAAAAATTCTCCTATCATATAAAATATGCGGAGCACAAAGGCTCCGCATTTTGTCGTAAGTTATTCCATGTCGGGCTCAAGAACAGCGTACTTTCCGTCATCACGGAGGTAAACCACGTTGATCTGGCCGGTAGCGGCGTTGGTGAACATGAAGAACTCGTGGCTGAGCAGATTCATCTGGAGGATAGCCTCCTCAACGTCCATGGGACGCATCTTGAACTTCTTGTGCTTGATGACCTCGTAATCGGGGACCTCATCAACGGGCTCAGCGAAGGCATCCTTAAAGGCTGTATCCTTCAGCTTCTTCTCCACCTTGGTCTTGTTCTTGCGGATCTGTCTGATGATCTTGTCGATAGAAGCGTCCAGAGCGTCGGCCTTATCAGCGGCTGTATTCTGAGCACGGAAGATCATGCTGTTGTATTTAACTGTAAGCTCTAAAATGATCTGGTTCTTGACCTCGGACATTACGATCTTTGCGTCGGCCTCACTGCCGAAGAATTTATCAAGCTTTGAATCGATCCTCTTTTCTGCGTATTCTGTGAAGTTCTGTGGTACCTGCATTTTCTTAGCGGTGATAGTTGTTTTCATAGATAGATGTCCTCCTTTGGGCTGTTCCTAAGAGCAGCTTAGTTTATGGTTATATTATACCATGGGCGGCAATGAATTACAAGTATTTCTGTCAAATTTGTTGAAACTGTACAGGCTTTTCTCACAGATCTGGTCATTATGCCAGTTAATTGCAGATCGCATTGAGCATGGTGCTGACTATTTGTTCGCTGGTGACTGGGGTGCTGTAGCGGTTTTCCAGCAAAACGCAGAAGGCGATAGGGTGCCTTGGGTCGTCCACGAAGCCCACCAGCAGAGAGTTGTCCTCAGCGCCCTCCTTTACCTGAGCGGTACCGCTCTTTATGCCAAGGGTGAAGCCGGGGATCGAGCCGGTGTAGTGGTTTGCGCCGTTGGTGAGAAGGATCTGGCGCATGGTGGAGGCGGTCTCCTCGGAGAAGAGCTGCTTGCTGTAGGAGGTCTTGCTCAGCTCCGAAACATCGCCGTATACGTCGGTGACACGGTCGATAAGGTGGGGCATGGTCATTTTGCCGGTGCCGTTGGCGATGGCGCTCTGCCACATCATGAGCTGCATGGGGCTGACCAGAGTCTCGCCCTGACCGATACAGGCCCACTGAGTGTTGAAATCATCGGAGTCCACAAGGGTAGTGGAGGCCTTTTCGCACTGGATACCGTCGATGTCGATGTACTGCTCCTTGGCGCCGTTTACCGCATAGCCCAGCTTTGTGTAGACCTTCTCGATACTGCTCAGAGGCATATCCGGGTCAGAGACCAGCTGTGCGAAGAATGGGTTGCAGCTGTTCTCAACGGCCTGCTGGATATTCTGGTCGCCGTGGCCGTAGGTGTTGTGGCAGTCGATGACGCCGCCTGTCTTGTTTGTATAGTGTCCTGAGCAGTTATAGCTCTTGGCGAACAGCTTGTCCGGCCCCATGATCTCCAGAGCAGAGATAACGGTCGAGACCTTCTGAGTAGAGCCAGGAACAGTTCCGTATAGAGCCTTGGAGATGAGAGTCCCGCTCTCAAGATCGGCGATACCGTCGTATCCCTTGGTGACGTCGATGTTTGGCAGGCTGGTGCAGACCAGGATCTCACCGGTCTTGTAGTTATAAGCCACTGCACAGCCCTTTGCGCCCATGTAAGCGTTGTAGACCGCCCTGTTGGCATAGTGGTCGATGGTGGTGTAGATCGCAGCCTTTCCGCCCTCACGCACAAGGCCTGCGTTGAAGCTGTAATTGTTGAGCTTGTCGATATTCTGGGCAACAAGGGTGTTGGTCATCTGACCCTTGTCGTCGCCGATAAGGTTGCCCAGGTCGATGAGGGCTCCGTCGGCGAACTGAGTTTTTCCGGATCCGTCGAAGATCACTTCGCCTGTGCGGTCGTAGACCATTCCCAGCTCGTGCTTGTCGGAGTTCATCATGTAGAAGGGAGCCTCACGCTGGATCTTTATCACAAGAGCAGCCATCCCTGCGATGAAAAGCAGCAGGAAAAGAGTGATGATCCGCTGAGTGCGCTTGATGCTCTTCATGCCTGTGCCCCCTTTCTGACAGCCGGACGGCTTGCGGGCTTTTTCTTCTTAGCCGGAGCCTTTTTCGTTGGCAGCTTGCCGAATTCCGGTGACTGAGAGGCGATGAGCATACCTGCCATGAGTCCGCTGGTGACCATGGAGGTGCCTCCCATTGAGATGAATGGGATAGTTACACCGGTGAAGGGGATCATGTTGCAGGAGCCGAAGATGTTCAGCGCCATCTGCACGGTGAACGCAGCGCATACCCCTGCCGCAAGAGTTCCGTGGTAGTAGGATCTGGCGGGATTTATCAGGGGGATCGCCAGCATCAGCAGAATGATGAAGATCACCATAAGTGCGAAGAGAAGTCCCCATTCCTCGCTGATAGTGGAGAAAACGATGTCGCTCTCATAGGCAAAAACGTTGTGGAGGAAGCCCTTTCCGGGGCCTTTTCCGAACCAGCCGCCGTCAGCGATAGCGATGAGCGCCTGGGACTGCTGATAGCCGTTGCCGGTCTTATCGCTCCAAATATCCACGAAAAGCCTGTCCCGAACGTAGGCAGGAGCCAGCTTGATGCCGATACCGGCAATCGCCAGAACAGCGATACCTGCTCCGATGAGGGTCTTCTTGGAGAATTTGGCCTTGGGGTAGCAGATCCTCATGAGGAAGCCTGCTGCGTAGATAGCGGCGAAGGTGGGTATGCTTCCCAGGTCTCTGCACCACCACTGCAAAAGGCAGATAGCGGCGGTGATACCAAGGAGGATCAGGTTTTCCCACACCACATTGAACCACAGCAGCTTGTGCTTTTTCTGCTGTTCAGCCACTGATGTGGCGCAGGCCATTACCAGCAGGGGCTTGAGCAGCTCAGAGGGCTGGATCGTGAATGAGCCGAAGTTGATCCACATACTGCGGCTTCCGGTAAATAGCAGAATGATGATCATGACCACGCCGATGCCGATCCAGACGAATTTTTTCTGCTTGGCGATCCAGTTGTGGTCCCGGCAGAGGAAAAATCCGATCCTGCTGGCTGCAAGTGCCGCAATACAGGTTATCATGTGCTTGAGAGCCAGGTGAACTTCTCCGAAGCAGGACTGGAAGATCAGGCTCATGTTGAGGATCAGGATCAGTATGAAGTCAACAGTGTGGGAGTGTTGGCGGAAAAATGGCATGATGATGAACCACGCCAGGTCAAGTCCCAGTACAGTGCCGGCCAGTGTCCAAACATCGCTGAGCTGAGCGTAATTGCCGTTGTACATGATGTTTGCCAGCATAGCCAGGTGTGCAAGGAGCACGAAAAGTCCGGAAAGGACGTAGGCGAAGGGGTTATTTTTCATTCTTTTCCCTCCTTCTGCGGAAGATCAGCCGGCGGTTGCCAAGGTTGATGATGTCGTTTTCCCTGAGCCTGGCCTCCTTGACCAGAGCGCCGTTGACGTAGACTCCGGATTTCGAGCCCATGTCCTTGATAGTCCAAACGCCGTCCGAGACCGTCATCATGGCGTGGTATCGGGAAACAGACAGGTCCGGGATACGGATGTCGGCCGAGGCGTGTCTGCCGATAAGCACCTCGTCACAGCCAAGAGGGTAGGTGACGCCCGGCTCCACCAGCTCCATATTCGAGGAGATCTTTGCCCAGCGCTTTTTGGCTGTGCTCTTCTCCCGGTAAGCTGCGAAGATCAGGACCAGGGCGCATATATCCAGTGCCGCTGCGGTAACAGCGCACAGAATGAGGTTTGCGTTTTCCATAGTGTTGCCTCCGTTATATTTATGTACAGTAACCTTTATTATACCACAAAAGCAAAGCGTTGTGGTATAATTGCCCGATATGCAGGGAGCAGATCTTGGATCTGCGTATCTGCAAGGGCATTTAGATAAAGTATAATGAATGTTATTCATTCATTATACCACACTGCCCCGTAAAATGCAAGCATGATGAGCAGGGGAGGGCTCCGGCGGCGGTCATGCCTCCTAACAAGCTGATCGGAGCTATCTCTTGACAAGAACTGCGCTTGGTGCTATAATATTTATATCTATATTTTAATTAGGAGACAGTTATGGAAAATAATACATCATCAGCTAAAACACTGGACCGCATCGCAGTCCTTATCCCTTGCTATAATGAGGCGAAAACTATCGAAAAGGTAGTAACTGATTTCCGCAGAGAGCTCCCTGAGGCAACTATCTACGTTTACGATAACAACTCCTCCGACGGCACAGCAGAGATCGCTGCAAAGGCCGGAGCTATCGTCCGCCACGAGTATCAGCAGGGCAAGGGCAACGTTATCAGAAGAATGTTCCGTGAGATCGACGCTGAGTGCTACCTCATGGTAGACGGCGACGACACATACCCTGCCGACCACGCAAGGCAGCTTGTTGAGCCCGTTCTTGAGCGCAACATCGACATGGTAGTGGGAGACAGGCTCTCCTCCACCTATTTCACTGAGAACAAGCGTCCCTTCCATAATTTCGGAAACACCATCGTGCGCTTCTTCATCAATCGCTTCTTCCATTCCGACATCAAGGACATCATGACCGGCTACCGTGCCTTCGGCTTCAACTTTGTCAAGAACTTCCCCGTTCTGTCAAAGGGTTTTGAGATCGAGACCGAAATGAGTATCCACGCTATCGACAAGAATATGTCCACCGAGAACGTTGTCATCAACTACCGTGACCGTATCGAGGGAAGCGAGTCCAAGCTGAACACCTACTCCGACGGAATGAAGGTGCTCTTCACTATCGCAAGGCTTTACAAGAACTACAAGCCCATGCGCTTCTTCGGACTTATCGCTGCGATCCTCATGATCATCTCAGTGGCCTTCTTCATACCGGTGCTTGCTCAGTACATCAATACAGGAGAGGTAGCACGCTTTCCCACCCTCATCGCCTGCGGATTTACAGCGATCGCTGCTGTTCAGGCCTTCTTCTCGGGAATGATCCTTGGCTGTATCGTTCAGAAGAACCGCCAGGACTTCGAGATAAACCTCCAGCGCACAGACGAGCGCTATAAGGACCTCCTCCGCAAAAACAACAAGGAGGAAAAGGACGCATGATCGGCAATCTAAGATCATTTGTCAAGGAACTCAACAAGACTGACCTGGTGGCCTTCATTGCTGCTCTTTTTGCAGGAGCCGCAATGTCAAGGTACCTTTCTATGGGAACTGCCAACCCCTATGCGCTGGTGTTCCTGCTGCTGCTCTTCCCCATATTCAGACAGGCTCTGAAGGTCAAGAGCAAGCGTGCCCGTGCTGCCGGAGCTGTCAGCGGACTTTTCATGGCAGCAGCCTGCTTTCTCAACAGGCTGGAAGGGATCTTCGCCAACACCGATCCTCTTTCACGCAACTATGACACCTTCATCTACATAGCAGGCTTCATGTGCCTGTTCGTGCTGTTGAGCACATACCTCTACGACAAGCTCAGGACAGTGGAGCTCACCGCAGACCGTGCAGAGCCCTCCGCTAAGCGAAAGTCTGCCTGCTTCTTCATCTCCATGGGCATCATGCTGATCTGCTGGCTGCCGTACTACCTGCTGCTCTACCCCGGCGACATCACCACTGACTCCATCAGCGAGCTCAACCAGGCCTGGGGAAATGAGGCACTCTCAAACCACCACCCCATCGCACATACTGCAATGATCAGGGTGCTCACGGGGATCGGACAGGGACTTTTCCACGACGACACAAAGGCCGCCGCATTCTACAGTGTATGCCAGATGCTGCTGCTGTCGGCTGCATTCTCATATCTTATCGTTACCCTTTACAAGCTGAGGGTGAGAAAGCGCTTTTTCCTGCCAATGCTGGCGCTCTTTGCGATCCTGCCCTACAACGGCGTTTACAGCGTCACCATGTGGAAGGACATCCCCTTCGGAATGCTTGTGCTGACCTTCTCAGTTACCCTGTGGAGGGCGCTGATGTACTACAAGGCAGGCCGGAAAATGCCCGTATTCGAGGCTGTTATGCTGTTTGTCACAGGCATCGGCGTGTGCCTTTTCAGAAGCAACGGACTGTACGCATTCATGTTCCTCTTCGTGTTCATGCTGATCTTCTGCGTGAAGCTGAGGAAGTTCCTCATGCTGGGGATCGCTGCGGCTTCTCTGGTGATCGCACTCATCGTCAAGGGACCCGTTTACAAGGCTCTTGATGTCGCTCCTCCTGACACGATCGAGTCTCTTTCCCTTCCCGCACAGCAGATCGCTGCTGTTATCAGGGACGGCGAACAGATGACTGCCGAGCAGTGGGCTCTTCTGGATCAGGTGGTAGACCTTTCACGAGTTGGCGAGACCTACGCTCCCAACATCTCCGACCCGATCAAAAATCTGGTTCGTGAGACCGATAACCAGCAGTATATCGCCGACCACAAGGGCGATTTCCTGAAGCTGTGGATCGACCTTGGCCTGAAGTACCCCAAGAGCTATATCCTGGCTCATATCCTTCTGACCAACGGCTACTGGAATCCCGATATCCAGTATTGGGTATACTCAGCCGAGTTTCGCTCTGACAACTTCAACATGGTGAAGGAGAGCAAGCTCTCACCTGAGCTGAGCGAGTGGCTGATGAAGTACCGTGAGAACTACCACACCTTCCACTACGTTGGACTTTTCTGGAGCATCGGCCTGATGATCTGGATCATGGTATTCATGCTGGGAGCTGCCTTCGTGAAGAAGCGCCGCTCACTGCTGATGTGCTATCTGCCGGTGCTGGGCGTGTGGCTGACACTGCTTATTGCGACCCCTGTTTTTGCGGAATTCCGCTACGCATACTCTATCTTCATGACAGTTCCGCTGCTGTGCTTCATTCCCTTTGTAAGCGAGAAGCACCTTGCTGTGGCTGAGACTGAAAAGGCTGATGCAGCAGAGGCTGACAAGAGCGCTGCTGAGAAAACTGCTAAATAACACTATGGCCTGTGGAAAACCGCAGGCCTTTGTTTTTTATAGACCAGCACTCTACTTGACAGAATGGATCTGTTCTGTTATAATAAGAATATTCTTTTTACAAACGTTCTTCCAAGAAAGTGAGGCTTTTATGGCACCTATCATCGAAATCCAAAACGTTACCAAAGAATTCAAAGTCCTCAACCGCCGTGAGGGTCTTAAAGGAAGTATCCGGGACCTGTTCTCCCGGAATTATAAGATCGTCCGGGCGGTGGACAACGTATCAATGACCATTGAACAAGGCGAGATCGTGGGCTATCTTGGGCCAAACGGCGCCGGAAAGTCCACCACGATCAAGATGATGACCGGCGTTCTGGAGCCCACCTCCGGCCAGATCCTTGTGGGCGGCAATGTCCCCTACAAAAACCGCACAAAGAACGCTCAGGAGATCGGCGTCGTTTTCGGACAGCGCTCTCAGCTGTGGTGGGCGCTGCCTTTGGTGGAGTCCTTCAAGATCCTCCGGGACATCTACCAGATCCCTGAGAAGAATTATCAGGAGATGCTGGACTTTTACCAGTCCCTGGTAGACATACAGCCTATCCTCCACAAGCCTGTCCGCCAGATGTCACTGGGTCAGCGAACTCTCAGCGACATACTTGCGGCATTCCTCCATGACCCGAAGATCGTATTTCTGGACGAGCCGACGATCGGCCTGGACGTTTCCATGAAGGCCAAGATCAGGACGCTGGTTCAGGCTCTCAATCAGGAGAAAAAGACCACGGTCATCCTGACGACTCACGATATGGGCGATGTGGACGCACTCTGCCGAAGGATCGTGATCATCGACAAGGGCAAGATGCTCTACGACAACGACATCGACCACCTGAAGAGCTTTTTCGGCTCATACCGCACTCTCAAGATCCGTGTGGAGGGGGAGCTGAAGGCTCAGGCTCAGGCCATTCAGAAGGAGCTGCCGGAGTTCCCGGTAACTGCCGACGAGGAGTGGATCTCGATCCTTGTGGACGAGGACAAGGCCAAGGTGATCGACGTGCTGGGCAGGCTGCAAAGCTCCTGCCGGATCACCGATATGCAGCTACAGGAGATCTCCTCCGAGGATGTTATCAAAAAGATATACGAGGAGGGTGTGAAGTGAAGCTGAAAAAATACATTACCCTCACCCGTGCCGGGATCATCGAGGCCTTGCAGTTTCGGCTGGCGACGGTGGTCATGGTCATCGGCAACCTGCTGTACCTGATCGTGGTGTACTTTTTGTGGAAGTCCATCTACGCCTCCGCAGGAACAGACGTGGTCAACGGCATGACCTTCTCCGACACCCTGATCTACCTTGTTCTGGCAACTGCTCTGTTCAACTTTATGGAGATGTATACCGTATGGGAGATCGGGCGCAGTATACAGTCAGGCAAGATCGTCCTTGACCTGCTCAAGCCCATTGAATACCGGAAATACCTGTTCTGGAGCTACTCAGGAACGTTCGTGACCCAGTTCATATTCACCTTCCTGCCCACCTTCATCATTGTTGCAGCAGTGACTCACGGCGGGATCCACATGGGCGTGAATTTGCTGTTTTTCGTGGCCTCAGTGGTAATGGCTGTGTCCATAAACTACAGCATTGACTTCCTTGTGGGAACGGTCTGTCTGTTTACTGAGTCGATCTGGGGAATAAACATCATGAAGCAGGTGATCGTGCTGCTGCTCTCAGGAGCCACCATTCCTCTGGCATTTTTCCCGGAAAAGCTCCGGGAGGTGGTGGAGCTGCTGCCCTTTGCGGCCATATATGACGTGCCGCTGAAATTTCTCCTCTGGGACGGGGTCAGCATGGAGCCGCATGAGCCCTGGTGTATGCTGCTTTTCCAGCTCTTCTGGAGCATCGTCATGATGGTGCTTAGCAAGCTGTTCTGGAAGGCTTCTCTCCGCCAGATCACTGTGAATGGAGGCTGAGCTATGAAGAAAAGAGGATCGCGTTTTTACGCCGGGATCTATTGCAGGATCCTTGCACAGGACCTAAAGAGCAAAATGAGCTACCGGGCGGACTTCATCATTTCCACCATTGGAATGATATTCACCAATATATCGGGATTTGTCAGCTTCTGGATACTCTTCCGCAGCTTCCCCTCAGTGGACGGCTGGAGCTATCACGAGATGCTCTTTCTGTACGGATTTTCACTTGTTTCACTGACTCCCGTGCAGTGCTTTTTCGACAACAACTGGAGCCTGAGGCAGTACGTCTACTCAGGAGACTTCATCAAATACTGCTTCCGGCCGATAAATTTGTTTTTCTACTATCAGTCCGAGGTCTTCGACATCAAGGGACTGGGACAGCTGGCCTTCGGTATCGGCACTATCGCCTATTCCTGGGGAAAGATCGGCCTTCCCTTCTCTCCGCTGATGCTGCTCAAGCTCCTGGTCTTTTTGGTGACGGCCTCGCTGATCATGATCGCTCTGCAAAACGCCGGAGCTGCCACCTGCTTCTGGATCCAGAACTCCTTCTATGTGCTGGATCTGGCCTTCCGCTTCAAGGACTACGCAAAGTACCCGATCACCATTTTCAGCCCGGTATTCCGCTTTATTTTCACCTTCCTGATACCGATTGCATTCATCGCCTATTATCCCAGCCTAGTGATACTCCGCCCGGAACAAGTGCCGCTGCTGTCGTGGCTGTCGCCTGTTGTGGGGATAGTGTTCTTCTGGCTGAGCTACAAGCTGTGGATGTACGGCGCTTCCAAGTACAGCGGCACCGGCTCATAACAAGCAAAAAACCGAAGTGTTGACCACTTCGGTTTTGTTTTTTTATGTGAAGCTCAGCTGATTAGTGTCCCCAAGCTCCTTTGCAGGCTTTCCTGCTGCGGGGACTGACTTTGCACGGTATTTTTCCAGATCGGCGCTGTTCTCGGCAGTGACAGTCTCGGCGGAGGCAAGCACAGCCTTCTTTCGCAGATTCATGACCTGCACTCCCTGAGAGTCCCTTGTGGTCTTGGGAAGGATCATGCCAGTGTTGAACACCAGAGCATGGCCGCTGGAGCTCCTCAGCAGAACGTCGGTGTCCTCCTGAGTGAAGATCACAGCTACAAGGGGAGACTTAGCGGAGTAGGCCTTTGCCAGCTTCTTTCGGTTGGTCTTGGTCTCATAGGAATTCATAGGCACCTTAGCAGCCTTGCCGTTCTCGAAGAAGAACACAACATAGCCGCTGTAATCGGTGGTGGGGAACATAGCCGAAAGGCTCTCGCCCTCGTCAAATCCCAGCTTTGCGGGGATATAGTCGCCCATCACGCTTGCCTTGGTGTCGTCAAAGGCGCTGGCCTTGGACTTGTACGCCTGAGCCTGATCCGAGAAGAAGATCAGGTCGGCCTTGTTGGTGGTCTCGAAGCTCTGGCTGATGTAGTCGCCCTCCTTGAGCTTCTGCTCGCCGCTCATACGCAGTGACTGAGGCGTGATCTTCTTGAAATAGCCGCTCCGGGAAACGAAGAGGTTTACCTGATAATCGGGAGTATCGTCGGCCTCCTCTTCCTCCTCCACGTCGGACTGGTAGTAGAAGAGTGTCCTTCTGGGCTGAGCGTAGTTCTTGATGACTTCCTTCAGCTCGTCGATGATGATCTTCCGGATCTTTTTCTTGTCACGGAGGATCTCCTCCATTTCGGCGATGTCAGCCTTCAGCTGATCCACCTCTTCGACTCTGCGGAGGATGTACTGCTTGTTGATATTTCTCAGCTTGATCTCAGCAACGTACTCTGCCTGGATCTCGTCGATACCGAAACCGATCATCAGGTTTGGAACAACGTCCGCCTCGTTTTCGGTCTCACGGATAATGCGGATGGCCTTGTCGATGTCCAGCAGGATCTTGCTGAGAGCCTCCAGCAGGTGGAGCTTATCCTTTTTCTTCTGGAGGTCGTGGTATGTCCTTCTGTGGACACACTCCTCACGGAAGGCGATCCACTCGGTAAGGATCTCACGAATTCCCATAACACGGGGAGTTCCGGCGATGAGTATGTTGAAATTGCAGGGGAAGCTGTCCTGAAGGGGAGTGAGCCTGTACAGCTTCTGCATGAGCTTGTCAGGATCGGTGCCACGCTTTAGGTCGATAGCGATCTTCAGACCGTTGATGTCAGTCTCGTCACGGGTGTAGGAGATACCGCCGATCTTTCCGGCCTTCACCAGCTCGTCGATCTTGTTGATGATGGCCTCAATGGTGGTGGAGTAGGGTATCTCAGTGACCTCGATGCAGTTTGAGGCCTTGTCGTAGTTGTATTTTGAGCGCACCTTGATGCTTCCACGGCCGGTGTCGATGATCTTTTTCAGCTCCTCCTCATCGTAGAGCATAAGGCCTCCGCCGGGAAAATCCGGTCCCTTGAGGGTGCTGAGGATATCATGGTCGGGGTTTTTGATCAGGGCGATAGTTGTCTCGCAGACCTCCTCCAGATTGAAGGAGCAGATATTGCTCGCCATGGAAACAGCGATACCCATATTTGCATTGACCAGCACCGTAGGGAAGGTGGCCGGCAGCAGGGTAGGCTCCTGCATGGTGTTGTCGTAGTTGGGGACGAAATCCACGGTCTCCTTGTCGATGTCCCGGAAGAGCTCGTTGCAAATCTTCTCCAGCTTTACCTCGGTATAACGGGCAGCGGCGAAGTACATCTTGCTGGAGTACTGCTTTCCGAAGTTTCCCTTCGAGTCAACATAGGGGTGGAGCAGGGACTCATTTCCTCTGGTAAGGCGCACCATAGTCTCATAGATAGCCTGGTCGCCGTGAGGGTTGAGCTTCATGGTCTCGCCCACCACGTTTGCGGACTTAGACCTCTCCTTATCCGGCGAGAGCAGGCCCTTCTTGTACATCATGTACAGCAGCTTTCTGTGGGAGGGCTTGAAGCCGTCGATCTCCGGCAGAGCACGGGAAACGATAACGCTCATGGCGTAGGGCATATAGTTCTTTATGAGGGTATCGGAGATCTTTTCGTTCACAACGCTGCCGGAGCCCTCGATGTAGGCCTCATGCTGGAACACCGGCTTTTTCTTCTGTATATCTTTTTTTCTTGCCATTTTCTTCTCCTTATAGGTCAGCTTATGTCAGCAAGCTCCAGATAATCGGCGCCGTACTCTGAGATGTAGTCCTTTCGGCCCTGAAGGTCATCGCCCAGGAGCATCTCGAAGATCTCAGCGGACTGAGTGATGTCCTCGGCAGTAACTTTTATAAGGCGGCGTGTATCGGGATTCATAGTTGTCAGGCTCATCATGTCGGGCTCGTTCTCACCCAGACCTTTCGAGCGCTGGATAGTGTGCTTTTTGTCGCCAATCTCCTCAAGGATACGGGCCTTCTCCTGCTCAGTGTAGGCGAAGTAGGTCTTCTCCTTGGTGTTGATCTCGAACAGGGGAGACTCAGCGATGTAGACATAGCCCTCGCTGATGAGGGTGGGAGTCAGCCTGTAGAGCATTGTGAGGATCAGTGTTCTGATCTGGAAGCCGTCCACATCGGCATCGGTACAGATGACGATCTTGCTCCAGCGGAAGTTGTCGATATTGAAGTTGGAGAGCTCCTTGTTGGCCTTGGAATTTATCTCCACACCGCAGCCCAAGACCTTGATCAGGTCGGTAATGATCTCGCTCTTGAAAATCTTGGTGTAGTCGGCCTTGAGGCAGTTGAGGATCTTTCCTCGAACGGGGATAACTGCCTGGAATTCCGCATCTCTGGCCAGCTTTACAGAGCCCAGAGCGGAGTCGCCCTCCACGATGTAGATCTCTCTTCTGGAAACGTCTTTTGTTCGGCAGTCAACGAATTTCTCCACCTTGTTAGCCAGGTCGATGTTGCCGGTGAGCTTCTTGCGCACGTTCAGTCTGACCTTCTCAGCGTTCTCACGGGAGCGCTTGTTGATCAGCACCTGCTCAGCGATCTTCTGAGCCTCATCGGGATTCTCGATGAAGTAGATCTCCAGCTGGTGGCGGAGGAACTCCACCATAGCCTCACGGATGAACTTGTTGGTGATGGCCTTTTTGGTCTGGTTAGCGTAGGAGGCGATAGTTGAGAAGTTTGAGGAAACAAGGATCAGGCACTCCTCTACGTCCTCGATCTTGATCTTGCTCTCGTTTTTCTGATAGCCGTTTACGGACTTGATATATGCGTCGATCTGTGCCGGAAGAGCCCTCTTCACGGCCTCAGCAGGGGAGCCGCCGTGCTCCAGGAAGCTGGAGTTGTGGTAGTGCTCGATCCTCTTGACCTTATTTGAGAAGGTGAGGGCTATATCGAATTTCACCTTGTATTCGGGCTTATCGTCACGGTCACGGCCTTTTTTCTCTGTAGTCCAGCGCTGTATGGAGGTGAGATGATCCTCGCCGGCGATCTCAGCAACGTAGTCTGCGATACCGTTCTCATAGAAGAACTCTGTCTCGTCGAAGCCGCCCGACTCATTTTCAGAGCGGAAAATGAAGACGATGCCGGGGTTGACCACAGCCTGTCTTTTCAGTATATCGAAGAAATACTCATCGGAAACGTTAATGTCGGTGAAGACCTCAAGATCTGGGCGCCAGCGAGTTTTGGTGCCGGTCTGCTTGCGCTTGCAGGGCTCCTTTTGGAGGCCGCCGATATTCTCGCCCTTCTCAAAGTGGAGGGAGTATTTGAAGCCGTCACGAACTACCTCAACGTCCATGAAGTCGGAGGAATACTGAGTTGCGCAAAGTCCCAGGCCGTTCAGACCCAGTGAGAACTCATAGTTATCGCCGCCTGCGTTATACTTTCCTCCGGCGTAGAGCTCGCAGTACACAAGCTCCCAGTTATAGCGCTTTTCGGCATTGTTGTAGTCCACAGGACAGCCACGTCCGAAGTCCTCCACCTCGATATCGTGGTTGCGGAAATGGGTGACGATGATCTTCTGGCCGAAGCCGGCTCTGGCCTCGTCGATGGAGTTTGAGATGACCTCAAAAACGGAATGCTCGCAGCCGTCAAGGCCGTCAGAGCCAAAAATAACAGCCGGGCGCTTGCGGACTCTGTCCGGACCCTTTAGGCTGGTGATACTGTCGTTGCCGTAATCCTTTTTCTTTGCCATGATAATACCGCACGGTGGCGGAGCTCCTTTCTTAGATTTGACCAATCCTTACTATTATAACACATATTTCCCGAAAATGCAAGTGAGAGGAAGTTATAGGGCGCATTTCTAAGATAAATACCCTAAACATGGAGGAAGCCACGGCTCCGTTTGGTTAGGAAATGCTAACGATGAGATCGTGAATATTTTCCCAAACTCCTTGAATAAACACGGGAAATGTTGTATAATGAAGTTGTATGCTGAGACGGCAAACGCAGTCGTCTTAATATCTGAAAGGAGTAATCATATGATCTATTCTCACGAAGTTGAAACAATGTGCCCTATCGCTCAGGGCGTTGCTCACGGCGCAGCTCCGATCCCGGAAGAGGCTAAGTGGGTAAAGGCCAAGGAGATCAAGGACATTTCCGGCTTTACACACGGCATCGGCTGGTGTGCTCCCCAGCAGGGTACCTGCAAGCTCACACTCAATGTTAAAGAGGGCGTTATCCAGGAGGCTCTGGTAGAGACTATCGGATGCTCCGGTATGACTCATTCCGCAGCTATGGCTGCTGAGATCCTCCCCGGCAGAACTATCCTTGAGGCTCTTAACACTGACCTTGTTTGTGATGCTATCAACACAGCTATGAGAGAGCTGTTCCTCCAGATCGTTTACGGCCGTTCACAGTCTGCTTTCTCTGAGGGCGGTCTGGTAGTAGGCGCTGGCCTTGAGGACCTCGGTAAGGGCCTCCGTTCACAGGTCGGCACACTTTACGGCACACTTGCTAAGGGTCCCCGTTACCTTGAGATGACAGACGGCTATATCACTGGCCTTGCTCTCAATGAGGACGACGAGATCATCGGCTATAAGTTCGTTAACTTCGGCAAGATGATGGACTTCATCAAGGCCGGCGACGACGCTAACACTGCTTTCGAGAAGGCTCAGGGCCAGTACGGAAGAGTTGACGACGCTGTTAAGATCGTAGACCCCAGAAAGGAATAAGGAGGATTAGAAAATGGCTTTATTTGAATCATATGAGAGAAGAGAAAAGCAGATCCTTGCTGTTCTTGAGCAGTACGGCATCAAGTCTATCGAAGAGTGCGCTGACGTCTGCAAGGAAAAGGGTCTTGACATCTACAAGCTGGTAGAGGGCATCCAGCCTATCTGCTTCGAGAACGCTAAGTGGGCTTACACAGTAGGCTGCGCTATCGCTATCAAGAAGGGCTGTACAAAGGCTGCTGACGCTGCTGCTGCTATCGGTGAGGGACTTCAGTCCTTCTGTATCCCCGGCTCAGTTGCTGACCAGCGTAAGGTAGGTCTTGGCCACGGTAACCTGGGCAAGATGCTCCTTGAGGAAGACACAGAGTGCTTCGCATTCCTGGCTGGCCACGAGTCCTTCGCTGCTGCTGAGGGCGCTATCGGTATCGCTGAGAAGGCTAACAAGGTTCGTCAGAAGCCCCTGAGAGTTATCCTCAACGGTCTTGGTAAGGACGCAGCTCAGATCATCGCTCGTATCAACGGCTTCACATACGTTGAGACAGAGATGGATTACCACACAGGCGAGGTAAAGGAAGTATTCCGCAAGGCTTACTCCAACGGCCTCCGTGCTAAGGTAAACTGCTACGGCGCAAACGACGTAACAGAGGGCGTTGCTATCATGTGGAAGGAGAACGTTGACGTTTCTATCACAGGTAACTCAACTAACCCCACACGTTTCCAGCACCCCGTTGCAGGTACATATAAGAAGGAGCGTACAGACGCTGGCAAGAAGTACTTCTCAGTTGCTTCCGGCGGCGGTACAGGACGTACTCTCCACCCCGATAACATGGCAGCAGGTCCTGCTTCCTACGGTATGACAGATACTATGGGACGTATGCACTCTGATGCTCAGTTCGCTGGTTCTTCTTCAGTTCCCGCTCACGTTGAGATGATGGGACTCATCGGCATGGGCAACAACCCGATGGTTGGTGCAACAGTTGCTTGTGCAGTTGCTGTTGAAGAGGCTATGAAGTAATAGCTAAACGGCTATAAATCGCATAAAAATGAGATCCTGACAGGTCTTAGGGCTTGTCAGGATCTTTTTGTTTGTTCAGCTTTTCCGAACTTTTTTCTGTATTCGGAGAGGGTGACGCCCTCGCAGGCCTTGAACTGTTTTGCGAAATGTGCGTAGGTGGCATAGCCGCACATTTCGGCTATCTGTGATATGGTGAAGTCGGTGCTGCTCAGCAGCTCCTTTGCTTTTTTCAGGCGGAACTGGATCAGCTCCTCGAAAATGCTCTTTCCGAAGTATTTTTTGTACATTCTTTGCAGATAGCTCCTGCTGACATTGGTGCGCAGACAGAGCTCCGGAACGCTCCAGCTTGCCTCAGGATACTCAGTCATTTCCTGGCGAAGCTGCAAGAGCTGCCGGTAGAGCTGGGGGTTTTCCTCATCCTTGATGCTGACCGGGCTCTGACGGCTGAGGGCAGCTCTTTCCTCCAGCCTGTCCAAGGCAAGGCAGATATAGCTTATCAGAGTGCAGTATTCCGGCTGATAACAGCAGGCCAGTCTTCCGAAGGAGAGGGCAGCTATGCCGAATTGCCGCTCGTTCATGTGCAGGGGAGAAAGATAGTAGGCGGCAGGGTGGCTTGGCTCCTCGGTCAAAAATGAGATGATCTCAGACTGCTTCATGGGGAGGTCTGAGATACCGCTGCTCCTGCCGGCTCTGTCGGTCCATAGCACCTGGCAGCAGTTTTTGTTGGGAGGCAGCTGTACCTCGCTGCTAACATTGCTAAGGAAGCTGTCATTCAGGAAGACCCGGAAGTGCGCCCAATGGCAGACCAGGTATATTCGGCTGGCCAGCAGGAGGAGCAAGTCGTTCAGCGACTCGGTGTGCATAAGCTCGAACAGCACCTCGCTGTGGTAAAACCACTCTCTGTGCCTGAAGATCAGCCGTTTTTCTCTGCGGCTGCCCTCGTTTTGATCATGTACAGGGATACAGCCGCAGCTCCGGCCGATCTGGATCCGGCTGTGCTTAGTGGGAGCCCTGCGGCAGCTTCTTCCGGTCATGATAGTGTAGAGCCGCCTGAATGCGTCTGCGCCAAGCTGATAGCAGCTGTGGGGATAGCTTGTCAGGCTGACATCGCTGAGAACGTCATCGGGCTCAAGACAGCCGTCAAAGCCCGTGACCGCCAGATCCTGCGGAACTCTGATACCGGCCTTCTCCAGTGCAGCAATAAGGGCATCGGCCATAACGTCATTGGCACATACCACGGCCTGGGGCATAGCCAGCTCGCCGCTGATCAGCCTCTGGGCGTACTTTACGGGAGCATCACGCCAGAAATCACCGTATGCGCAGTAGCTCTCATCGCAGTACAGCCCGTTGCGCTTCATCACATGGAAATATGCCTCAAGCCGGTCCTCGGCCTGGGGCATACCCTTGGGACCGGTAAGACAGTAGATCTTTTTGTGGCCGTGGACCTGGATCATGTGCTCCACCAGCATGGCGAATTCCTCCGGGTCATGGGAAATGGTGTTCTCAAAAAACGGGTGCTCACCTGCGTCAAGCATCATAACAGGCTTTCCTGTGCGCCGGAGCAGGTCGTCCAGCTTTTTCTGGATACTGCTGTTGGCGAAGGCATTCTGGTCGTAGATAAAGCCGTCGAAGGCAGGATCGAGGATAAGCCGGAAAAGCTCGAACTCATGCAAAACATGGGGATATACCGGCTCCTGGAAATTATTCCTTGCAGCAAGAACTATCACATTGCAGCCTGCACGCTCGCTCTGAGCGATGATGCCGCAGATCATTTCTGAGATGTATTCACGGTAGCATTCCGCCGTGATAACTCCAACAGTCAGTCTTTTCTTCATATGTCCACATCTCCTTTTTATGATTATAGCATATTGTGAACTAAAACGCAAGACTTTATGACATATCTTCTAGAGCTCTATGTGCAATTATCTTCCACCTTGCAACAATAAGGCCTTGAATCTCCGGAGGATCTCGTTTATACTATTTATGAGAGGGCTTTATGCTAAGATCAGGGGAAATTTGGAAATTTTGAAAGGAAAGAGAAAAATGAAAAAACAAAGAAAAGCTCTTCGTTTCCGCAAAGGGGGACTGCTCAGTCTGGCAATGGTGCCTATGCTCTTGGCGCCCTATAACGGGATAGCCAGGCTTTCCAGCGCAAGGGCAGCAGATGTGAGCGGAAGAGTGCTCTACGTTGCGGAAAACGGAAACGACTATACCGGAAACGGCTCCTCAGAAAGCCCATACCGCTCCATAAAAAAGGCAGCGGAGGAGGCCACCGCCGGCACCACCGTCCTTATCCGTCCCGGCACCTACATCGAGGACTCCATCAAGCCCAAGGAGTCCGGCAGAGAGGATGCCATGATCGTTTTCCGGCCTGAGAAGACCTCAGACATTGGAAAGGTCATCATCAAGCACAAGGACGTTTTCGACGGATCGACCGTAACTCCCCAGGTAAGGGCACAGTGGCTCCAGGACACAGGCTGGCGTGAGGACGAGGTGCAGCACTACGACAATGCCGGCATAGAGTATTCCATTGCAGGAAGGAAAAACCAGCTCACCGACGTTTTTGACCTTTTCGGCAGAGATTACGTCTGGATCGAGGGATTTGTCTTCGAGGACTACAAATACGCCCGCAGCACTATCAACATCATGGGCAAGGGCAATGTTGTGCTGAACAATCAGTTCAAAAACACAGGCTGCGTCTATAATGCGCCCTGGACATGGTCAAATCAGGGAGTTTACCGCCCGGACGTTACGATCCCCGTAGCGGGTCCCGATAACGTTATCCGCAACAACTACTTCCAGAGCGTCTACGGAGAAACCCTCTGCTACGACAACCACACTCAGAACAGTATCATCTCCGAGAACACCTTCATCGGAGGTATCGGCAAAAACGCAGGAGCAGGCGGTGCGGAGTCCTCAACTTTGGGCGGAAGAGCCGACGGCAACCGGAACAATGCCTTTGCCTTCAACTATTCCGGCGGATCTGTCAACGGCGGCACGATCTGGCTGGACATCAGCGTTAGGGACTTCACCGCAGTCAGAAACGTTTCTTATAACACGGCATATTTCATGTTCAACGAGTCCGAGTGTACAAGAAACTGGGCTTACGAGAACATCGTCTACAACCGTCCCCTTGACGCAAACAAGCGTATGCCGGCTGACCCGGAGCACTTCACGGATTTCCCGGCACAGCGCATAGAATCCGGCCTGTTCTCAGCCTTCTGGGATACGGGCTCCACCTGGGATGCAAGGTGGGTGAACAACGTTGCCTACAACCTGAAAAACGGCATTTCTCTGGACCGCTCCTACAACAACGATGTGCTCAACAACATCGCCTATGAGGACGGGAACAGTATGTATGGCAGCAGCGATACTCTGGGGATCCTCGTTAAGGAGACCACGGTCAACGGCTTCCACCAGTGGCACGGCATCGACCTAAAGGGCGGCGGCACTCATAATTTCCGCAGCAATCTGTGGTATTCTCCCAGGAAGGAAGCCTATGTGCGCTATATGGATCCCTCACAGCCGGCCATAACTGTGGATAAATTCAACGCTCAGACCGGCGTCAAGTCCAACCTGGCCAAGGATCCTATGTTCACAGATCCGGCCTCCGGAGATTTCACTCTCAGAGAAGGCAGCCCTGCGATCGGCTCCGGCGATAACGGCGTGAACAGAGGCGCCTATGCGGTCTACCCAAAGACTGAGGTGGGCTACAACGCCAGCCTCGGGCTGACTGAGGACGTAAATCTCAGCTTTGCAAAGCTCAATTCCTCCGCAAAGCCCGGCGATGTGATCGACCTTGAGCTGAAGCTGAGCAAGCCTGCTGACGGCGATATGGAGTTCGAGGTGACACCTGTTGCAGGCGATGCCCAGCCGGATAAGGACTTCGCCTTCGTGGACAGCCCCCACGTTAAATTCAGCGCCGGCGATACCGGCAAAACAGTTCGTGTGAAGATACTTGAGGGCTATGATCTTGACCAGCTCCTGGTGTTCCGCTTAGAGCCGGCCGGCTCCACAAAGCTGGAGGCAGTTGGCGCAAGAGATATGCACCTTGTAAGGATCAACCGTGCAAAGGAGCGTGTGCTGGTCATCAGCAACGTGGGCGACTCCATGGGAACTGTTCTGGTGGAGCACCACAAGCCCGGCGAGCTGGTAACCATCGATGCTAAGTCTCGTCCCGGCTACACATTTGAAGGCTGGCAGGTTGGTATCGACGCAATGGACGTCACACCTGTAAGCGGCGACGGCACGATTTCCACCTTCATCATGCCTGAGTACAACCAGAGGATCCAGGCCAAGTGGAAGCTGAACGGCTCCCGTGTGAATGTGGAGGGGATCCGTCTTGACAAGGAGAGCCTTGCCCTGGACGCAGGAGACTCCGCAAAGATCAACGCCTCAGTTTACCCGGACAACGCCACGGATAAGGTGGTACTGTGGACCTCCTCAGACCCTCTGGTGGCTTCCGTTGACGCAAAGGGCAACGTAACAGCCCATTCTTCCGGCACAGCCGAAATCATCGCAAGGACACTTGAGCCCAGCGACAAGCAGTTCACCGCAAGATGCAAGGTCACTGTCACCGGCGAGCCTGCTCCGGTGGGAACTCGCATCGAGGCCGAGGACTACACTGTTCAGTCCGGCATCAACACAGAGGATTGCAGCGATGGCGGCAAGGATGTTGGCTACATCGAAAACGGCGACTACATCGGCTTCAGCGGTGTGAATTTCGGCAGCGGTGCCGAGGCTGTGAATTTCCGTGTGGGAGCAAACAGCAGCAGCGGCACTATCGAGGTGCATCTGGGCTCTCCCGAGGGAAAGCTGATCGGCAGCATGGACGTTCGCTCCACAGGGGGCTGGCAGACATGGGCAACTCAGAAGTGCTCCATTGAGAAGACCTCCGGCGTCAATGACCTGTACCTGGTGTTCAAGGGCGGCGAGGGCTATCTGTTCAACCTTGACTGGCTCAGCGTAAGTCTTTCCGGTGAGAGTGAGGACCTGATAGGCGACTGCAATCTGGACAGAGATGTGAACATCGCCGACGCAGTAATGCTCCAGAAGTGGCTGATCCGTGCCAGCGACGAGCTTACCAGCTGGCGAAACGCAGATCTTTGCAAGGACAATAAGATCAACACCTTTGACCTGATCCTGTTAAAGCAGCTGATCGTTGAGAACTGAAAAAACAAGCAGCGCCCGTTATGGGCGCTGTTTTTGTGCGGCGAGCTTATTTCTCTGCATATTTTTGGCGGAACTTCGCCGGCGAAACACAGGCATATTTCACGAATGAGCGTGAGAAGTATTCGTAGTTCTGATAGCCGCACATCTCTGCGATCTCTCCGGCGGTGAGAGCGGTGTTCAGCAGGAGCTGCTTGGCGTACTCCATGCGGCTGGTCCAGACGTCCTTCATGCAGGAGATCCCGTAGAGGTTTTTGTACAGTCTCTGGAAGTGTGAAACTGAGATATTCAGCTCCGCAGCAATATCCGGCACGTTCCATTCCTTTTCCGGCGAGCTGTAGATCTTCCGGCGGATCTTTTCCAGTTCAGCGTCGTAGTAATTGTGCTTGCCGGCTGGCTTAGGCTTGCAGCAGCTTCCGATATAGGCGAAAATGCCGTTCATGATATGGCGGAGAGCATCGCTTTTCCCGCTTATCTGCGAGCCGAAAAGCTCTTCACAGGCGCAGATCAGCTTCGAGAGGCTGTCATCCGGCAGAGGGATCGGCTCATTGTAGACGATACCCAGCTTGTCCAGGTACTCCAGATCCTCGTCCTCAAGGCTGAATCGGATCCAGTCGTCCATGTATTCCTCTCCGTCGGCGTAGATGCAGTGCGGCATACAGCTCTTTACCACAAAGGCAGTATTTGGCTGGACGTGGTATTCCTTGTCTCCCATTTTCAGTCTTCCCTTGGTGCAGACCAGTATTATCTGAGTGCCGAAGTGACCGTCGGGGCGCTCGATAGACAGGTCGGCTCCGTGCTTCCAGTGCCAGCCGATCATGTAAATGAACATTGCTCATCCCTCCCTTTAGTATAACTCTAACCTGATTATACAGCTTTTGCAACAAAAAGTCAACAAATTGAGTGATAATGTCATTTTCAAACGGGTAAGTGTTTGCTATAATGTGAATAAAGAGAAAACCGGTAAAGAAATAAACAAAAGTAATTCTTTTATAATAAATTGCTTTTGTTGAATAAAGGGAAATATTTTTTTAGAGAGGATGATCACTATGTCAAAGAAGCTAAAGAGGATCACGGCAGGTCTCGTTTGTGCAGCTGCCGCTTTATCCGCAGTCGCACCGCTTGCCGGTAACGCTGATTACGGTGTCGGAGGGAACGGCACCGCTATCATGGAGTACCTGGACCGTGGTATCTACGCCGTTAAGTCAGGAAACGGAATGTTCGTCAGCTGGCGCTATAACGCCAATGACGCAGACGATGCAGAGTTCCGCCTCTACCGTGATGACACACTGATCTACACCAGCAAGGCTGGTGAGGCTACAAGCTATCAGGACAACGGCGGAAGCGCAAGCTCCAAGTACCGTGTGGACTGCATACAGAACGGAAATGTGGTAACATCAGACAACTGCAAGTTCACATCAGGAAACAATTACTTCGACATCGACCTGAAGAGCCCCGGATCTCAGTATTCCCCCAACGACTGCTGTGTAGGCGACGTTGACGGCGACGGACAGTATGAGATCTTCGTGAAGTGGGATCCCAGCAACTCAAAGGACAACTCCCAGAGCGGCGTTACAGATAAGGTGTATATCGACTGTTACACCCTTGAAAGCAAGCAGCTCTGGCGTATCGACCTGGGAATAAATATCCGTGCAGGCCAGCACTATACGCAAATGTACGTGGCTGACTTCGACTGCGACGGAAAGGCTGAGCTGATCACAAAGACCGGAGACGGCACAAAGGACGGCAAGGGCAAGGTGATCGGTGACGGCTCCAAGGACTACCGCAACGGAGACGGCTATATCCTCAGCGGTCCTGAGTATATCACTCTTTTCGACGGCGCAACAGGCGCTGCCCTGGACACTATCGACTACCCCATTGCCAGAGGCACAGTTGCTAAGTCCACATGGGGCGATAATTACGGCAACAGAGTTGACAGAATGAATTCCGGTATCGCTTATCTGGACGGCGTTCACCCCTCAGCTATCTACGGCAGAGGCTACTATACAAGGCTCACATGGTCAGCGCTCGACGTTAAGGACAAGAAGCTGGTGAAGCGCTGGGTATTCGATACAGGATTTGACAATAAGACTCCAGGTTGGGGCTGTGGAAACCACAACGTAATGGTGGCAGACTGCGATAACGACGGCAAGCAGGAGATCTTCACAGGCGCAGCTTGTATCGATGACAACGGAAAGCTGCTCTGGTCGTCAGGAGACCTCCACGGCGACGCAATGCACGTTGGAGACCTTATCCCTGACCGTGAGGGTATCGAGGTATGGCAGTGCCACGAGGATAAACCCTACGGCGAGAGCTGCTATGATGCAAAGACAGGAAATAAGATCTTCCACATCAACAATACCAAGGACACAGGCCGCTGTGCTGCTGACAATATCTGGTCAGGCAACAAGGGCGCTGAATTCTGGGGCGCTGCTAACGGAAATATGTACAATTCCGCAGGCCAGCAGATCGGCAGCTCACGTCCTGCAATGAACTTCTTCATCTACTGGGACGGCGACCTTGAGCGTGAGATCCTGGACGGAACTCAGATCACAAAGATGACCGCCAAGGACAAGTTCGACCGCATTTTCACAGCAACAGACTGCTCCTCCAACAACAGCACAAAGTCTGTTCCTTGTATGACAGCCGACCTCTTCGGCGACTGGCGTGAGGAGCTCCTCCTGAGGACAAACGATAACACCAAGATCCGTGTTTGGTGTACTACCGCCTCAACAAAGGTGAGACTTACAACTCTCATGCACGATATGCAGTACCGTGCTCAGAACTGCTGCCAGCAGTCCTCCTACAACCAGCCTCCCCACGTTAGCTACTATCTGGGAAGCGACGCACCTCTCCCGGCAAGACCCAACATCAAGCTGAATAACTCCGGCGCAGTTATCGTTCCTCAGCCCACTGAGCCGCCTACACCTGTTGACGGAAGATTTGTCAAGGACCTTCAGATCAAGGATACCGCAAACGAGTCAGGCTGGGTGCTCAATGGCCAGACCAATGACGGAAGCCTTGTTTTCGGCGACCGTGACTACACATACCTTGACGTTCCCGCACAGCTCCAAGGCGCTGAGACTATCCAGACAGCCTGCAATTCCAAGAACACAGACGCTGACCTTGCTCAGTTCAAGGCAGGGGAGAAGATCGACGTTTACATTGCTCTGGATCAGAGAGTTGAGCAGAACGCAGCTGTTCCTCAGTGGATAGGCGATTACACTAAGACAGGCATGACGGTCAAGAGCAGCAACGACGTTGTTTTCGACCTGTACAAGAAGACATTCAACTCAGGGGAGACAGTTTCCCTTGGAACAAACGGCATGAAGGGCACCGTTGTGAACTACACCGTTTTCGTAACAGCGGCAGCTGCTGAGGCCACACAGCCTTCTGAGCCTTCCGGCAATACCCTTTGGGGCGATGCCAACTGCAACGGAGATGTAGATCTTTCAGACGCAGTAGCTATCCTGGCTTATGTGGCAAATCCTCAGAAAAACGCCCTTTCAGCCCAGGGACTTCTCAACGCAGATGTGGTCGATAACGGCACATCCGGCGTAACAGGCATAGACGCACTGGCTATCCAGATGATCGACGCCGCACTGATCAAAGCAGACTCCGATCTTCCCATAAGCTATGCAGCCCTAACTGCAAAGCTTAATTGATCATCCTCATAAGAAAAGACCCCGGATCTTCCGGGGCCTTTTTCATTCGTGCCAATAGTCGTTGAGGAAATCTACCCTCAGTCCGATCCACTCGGCCAGGTATTCCGCAGCCTGCTGGTGGGTGAGACAGTGAGCGGACTTCTTGGTCAGCTCGTTTACAAAGGCGGACTTGTCTGCAAGGTTGTTCCAGCGCTGATAATTCCGCTCAAAAGCGCTGCTGTAGGTCTCGGTATCGGAGAGGACCATTTCCTCCATTCGTGAGAAGACACCGCTGTCGTAGGCTGAGGTCCATTTCTCCCGAATGATCTGGCGGAACCACTCCTCGTTCATCAAAACGGTGAGCCATGGGTTGACGGTCGTGTAGTTGTCGTTCACGTCAGGGACAAGGCTTGCCGCATAAAATCCGGTGCCGTCAGCGCATCGGGGCTTGTTTCCCAGGCCTGAGTCGAAGTCCCAGGGAGCCTCAAAGGTGAGCCTGGCGTCGCCCTCTGTGCCGAAGTCAGCGTCCATGAAGAAGCTGGACCAGTAGATGTCAGCGTCACAGGTGAGCTCGCTGATGATGTACATATCAGCCAGAGACTCCACGTTGACTACCTTTTCAACAGCCTGCTGAGGAGTAAGATCCTTACTGGGGGAGATCTGGGAGAAGCTCTCATCGAAGGCGAAGGCCGTATCGTTGTAGGCGGCCTCATACATGATCTTGTAGGTGTTCTCCACGAAGCCGGCAATGAAGTCGTGCTGCTCCTGGGAGTAGATGTCGCTTTTTATGGTGAAGCCCAGGTCGCTTTTCTTTCCGCCAAGGCATTTCACCTCGTCGCCGCCCTCTGCTCCGTCGAAGGGCCGCAGGGGAGCGTTGTCCGCATAGCTGACATGGAAGCTGTGGAGTGGATCCTCCTGATAGAAATAGCCGTCGTATTCCAGAAAATATCCGATGTCGGTGCCGGTGTAGTCTATCTCCGGCTCGGTTATGTCAACTCTGCTGCTGCCGGTCTGCTGCTGTTCAGCCAGAAGGTAAACTCCCCAATACTGGCCGTTGATCACAACTTCTGCAAGGGCGGCATCTGAGCTGTACAGTCCGTCCTGGCCAAGGATCTCTCTGGAGGCTTGCAGGGCGGCCTTGTCTCTTAGGATAGAGCCGTCCTTGTAGCTGGCGATAAGCACCCAGTTCTTCTGCTCAGCTCCGTCATTAAGCCCAAGAACAGCCTGTTTTTCGGTGAATTTTATCCTCAGTGGCTTCTTGTCATAGGTGGTGGTCCAGTTGCCCCTGACCTTTACGTCAGCGTCGGCGGAGTCGATCACCAGGGCGCCGGTCTCGTCGTGGACAGTGACCTTGCAGGCTTCGTAGTATGGCTCGGCCGGTACCTTGTAGCCGGGGGTCCAGCTGGCGATGTCCTCTGCAACATGGCGTGCAACGGGCTCAGTGACGAAGTCCATCACGTTGGGGTCAGTGCTTACGGTGTCAATGTTTATGAGCGCAATGCCCTCTCCTGCGGAGTAGGACTGCTCAGGCTGAGATGTCTCGTCTGCGGAGCTTACCGGCGTGCTGTCGTCCGCAGAGGGGGCGGAGTTCTCAGATCTTACTCCCGAACAGCCGGTCATCAATGCTGCTGCAATGAGCGGCAGCGCAAGTTTTCTTAGTAGTTCCATTTTGGCCTCGCTTTCGTTTTTCTTGATTATACCAGAACTTCGGCCAAATTGCAACAGCTTAGGAAAAAAACGTTGATTTTTTTCGGTAGCTGTGGTAGAATAGTAATGATAAATGCGAAAGGAGTGCTGCTATGAAGCTCGCACAGGGATTTCTCACTCACAGATCAAAGGACGGCCACTACATGATCTCCACCGGAGGAACAGATTTCAGCGGGATCGTGCGGAACAACTCTACCGCCGCCTTCATCATCGAGTGCCTGAAAACTGACACTAATGAGAAGGAGATCGCCGATAAGGTCATGGGGCATTATGCAGGTGCTGTTCGTGAGACCGTTGAGAAGGATATTGCCGGAGTCATCGAAAAACTTCGCAGTATAGATGCAATAGAAGACTGAGTGAGGGGCGCATATCATGCGTCCTTTTTGCTGCCCTGAGTGCATGAGCGGCTGACATTTCATGATAGATCTTGGCCGTTTGGAGTGCAAAATTTGGCGCTTTGTCCACTAAATAAGCAATAAATGGGTTGCGGAGTTGAAAAAAATTGTGTATAATCTATGAAGAGAGAATTGCGCAATGAGAAGAACGATATGCGTTCCCTTTGCGCCCACGATCAAAATTTTTTTGAGGAGTTGGTAAGAATGAAGATGAGAAAACTGACCGCTTTTGCTGCTGCGGCTGCAATGCTGATGTCCTGTCCGATCCCTTCGGCACAGGCTGAGGATCAGGTGTTCATGCATGACACCTTTGAGTCCGGCACAGACAGCTGGACCGGCCGAGGAGCAGCCTCCGCTGCGGCCTCCAGCGACTTTTCCTGCGAGGGCAGCAGTTCACTGTCTGTCACCGGCAGAACAGCCGCCTGGAACGGCGCTATCAAGGAGCTGAGCAGCGACTTTGTGGCCGGCCAGAGCTACAGCTTCAGCGCAAACGTTATGTACACTACAGGTGGAGCTTCTGACACCTTCTACATGAAGCTGGAGTACAAGAACTCCGAGGGCGTCGTAAGCTACTCCGAGATAGCCGCCGGCGAGACCGTCAAGGACGCCTGGGTGCAGCTGTCCAACCAAAGCTACACGATCCCGGAGGGCGCCACTGACCTGAAGGTCTATGTTGAGACCGCAGACAGCCAGAACAGCTTCTATCTGGACGATTTCGGCGCAGGATCCGAGGGCACCGTCTTCAAGGGAACAGGCCCCTCAAAGAAGCTCCAGCGAGGCGATATTGACTACGACGGCAGGATCAGCGTCTTCGACATCATCCTGGGAAGACAGCTCCTCACCGGCGAATACGACAACGCCGCAGCTCTCAAGGCTGCCGACGCTGACGGAAATAAAACATACGAGGTGAACGACCTGGTGCTGATAAACGAGTTCGTACAGGGCAAGATAAGCGAGTTCCCTGAGCCGCCTAAGCCGGATAATCCTTGGGACGAGTACGTTGAGACTGCCTCTGACCAGTACATCAGCTTCTACAAGGATGCTATCTGCAATATGGGCAACACCCAGCGCCTTGTGAAAAAGCTGGAGGCTGCTGAGAACGGCGAGAGCCTGACCCTGGGCTACATCGGCGGATCGATCACCGAGGGCAAGAATTACAGCAACCCCTTCACCAGCTATGTAAGGAACACCTTCGCCAAGGGCTCATTCAAGGAGGTCAACATCGGTATGTCAGGTACCTCCTCAGTTGTTGGACTTGTCCGTGCGGAAAAGGGTCTGGTCGCACAAAACCCCGACATCGTTGTGATCGAGTTCTCAGTAAACGACCATGAGGACATCTCCTACAAAAAGTCCTTCGAGAGCCTTATCCGGAAGTTCCTGGAAATGCCCAATGAACCGGCAGTTATCGTGCTGATCACCCGGTCAAAGGGAGGCTTCTCCAGCCAGACTCAGATGGAGGCAGCCGGAAAGAACTTCGATGTGCCTGTCATCAGCATGAACAACTCCATGACCAAGGCCTTCAACAGCGGCTTCCTGAAGCCTGACGACTACTACACTGACGAGTATCACCCCCACGAGAAGGGCGGACAGCTCATTGCCGACACCATGGCCTACTATCTCCGCCAGGCAATGAAGACCGAAAACCGTTCTGACTCCTACACGATCCCCAGCACATCGGCCTACGGCTCGGAGTATTACACCTGTGTGAACATGAGTCCAAACGAGCTGACCAACTTCAGCGCAGGCTCGTTTACCGCAGGAAACGGCTACGACAGGAACAACACCCTGTCCTACTCTTACACCTTCCAGAAGAACAGCGCTAACTCACCCATGACCTTCACCACCACCGGAAAGGGTCTGATCCTTGTGTTCAAGGCCAACAGCTCCGGCATGGGAACTGCTCTTGTTACTGTCAACGGCAAGACCACTAAGGTCTCCGGAAACAAGCAGTACACCTGGGGCGGACCTGACGCTGAGGTGGCCTATTATCAGGAGACCGCCGGCGAGATGAACGTTTCCATCAAAATGGAGAACGCCGGTACGGACTTCACAATCTGGGGCCTGGGTGTTATCAAGTAAAAAAATCGGAGCACTTCCATTTGAGGGAGTGCTCCTTTTTGTTATGATTTTTGGAGGAGGTCAGGGTCAGCTCTCCTTTTCGCCCAGCTTTTTGTAGATCCGGCTGCGCATGGTCAGGAAGCAGGCTATGCCGCCCAATGCGTTGGAGATCGGCTCAGCTGCGAAAACTCCCGTGACGCCCATTCCCAGCCTTGGCAGGATCAGGGTCAGAGGGATCACGATGAAGGCCTTTCTCAGCAGTGAGAAGAAAATGGCGTGCTTTGCGTCCCCAAGAGCCTGGAAGACCGACTGCCCTGCGAACTGGAAGGCCATGAACACAAATCCGAAGAAGTAGAGCCTTATGGCAGATGTGCCGGGCTCCAGCATGGCCTTGTCGTTGGAGAAGATCCGAAACCAAAACGTGGGGAACAGGAACACCGCCAGCCAAGCCGCCGCCGTGTAGACGGCTCCCACGATAGTGTTGAAGCGGATCGCTGCCCGGACACGTCCGAACTTCCCGGCGCCGTAGTTGAAGCCCATGACAGGCTGTGCGCCGCTGACTAGGCCGCTTATCGGCAGCATGAAGATGTCACGGATCGAGTTCAGCACGGTCATTATGCCGACGTACAGGTCGCCGCCGAAGATGTGAAGGGTGGAGTTGCATACCGCCTGGACGAAGCAGGTAGTTCCCGACATAACGAAGTTTGAGGTGCCCAGCTTGCAGATCCTTGCGGCAAGGCTCTTGTCAAGGCGGAAATTCTCTCGCTTCAGCCGCAGGGGAGTGGCTTTTCGGGTGAGGAAGCGGAGGATCCAGAGCGCCGAGACAGCCTGACTGATCACTGTTGCAAGGGCGGCGCCTCCCACGCCCAATTTCAGGGCGAAGATGAAGACCGGGTCAAGAGCGATGTTCACCGCAGCTCCGATGATCACGGTCATCATTCCGATCTTCGGGAAGCCCTGAGCGCTGATGTAGCCGTTGAGTCCGGAGCCGATCATTGAGAAGAGCGTTCCCCAAAGGTAGAAGCGCAGGTATTCCTCCGCATAGACGATCGACTGATCCGAGGCTCCCAGAAAGTAGAGGATCGGCTCCTTGAGGGCGTAGCCGAGTATGGTCAGCGCAGCCGCCGACAGGAGGATCATATAGGCGGAGGTGCCAAGGATCTTTTCTGCCTGTTGAGGACGGCCGGCGCCGTTTGCCATGGAAAACAGGGGTACTCCGCCCATTCCGAAGAGAGCAGCGAAGGCTATGATGAAGGTCACGATGGGGAAGGTCAGTCCAACGCCGGTCAGGGCTGTGCTGTCGCCGGAGTCCATGTGTCCGATGTAGATGCGGTCTACTACGTTGTACAGGAGCTGTACAAGCTGTGCGAACATGAGCGGTACCGCCTGAGAGAGGATCCTTTTCCAGACCGGACCCTCAGAAAAATCATTTTGCATAATATCACCAACTATCATTATACCACTATTCGATGAGAATTGCAAATAGTTGACAGGGCTTTGATCAAATGCTATAATTGAATTATCTTACATATCAGAAAGGAAAAACTATGAAACGTTTGATCGCATTGCTTGCGGCTGCTGCGCTTATTTGCGGCGGCTGCTCAGATAAAAACAAGAACAGCTCCTCCGAAAGCTCCCAAGATACATCTGTGAGCACTGAGGAAACGACCGCTGAGGAGAGCTCTGAGAGCTCAGAGGAGGACCCTTCCGGCAAGAAGCAGGAGAAAAAGTCCGATAAGAGCTCCGGCAAGAGCGAGGGCTCCCAGAAGGCTGAAAGCAGCCAGACCTCCCAGGAGGGATCTGAGGAGGAGGCGCCTGCTGAGGTGGTGGAGGGCGCAGAATTCACCGAGGTGAAGATGAATTTGAACATTCTGGACGCCGAGAGCGCTCCCAATGCCACCAAGATCTCCATTGACTTCAGCGCCTACCCGGACTACACGATCTACGGCGCTGCCAGCTCCGGAGATGCCCTGTGGCTCACAGGAATTGACGAGAACAATTCCGATGACCCGTTTATGCTCCTGTTTAAGTACGATATTGCTCAGGAGAAGCTGTCTGAGGTGGCCAGATACAACATGGAAAGCACCTATGTTCCCGGGACCAGCCAGATCTACTACGCAGGCGGAAAGCTGATCTGCGATGCCTATAGCAGGAATGATACAGGTGATATTCCAACTTCCCGAGTAGGCGAGATCAACATGACTACTGGCGAGGTCACTCCTCTTGTAGAGGGCGAGGGCTGGATCGCTGCTGCCAATGACGACTTCCTTTCCCTTATTGAGAGCGACTTTTCAGACCTGCCGGAGGATGACTATAACATCGTGCTGAAAAAATTCGATCTTTCCACCAAGAAGATCAAGGAGATCTACAGCGGTCTGAATTCAGGCTGGTGGCCGGATTATCCCGGCGAAAAGGCGGTGGTCACGCCTAAGGAGAACGAAGACTACGCGATCAGCTTTGCCGTTGAGACAGACCGCTGCTCCATTGACCCGGAGCTTGCAGGCTGCGTCGTGGATCCTGATACCGGCAGCATGACTCTTTCGGGAGTCTCTAAAAACAGCGTGCTCTTCGTCCAGAGGAGCATCGGCGAAGCTCCCAAGAAGCTCCATGCCTTCGACCTTCGCAGCAAGGAGCACCTTACCATGAACATTTCCAGCCTGCCGGATCAGTTCACTCAGGCCGGTGACAGCCTGATCTGCGCAGATCCCTGGGGAATGATCCACACGATCTACTGCGTTTCTCCCCTTATCGGAACAGCCTTCCCCTTGGACGGGCTCCAGATCGACTATGGCTTACCTATCGTCAGGTATTGTGAGGGCGTTTCCACGGTCTCCGGCATCCACAAGGTCACAGCGGACTCGCCGGAGTATGTAGTTTACCAGATAAAGTAAGGCTGATCGGTAAAATTGAACAAAACTTTCGAAAATTGTTGCAATTTTTGTTAGATCGTGATATAATGGGTGTAACTTGTTTTGTTAGTAATACCTGATAGGAGGTGCTGCTATGGAAGGAAGTTCAACTAAACCACGACACGACCGGAATTTGATAACTGTTTTCCTGTGTATGGCAGGAATTGCGGTAAATCTTTTACTTAGCGCCCTGGCTTCAAAGCTGGAGCTGCCGCTGTACCTTGATACCGTTGGAAGTATCACAGTTGCGGTCTTGGGAGGATCTCTTCCTGGCGTTATAGTAGGCTTTGCCACAAATGTCTTCAAGAGCATATCCGACTCATCGGCGCTGTACTACGGCGTGCTGAACGTGCTTATCGCCCTTTTTGCTGCAAATTTTTCAAGACGTGGATGGTTCCGCAAGCCGCTGAAATGCGCAGCAGCTATCATTGTCTTTGCCTGTATCGGCGGAGGACTTGGCTCGCTGCTGCCTATGTTCCTGGATGATCTGCCCTATGACAGCAGTGAGCTGGGGGATCAGATCAGCCGTGCCGCCCACGTCGGGCGACAGGCCGCCTATATGATGTCCAGCATCATCACTGACCTGCTAGACAAGGCGCTGTCCATGGTGCTGGTTGGGCTTTTGGTGAAGTTCCTTCCGGATAAGCTGGAGAAGTTTTTCAGCTTTACCGGCTGGATGCAGACCCCTCTTTCCAAGGAGGAGTCCGCTGCTGCTAAGAAGACCAGCTTCCGAGTGATGTCCCTGCGTACCAAGATCCTGCTGGTGCTGAGCATCGCTCTGGTGGCAGTCTCTGTGGCTGCGACCGGCATAAGTATGCTGCTCTACCGCAGATCTATCACCACCGACAGCATAAAGCTGGCGGAAAGTGCTGCGAATATCGCTGCCGGTGCTATCGACCCGGATCGTGTTGACGAGTTTATCCAGCAGGGCGAGGCGGCTCCCGGATATAATGAGATCAGAGACAAACTGTACCAGATCCGTGAGAGCACAGCCGATATCAAGTACCTTTACGTTTACAAGATCCTTCCCGACGGCTGCCATGTGGTCTTCGACCTGGACTCTGAGGACGTGCCCGGCTCAAAGCCCGGAGAGGTGATCCCCTTTGACAAGAGCTTCAAAAAAGAGGTGCCAATTCTCCTGGAGGGCGGCGAGATCGAGCCTAAGATCTCCAACGGCTCCTTCGGCAGGCTGCTGACTGTGTATGCTCCCGTGCGAAACAGCGCTGGTGAGTGTGTTTGCTATGCGGCTGCGGACATCTCCATGGGCGACATCAACGTGATCGAGCGGAATTTCTTCATCGAGATGCTGTCGCTGTTCCTGGGATTTTTCATACTGATCTTCGTGATCGTACAGTGGCTCATCGAGTACCACATAATCCTGCCGGTGAACTCCATCGCTATCAGCACAGGCACCTTTGCCTATGACAGCGAAAAGGCCCGTGAAAACAGCATCGAGCGTATCCACGAGCTGAACATCTGCACCGGCGATGAGGTGGAAAACCTCTACCACGCCATAGCAAAGACCTCTGACGACAGTATGCGCTATGTTGCCGACGTTCAGAAGAAGACCGAGGAGCTGGCGCAGATGCAGACCGCCCTGATCATGGTGCTGGCCGACATCGTTGAGAGCCGTGACCAGAACACCGGCGCTCACGTCCGCAAGACCGCCCGCTATGCCGAGATAATCCTCAGCGAGATGAAGAAAAAGGGCTATTATGCGGAAATGCTCACGGACACCTACATTTCAGATGTGATAAGCTCGGCACCTCTCCACGATGTTGGAAAGATCCAGGTGCCGGACGCTATCCTCAATAAACCCGGTCGGCTGGACGACGAGGAATTCGCCATAATGAAGACCCACACCACCGCCGGACGTGACATAATCTCTCAGGCTATCGACCTTGTGCCCAACTCCGGCTATCTGGACGAGGCCAGAAACCTTGCGGCCTACCACCACGAAAAGTGGGACGGCTCCGGCTATCCAAACGGCATGGCAGGGGAGGAGATCCCTCTTTCAGCCAGAGTTATGGCTGTGGCGGACGTGTTCGATGCCCTTGTCTCAAAGCGCAGCTACAAGAAGCCCTTTACCTTTGAGGAAGCCATGCAGATCATCAAGGACGGCTCCGGAAAGCACTTCGATCCCCTTATCGTGGACGCTTTTGTGGGAGCCGAGGAGGACATTCGTTCAGTTGAGCATGAATTCAGCCAGCTTGCCGACGAAAGCGGCTTCATCAGCAAGGAAAAGATCCGTAAGAAAAAGTGATCCCGCATAAAAAGAAAAGTGTGCCAAAAGGCACACTTTTTTCTTTCTTAGTACCAGAGGATCCTTCCGCCAAGCTCATTGAATACCTTGGCGAACTGAGTCTGGGTCATTGTGCGGCTTCCGCCGGTGTTGGGGTCACGGTAGGTGATAGTGTCGCCGCTGTGTCCGCAAACTACAACTGCGTGCTCACCGCCGGGCCAGCGGATATATCTGTCGGTCTTGTAATCGTACCAGCTGTTGGTGTAGGTGATACCGACCGAAGGGTTTGTGCAGTACCAAGCAACTACAGGGCTTCCTGCGTCCAGCAGCTTGATGATGTCAGCCACTGCAGCGCCTGTACGGGTCTTAGCGCCGGTCTTGAACTTGTTGGCTGTATCACGAAGAGGAGTGTTGAAAACTCCGTATGACCAGGAATTTCTGGGGTCGCCTACGAACTCACGCTCGGGATCGGCGCCCACCAGCTTTCCGTTTGAGGTGTAGGGAACAGGTCCCTTGGGAAGAGCATTCACGATCTGCTCCATAGTAACATTAACGTTGTAGTATTTCAGAAGGATGTACAGTGCAGCGCTCTCGCAGCCTGTGGGGTAGTTGGGGTGCTGGTTGAACTGCATAGCCTGGAGCATCACGGAGTTGCCTGTGGCCTTCTGGATGTAGGCTGAGTTTACATAGCCCTTGATGCCTCTGTACTCAGCGTAGGACCACTCAGAGCCGTACTTGGTAACGGTAAATCTTGTTCCGGCGGGGATAGTTCCCAGAACAGTGGCGTTTACGCTTGCAGTCTTTCTGATGTTGAGGTAATCGTTGACGCCCTTGGTGGTGTAGGTCTCGCCGGTGGTGGAGGTGTTTACCTTCTGGATATAGGTCATGGAAACATAGCCCTTAACGCCGTTGTACTCGGCATAGGCCCATGTGCCATTTGTCTTGGTAACGGTGAAATATGCGTTTGCAGGGATAGTTCCCAGAACATCTGCATTTGTGTTAGTGGTCTTTCTGATGTTCAGGTAGTAGGTAACGTCCTTAGTGGTGTAAGTACCGGCTGTGTTTGTTACCCAGCTGCTGGTGGAAGTATTCTTCTTCTGGATATAGGCTGCGTTTACCCAGCCCTTAGTGCCCTTGTACTCCGCATAAGCCCATGAGCCGTTGTTTGAGGTGACTGTGAACTCAGCACCGGCAGGGATAGTTGCAAGAACATCGGCGTTTACGTTGGCAGACTTGCGGATATTGAGGAATGAAGTAACGTTGTATGTGGTGTAGAGCTCGCCGGCAGCCTTTGTTGTTGTGGGAGCCGGAGCAGCGGTAGTTGCCTTTGTGGTGGAAGTGGTAGTAACAGGCTTTGTGGTGGAAGTGGTAGTAACAGGCTTTGTGGTAGTTGCTGGCTTTGTTGTAGTTGCAGCGGCCTTCTTCTGGATGTAGTCGGTGCTGACGTAGCCAACTGTTCCCTTGAAGTTGACAGCAGCCCACTTGCCGGAGATAGATGTCACGGTGAACTCTGCATTAGCAGGGATAGAGCCGAGGATCTGAGCAGTCTCGCTGGCGGACTTTCTGATGTTCAGTCCTGTGGTAACGCCCTTAGTGGTGTAGGTCTCACCGGCAGCAGCCTTTGTAGTGACCACGGGAGCAGCTGTTGTTGTAACAGGCTTTGTGGTAGTTACGGGCTTTGCTGTGGTGGTAGCCACGGCCTTCTTCTGGATGTAGTCGGTGCTGACGTAGCCAATTGTTCCCTTATAGTTGACAGCAGCCCACTTGCCGGAGATAGATGTCACGGTGAACTCTGCATTAGCAGGGATAGAGCCAAGGATCTCAGCGGTCGCGCTGGCGGACTTTCTGATGTTCAGTCCGGTTGTCACGCCCTTGGTGGTGTAGAGCTCGCCGGCAGGAGCCTTTGTGGTGACGATAGGAGCAGCTGTTGTAACGGGCTTTGTGGTAGTTACAGGCTTAGCAGTCGTCACAGGCTTAGCAGTCGTTACCACTGCCTTCTTCTGGATGTAGTCGGTGTTTACATAACCGGTAGTTCCCCTATAGGAGATCGCTGCCCATGAGCCTGAGATAGAAGTCACGGTGAACTCAGCGTTGGCAGGGATAGTTCCCACGATGGAAGCGCTGGCGTTTGCGGACTTTCTGATGTTCAGGAAGGTCGTGACGCCCTTTGTGGTGTACAGCTCTCCTGTATTAGCGATCGTTGTCACGGTGGGAGCTGTAGTCTGAACGGGAGCTGTTGTAACAGGCGGCTCAGGCTGAGGGCCTGCTAAGAACTGGCGGAGGAGGATCATGTCATAGACATTGACCTTCTCGTCAAAATTCAGGTCGCACATTTTGATCTTGGCCTCTGAGAGCTCCTCGCTGCCCAGCAGGAATTTCTGAAGGATCACGCCGTCCTTGGCGTCGGTCGCTCCGTCGTCGTTGAGGTCGCAGGCAAGCTCGTCATCGCCTGCTGTTTCCTCGCTGAGCTCAGTCAGATCGGCGTCGATCGATATGTAAGCGTCATCGGCCTCTTCCCAGACCTCTGAGAGCTCCTGATCCAACACTTCCTCCTGAGACTGTATCTCAGCCTCTTGAGCGAAAACGTTGGTCGGTACACTGGCGCACATAATAAGAGCTGACATGAGCAGTGTAAGCAGTTTTTTACTTCTCATTTTTGTTCCTCCTGTATGTCTCTCTGAAAAAATTAAGGTATATACTTCTATTATACACATTCGGCGAAAGAATTGCAAGTGTAACACAAAACAAAGAATTTTTTCAAAAAAGCCTATATTTGGCTATATTTACGAAAAACCGGCAGCATATCGCCGCCGGCATGGGGCCTTTAGAGGGCCTGAGCGTAGTTTTGAGGAAAGACCTTCATGCTGATATTGCAGCTGAGCCTGATCTTGTCAGCGATAAAGGCGATGAACTCGGAGTTGGTGGGGCGGCCGCTGTAGGTGAAGCCGAAGAAGCTCTCAAGGCGGTCGGTGCCGGCACGCTCCCAGGTTATCTCGATAGCGTGGCGGATAGCTCTTTCCACACGGGAGGCAGTTGTGCTGAACTGACGGGCAATCATGGGGTAGAGCTCCTTTGTGATCCCGGTCAGCAGCAGGGGAGTCTGGATCGAGTAGAGGATAGCAGCTCTCAGGTAGTGATAGCCCTTGATATGGGCAGGAACTCCCAGGCTCTGTATCGTATCGGTGACCTTCATCAGGGTGCAGCTGTCTTCGGAAAAACCGGCGCAGCTTTCAAGAGTGTCGATAGCCTTGAGGACGTGGTGGAGCTCCACAGGGTGAACTAAACAGCAGGCAGCTCCGCCCTCGATGACCTGCTTATTGATGAAGGTGTTGGCAATGTCGGAAACTACGATAAATCGTGGAGAATGAGGAGCGTGGCTGCGGATCAGCTTCATAAGGGCCACCGCATCGGTGTCCTTCAGGGTCAGATCTGTGATCACGATGTCGGGCGCATGGCTCAGTACCGTGTCCAGCACGGCGCTGCCGGTGCTTTTTCGAGTCAGCGTCTGATAGCCGTTTTCTCTTAGCTGTGATGCAAGTCTTATTCCGAATGTTGCTGTGTCGTCTGCAATGAGGATAGTAGTGGGTCTTTTGTTCATATTCTTTCTCCTTTATATATATTACTGCGGAGCATCTGACCGATAGTCAACCTGCGCAGCAGATATTATTCTACAACATTATGGACGATCTTTCAACCAGAAGTTCTTTCCGGTTTTGTCTGTTGATGTCGAAAGATGTCTAACGGGAGAGGATCGCCCCGAAAAAAACTGCTCCTCACGGGGAGGAGCAGGTCTTTCAGTCGTTTCTGTGTTTGTATGCGCAGATCGTCGGAAAAACGACGGACAGAGTGACGATAGCAACTGTCAGCACGGTATAGAGGATCGGCGAGACCCCAAAGGCTTTTATGATGATCGTAGCAGCTATGCAGATCAGTCCGCTGATCACATATAGCTTTCCCGAGAAGCGGTGAACGGCGTTCCAGCAGCGCTCGTTATTCAGCGTCCAGGGGAGCTTTATGCCGAGGGTGTTGTTCTGACGGACTGTCGGGAGGAAGTTGCCGAGAACGATGAATAGCACTCCCACAAAAGCCGGGATCATCCAGTCTAAGCCCAGGGGCACCTTGTCGCCCAGCTTTGCGCCGGTATTCATAATGAACAGCAGGAACCAGTTCAGCAGAACGATAAAGGCCTCGACAAAGATCAGCGTAATGGTGAGGGGCTTCATGTTTTTGTCCAGATTTTTGCTTTTTCCCGTGCAGAAAAGTCCTACAGGAAAAATGATGAGGGCCAGCACTGAAGGTGCTAGACCGTTCCAGCGGGAGCCTGTTCCGTCACAGACAAAGCCGGGTCCGAAGTGGGTGGGTACGGTCGCCGGAAGAGTGAGTATGAACAGCGCAGATGCGATCAGGTTGACGGCGGCTGCGGCTATGAGGATGAGAGAAAGTCTCTTGTAAGCTGTGTTATTCATGGTTATCTCCTTTCATGCCGAAAAATTCGGCCATTGACTTCATTATATCCTGAAAAACGGTGAGATTTAGGCTGTAGGTTATGGTCTGCTTTTCCTTTTCTGAGAGCAGCAGGCCGGTTTCTCGCAGGATCTTCAGGTGGTGAGAAATCGTTGCGGCAGATATGTCAAACCGGTCGGCGATCTCTCCGGCAGTCATGTCGCCATCACGAAGCATGGTCAGGATCTGACGGCGGGTGGGGTCGGCAAGTGCGTTCCAGACGTCTTTCATGGAGCCCTCCTTTTGGTGATTTGATGTTTATCGAAATACCTGATCAAAAAACTGACGGTATTTTGATTTCTGTCTAAATATACTATACCACGACTGTTTACGTTTGTCAAGAGGTATTTTGAAATTTATCAAAATAATTTTTGAGGCTGTTTTCTGGGAACTATCAAGATCAGTTAGTCGCCGGAGAGGGGAAGCTGCCTCGAAAGAACAGATAGCCTAATAGTTAAATGAGAAAAATATTTCCGTAACCCTTGACTTTTCGCTTTTAAGGTGGTATAATATCATATGTAATTTGCGAGTGTGCTGGAATAGGCAGACAGGCTAGCTTGAGGTGCTAGTGTTGGAAACGACGTGTGGGTTCAAGTCCCGTCACTCGCACCATTTGGACAGATGGCTGAGCTGGTCTAAGGCGCACGACTGGAACTCGTGTATACGTTAATAGCGTATCGAGGGTTCGAATCCCTCTCTGTCCGCCATATTGGCATAACAAAATTGATGACATGCCCAAAAAGGCCCGAAATATCGGGCTTTTTTGCTACCCAAATCTCGAAAAATTTACTTCGATTTTCATAGATGACATTGGGGTGTTTTAGGCCTCTGGCTGGATTTGAACCCTCACAAGGGAAAATTTTGGAGTGAATATTGGTCGAAATACAGGCAAATCTCGATTTTTGTCAGCAAAAAATAGTACACAAAGTTTCGGACTCGGTTTTAGTGATTTTCACGAAATGTGAAAACACTGGAATCGAGTCCTTTTTTGTTTCCCCGAAAACCAAGTGATAGAAAACCTATCAACGATTTGTGAGCCGTTTTTGACGGCATCGGTGACAGGTCGGGAAGCTGCACCACCGAGAGCGATTGAAGCCGCTGTGAGCGATTTGTGCGGTGTGTGAAGCGGTCGAACAGTATAATTCTCCTGCGCGGAATATAAGTTACGATTACAGGACAATTATAGAAAGCAGATCACGCCTGCTGTCTATGGAATAATTATGACAGGAGGAAAACAGATGAACAAATTCTACATGAACGGTAAGCTGATACACAAGGCTTCCAATCACAACACCAAACGCTGTGAGGTCGAGAAATGGGTATTCTTGCCTCACTCAGATTTTGAAAGGCTGAAAGCAAACCCATATCAGGAGCATGAGGCGATAACTGCCGCCAGGGACCTTATGTACGAGGACAAGAATGCCTAAGAACAATAATCCTGATAAGCATTCAAGAACGCTCTTTGCTGAAACTGTAAGTAATATTTATCACGAAAAATGTAATAATCACAACTAAGAACATAAAACCGTCCTTTTAAAATCACACGAAAATGCAGGGGCTGTCACACGAAAAATCACACGAATCACACTGAAAGGCTGTTCTAATATCAATAATCGGCTCCCTATACGGGAGCTGATTCTATTTAGACGATGACGCAGAATACTACGATGACGATGACTACGAATAATGTAGCAAAAGGCTTAAAAATAATCAAAGACACAATAAAAATGTTTCCAAACAATACGTTCTTTGAGGTTAGAACAGCAGTTTGCTTTTATCACCTACCCTTTTGGTGGAAGCTGTCATCATCCGAAAAAAGAGAAATAGGCAGACGTTTCAAAACACTTGTTACTGAAAAGAAAATCAAAAACGTAAAGTGGCTAAGCGAGTACTCAGATAAGCACAACTGGTACTGGATAGCAGGAAAGTCTGAGTTATCAACCAAAGTGTCGCTTTGACGATGTAGCCAACGACAACAACAGACAGAATAAGGACAGCCGAAAAAGCTGTCCTTTTGTTTTCAACAAAAAGGTTGACAAAGAATACAGAATAGGGTAAAATAAAAGCAGTAAAGGAGTTGAGGACGATGCAGAACGTAACAACTGAAAAAGCCATAAAAAATCAGGTCGCTTCCGCAGAAATGGAAGGAATCCATTTCAATCAGAAAGCACTGGAAATAATAAGACAGTACGCAGATAACGAGATAACTCATGAAGAACTCGTCAGAATAGTAGCACAATCCATAAGAGGAAGAATCAATGGCAGTCTACAGTCTTGAGGGAAGTCAGGATAGTTGCTACCCTAACACTACCGTTCTTGTGAACAAGCTTGACATAAGGACACAGGAACTTCTGACAGAAGCCGAATCTGTGCTGGTAACTTCATGTTCTGTAAAACTGGAAAAAACAATGAGGTTCGAGAACGTTGACTTTGACTACTACAAGAATCTTCACAGACAGATGTTTTCCGATCTTTACGACTGGGCAGGAACGGTCAGAAAAATAAACATTTCTAAAAAGGGTACTGTTTTCTGTAACGCTTCGGACATAGAACGCATAGGAACACTAAAGTTTGAGCGTCTGAAAAAACAGAAGTTTCTGAAAGAAATGAAAAATGATGAGTTTCTTGACGAGTTGACAGATCTGTACCATGAACTGAATATGCTGCACCCTTTTCGAGAAGGCAACGGAAGGACACTAAGGCTGTTTGTAACACTTCTTGTGAGAAATACAGGCAGAGACATAAACTTCAACAATGCTGACAGCGACTTGCTGACAATAGCTACCATAAGAGCTGCACAAGGAGATAAATCACTTCTCAGAAGTGTGTTCGGAGAACTGGTGCTGTCGCCATGACGACAACAGCAATCACAACAGGCAAAGGGATTTTCGTTTGTTTTCGTTCTCTGAGGAGAATACTCAATAAAACTAAAGTAAACAAAAACAGCAGTAAACAGGCTAAAAGTTGTTCTAACTGCTGGAACTCGTGTATATGTTAATAGCGTATCGAGGGTTCGAATCACACTCTGTCCGCTATATTAAAGAAGCCTGTATTTCGAGAAAAATGCCGAAATACAGGCTTTTCTGTTACCTACAGAAAACAGTTTCAACTGCATTTTGCAGTTGCGTGTGAAGAAAAAACAGGCAAAATTCACACGTTTTCACACGAAATTCACACGACGATAGGTGGTATCACAACAAGTCTGGTAGACGGTCCACCTGAGGTGACACCCGAATAATAACAATAACAGGCAGCTTCGGCTGCCTGTTTCTTTAAAGATTATACATGAAAAGACTATTAATTTGAGCCTTGCTCTCTGTTTTGAGTGCAAGGCTCATTTTATGCCAATAGACCATGGTCTATTGAAATAGCAAAAAAATGTGTCATATAAGTTGTTTTTAGGCTTTTGCAATATTGCAAATAAAAACGATACCCTATTGAAAGATGATTGGAGCCGGTTACCCGGCTCCGTCTCATT
>CACWHY010000004.1 GCA_902760805.1 Ruminococcus flavefaciens | reverse complement strand
AACCGGAAATGCAATATGACGATCCGATCGCGCAGGCAGAATATATGTACAGCTTGATAGGGGTGATAAAATGAACGTGATCAAAATTCCTGCAAAACCGCAGAAGGGCAATAGAGCCGCAAAAACAGAAATAAAAAAGCTTCGTGTAGCGGCATACTGCCGTGTCAGCACGGACAATGAAGAACAGGCATCCAGCTATGAGAGCCAGATCCAGCACTATACAGAGTACATCAATTCAAAACCCGAATGGGAAATGGTCAGGGTATACGCAGATGAAGGTATCTCGGCGACCTCGACAAAAGGTAGAGAGGGATTCAATGCGATGATCGAGGACTGCAAAAAGGGGCTGATCGACATGATCCTGACAAAATCCATCAGCCGATTCGCCCGAAACACTGTGGACTGCCTGAACTATATCCGTATGCTGAAGGGAATGAATATCCCTGTATACTTTGAAAAGGGATCCATCAATACGATGGACACAAGGGGAGAGGCCCTCCTGACGATCATGGCATCTTTGGCGCAGCAGGAATCTGAATCCCTCAGCAAAAATACAAAAATGGGTATCCATTATCGCTTTCAGCAGGGGAAAGTGCTGGTGAATACACGAAACTTCCTCGGCTACGACAAGGACGAGAACGGTCACCTGATCATCAACCAGGAACAGGCTGAGATCGTCAAACGCATTTTCAGAGAATACCTTGAGGGGAAAAGCTGCAAGAAGATCGCACAAGGCTTAGAGCGTGACGGTATCCTGACCTCTCGTGGAAAGGTCAAATGGCACGATACCTCGATTCGTAAGATCCTTGAAAACGAAAAGTATATGGGCGATGCTCTTCTACAAAAGACCTACACCATTGACTTCCTGAACAAGAATCGTGGTAAAAACAACGGGATCCTGCCGCAGTACTACATTGAGGACGACCATGAAGCAATTATCCCGAAAGAGATATTTCTGATGGGGCAGGAGGAAATGGCACGGCGCAGCGAACAGAACGCCTGCTTTGGCAGACGGAAGAATTTCAGCGCAAACCACCCGTTCTCAAAAATCGTGTTCTGTGCAGAATGCGGTGAGGAATATCGCAGGATCCACTGGAACAACCGGGGCAAGAAATCAATTGTGTGGCGGTGTCTGACAAGGCTTGAGCATAAAGACGAGTGCCATGCAAGAACAATCAACGAGGAGATACTGATAGAAGCATTTCTTGACGCGCTCAATGAAATAGTCGGCAACAGTGACACTTATCTGGAACAGCTGAAGGTGAACCTTGAAGCTGCGATCAATGCGGCGAATCCGGAAAGTGCCGCAGCATTGGCAGCGAAAATGGCAAAGCTGCAACAAGAACTGATAGACAGAACAGAGCGCCGTGAGAATTACGATGATATCACCGATGAAATTCTCCGCCTGCGTGAACTTCAGGCACAGGCAGATATGGACGGCACAGCGAAGTCGGAACACAAGAAACGGATAAGACAGCTTCAGCGGTTTATTGAGTGGCAGAAGTGCGAGATTACCGCTTTTGATGGCAGTCTCGTAAAGAAGCTGCTTGAAAAAGTGACTGTGTACGATGACTATTTGGAGTTCCACTTTAAGTCCGGCGTGACGGTCAGGTCGATTCACTGTTGTGCGAACAATGTTGTCCGGCCTTTCAATTTTTCTGAATGCCTTTATTCCCATCCCTTGCAGACATCGCACCATCCAACAGCATTGGATGCCTGTTCCAGCTCATCCGGTGTCAGCTTAACAGATGTAAACTCATTGCCTGCTGACGGGTGAATGAAAAAAAAACGTTTCATCGAAACATCAAGCCAGACTGGAATTCCGCTCGGGACAGCAAACGGACATACGCCGCCAGGTATGGATCCTGTCATTTTTTCTACATGGTCTCTCGGAATCATGCTGGGCTTCGTGTGAAACTGCGTTTTAGCGATCTCTGCTTCAGAACAGCCAAGCTGAATTGCAGCGTGTTCAACAGTATCTATCGTTTCTGTATGGTCTATGACTCTGTCTGCGAAGCCCTTTTCGCTGAGCCATTCAAATACTTTTTCGTTTCTCATATTATTTCTCCAACATATTATCTGTAATCCGCAGATACTTCCTCAAATGATCTCTCTCCACGAATATATGCTTCATATGCGACTTCTGCATCTTTGCCGTGAAATTCAGTACAGATTCCGCACATATCGCAGTCTGCAATACACGGGAATTTGTTTTTAATATATATTCGGCGTTCTTCGGCAGTAGAATTCATAATATCAGGTGCCGCTGTCATATCCTGTCACCTCATTTGATCATGCGATTCTGGCGGTATTGCTCCATATAGGTCATATTGATCTCGCTGATCTCGCGTTTGCCGTCAATGTAATCCTGGTAGATGCCAAACGGACTTCCTCCGCCCAACCAGCATGATGAACAGTTTTCACAGCCGCTGCCGCAGTCCAGCGACTCTTTGATAATCTGCTCGCGTTCTTCACGGGTGGTATCCTTGATCAAAATAGATTTCATAAAAACAGCCTCCATTTACGGATTGGGGTATTTACGCCATCTCTGCGTTGATTGTGTCTTCACAGGCAGCCATTGCCTTCAGCGTCATATCGAGCAGCTTGTCAAGCTCCCAGCCAAGCTGATTTGCACCGCGCTCAATCACTTCACGCGAACATCCTGCCGCAAAGCCTTTGCTCTTATACTTCTTTTTCAGCGATTTCAGTTCCATGTCCTTTGTGCTTTTGGAAGGGCGCATCAGAGCGGCAGCCCAGATCAGACCGGTCAGTTCGTCCGCTGCAAACAGCACCTTTTCCATTTCATGAATCGGCTCGACATCTATTGTTACGCCGCAGCCAACTGTGATCCCGTAGCCATGTGAACAGACAGAATGAATGATGTCATCGCTGACGCCGCCTTCTCGCAGAAGTTCCGATGCTTTCAGACAATGCTCCTCCGGATACAGCTCAAAATCAAGGGCGTGCTGGATATGGAACGGATCCTGATTGTATTTTTTCAGCAGAGCAAATGCATTCTCCCTTGTTATCATTTATATTTCCTCCAAAGTTATATTGTCACACATTGTGAATATGATTCTGACCGCAGCACGCCAATGCGGATGCGTTGCTGTGAAGACCGGAAGGCTCTTACACTATGCATATAGGTCTGATATGATTATATCACAACATTGCGTGATTGTCAATCCGGTGTGACGGTCAGCGTGGAAAAGTGAATATAATGAAATGATCCCCCTCATCAGGCAGGAAGTTATGCTCCTGCTTGGTGAGGGGGGTTTTTTTGTTTATTCATTCGTTTGGTGCTTCTGTCGGGAATAGCGAGTGATACTTGTTACGATCATAAGAATCAGATCAAGATCAATTATTGTGAGTGCAATTAATGCGGAATAGGAAAGCCACACTGCAACAAACAGATAATTGTATCCAATCAGATACGGAGCGGCGAAACATAATACAAGTAATGCCGACAGAATGATCAGCCTGAGACACAGCCTGATTTTTTCTTTTTTCATATTCACGGCTTTTTTTGCAAGCCGCTTTTTCTGTGTCAGCAGTAAGACTACGAGCAACACAAGCAACAGCATGAACACGACGGCGATCGGGGCTGCGATTGAATCCAACGAAGGTGAGGCGCTCATATGTTCGAATTTGCCTTCCGTCATAAGCTTATATGCGCTTCGTGCAGCAATGACCGGGCTGTCTGATGAGATATTCGTTGCCGCAAATGTCCCGATGTTTCGTTCACGATCAATGTAAAGCATCGTAGAAAAGTTCGGGTTCCCGCCGGAATGCTCCATATAGCTGCCGTCTTTCTCCTGCATCCATCCATTCAGATAATAACAGTCAGCACCTTCCTCCGCATTGATGTACTGTGATGCATCCTCTGCACGGTGAGATTTTTCAATTGCCTTTTCAAGCTTTTCGGGGAGTTCCAGTTGTCCAAGCTGCGCCTTGATCCACAAAGACATATCTGCTGTCGTCGTAATGACATAGCCGTCACCCTGACATCCTTTAAAACGCGGTGCATCATACTCGATCGTCTGCCAGAAACAGCGCTGATAGCCTTGTGCTGTCGGAATATCATATCCGGTTTCCGTCATTCCAATGGGAGCAAATATCTCCTCCGCTACATAATCCTCAAAACGCTCTCCGGAGGCAACTTCGACAAGGTATGCCAGAATATCATAATTCAGGTTACAGTATTCAAATTCCGTACCGGGTTCAAATCCCAGATCAATGCCCTCAGCTATACGTGCGGTGTCTTCTTTCAGCCTCTCGTCTGTTCCAATCTTGACCTGCTTATATGTTTGAGATTCAGGAATACCCGATGTATGATTGAGGAGCTGCCAGATTTTCAGATCATAGCTTTCTCTCTGCCATTTCACATCAAACCACGAAAGATAGTCCGATACGGAATCATTGATTGACAGTTTTCCTTCTTCCTGTAGTACCAATACGGAAAGAGCAGTAAATGCTTTTGATACAGACGCAAGTTCATAATGCGTGTGTTCCGTTGCAGGAATCTGCTGAGCAATATTGTCATATCCCCAGTTTTTGTAGGAAGTATTCTCACCGTCAACAGCCACAAGCGACAAACCGGGCGTATGCGTTTCATCCACATACTCAGTGATGTAATTATTCAGTTCCGCGTCATCCAGAACAGAATCTGCCGCAGAGGCAGGCAGGGACGGTATGATTGTGAGCAGCGTCCCAATAGATAAAAATACTGTGGCGATCTTTTTGATGTTCATTATAATTTATGTAAGCTCCTTTTTCTTTTCTTTCGGAAGATTTATTTTGCTTTATTCGTTTTGATTTGACAACCTTTCCGCATACTGGGCGCTATTTTGCTTCACTGGTGATTCAGTGGTGCGGGGATTTTTTATTCATCCAAGAGTGTGAACCCGTATTCTTTTTCATAAGAGCTGCTGACAGTTCTGATCCACTCCAGACAGCTTGTGGAGCAGAATGCTGTTCGATCGGACAGACCGCTTAAGGTTCGGCGAATGCCCTCTTTCAGCGGCGGGAGCAGCATTTTCAGATCAATGCGAATTCCTGCAATGTTGAGTTTTTCATTCAAAAGGCTTTCCTGAATGTATGCGAAGCCAAGAAACACATCGTCCGCCGAACCTGAAAGCAGAACTTTCAGTGCGTCCTGAAAAACGCACTGACAGCATGGCGTCTCATATATAAAGTCTCCTAAAACAACGGAAGGCTCAGTCGGCAGATTCATCGGCTCATGGTCAAATTGCGACCTTATGACTCTGCGTACAGGATATTGGCCTCTGAGCAGTTTGAGCATTTCGCTGATATTGAGCAAATTGATGTTTTCAGGCATATGGATTTCTCCTTTTATTGATAACATTTCCCCACACTCAACGCTATTTTGCAGTCACCCAAATCGCAATTTTTGATTAGACTATTTTCAGCGATCTTACGCTATTTTTCGCTATAACATTCTATCCACACACTAAAAGATCGGAAAAAGCAGTTTCACGCACCCTTGATCGAGAGCGTGATCTGGCCTGCAAAAATCAAAGTGTGCAGATCGGTTGTAAAATGTGCCGTTTCAGGATCTCTGCTTTGACATCAAAACCACGCACTCAACGTGCCGAGTTCTAGGAAATAGATCCGCTCCGGCGACTTTCTCAGCGGAGTACCCATTCTGGCAGAGCCACTTAGCGTCACGGGCGGCGGTGGAGGGGTTGCAGGAGATCATGACGATCTTTTCCGGAGCCGCCTGACAGACGGTCTCCAGAGTCTCCTGGGAGCAGCCCTTTCTTGGGGGATCGAGCAGGATGATATCCGGCGAGCAGCCTTTTTCCCGGAGCTCACCAAAGACCCGTCCTGCATCGCCGCAGAAGAACTGAGCGTTTTCGATGTGGTTTAGTGCAGCATTGCGCTTAGCGTCCTCGATAGCCTCGGGAACTATCTCCACGCCCACCACGGATCCCACCCGGTCGGCCATAGAGAGCCCGATCGTACCGGCGCCGCAGTACAGATCAGCCACCACATCATCGGGAGCCGGATCTGCGTACTCAAGTGCCTTTCTGTAGAGCCTTTCGGCCTGCACGGTGTTGACCTGATAGAAAGAAGGCGGCGAGATCACCAGCTGATCTCCGCACATAGTGTCCGTAATATTTGAGCCGAAAAGCGTAGCCCACTGGCTGCCCAGGATCACGTTGGTGCTGTTGGGGTTGACGTTCATCTCGATGTCCCGGATCTCAGGAAACTGCGCAGTAAGGGCGTTTACCAGGGGAGAGAGCTGCCGTGAGAACTCCTTCCTCACCACGAAGCAGACCATAATCTGGCCGGAATAGGTGCCCTTTCGGATATAGATGTGTCGGAGAACACCTGTGTGGGTTTTCTCATCGTAGACCGGCAGCTTTTTGCGGCTGATGACCTCCAGACAGCACTTAACGATCCTGGAGAAGATCTCCGGCTGAAGAGGACAGTCCTCCACAGGGATCACACGGTGACTTCTGGGAGCATAAAAACCGCAGACCGGCCTGCCGTCGATCACCGCAAGGGGAAACTGTGCCTTATTGCGGTAGCGGCAGGTCTCCTCAGCTGAAATAAAGCTGTCAAATTGTGGCGAAAGTCCCCCAAGTCTTGTGAAGGCGTCACGGACAACGGTGTCCTTTGCCCGGCACTCTGCCTCATAGGAGATATGCCTGTAGACGCAGCCGCCGCACTTTTTGTAAACGGGGCAGTCCGGCAGGATACGGTCAGGGGATGGGGTCAGGATCTTCTCCACGATACCGAAGGCATAGCTGCTCATGACCTTGACGATGCGCAGCTCGATGACGTCGCCTACAGCGGTCTCAGGGACGAAAACAGCCATTTCCTCCACTCTGCAAACGCCGCTGCCCTCAGAGGTCAGGCCGGTTATTTCGGCGGTATGGAGCTGATTTTTTGCAAGCATTCCTCTGCCTCCTTTTTCTTTTCCATTAGCTTGTCGAACTGTCTGATGTACTCATAGGGGAACTTGTAATTGTGGACTCTCTCGATCCTTCCGCCGGGGAAGACCAGCTTAGTTGAGGCCGCACAGCCTGCGCCGATAATGGTCTGAGTGTCGTCCATGATGAAGATGTTGTACCAGCTCTCGAAGCCTTTTTTGGCGTAGCCCACGTTTTCCAGGTTGTCCACGGTGTTTTTCTGGCGGTACATATAGTAGGGAAGGTAGCCGTTTTCCAGCAGCTTGTCCACGCTGTATGAGACCATTTCCGCCGCCGGGTTGTGGGAATTAGCGTTGCCCTGAGCAAAGAGGCTTGCGGAGCGCTTAATAGTGAGAGTGTGGACAGTGATGCTCTCAGGAGAGAGGTCCACCACTCTGTCAAGACTATCCCGGAAGCTCTCGAAGCTCTCCGTCGGAAGTCCGGCGATAATGTCGGTGTTTATGTTGTCAAAGCCCAGCTTTCTGGCAGTTTCAAAGGCCGAGATAAAGTCAGCGCCGGAGTGCCTTCTGCCGATCACCTTCAGTACATCGTCGTTGAGAGTCTGAGTGTTGACGGAGATCCTGGTAGCGCCCAGCTCCTTGATCACCCGGAGCTTTTCCTCGGTTATGGTGTCAGGGCGGCCGGCCTCGAAGCTGTATTCCCGGATCTTGTCCAGGTCGAAATTCTCAGCAACGCACTCCATGATCGTGCGTATATCGCCGGCCTCAAGGGAGGTAGGAGTACCGCCGCCGAAGTAGACCGTATCGATCCGAGTGCCGTATTTTTTTATCAGACCGCCGATGATCCTCAGCTCCCGGCAGAGGGCATCGACGTATTCCGGCATGAGCTTGATAGCGGAGTCCATTGAGTGAGAGACAAACGAGCAGTAGCTGCACCTAGTGGGGCAAAAGGGGATCGAAACATACAGGCTAACGGCACCGCTGTCGATCTTCCTGAGGATCGGCTGCTGATTTATTGCAGTCTCGCAGGCCAGCCGCAGCTTATCGGGAGCAAGCTCGAAGCGCTCAGTGAGTTCAGCTTCGATCTGCTGACGGGAAAGTCCTCTGTCCATGAGCTCAGTGACCTTTTTCACCGGCCTGATGCCGGTCATCAGTCCCCAGGGCGGCCTTATGCCCGTAAGGTCAGAGAGGATGTGGAACAGCACTCTGCAAAGCTCATGTTCACGCTGAGTTTTTTCCGCAGTCACAGGCAGGCGTTTCTCGCCGGAAACAGCCTCCCGTCCAGCCAGCTTCACAGTGGCCGAGAGCAGGGTCTGAGTCTCCTCATCACGCATTTCCGCCAAGATGAACTCCTCCCCGGAAGCGTCCTCCGGGTCCTGAGAGAAGCGAAATCTCTGAGTGTGGAAAAACAGCTTGCAGGTGGCCTCCACCTCGTACTTAAAAGAATTGCCGATCAGCACGACCGGCATTTTGTTATCATTTTCCATATTATCGAAAGCTCCTGAAATAGAGGTTATTGTCTTTTTCGTAGTCAAGGGTAGTTCTCTCACCGTGACCGGGGAGCACGATGTAGTCTCCCTCCAGCTCGTAGATCCTAGCAAGTGAATTCACCATGCGGTCCTTGCTGCTGCCGGGGAAATCAGTTCTTCCGATAGAAGTGCAGAACAGCGTATCCCCCGAGAACATCACATCATCGCAGATATAGCAGACGCTTCCGTGGGAGTGTCCCGGAGTGTGGAATACCCGGAAGGTGCAGTCTCCGTCGTTGATGTAGCAGTCGCCTGTGACCACCGTGTAGTCGGTGACTTCTTTGAAGGGATAGATCGACATAGCGGAATGAAGGGAAGCAGCCGGGCTTTTCAGCATGGGAGCGTCACTTTCGTGGATATAGACCTCCGCACCGGTGGCAGCCCTGACCTCCTCCACTCCGCCGATATGGTCGAAGTGGCCGTGGGTCAGCAGGATCTTGGTCAGGCGCAGCTTTTTCATTCGTATGAATTCAAGGAAGAGCCTGCTGTCGCCGCCGATGTCAACGGCAACAGCTCTTCCGGGAGCAGTTTCGGCAATATAGCAGTTTGAGCGGAGCTCACCCAGCTGAAGTGTGTGTATGCGCATAGCAGCCTCCTCAGATCTTGCTGCGCTCAACGGAGAGCACGCCCTTGATCTTTCTGATCTTCTCGAAGAGCCCCTTCAGCTGCTCTGTGCTGGAAATAACGATAGAGCACTCGAAGAGAGCGTTGCCGTTTTTCAGGACTCTCGAAGCGGAATGAACGATAGGCACTCTTGCCTCCATAAGAACAGCGGAAATATCGTAAACAAGGCCAACACGGTCAGTAGCGGTGACCTCGAAGCTTGTCTGGAGCTGAGAATTGCCCGTATCTGTCCACTGTATATCGTACCAGCGCTCAAGCTCCTCGGGATCGTTCCTTGCAAGAGCAGCCTGATAGTTGGTGCAGCTGGTCGTGTGGACTGAAAGGCCGAAGCCACGGGTAACGAAGCCCACGACCTCGTCGCCGGGGAGGGGATTGCAGCAGCCGGCGAACTTGATCGCCAGGTCATCGATCTGGTCAAGGACGATGCAGCTCTTTCCGGTAGCCTTGGGCTTAACGATCTTCAGCATCGAGGTGTCCTTCTCGTCGGCCTCATGGAGCTTTTCGTACTTGTCCTTGAGGCGGGGCATGATCTTTGACAGAGAAGTTCCGCCGTAGCCGATAGAGGCGTAGAAGTCCTCCAGAGTGGAGCAGTTATGTCTGCGGAAGTCGTCCTGAAGGAACTCAGTGTACTCAGACTCGTCAAGGTAGATGTGGTGTCTGCGGAACTCTCTCTCCAGCTCGGCCTTGCCCTCAGCGATGTTCTCCTCACGGCGCTCCTTCTTGAACCACGACCTGATCTTTGAGCGAGCCTCGTTGGTCTGAACGATGTGCAGCCAAGCACGGTTGGGGCCACGGTCAGTGTCCTTAGTGGTGAGTATCTCGCAGATCTGGCCTGTCTGGAGCTTGTAATCCAGGGGAACGATCCTGCCGTCCACCTTAGCGCCAACGGTCTTGTGGCCGATCTCGGTGTGGATACGGTAAGCGAAGTCGATAACTGTAGAGCCCACAGGCAGGTCAACAGACATACCCTTGGGAGTCATAACAACGATGTCCTCGGGAGCAAGATCTGTCTTGATGATGTGGACGATCTCCTCCACGTCATCGGAGGTCTGCTGAGCCTCGATCACCTGACGGACCCAAGCAAGTCTGCCCTCCATTTTGTCCTTGCCCTTGATGCCCTCCTTGTACTTCCAGTGAGCAGCAACGCCGTACTCAGCCGTTTCGTGCATATCCCAGGTACGGATCTGCACCTCGAAGGGGATGCCCTCCTTGCCCAGAACAGTTGTGTGGAGAGACTGATACATATTTGACTTAGGTGTAGAGATATAGTCCTTGAATCGGTTAGGCAGAGGCCTGAACATATCGTGGATAAGTCCCAGCACGTTGTAGCACTCAGCGATAGTGGTCACGATAACACGAACAGCGTACTTGTCGTAGATCTCGTCGATATTTTTGTGGTGGAGGAAGATCTTCTTATAGATGCTGTAGATGCTCTTGACTCTTCCTGAGATCTGGGGCGGCTCTGCGAAATCCTCATCCTTGAAGCGCTGAGCTATGCGGTTTTTGATAGTTTCGATGAAGGCCTCACGCTCCTCCTTTTTGGAGTCTAAGATCTGCTCGATCTCAGAGTAAGCGTAAGGATCCAGGAAGCGGAATGAGCGGTCCTCCAGCTCTTCCTTGATAGCTCTTATACCCAGGCGGTGGGCGATAGGAGCGTAGATGTTCATGGTCTCAAGGGCGGTATTGCGCTGCTTGTCCATGGGGCGATATTTGAGAGTGCGCATATTGTGCAGGCGGTCGGCCAGCTTGATGATCATAACACGGATATCCTGAGACATAGCCAGCAGGATCTTGCGGATATTCTCAGCTTGCTGTTCCTCCTTGGTGTTAGTGGGGATCTTGCTCAGCTTCGTAACGCCGTCCACCAGCATAGCAACGTCCTGACCGAAGCGTTTTTTCAGGTCGTCAAGAGTAGCATCGGTATCCTCCACAACGTCGTGGAGCAGTGCAGAGCAGATCGTATCGGTGTCCATGCCCAGCTCCAGCAGGATATACGCAACAGCCAGCGGGTGGATGATGTACGGCTGACCGGAGGAGCGGGTCTGTCCCTCATGAGCCTTAGCAGCGAACTCATAGGCAGAGATGATCTTGCTCAGGTCGTACTGCTTGTCCTCCTTGAGGATCTTCTGTATGATCATTTCGATAGTGAAATTGTCATCATAATCGGGGATCGTTTTCAGCGCCTCCGGAGTAACGACAGTATCGGGGATCGGCACCTCGATCTCAGGCCGTGGAGGAGTATTGGAAACATTCATGGTATTGTCATTCATAATTATCTCCCTACAGCAAGAAGCTGCCGCCGTTTACGGCAGACGGACGCCGGAATAATGCCTGCCGATGACCTCTTTCAGCTTGAGGAGCACCGGTGCTTTGTCAAGGTCAGCTTTCTGAGAGACCTTTAGCCTGAAAAACCTTCCGTCAGAGGGGGACCACCTGATCAGTCCCAGCTCACGGAAAGCCTCAGCGGAGGCTGCTATCTTGCAGTAATTCAGCCGCTGAGCCAGTTTTATGTAAAGGGCGTCAAGAGTGATGCCCGTTTCGGGGATACTTTTGTATACAAGCGCCGCATCGTTTCTGATGGGCAGCATATTGGGATAGAAGTTTTTGGGGAGCTCTTCGTCCCGGAGGAATTTCTCGAAGGCAGCCTCGCCTGCGAAGAATTTGCTCTGTTCAAGACCCTGAGGGCGAATATCGCTGACGATGAGGCTTACCGAGGTATTTCCCCGAAACTCATTGACTTCCGGAGAGACCATCATGCAGCACACATCGCCTGTCTTAAACCCGACCTCCTGAGGAGAGCGCCAAAAGATCAGAGCGTCGGCCTGAGCGAAGCCCACCTTGATGCGCAGCTTAGTGTGGGTATCGTTGGAAAGGCCATTGACGCTGATAACAGAAGCATTTTCAACGTAGAACAGCGGCTTTTCGTTGCCCATACCGAAGGGCTCCAAAGCGGACAGTCCTCTGATATTCTCCACGGTCAGCTCTGTAGCCGTGATCGGAGCGTCCGCAGTAATGACAGCTGCCGGCATGATAGGGTGTTCTTTGAGGGCGTACTCCTGGATCAGCCGCCTGAACTCCTCGGCCATACCGGGCTTTATTGTGAAGCCTCCGGCGCCGGTGTGTCCGCCAAATTTGGACAGAGCGCTTTCAGCGTAGGTAAGAGCCTTGAACACTGAAAATTCCCCAAAGGCTCTTGCGGAGCCACGGATCTCGCCGTTTTCCTCAGAGGCGATGAAGCAGGGCTTGCCGAACTGCTCCTGGATCCTAGAGGCCACGATACCGATAACGCCGTGGTGCCAGCCCTTTCCGCAGATGAAGATCACCCTGTCCCGCACAAGGGAGGGCTCCTTCTCAATCATCTCATATATCTGGGAAATGATCTGGTTTTCAGCCTCCTTGCGCTGGTTATTGAGGCTGTCCATCTCTCTTGCGATGATGATAGCCTCGTCGTAGTCCTCGCACAGGAACAGCTTTTCGGCAGTTTTTGGGGAGCCAAATCTGCCGGAAGCGTTGATCCTAGGTCCAAGTCCGAAGCCGATAGAGTGGGAGTCGACCTTCTTGTCGGTCAGTCCTGAGACCTCCTTCAAAGCAATGAGAGCAGGCCTGTCGGTGTTGTTTATGAGCTCCAACCCGTACTGAACGATGTACCTGTTCTCACCGGTGAGGCTGACCAGATCCGCCACAGTAGCGATCGCTGCCAGGTCGCCGAACTGCTCCAGCGCCATTGTGTAGTCGCCGCCGTCCAAGGCAGCCACCAGCTTCAAAGCGATGAGAGCGCCGCAGCCGAACTTGAAAGGGGAGAAGTCGTCCGATCTGTGAGGGTCCACCACAGCCTCCGCCCGAGGGAGAGCCTCACTCTGCTGATGATGATCTGTAACGATGAGCTTCATTCCGAGGATGTAGATGTATTCAGCCTCGTCAATAGCGGTGATGCCGTTGTCAACAGTGACGATCAGCTCCACGCCGTCATCCGAGAGCCTGTCGATAGCGTTTTTGTTCAACCCATAGCCCTCTGATCGCTCCGGGATATAGTAGGTCACATCGGCGCCTGCCTCCAGCAGATACGAGTAGAGGATAGCGGTCGCCATGATGCCGTCGCAGTCATAGTCGCCGTAAACGCAGATCCGCTTCCCCTCGTCCAGAGCCTGATTGAGAGAATCAGCGGCCTTCTGCATATCGGCAATGAGAAATGGGTCTGAAAGCTCCTGAGCCTCCAGCTTCTCCATGACCATATCCGGCGAACTATAGCCCTTTGAGGCCAGAGCAGCAGCAGCCAGTGAGCTGACAGAGCACCCGAGAGCCAGCTTGCTGATGACGCTTTTTTCGGGCTTTTTAACGTTCCATTTTTTCATGAAAAAGCTCCTAACGATACAGATTTCCGATAATATACACTTATTTTATTATAACATTATTAAATGTACATTTCAATAGTGCGGTCAAAAATCGTCAGTTTAGCCTAATTTGTGGAAAACTCTTGGTGTTCAAATTACGTTCTGAGGGCTTTAAAAAACCGGAAGCAGCCTCTGCCGCCTCCGGTAGATCTCAAGTCATGCTCTCCAGCTTCACTCTCAGCTTGCGGATGATCTTTTTTTCCAGCCGAGAGATATATGACTGAGAGATCCCGATGAGCTCAGCCACCTGCTTCTGAGTTTTCTCCTTGCCGTCGATAAGGCCGAAGCGCATCTCCATGATCTCACGCTCACGGTCGCATAGCTCCGAAACAGCGCCCCGTATCATCTCACGCTCAGCCTCAGTCTCTATGCCCTTGTTGACCACATCCTCGTCAGTTCCCAGCACGTCCGACAGCAGCAGCTCGTTGCCGTCGTAGTCGATATTCAGGGGCTCGTCGATAGACAGGTCGTTGCGGTATTGAGAGGATTTCCTCAGGAACATAAGGATCTCGTTCTCGATACACCGTGAGGCGTAGGTGGCCAGCTTGATGTTTTTCGTAGGACAGAAGGTGTTCACGGCCTTGATCAGCCCGATAGTCCCGATAGAGACCAGATCTTCGATGCCGATGCCGGTGGACTCGAACTTCTTTGCGATGTACACCACCAGCCTCAGGTTATGGACGATGAGCAGCTTTCTTGCCTCCGGGTCCTTGTCTGAGAGCCTGAGAAATACCTCCGCCTCCTCCTGCCGGGACAGAGGAGGCGGCAGCGTATCCGAGCCGTTGACATAGCAGACACCTCTGCCGAAGCGTCCATGGATAAGTCCTAGCAGTTTTCTGAAAATGTTCATATGTATGCTCCTTTCGGTGAATTACAGATCCAGCAGCCGTGGGTCAAATACAGCCTCAGTGACTTTTCCCAGGCCGATCATAGCGTCAACACGTTTTTTTCGGCCGGTGAGAGAGTTCTCGATAGTCACCTGATCCGGTGTAAAGACGGGCATGGTGCCTGTTTCTGAGACTGTGGAAAAGGGCAGCAGCCGAAAGCCCCGTGGGAGATCCTTGAGCTCCGGGTCGAGGCCTGTGAGCCGGAGAAGCTCCTCACCACCGCAGATGATCACAGGCCTGCCCGTGAACATATCCACCAGCACATTTCCCGTGTCAGGGAAGCCCCTGAGCTGCACCTCACGGCCGTTTTTCCTAATGGAAACTATGTAGCAGCCAGCCTCACGGGGAGTCCCGTCGGCCATAAGCCTTATCCCGTGAATAATCAGATAGAGCCCGCCTGTTACTGCTATCAGCAGGATCAGCGGCACGTCCGCATAGACCACGGAGTTCCCCAGATAGATGAAGTCGGCATCCAACCTTGAGGAGACTCCGTAAACGGCTCCTGCGAAGAGGAAATTCGCCCCGAAGAAAACGGCGGTATTCAGCAGAAGTCTGGGAAAAGGCCGCATACCGAATGCCAGCGTGCAGATCATGAGAGCTCCCCCAAGGCGGATCCCGGCTGTGGCAGCAGCAGGCAGCTCCGGAGCCAGGATGATCAGCGAGAGAAGGCTCCCCATTGCGGCAGTCACAAGGCACCTTCCTCCTCCCAGCGGAGACCGGGTGAGCCTTGCAGTGGTCCTCAGCAGCAGGTAGTCCACATAGATATTGACACACAGCAGCACGTCCAAATAAATGACAGTCATAGCCTGACTCCTTTCATGACTATTATAATGCAGACAGGCTGCGAAATATGTCGTATTTGGGCGGAGCGCAAAAAAAGGCGCCCTCACTGCGAGAGCGCCATGCTTTATCTAATTATCATCATGATGAAGCTGCCTATCATAGCCAGAGCCATGATCAGCACGAATATCCTGACCCAGAGCTTCTTGGGCGGCTTGCTGTATCCACTCATATTAGTTCACCTCTCAGTGCTTATTTTTCGGCCGTTTCTTGCGGCTCCTGGTGTAGTCGGAGTAGACCTCACGGCGGCTCCTTGAGCCGTATGCGGACCTCTTCCTGTCGGGCTTTCCGCTGCGTCCCCAGCTCTTCTGAGGCCTATCCTTAGGGGAGGGGCCTGTCCAGAGCTTGACGGTAACAGGGTGGCCGTTGATCTTCATAGGGTTGCTGACGTCGAGAATGTAAGCTGACTCCGACTCAGGCACCTCGACGGTGGTGTGCTCGTCGAAGATGTCGATCTTTCCGAAATCCTTGCCGGACATTCCCGTAGCGTCTGCCAGAGCTCCCAGAATGAAATTAGGAGCGATACGCTTGCTTCTGCCGATGTTCAGATCTAGCTTGACGGTGCTTGCACCGTCACGTCTGCCCTTGCGGATCGGACGGGGGATCTCGAACTCCGGCAGGCTGTTTATCTCAGCGGAGATCCTTCCGCTTATCAGTCTTGCGGCAGCCTCTCTTGGAGAAACTCCCTGCTTTTCCAGCTGATCCAGTATGTCATAAGCGGCGCTGGAGGGCTCCTCCTGCATACCGGCGATCTCCTCGGCGAAGGCCTTCTTCTTCATAGCCAGGATCTCGGCTTTCTGAGGAAGGGGCAGCTCCTGGATCTCAGCCTTAGTGTAGCGGGCGATGTCCTTGAGCTCATAGAGCTGTCTGCGGCCGGTGACCAGGGTGTAAGCAGCGCCCTCACGTCCGGCTCTTCCGGTACGTCCGATGCGGTGGATGTAGTATTCGTTGTCCTGAGGGATGTCGTAGTTGAAAACAGCGTCAACTCCCGAAACGTCTATACCACGGGCAGCCACGTCCGTAGCCACCAGGATAGCGGTATTCTTGGCCTTGAAGCTGTTCATCACCTGAGTACGCTGAGCCTGCTTCATGTCGCCGTGAAGACCTGCTGCCCGGAATCCGGCCTTGACCAGCTCCTCTGTGAGCTCGTCCACCATTTTCTTGGTGTTGCAGAATACCATAGCAGAGCTTGGCGAATAAGCGGCGATAAGCAGCTTGAGAGCGTCGGTTTTCCTGCCCATGGCCACCTCGAAGGAATACTGAGCCACCGACTCCACAGTTTTCTGCGAAGATTTGATCTTGACCACAACGGGGTCACGCTGATATTTTTCCGTGAGAGCCATGATCTCGGGAGGCATAGTAGCCGAGAAGAGGATAGTCTGGCGCTCCTGAGGGATCTCTGAGAGTATTGACTCAATGTCCTCCCTGAAGCCCATGTTGAGCATCTCGTCAGCCTCATCGAGGATGATCATGCGAAGCTCATCAGTCTTGAGGGTGCGTCTGCGGAGGTGATCCATAACACGTCCGGGAGTGCCGATGATGATGTTGGCGCCCCGTTTGAGCTGAAGGATCTGGCGCTCCATGCTGGCGCCTCCGTAAACAGCGCAGGCCTTGACTGAGCGTTTGTATTTGGCGAATTTCCTGATCTCCTCATAAGCCTGCATAGCAAGCTCTCTTGTGGGGCAGAGGATCAGCACCTGAGCGGACTTTCCGCCGGCCTCGCTGATGCTCTGAACAGCGGGAAGACCGAAGGCAGCGGTCTTGCCGGTGCCTGTGTTGGAGCGTCCCACAACGTCCTTTCCCTCCAAAATGAGGGGTATGCTTTTCTGCTGAATTTCCGTCATCTCAGTAAATCCCAGCTCTTCCACAGCGCTGAGGAGCTCCTGAGAGAGGTCTAGTTCCTTAAAATCCATTCTTATCCTTTCTGTAGTGCGAAATGTCTTATCATATTATGATACCACAATTCCCAGAAAAAAGCAAGAGCGAAACGCAAAAAAAGGGGAGACTCTTTTCGAGTCTCCCTCAGTTTTACTTTTTGATAGCCTCCATCTGAGCCTTTGTCATAGGCCACTTGTCAGCTGTGAAGAGCTTAGCATCGAACATCTGGATAGCCAGTGCATCGATACCTGTAACGCCGCTCGTGCCGTTGTCGATAACGTCAGCGTTGAGAGCGCCCTGCTCATCCAGAGCGTATTTTTTGGGAAGAGCAGCATACTGAAGGATAGCAACAGCATCGTTCAGGTCTACCTTTCCGTCCACGTTAGCGTCGCCCCAGTCGGCGTCCTTGCCGCTTGATGTGGGAGCCTTAGTTGTGGGCTCCTTAGTAGTATCCTCGGTCTTGTCAGCAGGCTTTGTGCCGTCGGGCTCGATACCGCCCACCAGCTCGCCGTCAAGGTAAACGCAGATACGCTCGTTGAGCACCTCCGGAGGATCGGTAACAGCGAAGAAGTCGTCTTTTTTGCCCAGTTTCAGTGTCTCAAAGCTCCAGTCGTTTGACGGATCCCACTGATAAACGTAATGCGCATTGTTCTCGTTATAGCCTGTGCCGTAGAATCCTACGGAGAACTGGCATTTTTTGCCGGAATTTGCAAATGTGCAGCCGTCCCATGAGACCTCGACGTAGTATACATTGTCCATTTTGTCCCACTTGATCGGGTCAGTTACAGTGCAGGTAACGTCCTTGAGCTCCATCTCAGCCTGATCGTAGAGCTTAGTTCCCTTGATAACACTGGGATCCTTACACTCGGAAGCGTCGATGTAGTATCTTACAGTGATGTCACTTGAGGGCTTGGGCTCGCCGGAGTAGACTTTCATCGAGACTTCAACGGCGCCTGATCCGTCATTGCTGGGATCGTTGATACCGAGAGCCTCTACCCAGTAACCAGAAGAGGGAGTATCGTCATCCCCGCCGGAGATCAGCATCTTGTCCTCGGGAGGGAAGTTCTCTGTAACGGCCATATCATCAGTGCCGTATGTCTCATACATAGCAGCAGCCAGACCGACAACAGCAGCGTTGTAGTCGATAGTTACCTCGTTCTCACGCCAGTCGTTAGTGCTGTCGCTGTGAGCGTCGTTATCGTCAGGACCGCCTGCCAGAGCGCCCCAGAGAACGTGCTTCTGCTCACGGGGATCCTCAGCCATAGTCAGACCGGAGGCTGCACGGTGGTGGGGATTCATAACAGTAGTCTCAGCGTCATAACCGCACAGGAATGATCTTGGACCGTGAGTACCGTTTCTGCCGGCAAGGACGGTCATTTCAGCGTCTTCCTTGAAGGTGATGTCGTTGTCGCCGAGGATGTAGTCCATCTGGCGCTTAGCGAATTCGCTCCACTCAGAGGGCTGGCCGTCGTTGTGGTACTTGTCGTAAAGAGCAGCGATGAGGCCTGCTGCGGAAGCGTAACGGCAGCTTCCCCAAACGTCCAGGAAGTACAGACCCTGCTTGGTCTCTTTCTGCTTCCAAGTATTCAGGCACTTGCCGAGACAGTCGTTGTCCCAGAAATCATCGAAAACGTACTGATTCTTGCCCTGGGCATCTCTGATCTTGTTGACCATATCAAGCTCGGGGTGCTCCTGGTTGATAATAGCCCAGAGGAGAGCAGCGCCGCTCCAAACGTCGTTCCAGCAGTATACCCAGCCGGAGGGAGCGTAGTAGTCGAAGATGCTGTAAGCGTAGTCAAAAACTGAAGCATCGCCTGTTGCAAGGTACATCCAAGCAGCAGCCCAGCACCAGTCGTCCTCCCATTTACCGGACTGGTAGAAACGACCAGGGCCGTCGCCGTTATCGGAGAGCTCCTTGGCGTTAGCGTTTGCGAAATCCCACAGAGCCTGAGCGTAGTCAAGAGACTTTTCAGCGTACTCGGGGTCAGAGGTCTTGAAGTTGAGGTAGTTGATAGCCAGAGAAGCGCAGGCAGAAACAACATAGTCTGTCTGAGGCTTTTCGGCTGTGAGGAAGTAAGCGGGGCGTACCATGGTGTCTACCTCAGGAGCCTGCCATGAGGAGTGGTCGATACCGCCCTCGCCCACCTGATAGCAGTGAGCGATAACAGTGCCGTCCTTGTCACGGAAGGTACACTTCATCAGGTAGTCGTTGAAATAGCGCAGGATAGTCTCGATGTGATCGTCCTGACCCAGCTTCTTGTAAACATCGCCGTACTCATAATAGCCCCAGCCGAGAGTTGCAGCAGCGTAGTTCTCGGGCATACCGAACATAACATGGTCGCCGGCGTCGTGCATACCGCCCGCAACGTCGATAGTGCCGTCGCCGTCGGGGTCGAGAACGTCCTTGTACTTGTCCATGAACTCCTGAGAAAGGTTAGTGCCGCCGCCTTCCACAGTGTTTCCGTCCCAAGGTACCATAGGAACGTGAGCGTCGTAGGTATGACAGTCGTCACGCCACTTGAAGCGTGTGTTTTCGCCTACTTCAGTACCGCACATATTGGCGTCGTAGAAGTAGATCGAGTACTGCAAGGCACGGGCGTAGTCGATGTCCAGCCCCGAGTTCTCGATAGTTGCGTCAGCAGCGCCGGTTTTCAGCGGCACGGAAGGCGCAGAGGTGAGCGTGAGCGCAGCGCACATGATGCCTGCGGCCACTTTTTTGAGATTGATCATGTTTTACCCTCCATTTGTAAATGTCCGAGGCGGCACGCAGCGCAGAAGGGAACACTGAGGGCGGCCTCATTGACTTCCGTAATAATACAGCGGAAATCAACTTGACGTAAATTTGACAACATAATCATAGCACAAAACTCCCAAAAAAGTCAATAGATTTTTTGGAAAAAACTGCGAAATAGCATTATTTGCTCCTTTGGTGGATAAATCGCAATAAAAGGAGAGCCAAAACCGCCGCAAAAGCTCCCCAAACGGCCGCAAACCAGTAGAAATAGGGAACTCCTTTCCGGCTCAGCTGAGCCGCTGCCATGGCCTGAACAGCTCCTGAGGTCTTCACGAAGACCAGGTCATTCTCCCTTGCGTAATCCTCAGCAGGGGAGCCCTTCTCCCCCAGAACAGTGAAGCCCTCTTTGGTCTGAGAGCCCTTTTCGGTGGGGACGTATCCCACTGCGAAGCTGCCGATATCTTCGGCGGAAGGCGGTATGTACAGGCTTTCCAGAGAGCTGCACATATAAAAGGAGCAGTCTCCCAAACTGCGGAGCCTGTCTCCGGTGTTGACCTTAGAAAGAGAGGTGCAGGCTGAAAAGCAGTAATCTTCCACGGCAAGAGCCTCCGCCGGCAGAGTGATCTCCCGAAGAGCAGTACAGGCCCGAAAACAAGAGTGGGGCAGGCTGCTGAGACTATCCGGGAGACTGACAGCGGTCAGGGAGGTGCAGCCGCAGAAGCAGCCGTCGCCGATCTGTGTGACGTTGTCGGGGATCACCACGCATTCCAGGGAAGTGCAGGCGTAGAAGCAGTGGTGGCCGATCTTTGTGAGAGTGTCTGGGAGGCTTATCTGCTTTAGCGAAGAGCACTCACAGAAGGCGTTGTCACGGATCTCCGTAACAGGACAGCCCTCAAGAGTCTCGGGAATCTGAATGTAGGAGGGCTCCCCGGAAAAGCCGATAACAGTGGCTTCGCTGCCGATTATCGTATAGATGTAGGCCGGCTCCTGGGCTTTTGCGGTGATCTTTGGGAAAGTGCAAAGCAGGGCAGCTGCTGCCAGGACAGCGGTAAAAAGTTTTTTCATAGTTTCAGCTCCTTTTTTACAATTATAACCTCATCTCCGGGAGAAAAATGTCGGAAAACGGTTGCGCTCCGGGAAAATTTATGCTATGATGAATATAGCAGGGAGTTTCTGCCAATGCTTCTGCTGAGGTGATCTTATGAACAGAAATTTCAGCAGACTTATTGCAGGAGCCCTGATACTGACACTGGTCATAGCCGGAGCAGGCTCCACTTTAAAGACAGGGCGAGAGCTTGCCCATATCCGGAGCAAGGTGCTGCGCCTGCACATTTTGGCTGAGTCCGACAGCGCCGAGGATCAGGCCAGGAAGCTGGCCGTCCGGGACGCTCTCCTGGAAAGCGGCATTTTTCGCCGGGCAGATGACTTGCAGGAGGCCGAGACTATCGCTGAGACAGAGCTTGGCAGGATCCAGCGGATAGCCGAGGAGACTCTCCGGGAAAAGGGCTCTCAGGCGCCGGTTACGGCATACCTGACGGATATGCACTTCACCGAGCGCACATACGGCAATATCACCATGCCTGCCGGGGACTACCGGACTCTCCGTGTGGAGATTGGCACCGCCCGTGGGCATAACTGGTGGTGCGTCATGTATCCGCCGCTGTGCATACCCCAAAGCTCCCAGGTGACTGAGGACAAGTCTCAGGAGGAGCTGCACTTTACTCAGGAGGAGCAGGACATTCTCAACAAACCGGAGAAATACGAGGTGAGACTGGCGGTCTGCGACCTGATCTCCGGGCTGAAAGAGGACAAAACATCCCATATCCGCAGGGGAGACAGGCCTTTGATCGTGCAAAATGCCGAAAATCATCTTTTCTCTTGACTTTGCGCCAAGTCTAGGGTATAATATTTGAGTAAACAAAGCAGAACTCCGTTCTCACCGTCAGGCACAGCTTAAACGGTCAATATTGCGCAGGCTCTTTTTGGGGAGTGCGTGTATTGTTGAGTGCGGGTCTGTCTGCGCTCTTTTTTGTTTATTAAATAAATTTTAGCTGGAGGTGCTTGAAATTAGCAAACAGGAACTGCAGATCAATGAAGAGATCAGAGACAAAGAGGTCCTGGTGATCGACGCAGACGGCACAAAGCTGGGCGTTATCTCCGCAAAGGATGCTCAGAAGATCGCCTACGATAAGGATCTGGATCTGGTCAAGATCGCGCCGAACGCCACACCGCCCGTATGCCGTATCATGGACTACGGAAAGTATTGCTTTGAGCAGGCTAAGCGTGAGAAGGAAGCAAGAAAAAATCAGAAGGTCGTATCCATCAAGGAGATCAGAATGTTCTCCACAATAGATACCCACGATTTTGAAACAAAGGTCAATCAGGCCGTTAAATTCCTGCAGGGCGGGGATAAGCTCAAGGTCTCAGTAAGATTCCGCAAGAGAGCTATCGCACATCCCGAGCTGGGAAGTGAGCTTCTGGATCGTTTCAAGGAAGCTGTTTCAGCTGCAGGTACTGTTGACAAACCGGCTAAGATGGAAGGACGCAGCATAGTTATGTTCGTCAATCCTAAAACAAATAAGTAAGAACTAAGGTTCTTGACTAAGGAGGATCATACAATGGCAAAGGTAAAGGTTAAAACTCATTCAGGTGCTAAGAAGCGCTTCAAGATCACAGGCAGCGGCAAGGTAAAGTACCAGAAGACCAACAAGAGACACAGACTTACCCAGAAGGACACAAAGCGTAAGAGAATTGCTCGTGTTGCTGGTGTTGCAGGCAGCGCAAACGCTCCTACTATCAAGAAGCTCGTTCCTTATCTCTGATCTTGCAGAGTAGGATAAGTGTATAACGTAATATATTTTTGGAGGTAAAAGACTATGGCACGTATCAAGGGTGCAATGATGACTCGCAAGAGAAGAAATAAGACTCTCAAGCTCGCAAAGGGCTACTGGGGCGCAAAGAGCAAGCACTTCAAGATGGCTAAGCAGGCCGTAATGAAGTCCGGCAACTACGCTTACATCGGAAGAAAGCAGAAGAAGAGACAGTTCAGACAGCTCTGGATCACTCGTATCTCTGCCGCAGCAAAGATGAACGGCATGAACTACTCAACATTCATGAACGGCTGCAAGAAGGCTGGCATCACTCTCAACAGAAAGATGCTCTCTGAAATTGCGATCACAGACGCAGCAGGCTTCAGCGCTATCGCTGACAAGGCTAAGGCCGCTCTTTGATCAGACTATGACAACACGCTCCTTTTATAAAGAGCGTGTTTTCTTGTAGATAAGCACGCCGGGCTCACCGGCGGCTTACCTGCTGATTAACGGAGGTGTCCGTATTATTGGAAAACATCATAACATCAAAAGATAATCCTGTTATCAAGCTGTATCAGAAGCTCTCATCTTCCAAAAAAGAGAGGCTCCAATACGGCTTATTCGTGTTGGAAGGCCTGCGTATCGTGGAGGACGCCCTCAGAGAGCAGAGCGGTATCTCTCACCTTATCCTTACCAAGCAGGCGTATGAGCGCTATGGCAGCCAGCTTTTTCAGGCCGATTTGAGCGAAGCGAGAACTATCGTTATCTCAAATGAGCTTGGAAACCGCATTGCCTCCACTGACACCACTCAGGGAGTTTTTGCAATCTGTCCCATACCGCAGAAAAGGCGCATGGAGATAGTCCCCGGAGGAAGATATATCGTCCTCTTCGGACTTCAGGACCCCGGCAACGTTGGCATGATCATCCGCACAGCCGATGCTCTTGGTCTGGACGGAGCTATCCTTTCGGGAAGCTGCGAGCTTTACAGTCCAAAGGTGGTGCGTTCGACAATGGGCTCGATCTTCAGAGTCAAGACCATGATCGAGAATGACCCGGAGAAGCTGTTTGCCCTTCTCAGTGAGGGCGGAGCAAGGAGCTCTGCCGCAGTCATCGACACAGATGCGCTGCCGGTGACGGAGTGCTCCTTTGAGGGAACTGAGGCGGTCTTCATCGGCAACGAGGGCAATGGTCTCCCGAGGGAGATCTCTCAGCGCTGCGACAGAAGAGTTACTATCCCCATGAGCGGAACTATCAATTCCCTTAACGCCGCAATGGCAGCAGGGATCCTCATGTGGGAACTGAAAAAATAAGTTATAGGATCATTGGGGAGTGATATCTATGAACGAAACGAAATACTGGCTCTGGCTGACCATGGTATTTGGTATCGGCAGCCGCCGGATCTGGGAGGTAATGTGCCTGTGCGACACCGCCAGCGACGCATACTTCACCTTGAAGGATGAGGACTGCCAGCTAAGCCTCAGCCAGCAGGAGCGGCAAAATATCGCCAAGATACAGCTCTCTACCGCAGAGAAGGTGATCGACGCCTGCGCTGCCAAGGGAGTTTACACCGTGTGCTACAGCGCCCCGGAATATCCGGCTCAGCTCCGACATATAATGGATCCGCCGGCAGTTCTTTATTATAAGGGAGACATCAGCTGTCTTTGCGGAACAAGGACAGTCACCAGCGTAGGTGCAAGAAGAGCCTCTGAGTACAGCCTCCGAAGTGCCGGAAGGATCTGCGGAGAGCTTGCCAGGAGCGGCATCGTGATAGTAAGCGGATTTGCCCTGGGCATCGACATCGCCTCTCATTTGGGAGCGGTGGAGGCCGGCAGACCAACTGCTGCTGTCATGGGCTGCGGAGTTGACGTGGACTACCCCAAGGACAACTTCCGATACCGAAGCGCCGTGCTGGAAAACGGCGGAGTCTTTGTCTCGGAGTATCCTCCGGGAACGCCGCCCCATTCTCAGAATTTCCCCAAGCGCAACAGGATCCTAGCGGCGCTTGGCAGAGCAGCGGTGGTGTTCGAGGCATCCCACAAGAGCGGCTCGCTGATCACAGCAGCTCTTTCCGCCGCTCAGGGAAGAGAGGTCTTCGTGCTGCCGCCGGCAGATATTACCGATGAACGCTATTCCGGCAACATCATGCTGCTGAGAGAGGGCGCCCAGCCCCTTTTCGGGTGGGCGGACGTGGCGGACGTCTTCCGTTTAGGCGGAGTCAGCGACGCTGAGATCCGGCAGGAGGTCTACCGTGGCATAAGCTCATTCAACGTGGGAACTCCCATAAAGCGCAAGGCTCCCACCCTTATCGAGGAGCTTGTGGAAAAGTCATCAAAGCCCGGACGCAGAGCCAAAAAGCCTCCGCAGGAAGAGCCTGTCCCAGAGAGTGATTCCCAGCCGGCCCCCAAAGATCTGTCGGCCGTAAAGGAGAGCTATGACAGCCTCACCGACCCTCAGAAGAGCATAATCGATGCCCTGAGAGTTGGCGCTCTTCACGCCGATATTTTGGCTGAGCGCCTTGAAATGGATCCCGGACAGCTCATGGTGGAGCTCACCGAGCTGGAGATCCTTGGAGAGATCCGGTCTCTTCCCGGTAAAGTATTTGAGATCAACTGACAGAAAAGGAGATAAAAAATGTCAGATCTAGTTATAGTAGAGTCGCCTGCAAAGGCAAAAACTATCCAGAAATATCTGGGAAGCGGCTATGAGGTCATCGCCTCTATGGGCCACGTCCGTGACCTGCCCAAGTCCAAGCTGGGAGTGGATACCGAGAACGATTTCGCTCCTCAGTACACCGACATGAAGGGCAAGGAGGACGTTATCAAGGAACTGAAAAAGCACGCAAAAAAGTGCGGAAAAGTCTACCTCGCAACCGACCCTGACCGTGAGGGAGAAGCCATATCCTGGCATATCGCTCAGATGCTGAAGCTGGATATGAACGAGAATAACCGTGTGGCATTCAACGAGATCACCAAGACCGGCGTTCAGGCCGGAATGAGCGACCCCCACAAGATCGACGTGGATCTGGTGAACGCTCAGCAGGCAAGACGTATCCTTGACCGTCTGGTGGGCTATAAGCTGAGCCCCTTCCTGTGGAAGAAGGTCAAGCGTGGCCTTTCTGCCGGAAGAGTGCAGTCTGTAGCTGTCCGCCTTGTGGTTGACAGGGAGAACGAGATCCGCAAGTTCGTTCCCAAGGAATACTGGTCTATCGACGCAAAATTCACAGCACCGGGCTCCAGAAAGGTCTTCGACGCAGCACTTGTTGCAGTTGACGGAAACAAGCTGGAGATCCCCAATGAGGCCGAGGCAAACGGTCTCCTGGCAAGACTTGAGGGAGCCGAGTATGTGGTCACCTCAGTGAAGAAGCGTATCACCAAGAAACAGCCGGCACCGCCCTTCATCACCTCAACTCTCCAGCAGGAGGCCTCCCGAAAGCTGGGCTTCAGTGCAAAGCGCACCATGAAGGCAGCTCAGGAGCTTTACGAAGGTGTTGACATCGAGGGCGTAGGCGCAGTTGGACTTATCACCTACATGAGAACTGACAGCCTGCGTATCTCAGACGAGGCAAAGGCTGCTGCTGCTCAGTACATCGGCACTGTTTACGGCCAGGATTACCTGCCCGACAAGCCCCGTACCTTCAAGACCAAGAGCAACGCTCAGGACGCTCATGAGGCTATCCGTCCCTCAACTCCCGACCTTACTCCGGCGAGAGTAAAGTCCAGCCTTTCCAGCGACCAGTTCAAGCTCTACAAGCTGATTTGGGAGCGCTTTATCGCAAGCCAGATGGCAAACGCCCTCCTGGACACAGTTTCCGCTGACATCGAGGCCAGCGGCTGCACATTCAGAGCCTCAGGCTATTCCGTGAAATTCGACGGATTTACCGTGCTCTATGTGGAGTCCACCGACGGCGGCGACGAGAACAAGAAGATGCTTCCCGAGCTGAGCAAGGACGACAAGCTGAAGCTGAAGTCTATTGCCGGCAACCAGCACTTCACCCAGCCGCCTCCGAGATATACTGAGGCCTCACTGATCAAGGCTCTGGAGGAAAACGGCATAGGCCGTCCTTCCACCTATGCGCCTACTATCACAACTATAACTGCCCGTCAGTACGTTGAGCATGAGGGCAAGCAGCTAAAGCCCACCAATCTGGGCGAGGCGATCACCGAGCTTCTGAAGGAGCACTTCAAGAAGATCGTTGACGCCAAGTTCACCGCAGAAATGGAGAACGACCTGGACGAGGTGGAGCACGGCTCAAAGGATTGGGTCAGCACACTCCATGAGTTCTACGATGATTTCTCCGCAACTCTTGGCAAGGCCGAGGAGGCAATGGAGGGCAAGCGTGTGAAGGTCCCCGATGAGGAGACCGACGTGATTTGTGAGCTCTGCGGCAGAAACATGGTCATCAAGTACGGAAGATACGGCAAATTCCTTGCCTGCCCGGGCTTCCCGGAGTGCGGCAACACCAAGAAGATCGTTACCGAGACCGACGGCACCTGTCCTCGCTGCGGCAAGAAGATGCTGCTGAAAAAATCCAAGCGTGGCAGGAGCTTCTACGGCTGTGAGGGCTATCCGGAGTGCAATTTCATGACTTGGAACGTGCCTACAGCAGAGAAGTGCCCCCAGTGCGGCCGAAGCCTTTTCACCAAGGGCGGCAAGAACGGACGCCTTGTCTGCGAGGGAGAGGGCTGCGGCTATGAAAGAGAGCTGAAGAAATGAGCGTCACCGTAAACGTTATCGGCGCCGGACTTGCCGGCTGTGAGGCTGCATGGAGCCTTGCCAAAAATGGCATAGCTGTGCGGCTTTACGAGATGAAGCCGGAGAAGTACACTCCTGCTCACAAGTACAGCGGTTTTGCGGAGCTGGTGTGCTCAAATTCCCTGAAGGCAGCCCGTATCGAGTCAGCTGCCGGTCTTTTGAAGGCTGAAATGGAGCTCCTTGGCAGCCTGACAGTTCCCTGCGCAAAGGAAAATTCCGTTGAAGCAGGGGGAGCGCTGGCTGTTGACAGGGAGAAGTTCTCAGACAGCGTAACTGCCAAGATCAAGGCCGAGCCCCTTATCGAGGTGATCCCCGGCGAGGTGACTTCTCTGCCTGAGGGGATCTGCATCATCGCAACAGGCCCCCTGACATCAGGCGGGATGGCTGATACTATCCGTGAGCTTTGTGGTGAGGGGCTGAGCTTCTACGACGCAGCAGCTCCTATCGTCACCTATGAGAGCCTTGACCAGGAGAAGGTCTTCTTCGCTTCCCGTTATGACAGAGGCGATGCGGATTACATCAACTGTCCCATGGACAAGGAGGAATACCTGGCCTTTTATAAGGCACTTATCGGTGCAGAGCGAGTTCAGCTCAAGGACTTTGAGACCCACCCATTCAGCGTGTATGAGGGCTGTATGCCCATAGAGGTACTGGCCTCCCGTGGCGAGGACACGATGCGCTTCGGCCCAATGAAGCCTGTCGGCATCACTGACAAGCGCACAGGTCGCCGTCCCTATGCTGTGGTGCAGCTGAGAAGGGAAAACCGTGAGGCGACTCTGTTCAATCTTGTGGGCTTCCAGACCAACCTTAAATTCGGCGAGCAGAAGCGTGTTTTCTCCATGATCCCGGGTCTGGAGAATGCCGAGTTCGTCCGCTACGGAGTGATGCACCGCAACACATTCATCAACAGCCCTGTCCTGCTGAACTCAGACTTCTCAATGAGGGAACGCCCTGAGATATATTTTGCCGGCCAGATGACCGGCGTGGAGGGCTACATGGAGTCCGCAGCAAGCGGCATCATCGCAGGACTTGCCTGCGCCAGAAAGCTGCTGGGGAAGGAGCCTCTGAAGCTGCCACGTGAGTCTATGCTGGGAGCTCTTTGCGCCTACATCTGCGACCCATTCAACGATGGGAAGTTCCAGCCCATGGGGGCAAATATGGGTATCCTGCCTGAGCTGGGAACACGGATCCGTGACAAAAAGGAAAAGTACGGCGCCTACGCAAAACGGGCGATAGATGCACTTACAAAGGAAATGGAGCGAGCCGGCTTATGAAGATCATAGTTGACGCCTTCGGAGGAGACAACGCTCCTCTGGAGGTGCTTCGTGGCTGCGAAAGAGCGGTCCGGGAGCTGGGAGTGGAGATCATCCTCACTGGAAGCCAGCCCAAGATAAAAAAGTGTGCCGAGGAGAACGGCATAAGTCTCACCGGCATTGAGATCGAGCACACGGATGATGTTTTTGATATACATGATGAGCCGAAGGAGATAATCAAGTCCGGCAGCAATACCTCTATGGCGCTGGGACTGAAGCTGCTTGCTGAGGGCAGAGGCGAGGCCTTTGTCAGCGCAGGGAGCACCGGCGCTCTGGTAATGGGAGCGACCTTCATCGTCAAGCGTATCAAAGGGATCAAACGTATCGCACCCTCACCGGTGATGCCTGCTGACAAGGGCAGCTTCGTGCTGCTGGACGCAGGTGCGAACACCGAGTGCCGCCCGGAGATGCTGGTGCAGTTCGCCATTATGGGAAGCGCCTATATGGAGCGTGTCCTTGGCATCAAAAACCCGAAGGTGGGACTTCTCAACATCGGTGCTGAGGAGACTAAGGGCAGAGAGCTGGAGCTGGAGGCATACAAGCTGCTGGAGCAGTCAGGCCTTAACTTCGGCGGAAATATCGAAGCCCGTGACATCCCCAACGGCCAGTATCAGGTGATCGTCACCGACGGCTTTACAGGGAACATCGTGCTGAAGCTCTATGAGGGCATGGGCAGCTTTTTCGCAAGAAAGCTCAGATGGATCTTCTCAGGAGCCGGAAAGCTGGGCGCAGTCTTTTCATTGGGAAAGATCCGTGCCTTCAAGAAGCAAATGGACTACAAGGAAGTAGGCGGCTCAGCGCTTTTGGGAGTGCGAAAGCCCGTCATCAAGGCGCACGGCAGCTCTGACGGAACAGCCTTTTTCAACGCTGTCCGCCAGGCTAAAAAGTGTGCCGAGGTAAATGTTGCAGGCGTTATCGAGGAGTACGCCGCAGCAACTCACAAGGAGTAAAAATTATGGAAAGCATAGATAGATTTGAACAGATAATAGGCTATTCCTTCAAGGATAAGTCTCTGCTGGAGCAGGCTCTGTCACATTCATCCTACGCCAACGAAAAAAAGAACGCAGGCGGCAGCAATGAGCGTCTGGAATTCCTGGGAGACAGCGTACTTTCGATAGTTGTCTCTGACTATCTTTACAAGCATTTCACCCAAGTGGCAGAGGGCGAGCTCACAAAGCTGAGAGCCTCACTGGTGTGCGAAAAATCCCTTCATGTGTTTGCTCAGCAGATCCATTTGGGAGACTTCCTCCGCCTTGGCAAGGGCGAGGAGAACACCGGCGGAAGAGAGCGCCCCTCGATCCTGGCGGACGCTTTTGAGGCGGTTATCGCTGCGATCTACCTTGACGGCGGAATGGAGCCTGCCTCAAAGCATATCCTCCGCTTCATGCCCGAGGACATCGAGCACGGAAAGAAGCCGGTCTACAGCGACTACAAGACAGTTTTGCAGGAGATCGTCCAGAAAAACCCCGAGGAGAAGGTGGAATACGTTCTCATCGGCGAGGAGGGTCCCGACCACAACAAGCGTTTCGTGGTGGAGGTAAGGCTCAACTCACAGGTTATCGGCAAGGGCAAGGGCAGGAGCAAGAAGGAGGCCGAGCAGCTTGCCGCTAAGGAGGCTCTTGCGCTAATGGGCTATGCCGCACAGTAACATCTCGATCTTCGTGCCCCACGTCGGCTGTCCGCACAGGTGCAGCTTCTGCGACCAGAATACGATCAGCGGAGCCGTCAGCCTTCCTCATGGAGAAGAAGTAAGGGAGATATGCCGGAAGGCTCTTTCTCAGGTCAAGTCTCCCGCTGATACCGAGATCGCATTTTTCGGAGGCAGCTTCACCGCTATCCCAAGAGACTACATGACGGAGCTGCTTCAAGCAGCCAGTGAGTTCGTGGGAGAGGGGAAATTCCGGGGAATACGATGCTCCACAAGGCCTGACTGTATCGACGAAGAGGTGCTGGAGCTGCTGAAAGGCTTCGGAGTCACTGCTATCGAGCTGGGAGCTCAGTCCATGAGCGACAAGGTGCTCCTTGCAAACGACCGTGGCCACACAGCAAAGGACGTGGAGGAGGCAAGCCGCCTCATTCGGCAGCAGGGCTTCGAGCTTGGCCTCCAAATGATGATAGGCCTCTACCAGAGCACAGGCGATGATGAGATGCTGACCTTCGAGAAGATCATGGCGATCCGTCCGGACACAGTCCGCATCTACCCTGTGGTGATCCTGAAGGGCACAAGGCTTGCTCAGCTTTATGAGAGCGGCGAATACCAGCTCTTCGGCGGCGCAGGTGGTATGCACTCTTGTTTCGACTTCGATGACGTGGTGGAAACTGCTGCATATTTCTTGCGGAATTTCGAGGAAAACGGCATCAGAGTCATCAAGTGCGGGCTTCACGCCAGTGAGTTCGTTGAGCAGGACATGGTGGGAGGCTTCTACCACCCGGCATTCCGGGAGCTCTGCGAGACAAGCATCTACCGAAAACTGATCGAGGAGGAGCTGGGACTGGCAGAGGGCAGCGTAACGATCGCCGCTGCACCAAGCTGCATAAGCAAGGCAATTGGCCACAAAAAGGCGAATTTGATCTATTTCAAGGAACAGGGGATAGATCTTAAGATAGTGGGGGACGCCAGTCTTCCCAAGTACAAAGTCAAACTGAGGAGGTGAGCGAGTGTACCTTAGATCATTGGAGATACAGGGATTTAAGTCCTTTCCGGACAAGATCAGCCTGACCTTCGACAAGGGCCTGACCGCAGTAGTCGGACCCAACGGCAGCGGAAAGAGTAACATCGGCGATTCAGTGCGCTGGGTGCTGGGCGAGCAGTCCACAAAGACTCTCCGTGGAAACAAAATGGAGGACGTTATTTTTTCCGGTACTGTTGCCAGAAAGCCCATGGGCTTTGCCGCAGTTACGCTGAATATCGACAATACCGACAGAACGCTCGCAGACATGGACGACGAGGTGTCCGTTACAAGAAAGCTCTACCGCAGCGGTGAGAGCGAGTACATGATCAACGGAAAAGCCTGCCGTCTTAAAGACATCAACGAGCTGTTCATGGACACCGGCCTTGGCCGAGACGGCTATTCTATCATCGGACAGGGCCGTATCGCCGAGATCGTGGGCGCCAAGAGCAGCGAGCGAAGAGATATATTCGAGGAGGCAGCCGGAATTTCCAAATTCCGCTATAAGAAGCTGGAGGCCGAGCGAAAGCTCACCGCCGCTCAGGAAAACCTCCTCCGCCTGACGGACATTCTTTCCGAGCTGGAAGGACGAGTTGAGCCCCTGCGGAAGCAGTCTGAGAAGGCGCAGAAATTCCTGAAGCTGGCCGAAGAGAGAAAGCGCCTTGAGATCTCAGTCTGGGTGACACGTCTGGACGAGCTGAAGGCAAAGCTGGATACTCTGGACGAAAAGATCCTGGTCAGCAGGAGCGAATACGAAAATCTGGAGAGCGACATACAGCGCCAGGAGGAGCGCTTCCAGGACGGCTACCGGAAGATGCAGGAGTGTACCGTTCGCTCCGACGAGCTGAGAAGAAAAATGATCGAGGAGGAGCAGCAGTCCTCCGACAAAAAGGCGTCCATCGCCGTTTTGGAGAACGACATCAAGCACTGTCAGGAGGCCGCAGCCGCCGCTCAGAGGAGCATCGACAACTCCGCCGAGACCAAGCAGGCCCTCCTTGAGCAGCGCAGCAAGGCGGAGCTCCACATCAAGGAGCTTGAGCAGCAGCGCACTGAGCTTGAGCAGGAGATCGAAGAGGTCACTGAGAGCTTCACCAAGGCTCAGGAGGAGAGCTCCCAGCTGGGCGAGACCGTCACCAAGGCCGGCGGCGAGATCAACAGCCTCTACATCAGGCAGAGCGAGCTGAAATTCGCCGAGGAGTCCGCACGGCGCACGATAGAGTCCGAGACCGCAAGGCTCCCGGAGCTTGAACAGGCAAGCCAGAACAGCAGCAGCTCCGCCGGAGAATATGAGGAGAAGCAGGCCGGATGTGACCGGCTGATAGAAGAGAATTCCCAGAAGGAAGCCGCTCTCCGGAACAAGCTCAGCGGCTTCGACAGGCTGTATAAGGGGCGCAGAGAGGGCTTCGAGCAGGCCAAGGCCGACTTCGAGCGTGCCCTCTTCGAGCTGAAGGAAAAGCAGCAGCGCCGCAAGATCCTTGGCGACCTAGAGAACAACATGGAGGGCTTCTCCGGAAGCGTAAAGACGATCCTGAAGGCCTCAAAGCAGGGCAGGATCGGCGGAGTTTTCGGCACAGTGGCTCAAAATATAAGTGTGGATCCCAAGTATGCGCTGGCCATCGAAACAGCTCTGGGAGCAGCAACTCAGAACGTGATCGTTGAGAACGAGGACATCGCAAAGCGCTGTATCCGTCTGCTGAAAGAGCAGAGGGCCGGCCGTGCAACATTCCTGCCGATCACCTCGGTCAAGGGCAGGGAGCTCAACGAGAGCGGTCTTGAAAACTGCGACGGCTTCATCGACACAGCAGCACGTTTGCTGGGATATGACGAAAAATTCAGCGGCATCATCGCCTCTCTGCTTGGCAGGACAGTTGTAGCAGAGGACATTGATTCTGCCGCATATATCGCAAAAAAATACAGCTATCGCTTCCGTATCGTCACTCTTGACGGTCAGGTGGTCAACGCAGGAGGTTCCTTCACCGGAGGCTCTGCGGTGCGCTCCGGCGGAGTGATAACCAGAAAGAACGAGATAGCCGAGCTTGACAGCGAGATCCAGAGGCTCTCCCAGGTCAGGGACGACCTTAGCGCAAAGGCTGAGAAGCTCCGTGCGGAGTCCGAAAAGCTGCGCTACGACATGGAGGCTGCCAAGAGCGAGCTCACCGAATGTGAGAATGAGAAGGTAAGGCTCCAGGCCGAGATCTCCAGCTTAGCCGAGCTGTCAGCACAGGCACAGGCTCAGTCCGGTGCCGCCAAGAGGCAGCTTGCTGAGGCCAAGGAGCGTATCGCAGATGCGGAGAAGACCGCAGCCGACTCCCAGAAAGAGCTTGAGCTCATGGAGAAGAGGATCGCTCAAGCTGAGGAGGAGCTGGCCAAGGGACAGGACGTTCGTGACAAGCTCCGTGCCCAGAGGAGCCAGCTTTCCGAGAAGCTGTCTGAGCTGAAGATCCACAGCATGGAGCTGGCAAAGGACATCGAGGCGCAGAACACTGAGATCGGCCGAATAGACGAGAGCCTGGAGGAATTAAAGTCCGGCAGTCGCCAGTTCAGCGAGGAGATCCGCCGCCAGAACAGCATCATCTCCGCCAAGGAGGAGGAGATCGCACAGCTGCGCAGCCAGCTGGACTCCATGAAGAACAACACCGCTGCCTACAATGAGGAGATCCGGCGCTGTCAGGAGACCCACACCGAGCAAAACCGCCTGGTCAACGAGATCCAGAAGGGCCTCAAGGAGCTCAACGAGGCGAAGGAGAAATTCTCCGCCGAGATCACAAGGCTTGAGGAGCGCCGTGAGGCAAACTGCCGAGACACCGACAACATCATCCGGCAGCTGCTTGAGGTCTATGAGCTCACTCGCTCAGAGGCCATGCAGATCGCCGAAAAGATCGAGGATCTGGCCGCCGCACAGCAGGAGCTCTCCACCATAAAGAAGAAGATCTCAGCCCTGGGAAGCGTCAACGTGGACGCTATCGACGAGTACCGTGAGGTATCTGAGCGCTACAACTTCATGTCTGAGCAGCTTGCAGACGTTCAGAAGTCCAAGGCTGAGCTGGAGAAGATCATTGCAGGGCTCACCGACGATATGTGCCGCATATTCAGCGAGAGCTTCCAGATCATCAACTCCAATTTCAAGTCGATCTTCACCGAGCTTTTCGGCGGAGGAAAGGCCGAGCTGATCCTCAGCGACCCGGAGGACGTTCTGGGATCGGGCATCGAGATCAGCGTAGCACCTCCCGGAAAGGTGATCAAAAACCTGATCTCCCTTTCAGGAGGAGAGCAGTCATTCGTGGCTATCGCCATTTACTTTGCAATTTTGAAGCTGCGTCCGGCACCGTTCTGTATTCTGGACGAGATCGACGCTGCTCTTGACGAGGTGAACGTAAGAAAGTACGCCCAGTACCTGAAAAACTTCACCGATACAACTCAGTTCGTGCTGGTAACTCACCGCCGCAGCGCCATGGAGGAGGCAAACGTCCTCTACGGCGTGACCATGCAGGAGGACGGCATCTCCAAGCTGCTGAAAATGGAGCAGGTGGACTTCCAGGAGGACGTTGCGGACATACAGTGATGTCCGTAAGTGCTCCCATTTACCGAACTGTATAACAACTCACCGGAGGTTATTATGGGAATTTTTCAAAAGATCGCAGACGGCCTTAGAAAGACCAGAGACAGCTTTTTTGGCGGTCTACAGCGAATTTTCAACTCTTTCACCAAGATAGATGAGGAGCTCTTTGAGGAGCTTGAGGAGCAGATGATCATGAGCGATATCGGAGTAGAGACCTCCGAGGAGATCTGCGACCGCCTCAGGAAAAAGATCAAGGAGCGTGGCATAACCGATCCCAAGGAGATCATGGAGCTGATCCACGAGGTCATTTCCGAGATCATGGGCGACGACACAGGCCTTGACCTGTCGGTATCTCCGGCAGTTATCATGGTAATCGGCGTAAACGGCGCCGGCAAGACCACAACTATCGGCAAGCTGTGCCACCAGTTCAAGACTGAGGGCAAGAAGGTGCTGGTAGCGGCTGCTGATACCTTCCGTGCAGCAGCTATCGACCAGCTGGAGGTCTGGACAGAGCGTGCAGGCGTTGAGATCGTAAAGCACGCCGAGGGCTCTGACCCGGGAGCCGTAGTTTACGACGCACTGGACGCAGCCAAGGCAAGAGCCTGCGACGTGGTGATCATCGACACCGCAGGCCGACTCCACAACAAGAAAAATCTCATGGACGAGCTGGCCAAGATCAACCGCATCATCGACTCCAAGGCAGGGGACTGCTCACGGGAGGTGCTGCTGGTGCTTGACGCAACTACCGGCCAGAATGCGGTCAATCAGGCACGTCTTTTCAGCGAAACAGCGCCGATCACAGGTATCGTGCTGACCAAGCTGGACGGCACTGCCAAAGGCGGTATCGTCATTTCCATAAAGAACGAGCTGGGCATTCCTGTGAAGCTGATCGGCGTCGGCGAAAAGATCGACGACCTCCAGCCATTCAACAGCAGGATGTTCGTAGACGCCCTGTTCGATACTCCATATGAGGAGGAAGAGGAGGCTGCCGAGGAAGAGCTCACAGAAGAGGAGCTTTCTGAGGAGGGAGCCCAGGATCAGGACGAGAGCTATGAGGAAGAGCCTGAGTACGAAGAGGAGCCCGAGACAGAGGACGAGCCCGAAGCAGAGGAGCCTGAGGAGGAAGACGAAGGATCCGACGATGAGGACGACTCTGATGACGACGACGAGGGCGAAGACTCCGACGATGAAGACGACGATGAGGACGAAGACTCCGACGACGATGAGGACGACGACTCCGATGACGATGACGAGGAAGAGGAGGAGCCCGAGGAAGTTCCCGAAAAGAAGAAAAAGCGTGGCTTCTTCAGCAGACTTTTCGGCAGAAAGGACGAGGACGATGAGGACTAAGCTGCTTTTTGCCACAAATAACGCAAACAAGCTCCGTGAGGCAAGACAGATCCTTGAGCCTATGGGCTTTGAGATCCTTTCCATGAAGGACGCCGGAGTGGATATCGAGCCCGACGAGACCGGCACGACCTTTGTCCGCAATGCCGAGATCAAGGCCTGCGATGTGTACAATGAGCTGGAGATTCCTATGCCGGTGATCGCTGACGACAGCGGCCTTTGCGTAGATGCTCTTGGCGGAAGGCCGGGAGTTTGGTCCGCCCGCTATGCTCCCGAGGGAGAGCGCTGTCAGAAGCTCCTTGACGAAATGAAGGACGTTCCCGAAGGAAAGCGCAGCGCATATTTCGAGTGCGCTATCGTGTACGTTGACAAGTATGTCTGCGAGAGCTTCACAGGGCGCTGTGAGGGAACTATCGGCTATGAGGAGCGGGGAGAGAACGGCTTCGGCTACGACCCGATCTTCCTCCGTGACGGCAGGACCCTAGCGGAGATGAGCTCAGAGGAAAAAAATGCGATAAGCCACAGAGGAGCCGCTATGGAAAAGCTGGTCTCCTATCTTAAAGAAAGCTATGGTGTTTGATATGTTGACAAGCAAGCAGAGGGCGTATCTTAGAGGTATCGCCTCCACATACGAAACTATATTCCAGGTCGGCAAGGGCGGCGTAACTGAGGCCATGTGCAATGACATCAGCGAGGCGCTGCGCAAGAGAGAGCTGATCAAGCTGAGAGTTCTGGACAACTCCGGCTGGACTGCAAGAGAGGCCGCTGATGCAATCTCACAGGCCACAGATTCCGAGGTAGTGCAGGTCATTGGCAGCAAGTTCGTGCTGTTCAAGCGCAATCCCAAGGAGCCTGTCATCGAGGGCATACCAAAGGCGAAGTGATGAAGGTACTGATCATAAGCGGAACGGCCCACAAGGGCTCAACATACCATATCGGGCGGATCATAGCGGAAAAGCTGACTTCTCCGGAGAATATCAGTGAGGTCTTTCTCCCGAAGGACTTTGGGGAATTCTGCTGCGGCTGCACCCAGTGCTTCTCAGTGTCCGAGAGCAAATGTCCCCATTATGAGAAGCTGAGCCCGATCACCCAGCTCATTGACAGCTCCGATGTGCTGATATTCACATCACCGGTGTACGTTTATCACTGCACAGGTGCAATGAAGGCGTTTCTGGACCACTACGGCTGGCGCTGGATGGCACACCGTCCGGAGGAGAAGATGTTTTCCAAGCAGGCGGTCGTGGTCTCCACAGCAGCCGGAGCAGGAGTGAAGTCTGCCTTAAAGGACATGGCGGACAGCTGCTTCTTCTGGGGGATCCCTCAGACCTACAAGCTGGGAACAGCAGTTGCGGCAACTGACTGGGACAGCGTAAAGCCCAAGCTGAAGGACAGCATCAACAAAAAGGCAGACAGTATCGCCAAAAAGATACTGAAACGTCATGGGAAAGTACCGGTATCGCTGAAAACAAAGGGTTTTTTCAAGATAATGAGCCTTATGCAGCGCAACGGCTGGAACAAGCTGGACACGGACTACTGGAAGGCAAAGGGCTGGACAGAGAGCAAGCGTCCCTGGAGGTGAGCTATGAGGATAGGGATCTACGGCGGCAGCTTCAACCCCGTCCACAAGGGGCACATCCATTTGGCGAAGGCTGCGGCTGACGATTTCGGGCTGGATAGGGTCTATCTGGTGCCGTCCAAGGTCAGTCCCCACCGCTCAAGTGACGAGTACGCAGCTGAGGCCGACCGGATAGCAATGCTGGCGCTGGCCTGCGGCGAGGACGAGCGGCTCCGTGTGAGCAGCTTTGAGCTTGACCACGACCGGGTGAGCTACTCGATCTACACGGTGGAGTATTTCCGCAGCCTTTATCCTGACAGTGAGATATTCCTCCTAATGGGAAGCGATATGCTGCTTTCCTTCGACCAATGGAATCGCTGGCAGGACATCATGAAGGAGGCCGTTATCGGCGCTGTTTCCAGGAATGACGGAGATATTTCCCAGCTGGAAAAGAAGGCTGAGGAGCTGTCAAGATATGGCCGGGTCTGCCTGAGCAGGAGCGCACCTGTGGAGGTATCTTCCAGCAAAATAAGAGAAAAAATTGAAAAAAATGAGGATTTCGCTTGCTATCTGAGCGAAAATGTAGTACAATATATAAGATACAGGGGTCTTTACGGATCCTGTCAAAACATTTGACTAGTGCTGCCTTAAAGGAGAGCAGCCTTCCCCCGAGGTGAGACTTTTGCATTATACTATCGACGATAAGAAGAAATTCCTGAAGGATAACCTTTCCGCCAAGCGCTTCCACCATTCGGTGAATGTGGCTGAGGAGTGCCGAAAGCTGGCACAGAAATACGGAGAGGACCCGGAAAGAGCCTACTTCGCCGGCCTGCTCCACGACATCTGCAAGGAGCTTCCCGGAGAGGAGCAGAAGGATCTTGTGCTGAAAAGCGGCTTTTCCGTTTTCCGTGAGGAGCTGGAAACACGCTCGCTCTGGCACGGCATCGCAGGAGCTTACTTCGTGAAGAGCCATTTCGGGGTAGAGGACATCGATGTGCTCAACGCCATTCGCTTCCACACTGTTGCAAGAGCAGGCATGACCCGCCTGGAGGAGATTGTCTACATCGGCGACCTTATCTCCGCAGACAGGGACTACAAGGACGTTTACAAAATGCGGAAGATCGCCTATACCGGCCTGAATGCCGCAATGCTTGAGGGCATACAGTTCTCCATAAAGTCAGTTATAAAAAAGGGCGGAGTCATACCGCCGTGTACAGTCGAGGCGTACAATTTCTACACAAGACTGCTGAAAGAAGAAAAACCAAAAAAGTGAACAAAAGCCGGTCTTCCGGCGGAAGAAACAAGACGAAAAGAGGATACAGATGAATCAGAATGAGATAGATCACAACGGGAATTTCCTTGAGGGCGAGGAGCCGGCAGCTCCCAGACCAAAGCCCTTGAGGAAACTGGTCAGGATAGATAAGAGCCAGCCGGCAGGCGGCTCAGCACAGCCTGGCAGGATGACTCCTCCTTCCCAGGAATACCACGGTCTCCATGAGGCACCGCCCTCAGGCGAGTATCACGGTCTCCACGAGGCGCCCCCTTCTTCGGGACAGGAGTATCACGGCAAGTATGAGGCAGCTCCAAGCGCCTCTTACCGTGGAAAATATGAGGCCGATCCGGTCTTAGAGCCGGTACAGGACCACAGAGCCTTCACCTCAGATGACCAGGCTCCGGAACAGCCCCAATACTACGAGAATAACGGCGATGAGTATGACGGAAAGGTAGAGCTTGTCCAGGCAGTGAACAAGGGCTCAGCCAAGGACGTGATCATCAAGATCGCAGCTATCGCAGCAAGCCTTTTCATCATCGGTGCGCTTATACTGAATATGCCTATTTTTGTGGACAGGAAGACTCAGGACAACGTTTCTCTGATCTACCTGATCAAGCATTGGCAGCCTCTCAACAAGGAGGGCGAGCTCTCCTCCAACACCATGGAGCTGAACGTAGATACCTCAGCAGTTGAGAACGACTACACCGACGGACTTGACCTTCCTCAGCTTATCGAGGGCCAGTACAGCGTACTTCTGCTGGGCTTTGATGAGGACGTTTTCAACACAGACGTAATGTGGATCTTACAGTTCGATATCGGCCACGGAAAGCTGAATATCCTCCAGATCCCCCGTGACTGCTGTCTGCCGGACTACACCACCAGCGTCACCAAGAAGTTCAACAGCATCTACTTCATGGGCGACCCCACTATCCAGCCGCCTATCCAGCGAGTTGTAAACGCTGTTCAGGAGAATTTCGGCATCCCGATCGACGCCTATGTAACAACGGTCTGCACAGACATCGTTGACATGGTAAATATCATCGGCGGTATCCCCATGCACCTGGACAACGAGATCGTTTACGAGGCCGACAAGATCATTCCTTCCGGCGACATCGTCCTAAACGGCGAGCAGGCTGAGTGGTTCATACGCTTCCGCCGTGAGTGGCTCACCGGAGACATCGGACGTATGCAGAACCAGCGCCGCTTCATGGCTGCGGCTATGCAGAAGCTGCTGAGCATCGTTAAGGATGAGGGAAGAGTAAAGCTGTACAGCTACCTCAAGCAGATCTACGACAACGAGTACGTCTACACCGACCTTTCGCTTGACAGCATGGCAAAGGTGGCAGACTTCGCATCGACCCTCTCTATGGACAGCGTTACCGTGAACATGGTACCCGGCGAGGGAGCTATGTTCTACGCCGCTGACGGAAATGAGTACGACGTTTACTCTGTCCACAAGCAGGCGACCATTGATATGCTCAACAAGTATTACAGACCTTATCAGCTTCCCATGACACCATACGATACCTCTATCGTAGAGCTGATAACAGACTATGAATACACAGGCTACGACGACACCAGCGCAACTCTTGATGAGCTGGAGGACTCCACAGAGCCTGTCCGTGACCCCAACAAAAAGCAATAAGAAAGGAATGATCAGATGACAGAGCAGGAAAAGCTGGAGCTTATCATAAAGACTCTTGACAGCAAGCGTGGAGAGGATATCCAGGCGCTTAAGATCGCAGACCTTACCATACTTGCGGACTATTTCGTTATAGTTAACGGTACCAGCAATACTCACGCAAGAACTCTTGCCGACGAGGTGGAGTTCCAGCTCTCCCAAAAGGGCATAGAGCCTGAGCGCCGTGAGGCAGATACCGGAAATACCTGGATAATCCTGGACTACGCCGACATAATCGTCCACGTCTTCTACAAGGAGACAAGAGACTTCTACAAGCTGGAAGGTCTCTGGGCAGACGGCGAGCCGGTAGATATAAGCTCACTCATCGTCAAGGAGTGAGTTCCCTAAAATTGCAATTTTTATAAAAGGAATGATAACAATGAGCAGATATGATTTCAGTTCTGTTGAGAGCAAATGGCAGAAATACTGGGACGAGCACGATACCTTCAAGGCAGCTCAGGACTACTCCAAGAAGAAGTTCTACGGCCTGGTAGAGTTCCCGTATCCCTCCGGCCACGGTATGCACGTCGGCCACATCAAGGCATATTCCGGACTTGAGGTCATCTCAAGAAAGCGCCGCATGGAGGGCTACAACGTGCTCTTCCCGATCGGCTTCGACGCATATGGCCTCCCTACAGAGAACACCGCTATCAAGGAGAATATCCACCCCCGTATCGTTACTGACCGCAACATCGAGAAGTTCACCGGCCAGCTGAGAACAGTAGGCTTCTCCTTCGATTGGTCAAGAGTAGTTGACACAACTGACGAGAAATACTACAAGTGGACACAGTGGATCTTCCTGAAAATGTTCGAGAAGGGCCTTGTTTTCCGTGATAAGACCTCAGTAAACTACTGTCCCAGCTGTAAGGTAGTTCTCTCCAACGAGGACTCACAGGGCGGCAAGTGCGACATCTGCCACAGCGAGATCGTGCAGAAGACCAAGGAGGTATGGTACCTGCGCATAACTGAGTACGCTGATAAGCTGCTCCAGGGTCTGGAGGAGGTAGACTACCTGCCCAACGTAAAGCTCCAGCAGCAGAACTGGATCGGCAAATCCACCGGTGCATTCGTTGATTTCAAGATCAAGGAGCAGGACGAGAAGCTGCGTATCTACACTACTCGTCCCGACACCCTCTTCGGAGTCACATTCATGGTAATAGCTCCCGAGCACCCGATCATCCAGAAATACCGTGATTCCATCGCAAATATCGCAGCTCTGGACGACTACAAGGCTGAGTGTGCCAAGAAGAGCGAGTTCGAGAGAACTCAGCTGGTCAAGGACAAGACAGGCGTTAAGATCGAGGGACTGACAGCTGTTAACCCTGTTACCGGCAAGGAGATCCCGATCTACATATCCGACTACGTTATGATGGGCTACGGAACAGGCGCTATCATGGCCGTTCCTGCACACGATACCCGTGACTACGACTTCGCAAAGAAGTTCGGCATCGACATCATCGAGGTCATCAAGGGCGGCGACATCGAGAAGGAGACCTACACAGGCGAGGGCGAACTGGTAAATTCCGGCGACCTCAACGGCATCTCCAACAAGAAGGACGCCATTGCAAAAGCTCTTGAGATCCTGGAGAAGCTGGGCTGCGGCGAGGCCGGCGTCCAGTACAAGATGAAGGACTGGGCTTTCAACCGCCAGAGATACTGGGGCGAGCCTATCCCGATCGTTCACTGCGATAACTGCGGAATGGTGGCTGTTCCCTATGAGGAGCTTCCTCTGAGACTGCCTCCTGTTGAGAATTTCGAGCCCGGCACAGACGGCGAGAGCCCTCTGGCAAAGATCGACAGCTTCGTGAACTGCAAGTGCCCCAAATGCGGCAAGGACGCACGCCGTGAGACTGACACAATGCCTCAGTGGGCTGGCTCCTCATGGTACTTCCTCCGCTACTGCGATCCCCACAATGACAAAGAGTTCGCTTCTCAGGAAGCACTGAAATACTGGCTGCCTGTTGATTGGTACAACGGCGGTATGGAGCACGTTACCCGTCACATGATCTACAGCCGTTTCTGGCACAAGTTCCTCTACGACCTGGGCCTCGTTCCCACATCTGAGCCTTATGCAAAGCGTACAGCTCAGGGACTTATCCTGGGACCTGACGGCGAGAAGATGAGCAAGTCAAGAGGAAATGTTATCGACCCCAACGACGTTGTTTCCGAGTACGGCGCAGATGTTCTCCGCCTGTATGTTCTGTTCATGGGAGACTACGAGAAGGCTGCTCCCTGGAGCGAGTCCAGCATCAAGGGCTGCAAGCGCTTCGTAGACCGTGTATGGAGCCTTCAGGACATCCTCACTGACGGCGAGGAGTTCTCCGAGAAGCTCCGCAGCAGCTTCCACAAGACCATCAAGAAGGTCTCTGAGGACATCGAGGCTATGAAGTTCAACACAGCCATCGCCGCTCTCATGACCCTTATCAATGAGATCTACGACGCAGGCTCTATCAATAAGGCTGAGCTGGCAGCATTCGTAACTCTGCTGTATCCCTTCGCCCCCCATATCTCTGAGGAAATCTACAACGTAAACTTCGGCAAGGTGCTTTCCGAGCAGAGCTGGATCGGCTACGATGAGGCTCTCTGCAAGGACGAGACCATCGAGATCGTTGTCCAGATCAACGGCAAGGTAAAGGCTAAGCTGAACATTGCTGTTGACGCAGATAAGGACTCAGTTCTTGCGCAGGCAATGGCAGAGCCCAAGGTCGCTGAGGCTGTTGAGGGCAAGAATATAGTAAAACAGATATATGTACCAAATAAGCTTGTTAATATTGTTGCAAAATAACGAAATTTTCCAAAACGTAAAAAATGCTTGACATATTAACGAAAGTATGATAAACTAATATTATATTATTTTTGATTATTTTATCTGCTGTGATTGTTTGAGGATCAGCTGCTGACACTCAATTGGGTGTTTAGTATAGACCCGGTCATCCGGGAAACCTCTGAAACAAGGGAGGGAAAATAATGGCAGAAGTTCGTGTAGGCAAGAATGAGTCACTTGATAACGCTCTGAAGAAGTTCAAGAGAGCGTGTGCAAAGGACGGCGTTATTGCTGAGGTTCGTAAGAGAGAGCACTACGAAAAGCCTTCAGTTAAGCGTAAGAAGAAGTCTGAGGCAGCTCGTAAGCGCAAGTATTGATCTTACCGACAAAGTATGTTGACAAAAGCGGGCTGAAAAGTCCGCTTTTTCATTTATGCAGATAATTCGACAAGAAATACAGGACATATGGTGTATAATGAATGATAGATCCTTTTGGATCGTGAGTTTTTAGAAAGGGTGCTAACTATGATCAAGAAAATACTCGTCATCCACGGCCCCAACCTCAACCTGTTAGGGGAGAGGGAGCCTGGTGTTTACGGCAGCGCCGGGATCGACGTCCTCAATAAAAATATCATCGACCGTGCCAAGGAGCAGGGCCTTGAGTGTGAGATATTCCAGTCCAATCATGAGGGAGCTATCATCGACAAGCTCCACGCTGCAAGGAACACATTCGGCGGTGTTATCATCAATGCCGGAGCCTATACCCACTACAGCTACGCTATCCGTGACGCTATCGCCGCTATCAAGATCCCCGTTATCGAGGTACATATCAGCAACATCGACGCAAGAGAAGAATTCCGCAGTAATTCCGTTATCGCACCTGTCTGCAAGGGCAGTATCTGCGGACTTGGCTTCCTGAGCTACTATCTGGCAGTTCAGGCTATGGCGGAGCTCTAAGGGGGCAGCCATGACAAGGATAGAACGACTTTTTGAGAGCCTCCCGACAGACATTGACGCAGCCCTTATAACCTCTGACGTGAACAGAAGGTATTTCACCGGAATGAAGTCCTCTGACGGAACTGTATTGGCCTTCCGGGACAAGGCATATCTCCTTATCGACTTCCGCTACATCGAAAAAGCAAGAGCCACAGTCACTGCCGCTGAGGTGATCGAGCAGAAAAAGATCTACCAGCAGCTTGCTCAGCTTCTCCGTGATCACGGTGCAAAGAGCGTTGCGATCGAGGCTCAGACTCTTACCGTAAGCCGCCTCAATTACCTGAGGAACGCTATCAAGGACGTGGAATTCGTAGCCTCTGACCTTCTGAGCAACGCTATAAACAACCTCCGTGCCGTGAAGGACGAGGAGGAGCTTGACTGCATCATAATGGCTCAGCGCATTGCCGAGACCGCTCTGGAGGAGCTGCTTCCCTTTATTAAAGTGGGAGTCACCGAGCGTGAGATCGCTCTTGAGCTCAACCGCCTGATGTTCCTCCATGGAGCCGAGGATCTTTCCTTCGAGACCATCGTTCTCTCAGGAGCGAATACCTCCATGCCCCACGGCGTTCCCTCCGATAAGAAGGTGGAGGAGGGCGACTTCGTCCTCATGGACTTTGGCGCAGTTTACAACGGCTACCACAGCGATATGACCAGAACAGTCTGTGTAGGTCAGCCCACTGAGGAGATGCGCAGGGTCTATGAGATCGTTCTGGATGCCCAGGTCACTGCGATCCATGCGGCAAAGGCCGGGATCACCGGACAGGCTCTGGATCTTATCGCAAGAGGTATCATCGAGGACGCAGGCTACGGCGACTGCTTCGGCCACTCTCTTGGACACGGCGTGGGTCTTGAGATCCATGAGAAGCCCAACGCTTCCCCCAACTACAAGCAGCCTCTTAGCAAGGGCGCTGTGGTCACGGTTGAGCCGGGCATTTATATCGCCGGAAAATTCGGAGTAAGGATCGAAGATTTTGTCATTTTGACCGAAAATGGCTGCGAAAATATAACAAAATGTGCAAAAAATTTAGTATCTTTATGATATTATGCCTTTAGGTATTGCCAAAATCAAGAATTTGTGGTAAAATATACATATCTAATAATTGATAAATACGGAGGTATTTCTAATGATTTCAGCAGGAGATTTCAGAAACGGCGTTACTTTCGAGCTGGACGGCCAGGTCGTTCAGGTCGTTGAGTTCCAGCACGTTAAGCCTGGTAAGGGCGCCGCTTTTGTAAGAACTAAGTACAAGAACGTTATCACAGGCTCTGTGGTAGAGACTTCTTTCAACCCCACAGCTAAGTTCCCCACAGCTTTCGTTGAGAGAAAGGATATGCAGTACAGCTACAACGACGGCGACCTGTACTACTTCATGGATATGGAGACCTATGAGCAGGTACCGATCAGCGCTTCTATCCTGGGCGACAACTTCAAGTTCGTCAAGGAAGAGATGATCTGCAAGATCCTCTCCTACAAGGGCACAGTTTTCGGCGTTGAGCCCCCCAACTTCGTTGAGCTGGTAGTTACTCAGACAGATCCCGGCTTCAAGGGCGATACTGCTACAAACGCTACAAAGCCCGCTACTCTTGAGACTGGTGCAGAGGTAAAGGTACCCCTGTTCATCAACGAGGGCGAGAAGATCCAGATCGACACAAGAACTGGCGAGTATATGTCCAGAGCATAAGCCCTGACATTCCAAAATATATTTGAGAGGAGGAGCTTGCTATGAAGCTCACAGAGAAAATGTCATACCTTCAGGGTCTTATCGACGGCCTTGATATCGACTCTTCAACAAAGGAGGGCAAGGCTCTGCTTCAGATGTCTGAGGTAATGAGCGAGATGGTGCTCTACGTTGAGGACCTCCAGTCACAGGTGGACGAGCTCACTGAGCTCTGCGACATCCTTGATGAGGACCTTGGCATGGTAGAGGATGACCTCTATGAGGACGATGACGACCTCGACTGCGAGTCATGCGGAGAGTGCTTCGATGACGACGACGATGATGACGAGGACGACTTCGACGATGATGATGAGCTTTATGAGGTGACCTGCCCCAGCTGCGGAGATACTATTCTCCTTGACGAGGGCATGATCGAAGAAGGCTCTATCAATTGTCCTAACTGCGATGAGCTCCTTGAGTTCGATTTCGACAACCTCACTATCGAGGACTTCGAGAACGACGGCGAGGACGAGTCTGACGAGGACTGATCTAAGCAAAATTTCCGGCGCTTCCAGAAATGGGAGCGCTTCTTTTTATTATTGACAATTGTCTGCGGCTGTGATATGATATTACTGTATATTATTGTGAAAGGCGGTAAGACCATGAGCGAATTTACTATTGATCCTGCGATCCTTGACTACTTTCAAACTATAAAGAATTTCTGCGAGCTGATATCAGAGGAGTACGACTCAGAATTCGACGAGCCTATGACCATGGAGCAGATCCAGGCATGGGAAAAGGAGAACGATTTTGTCCTCCCTGAGCAGATGAAGAGCTGGTACCTGCTGACCTCCTCAGCCTACATCGCCAACGGCTATTTCGAGATCTATGAGCCGTTCGTTGGCTGCTATAAGAAGGATGACGACGTGGTAGTCTTCGCAAGCATCATCGGCGACGGCGAGGAGGCTATGATCCTCCGTGAGACCGGCGAGATGTTCAGCGATTTCGATGGCATGAGAGATGATTTCGAGGACTTCACCTACTTCCTGGACAAGGTACTGATCGACCTTGAAGAAAAGGCTGAGGAGTGCCTTGGTGAGGACTGGGAGGCTATCTACGACGAGAGATTTGGCAAAGATGACGACTCCTCCGATGAGGACTGACCATGCCGATAGGTTTTGAAGCCTCTTGCAGGCAGTTTCGGCTTCGTGCCGGCAGCACTGATTACGTTATGGCAGTTGTTCCCGGCGGCTATCTTGCCCATGTTTACTGGGGAAAGGCAGTTCCAGACAGCGACCTGACGGATCTGCTCAGGCTTGACGAAAACCCATTCACGCCCGAGACCAACGACCGTGATCGGGCAGTTTACCTGGACACCCTCCCTCTGGAGTATCCCTGCTTCGGGATCGGCGATTTTCGTGAGCCTGCCTTCAAGATCAGGGCAGCAGACGGCACCTCCGCCTGCGACCTGAGATATGTCTCACACAAGATCATTGAGGGAAAGCCCAAGATACCTGGGCTTCCGGCAACTTTTCCCACTGAGGAGAGCGGCTGTGACACCCTTGAGATACTCATGTCAGACCAGAAGACCGGCCTTGAGGTGACTCTCTGCTACACGGCTTTTCAGGAGCTTGACGCCATTGCAAGATCTGTTCGAGTGAGAAACTGCGGCAGCGAAAAATGTACGCTGACCCGAGTTTTATCCGCAGCAGTTGACCTTGAGAGCTCAGACCTGCACATGATAACGCTCCATGGCTCTTGGGCCAGAGAGCGCATGGTGGAGCGCTGCTGCCTGCACCACGGAAAGCAGTCTGTGGACTCTGTAAGGGGATGCTCATCCCACCAGTACAACCCCTTTGCGGCTCTCTGTGAGCCCTCAGCTGACGAGGAAAGGGGAGAGGTCTTCGGCTTCAGCTTCGTGTATTCCGGCAATTTTACGGCTCTTGCTGAGCTTACACAGCACGACACCACCCGTTTTGTCATGGGTATCAGTGACGCCGACTTTTCCTGGGAGCTTTCTCCCGGGGAGGAGTTCTGCTCACCGGAAGCCGTCCTTGTTCATTCCTCAGAGGGCATCGGCGGGATGTCACGCACCTTCCACGACCTTTTCCGCAGCAACCTTATCCGCAGCCCCTTCCTCCGCAAGCCAAGGCCTGTCCTGATCAACAATTGGGAGGCCACCTACTTCGATTTTGACGAGGAAAAGCTGCTGGCCATCGCAAGGGAGGCGGCTCCGCTGGGAATCGAGATGCTGGTCATGGACGACGGCTGGTTTGGCCATCGTGACGACGACAACTCCTCTCTGGGAGACTGGTACGTTTACCGGAAAAAGCTGCCCTCCGGCCTTAAGAGCCTATCCGACAAGCTGGGGGAATTAGGCATGAAGCTGGGTATCTGGTTTGAGCCGGAGATGATCTCTCCTGACTCAGAGCTCTACCGCAGCCACCCCGATTGGGCAGTGCAGATCTCCGGCAGACCCATGACTCTTTGCAGAGGACAGTACGTCCTTGACCTGACCCGACGGGAGATCCTTGACCACGTTTGGGAGATGATGCAGAGCGTCCTTGACTCAGCCGATATCGCCTACGTCAAGTGGGACATGAACCGCCAGATCACCGAGGCGGCCTCTCAGCAGCTCCCAGCCAGCCGTCAGGGAGAGGTTCTGGCATAGGTACATCCTTGCGGTCTATGAGCTCATGGAGCGCCTTGTGAGCCGCTATCCGGAGCTGCTCCTTGAGACCTGCGCCGGTGGAGGAGCTCGCTTCGATGCGGGTATGCTGTACTTCTCGCCCCAGATCTGGTGCTCCGACGACACCGATGCCATTGAGCGGCTGAAGATCCAGCACGGCACCTCTCTGTGCTACCCATGCTCAGCTATCGGCGCCCATGTTTCCGACTGCCCAAATCACACAGTTGGCCGAGTTACGCCCTTTTCCACAAGGGGACACGCTGCTCTTGCAGGCACCTTCGGCTATGAGCTGGACGTGACCAGGATCCCGGAGGAGGACAAGGCTCAGATCCCCGGCCAGATCGCTGACTATCGCAAGTATGGCGAGCTTGTGCGAAACGGCGACTTCTACCGGCTGGGCGACCCCTTCAATGACAGTCACTGGGACGCATGGCTCTTTGCGGCAAAGGACGGCTCTGAGGCACTTTTGAGCTGTTTCCAGATCCTTGCAAGACCCAATCGGCGCTCCAGGAGAGTGAAGCTCCGTGGCCTGGATCCAGGGGCTTGCTACTATGAGGAGAGCGCTCCGGAAAGGCACTATTCGGGAGCCTATCTCATGAACTGCGGCATAAATATCGGAGGGCTGTGGGGAGATTTCCAGTCACGGCTCTTCCACTTTATAAAATGTGAAGAATAGGAGTTTTTATCATGAAAGCAAACATCAAACGCTCAGCAGCTCTTCTTGCGGCTGCTGCGATTTTGGCAGGAGGAACAGCTCTTCCTGCACCGGCCGGATCGGCTAAGGCGGCCGATGTACTCAAGTATGAGTTCGAGGACGGAAAAAACAGCGAGAACAAGTTCTACACTGAGGGCTGGAAGGACAACACTGCCAAGGACGGAAGCGGTGTGGACTACGACCTGACAAACTTCTCCGGCACAGGATTTTCCTACCTTGGCGATAAAAACAACACCGTTTCCGTGGAGGTGGACGTTCCTGAGGAGGGACTCTACCGCATGATCGTAGGCTACTGCGAGCCCGGTGACCTCAGGAAGAAGGTGCAGTATCTCAACATAAACGGCGTAAATCAGGGCGAGGTGACCTTCCCATTCAACACCTCCTTCGGCGAGACGAATGCAGGTCTTGTTTACCTGAGCGCCGGAAAGAACACCATTGAGTTCAAGGCATACTGGGGCTACACATATTTCGACTATCTGACTCTTACACCTGCTGACAAGAAGCTCCAGGAGCTTGCTCCTGACCGCACCCTCTGCGATCCTAAGGCTAGCGAGCAGGCTCAGCGGCTGTACAGCTACCTCTGTGACCAGTACGGCACCCACATCATCGCCGGTCAGCAGGAGTACTGCAATTCCCACAACTGGAACATCAACTCAGATCCTGACCCTGTCTATATCAAGGATAACGAGGCCGAGTTCGAGTATATCCTGGACAAGACAGGCAAGCAGCCTGCGATTAGAGGCATCGACTTCCTGGCCTATAATTCCACCACAGAGTGGCGTGATCAGGCCACTGAGCGAGTTATCGAGTGGTCAAAGCGTTTCAAGGGCATTGCCACAGCCACATGGCACTGGAACGTTCCTCTGGAGGAGGGCAGCACAGATACTGCCTTCTATGTGGAGTCAGCAAATCCAAAATTCACCACCTTCAGCGTAACAAATGCAGTCACTGAGGGTACCTGGGAGCACGAGGTCGTCATGGCAGACATCGCAGTTATCGCTGCTGAGCTGAAAAAGATCCAGGACGCCGACGTTGCCTTTATCTGGAGGCCTCTCCATGAGGCTGAGGGCGGCTGGTTCTGGTGGGGCGCTGAGGGCCCCGAGCCCTGCAAGAAGCTCTACAGGCTGCTCTACGACCAGCTTACCAACGTTTACGGTATCCACAACCTGATCTGGGAGTGGACAGGCTACACCTCTGAGGCATCTGCTGACTGGTACCCCGGCGATGACGTTGTGGACATCATCGGCTACGACAAGTACAATGCAGCAGACGGCAAGCCCAATCTCAGCTCGATCTCCTCCACCTTCTACTCACTGGTTGACGGAACAGGCGGCAAGAAAATGGTTGCCATGAGCGAGAATGACTCTATCCCTTCTCTGGAAAACCTGGTCAATGACCACGCAGCATGGCTGTATTTCTGCCCCTGGTATCAGAACTACCTTACCAGCGAGCAGAACAATCCCGTGGAGGAGCTTGACAAGATCTACAACAGCGAGTATTGCATAACACTGGACGAGCTGCCGGATCTTTCCACCTATCCGATCAGCACCGAGCCCAAGGCTACTGACCCGGCTACTACAGCACCGGACAGCAAGACTTCTTGGGGCGATGCCACCTGTGACGGAAAGGTAGACCTTAACGACGCAGTTGCCATACTGCAATACGTTGCTCTTCCGAAAAAATATCCCCTGACAGAGCAGGGAGAAATAAATGCAGATGTATTCGATAACGGGTCAGGCATAACCGGCAAGGACGCTCTGGTCATCCAGATGATCGACGCCAAGCTGCTGACTGTGGACGCCCTGCCGGTAAGCGAGCTCCCGGCCCAGACTAAGGAGGAAACATGATATTTTATTTTTCAGGAACAGGAAATTCCCGTCACGCTGCGGAATTCCTTGCAGGTCTTAACGGTGAGATCGTAGAGATCTCAAAGGCCGTCCGTGAGGGGAAGTTCTCCTACACAGTGAAAAACGGCGAGAGCGTGGGATTTGTTTTCCCAGTATACTGCGGATCTGTAGGTGACCCGATTGTGGAGTTCGTCCAGAAGCTGGAGTTGAAAAACGCTGGCTACGTTTACGCTGTCATAACCTGCGGCGCAGGTATGGGAGCAGCCGGCGGCTATCTGGCTAAGCTGCTGAAAGCCCGTGGGATCACTCTGGATAACGCCTATCAGCTTGTGATGCCCAACAACGCACTGATCTACTCAGGCATCAAGAAGGCAGATGAATGCGGCGAGGCTATCCGCAGCGCAGAAAACCAGCTGGACCAGATCAGCAGCCGTATCAACCGCAAGGAAAAGGCTCAGATCAAGGGCGGCCTCAAGGGTACGATCTTCCGCAAGACATACCTGATGATGCTCAGCACAAAGAAGTTCTACGTTACCGATAAGTGTACCGGTTGCGGAAAGTGCCAGAGCGTCTGTCCTGTGGGAGCTATCTCCCTTAAAGACGGCAAGCCGGTGTGGGTCAAGGACAAGTGCGCAAAATGTACAGGCTGTATCAACCGCTGTCCCGTGGAGGCTATCCAGTACGGAAAGGCCACGGAAAAGCGCAGCCGCTACGTTTACCCGGGCCTGAAATGAAAAAAAGACAGTCTCCTCTGAGACTGTCTTTCCATTATCACTTAAAAAGCGAGAAGCCCTTTTTCTCATAGGGCTGGCTTTCGGAGGAGATCACCTTGTAGCCGGTCTCCTCGATAACGCTCTTCAGCTTTGCCTCGTCAAGAGCGGCCTCTGAGATGATCTCGGTGGTGCCGTTTTTGTGAGAGGAGCTGACCTTCTTCACATCGAATTCTCTGCGGACAGCGTCGTTGACGTGGCTCTCGCACATATTGCACATCATGCCGTCTATTTTAAGTGTAGTTTTGATCATAATAATGCCTCCTGTAAAGATATGGACAAGTGCCCTTACAATTATTGTACCCCATTTCAGGAGAGTTGTCAAGAAAGTTGCCCTAGTGCAATAGGAAAAATGTGCTCAAAACATCAAGACAAACCCGCCCGGATATGCTATCATGTATACAGAGGGTGATCCCGGGAAGCCTTCGACCCACCAAGAGGAGGTGCTGATCATGAAAAATTTCGCAGTTTTTGCCGATGCGCTGGAGTATATCGAGGTCAATCTCTGCGAGGAGATCTCTCAGCAGGACATTGCACAGGCCTGCTGCTGTTCGCTGTCGTCCTTGCAGAAGATCTGGCGGCTGTGTACTCACACCAGCATAAAGAGCTATATCTCAAGGAGAAGGCTTGCCTGCTGCGCAAAGGAGCTTCTGAGAGGGGAGCGCTCTGTCACTGAGATAGCCTTCATGTATCAGTACAACTCGCCGGAGGTGTTCTCCCGTGCGTTTCGGAAAATGTGGGGAGTAGCGCCCTCCGAGTTCAGCAAAAAATGGAAGAATGCAGACCTGTTTCCGCCCATTGTGCCGGAGCAGGTAGACGAAGGAGGCATTTATATGGGACGCAGAGTAGATCTATCCGAGCTTTACGACTTTTTAAGGGCAAAGGCAGGCACATATGTGATCTGCTTCGATGTTGTGGGACTGATGCCGGTGAACGAGAATTACGGCAGCGAGGCCGGCGATGAAGTGATCTTAGAGGCCTACAGACGTATCGACCAGGCAGCAGGCGAGGACATGGCGGTCTTTCGTATCGGAGGAGATGAATTTGCCATGATCACAGGAGAAGCTGACAAGGCCAGAGCTGAGGCTATCGCAGAGCGTGTGCTTTCAAAAAACGGCGAAACGATCAGCGCAGCCGGACACGATCTTCCGGTATCACTTCGAGCAGGAGCCGTTCTCTATGAGCAGAAGGGCTTCCGCTACAGCGAGCTTTTCGGCAGGCTCCAGAAAACGGTAGACGCTGCCCGTGACAACAACAGCCTGTTGTTCCTATAAAAAACAAAGGCTCCGGTGTATTGAGCACCGGGGCCTGTTTTTTTATCAATCGTATCTGAGAGCGTCGATAGGATTCATCTTTGCAGCCTTGCTTGCAGGGTAGAGTCCGAAGAACACGCCTGTGAGCATGGAGAAGATAAGTGAAATGATGATAGCGCCAAAAGAAGGCTGGATAGTAACATTTCCGAGGATCTCAGAATAGGATGGCTCTGACTTGATGATCATGTTAGCCACGATACCGATGAGCTCGCCGTTTAGCAGACCGATGAGGATACCGATGATACCGCCGATCAGGCAGATAATGATAGCCTCAGTAACGAATTGCCGCTTGATCGCTCGTTTTTTAGCACCCAGAGCCTTTCGGACACCGATCTCACGGGTACGCTCAGTAACGCTTACCAGCATGATGTTCATAACTCCCACACCGCCAACGATAAGAGAGATCGCAGCGATGACAGAAACGATGATCGTGATAACGTTGATCACCATGTCGATCGTTTTCAGCTCATCCATAGCGCTGTTGACGCCTATCGTGAAGTTCTTGTTGGAAGCGTACTTCTCATCGAAGAAGTTCTGGATATGAGCCTTTACATCGTTAGCGTCATACTTCACGTTGAATGTCAGGGGGATACCCCAGAAGCCGTCGAAGTAGTAGTTGCCCTGAAGCTGAAGAGCGATAGTGTTAGGGATATAGATAGGAGTTTTCATCTCATCCGTACCGTTAGGTCCGGCACCGTTCACCAGGGTGTTGTACCTGTAGACTCCGACTATAGTGAACTCGTAAGCAGCGCCGTTCTCCATATTGATAGAGATCACATGGCCAATGGGGTTCTCGCCGTTTTTGAAATACTGTTTTACGAAGATATGTGAAACTACGCAGGTGTACTTTTTCCTGGTAACGTCCTCCATAGTGATGTTTCTTCCAGCCAGTATCTTGCAGCCGTTATAGTCCAGAGTACCGTCGTATGCGCCGACGATATTAACGGGAACGTCCTTCTTCTCGGTGTTCCTGAGAGTTCCTGAGCCGATAGGGTTTTCCTCAGCGATGCGGATCTCATCGGGGTATTTTGCGATAAGTTCCTCCAGCATGGACATTGAGATAAGATCCTCAGGAGTAGTCTCAATATCGTAGCTGTCGTAGTAGTTATCCACGTTCTTTTCTGTTAAGTAAACGTAGAACAGGTTAGTTCCCAGTGAGTCCAGAGCGCCCTTTACAGTTGCACGGAGGGTAGTTCCCAGGGTAGTGATCGTGATAACTGCGCTGATACCGATGATGATACCCAGCATGGTCAGCAGCGAGCGCATTTTGTTGGCAGCGATCGAGCTGAATGCCATTTTCAGGTTTTCAAAAAAGCTCATTCAGCGCTCACCTCCTTTGCAGGAGCGTTGCCCTTATAGCCGGTGTCGCTGATGATGGAGCCGTCGCTGATAGTGATTATCCGCTCTGTCTCGCTTGCAAGCTCAGGGGAGTGGGTGATCAGAACAACGGTCTTTCCCTCTTTTTTATGGAGCTTATGGAAGATGTCCATGACCATGCGTCCGGTCTTACTGTCCAAAGCTCCGGTAGGCTCATCGGCAAGGATGATAGAAGGATCGTTGGCCATAGCTCTAGCGATAGCCACACGCTGCTTCTGACCTCCTGAGAGCTCATTGGGCTTGTGGGTGTATCTGTCCTCCATCTCCACCATTTCCAGCAGCTCCATAGCTCTTTTGGAGCGCTCTTTTCGGGATACTCCGGCATATAGCATAGGCATCTCCACATTTTTCAGAGCATTGGTACGAGAGATAAGGTTGAATGTCTGGAATACAAAGCCGATCTCTTTATTTCTGATCTCACTGAGCTGCTTATCTGAGAGCTTGCTGACGTCAACTCCGTTAAGGAGATAGCTGCCCTCAGTCGGCTTATCAAGAGCTCCGATCATATTCATCAGGGTACTTTTACCGGATCCTGAGGCTCCGACGATCGCAACGAATTCTCCCTCGTGTACGGTAAGGGAGATCCCGTTAAGGATCTGGAGCTCATTAGGCTGGCCGATGTAGTACCTCTTGATGATGTTGCTCATCTCGATGATCCTTTTGGCCATATTACTCACCGTCACCCGAGACCTCGGAATACTGCTCCTCGATAGTCACGCTCTGTCCCTCTGTGATAAACTTGGGCTCAGTGATGATGAGGTCGCCGTCCTTGATGTCAGAGGAAACGATCTCGGTGAGGTAGTTTGTCTCAAGACCCTTTTCGATAGAATGCTTCTTAGCAGTATAAGTGCCGCCGTTGTCCTCAGCCACGAAAACAGAGAATGATCCGTCGTCTTCCTCTATAATAGCGTCATAGGGAACAGCGATAACGTCCTTCTTCTCATCGAGAATGATCCTTACCTTTGCGTTCATTCCGATGAGGAGCTGGCTGTCTGAGGGATCAAGAGTGATCTCAGCGGTGTAGCCGTTGTTCTGTGACTCACCTGTGTAGGGATTTACGCCCTGGCTCCTGATATTGACAACACGGTCAACCTTTCCGGTGAACTCCTTCTCGCCGGTAGCAGTAGCAGTGATCACAGCCTTCTGGCCCTCCTTGACGTTGAGGATATCTGCCTCATTTACAGTAACATTGATATGGAGCGCAGAGGAGTCCTCGATAGTCATGATAGCGTCAGTTGTGGGGATAGAGCCCTCTGCAACGCTGAGAGCTGTGATGATACCGCTTCTGGGAGCTCTTACCTCGCACTTGTCGATGCGCTCCTGGAGCTTATCCAGCTGATTTTGGATAGAGCTGTCTGTGTCGAACTTCTCGGCATTGATAACGTCCTGAGCAGCCTGGATAGCAGCGTTTGCGCTTCTTTCAGCGATGGTGTAGGCCTCCTGAGCCTCAACAACAGCGCTGTCGTAGGAGCTGAGCTGCTCACCGAGTGCCTCATACTCAGCCTGAGCAGCCTCATACTGCTGCTGAGCGGTGAGGTACTGCTGATATGTCATATCATCAGCTTCGCCGCCGGCATAAACTGCATTGTAAAGATCCACGCTCTTGACATAGAGGTCATTGACCTTGGTCTGGAGCTGGCTGTATTTGCTGTAAGCAGAGTCTCTGGCTTCAACGGCCTTGTCGATAGTACGCTGAGCCTGGTCAAGAGCAGTTTGCTTGTCAGTCTGAGCGTTATTTAGGGCACGCTGGTTGATCTCATGCTGAGTCTGAGAGCGCTGGTCGGAGTTATCGAGAGACTCCTTGAGAGCATCATACTCCTGCTGAAGATCGGAGCTGTCGAAGATGCAAAGGATATCGCCCTCCTTAACGAGAGATCCCACCTCTACGTTAAGTGACTTTACCTTAGTATTAAGGTCGCTGGTGATCTTGACCATGTTAGATCCTTCAACGGTTCCTGAGACACTGATATAGTTTTCGATGTCCTGAGTTTCGGCAGTATAAGCCACAACAGTGTTATCCATAGCCAGAGGCGAGGATCCGCAGGAAGCGGCTGCCAGCAGAAGAGCTGCCGATGTGGAAAATAGTGATATCTTCCGAAGAATGTGATTTTTGTCCATGTAAACAATACTCCCTTCATGTAATGAAAACATTATAGCACATATTCGGCGAATTGTCAATTTTCAGCCGAATATTACACAATGTATACAGTGTTTTATTACTGTACTAGTACCACTAGCACGCTAATATAATAACACATCTTTTCGGAAATGTCAATACCAGAATTGTAATTTTTACAAAAAAAGCTGCACTTTTTCAGTGCAGCTCAAAATATCATGGGTCGTAGACCTGATGTCTAACGTCGAAAACCGTGAAAAAATCGTACCTTATGCCCTCTTCGGGAACACTTCCGCCGCCGGATCTGCTGACCAGCAGATAATCTCCCAGAGCCGCCACGCTGTATCTGACCTTGCGGAATAGCCCGCCCAGCTTGAACGCAACGCCGCTGCCACCGTAGTACCACCTTCCGGAATAAGCGCCCTTGGCCACAGGGTTTAGGTCTTTCATTTCGGGGAAGAATTTCCCGGCCTTGTCATCGACCTCGAATGTGCGGCCGGTGACGGTGTAATCCGGGTAGAATTTCAGCACCTCTCCCAGAACAGGCGCTCCGGAGGGAGTGCATATAAAGTGGACGTAAAGCCCGTTATACCGCAGAGGACCGGTCTCCTCGGGAGCCTCGCCCCTTATGGAAATGTCAGGCCGTTCCGGGATCATTCAGTGATCCTTCTGGCTTCGATGTAGAAGCGCTTGTCGTCGGCATGACCCATGGAGAAGGTCTTTCTTGGAAGAGCGCCGTCCTTGATGACAGTGGGGAATAGCTGGCTCTTGTCCATATCCGGCAGGATGAATGCCAGACCGTTGTGCTTCTTAGCCAGGGCCTTAACGTTTTCTGTACCGTGGATGTAGTCGATCTTGCCGCCGTTTTCCTTGATATAGCCGTCCAGGAAGTTCTGGAGAGAGCCTACGGACAGGTTAGAGGACTGTTTGTGGATATATTCCTTAGCTTCGGTGCCGCCGCAGTAAGTGATAACATACTGATCGCTCTCAGCATCATTAAGATCCAGTGCTGCTGACAGCTTCTCAAGCAGATCATCGCAGTCCACATCGTAAACAAGGCGGTGGATAGCCTCGAACTGGAGAGCCTCACTGTGCAGGTCAACGATCTCAGCCAGGGCATAGCGAGCCGGGTGGTTTGAAAGATCCTTGCCGGGATCAGCCTTCTTGAGCTGCTCGTAGAATTCCTTGGCAGTTGCCAGAGAGTGGTTTCCGTCGCCCATAGCGTACAGGAGAACAGGCTGGTCGGAGAGGCCGTACTTCTTGCCGAAGGTCTCCGGGTCACCCAGAGCAGCCAGAGCCTTGTCGATGCGCTCCTGCTCGTCCTTGCCCAGCAGCCAGCCGGTAATGCTGCCGCCGTTCTGCATGAGGGGAGTACTGTAGAGCTGCTGAGCCTTGGAGGTATCGACCTTCTCGATAACAGTTCCCTCCGGGTCGTCGATGAGGATCATGATATGTGGCAGCTCAACAGGAGCGCCGTCTCTTACCTTGATACGGGGAGGTATGCGCTCCACAACGGTAGCCTCAGTAGCTCTTACCTGAGAGGAGCTTCCCTTGGAGAAATCGTACTTTTCCAGGTCGATAGCGCCGATGATGCCCTGACGCTTGATGCCGTTGCTCTGGATACGCTCAACGAAGATCATAGCGTCCTTGTACTCCTGGAAGATACCGCTTGAAAGGTAGCTCTTCATAGTGTCGTGGATCTTTGAAATGCGGCCGTCCACGCCCTCCTGCTCCAGATAGAGCTCGGGGAGGATCAGGTTGAGAGTTGAGGGAGCGCTGCCCACCTCGGCCTCCACCTTGTCCCAGTATTCAGGCTCGCTGGTGTACTGGTCGCAGGCGATGACCGCCCATTTTTCCATATCCGTGCCCTCTTTTGGGAGGAGGATGTCAGCGCTGTGGAATGCAGTAGAATTCATAGTTTTACTCCTTTATGTTTCTCATAAATTTTTTCATTTCCTGATAAAGCCTTGTGACGGGAAGCCCCACCACATTGAAGAAATCGCCGTCAATGTTGAAAACCAGCTCAGATCCCAGGCCTTGGATGCCGTAGCCGCCGGCCTTATCGTAGGGCTCGTCAGTGGAAGCGTAGGCCTCGATCTCCTTCTGAGAAAGCTCCCGGAAGGTAACATTTGTCACCTCGGAGAAGGAAACGACCCTGTCGCCGTACATGATCGAGCAGCCTGTCACCACCTGATGAGTCCGTCCGGAGAGAAGCTCCAGAACGGCCATACACTGGCATTTATCGGCAGGCTTTCCCAGGATCTCGCCGTCATAGATAACAGTAGTATCGCAGCCGATAACGATGTCACCGGGGTATTTTTCCGCAGCGGCCTGAGCCTTCAAGTTGGCAAGGTGCTCCGCAGCGTTCATAGGGTCGATATCAGGCGGAAGTGTCTCATCGCAGTCAGTGGAGACAGCGGTGAAGTCCGGCCAGATATAGCTCATCAGCTCACGTCTTCTGGGCGAGCCTGATGCGAGGATAACATTCATTTGACCATTCCTTTCATGTCACTGAAAATATTTTACCACATTCTTCTCAATAAAGCAATAGCACAGGAAAAATTTCCCCTCAAAAGGCTGAAAACCTGTTGACGAGCGAGAAGAAATGCGTTATAATAAAAGAGCAGATTGATATAGGATAGACAATAGAGAATGGAGAGACAAAACTAAACAAGGGGGATCATAATGAGATCAGATCACAGCCGGCTGACGGCTCTGCTTCTTGGGGGAGCCTTCCTGCTTTCCTCCACTTCCTGCGCAGCGGAGGTCGGGTCGGCAGCTTCGGTATATACATTCGACAGCCAGCCTTTTGAGCAGGAGGCTGTTGAGGCTAAGGCGGACCCTGAGACTCCGGAGGAGCCTGCTCAGACCACCGCCGTTGTTACTACAACTACAGTAACGACTACGACAACAACTCCCGTTATGAAGGGAGACATTTACGATACTAACGGAAACCTCCTCATGTATGGCACAGTAGGTGAGGACGGCTCTTTTGACCGAGTTTCCGCCGAGGGCAGCAGAGTTGCCTTCGCAAATATACTGAATGAGGCCTCCGAGGGGCTGGACACTGCCCTTGAAGAGACCCTGACCACTCTCAATCCTACTCCTGTGGAGGGGGTCGAAAAGTCAGGTCAGTCCGTTCAGCTCACACTTGACGCAAACAAGCAGAATGCCGTTTACGACTATATGGCTTCCATGGGTATCGTGGGAGCGGCTGTGGTCATGCGAAGCGACGGATCCCTCATGGCGGAGGTATCCTACCCCTCCTATGACCCCGAGCTCAACAAGGCAGATTCCACCTATGCTGACTCCCTTCCTTGGGGAGCCTTTGGCAACAGGTGCTTCCAGAATGCAACTCCCGGCTCCACATTCAAGATCATGTCTGAGGTCATTTCCGACTACCACGGGATCTACTCCCTTTACGACGACGGCGAGTGGACAGACGGGGGAGCGACTATCGTCAACTGGGACCATGAGAACACCTGGAATTACCCGATCCCGGAGCGCTCGCTCTACTCCGCTTTCGTGAACTCCAGCAACATCTACTTCGCCAAGGTCTTTGACCAGATCGGCACCGATGCAGCTCTCAGTGACCTGGAGAATTTCTTCCATTTTACGAGCCGTATCGACTGCGACTTCGGCCCCATTGACAACAACATCGAGATCTACTGCGATGACGATCTTCGCCGCAGCGCCTTTGGTCAGTCCTACGTCCGCACCTGCCCCATTTACCTGGCAGCTCTTGGGCGAGAGGCTGTTTTCGGCGACATGGTGAAGCCCTTCGTTGTGCAGAATATCATGGACACCAATAGCTTCGGAACAGTCATAGCTCCCGGAAGCCCCTCAGGAGAGGTGATCGCTTCTATCCCTGAGAACTGCCGTCAGGGCATTCTCGACGGAATGAGCGGCGTTGCCGGAAATCTGGGCGTGTACGTTCCCGGAGGCTATACTCTCTACGCAAAGACCGGTACTGCCGAGACCGGCGCAGGAGACTTCCTGTACATCGTTGGCTGTGCCAAGAACGACGCTGACAATGGCAGCTTCGATAACAGCGCAGGATATGGCGGATACGGCGGCTCCTACATTATCGTTATGCAGATCCAAAATCCCGGCGACTTTGATTTCAACTTCGCAAGTGAGTCAGCCTCTCTATATCAGGGGCTGGTGAACGTGGTCCTGGGTTAAAAAGCAAGGCTGTGCAGACCGCACAGCCTTTTTCTTATTTCAGGAAAACGAATGAGACCAGACCGAAGAGCTCTCTGTCATTGAAGCAGTGGCTCCACCAGTCCTTGTAGATGTGCTCTGCCCGGAAGAAAACAGCGTGTCTGCCGGTGATAGATGGCAGCTTAGCACGGAAGATACCGTCGCCGGCCTCCACACGGCAAACGCCCACCTCCTGGCCGGATCCCGGGTCGTCAAGGATGACGTGAACGTCCGAGATCATGCCTCTGCCGGTGGTTTTCAGGCAAAGAGTAACAGGCGAGCCGGAGAAGTCCTCTCCGAAGTCGAAATACCGATAGCCGATCACAGCTCCGGTCTTTATGGAAGTCACCTCACGGGTGAGCACGTCCTTTTCAGTGATGAGACAGCCTCCACGCAGTACACAGGCGATCTCTGCCGGAGTTTCCTTGTACGGGTCAAGGGACTTGCTGAAGCCCAGGGAAGTCATCTCCACCTTGGGGATAGTGCCGTCGGGAAGGATCTGGACACGCTCCACGCAGGCACGCCGGGACATGATGCTTCCATTTGTCATGCGGTGGTAGAAGATGTACCATTGGCCGCCGATACAGCAGAGGGAGCCGTGATCGTTGCCGCCGGGGTAGTCCTCACCGTTGTCGATGATAGGTCCCATTCGCTTGAAAGGCCCCTTGGGACTGTCGGAAATGGCATAGCTCAGCTGGCTGCCTTTGCGAGGTGAGTAGATCAGGTAGTACCTGCCGCCGATCTTTCTGGTGGAGCTGGCCTCGAAGAAGTCCTCCTGCTCACTGCCGTGAGGGATAAGGTCAGCCATATAGGAGCCCTTGATCACAGTCCGCATATCACCGGGATCGATCTGGCCGAAATGAGAGCGCTCGAAGCCGTAGTAGATGTAAACTGACCCGTCATCGTCCACCAGCACTCCCGGGTCGTTGAAAACGCCGTCGTCGCCTGCATCGGCATCGTCGCAGATGTACTGACCCAGCAGCGTGAAAGGACCCTCGGGCCGGTCGCTGACTGCAACTGCGCCTTTAGAGCCCACGATGTAGGAGTAAAGGTAGAATTTTCCGTCCTTTTCCACAACGTCCGGAGCGTAGAGCTCCCTGTCAGTCCAGGGGACGTCCCCCGGCTCATCGCCCTTTCGTGTTCGGAAGGAAACTCCGTGACACTGCCAGTTTTCAAGGTCGTCCACAGGAGCTGACCAGACCTTCAGCCTATAGTCGCAGAAAAACTCGCAGGAGGGTCTGTCGTGGGAGCCGTAAATGTAGACCCGGTCGCCGAAGACACGGGGCTCGCCGTCAGGGATGTATTCCCAGAGAGGGAGAAAGGGATTTGCCATAAGAATACCTCCTTTTCAAGATAAGAGTATCATACCACGGCGGCGGAGTTTTGTCAATGAGTTTTTGCGGAGGGGCTGTCCAAAAGTCCTCCTTTCTGTTTTCCATTGACGAATACCCGGAAACAGCCTCTTCTTTCGCCGCTGGGCGAAAGGGGAGCGATGCCTCAAAAAACTCCTGCCCGTTTCTCCTGTAATAACAATATCTTGTGGAAAAGATCCCCGTTTTCCATTGACTTATACAGGAAATTGTGCTATACTGTGTGTATCGACAGAAGGCTCCTCTTGGGGGAGGAGCTGGGCGGCATTATGAAGATTGGAGTTGATATTATGGAACTGCACAAGACTGAGGTCTACAACTCTCGGATCAACCGTGTCCTTATATCTGAGGAGGAGATCCGCACAGCGGTAGCTAAGGCAGGTGAGCTGATCGACAGCTGGTACGATGGCCGGCCAATGCTCCTTGTGAGCATACTCAAGGGCTCATTCGTATTTCTTGCAGACCTTGCCCGTGCCATAAAATCTCCCTGTGAGATCGGATTTATGGCGGCAAAGAGCTACTACCAGGACACCAAGTCATCAGGCATCGTAAACATCACCATGGATCTTTCTCAGGACATCAAGGGCTACAACGTGGTCATCGTGGAGGACATAATCGACACCGGAAGAACTCTCCGGGACGTTGTGAAGCTGCTGAAGGCAAGAGAGCCCCTCTCACTCAGGGTAGTTACTCTGCTGGACAAGCCCGAGCGCCGTATCGTTGACTTTGAGCCGGACTATGCACTGTTCACTATCCCGGATCATTTCGTTATCGGATACGGCTTGGACTACGGCGAGTATTACAGAAATCTTCCGTATATTGCGGAATACAAGGAATGAGGTAGTTATCATGCTGGAGAAACTTTTCAAGCTGAAGGAGCACAAGACCGACATCAAGACTGAGATCGCAGCCGGCCTTACCACCTTCATGACAATGGCGTATATCCTGGCAGTCAACCCCAACGTTCTTTCTGACGCAGGCATGGACAGAACAGCAGTGCTGCTGGCCACCTGTCTGGCTTCCTTTATCGGAACAGCCTGCATGGCTTTCCTTGCAAACCTTCCCTTCGCTCTTTCCGCCGGAATGGGACTGAACGCATTCATGGCCTACACAGTCTGCGGCACCATGGGCTATCCCTGGCAGGCAGCACTGCTGGCGGTATTCATTGAGGGAATTATTTTCATAATCCTTTCATTGACCAACGTCCGTGAGGCCATATTCAACTCGATCCCCCTGACCTTGAAGAGGGCGGTGTCCGTGGGAATAGGCCTGTTCATCGCATTCATCGGCCTTCAGAATTCCGGACTGGCAGTTGACAATTCCGGAACGCTGGTATCTCTTATCAACTTCCGTCAGGATTTTAGCACCAAGGGTATCTGCGCACTTCTTGCACTCATTGGCCTGATGATCACAGCGATCCTTTACATCAAAAAGGTGAAGGGCTCGATCCTCATCGGAATTTTCGGCACCTGGATCCTTGGCATGATCTGTCAGGGCGTTGGGATCTACGTTCCCGATCCGGAGGCCGGAGCATATACACTTTTCCCCACATTCACCATGACCGATTTCTCCAAGCTGGGCGAGACCTTCGGCCAGTGCTTCAACGTAGAATTCGACAAGCTGGGCATTTTCAACTTCATCGTGATCATATTCTCCTTCCTGTTCGTTGACCTTTTCGACACTCTGGGAACTCTTATCGGAGTCGCAACAAAGGCCGATATGCTGGACAAGGACGGAAAGCTCCCCGGTATCAAGCCTGCACTTCTGGCTGACGCTGTGGCTACATCAGCCGGAGCCGTACTTGGTACCTCCACCACCACAACATTCGTTGAGTCCTCAGCAGGCGTCGCAGCCGGCGGAAGAACAGGCCTTACCGCTCTCACAACAGCGATCCTGTTCCTGCTGTCAATGCTCTTCGCACCGATCTTCGTAGCGATCCCTTCCTTTGCAACAGCACCTGCGCTGATCCTGGTAGGCTTCCTGATGTTCAGCACGATCACTGAGATCAAGTTCGCCGACAGCAATTTCACCGAGGCGATCCCTGCGTACCTGTGTATCATCGCAATGCCGCTGTTTTACAGCATTTCCGAGGGTATCTCTATCGGAGTTATCTCCTACGTTATCATCAACCTCATCTGCGGAAAGAAAAAGAACATCAACCCAATCATGTATGTTCTGGCGGTGCTGTTCGTTCTAAAATACGTTTTCCTGTAAAAAGCGAAGCTGCCGTGGTCGAAAGACTGCGGCAGCTTTTTTGTTAGATGAAGTGTGTCCACTGGTGCTCCGGCTCAACCTCCGGGAGGCCGAATTTTTTCTTGCCAAGAGCGATGCTCTTCATGAGGAAGGCCATATTCCTTGCCAGCACACGCATGGTCTGGAGCCCCTCAGCGTCCTGTGAGGCCTGACCCTTTTCACGGCCGTGGATGCTGTTCCAGTATTGGCTTGAAGCCACTGGCATACCGCTGATCGTGAAGTATTTGTTCAGCTCGTCAAAGGTAGCGGAGCAGCCTCCACGCCTTGCACAGACAACGCTTGCGCCCACCTTCATGGTCTTGTCGAAGTGAGAGCTGTAGAAAAGCCGGTCAAGACAGGCAATGAGCGTGGCGTTTGCCGAAGCATAGTACACCGGCGAAGCCACTACAAGTCCGTCAGCTGTGCGGAATTCCTCAGCCAGCTCGTTGACGCCGTCGTCGAAAACGCACTTGCCCTTTTCTGCGCAGGAGTTGCAGGCGATACAGCCTCTGATATTTTTGCTGCCGATCTGGACAGACTTCACCTCAATACCTTCCTGAGCGAAGATCTTCTCCATTTCCGCCAAAGCGAGGCTGGTGTTGCCGTCCTTTCGGGGACTTCCGTTGATGATAAGGACTTTCATAAGTCAAACCTCCCATAAAAAGTTACTATTATTATACTGCAATTTATGGGAAAATGCAAGGGCCGATCACTCGATCGACCCTTTGGCTTTAATCATAGATGATATTTTGGATCTCGGTGTAGCCCGTTGGATCAAACTCCACACGCTCAAATGGCACGTCCACCTCCAGGGAGGTCATACGAATGTCAATGGGAGAGCTGCTGTTGCTGTAGATACTCAGCAGGATACCTGTGCGGATATCCACGGTCATGGTGAAGTCGGCGTCACGCCAGCTTCCTTCGATAGAAACGCAGTCCCGTCCAACTTCATTTCCCCGGCTGACCACCTGCCAGTTATCGAAGTCCATGAGCATACCGGTCGCATACTGGTTAGGCACAAGCAGAGATTCGCTGTCATACATGAACGAATTGGAGCCGCTGTGACCTGTCAGGCCGTAGTCCGGGGGAGCGCAGTCGATGTGGCAGTAGTTGTCCTCGATGTAGTTGAAAAACTTCTCCTTGTTGTGGAAATAGCTCTGATACTGCATACCGGCAAGAGTAAGGATCGTTTTATCGTCATAGGCGTAGAACTGGAGGTGGTCACCTCTGGAAAATGTGACGTCCTCGAAGGTCTCCTGAGCGTCCATATCCACCTGGAAGTCGGTGCTGGAGGTCTCGTTGTCATAGTTTATCAGCAGTGAGCCCCTGGCGGTGCTGTAGTAGAGCTGGCTGTTGAGCAGGATATGGTAGATGTAGCTTTTCGCCTCAAGGCAGTTCAGGTCGTAGTCCTCGGACATGAGCAGCCCGGCGTAGTAGTCGGTGTCGATGCCCTTCCGCTGATCCCAGGGGATAAGGTGGGAGTGCTCCTGCATGAGAGCCTCAGCCTCCTCAAAGGTCTCCGCATAGGGAGCTTCCTCGTGGAGCTGGAGCTCCGGGACATACACCTCTTCCTCCGGCTCTGTGGGAGCTTTCTCAGCCTCTGTAACAGGCTCCGGATCGGTTGCAGGCTCCTCCTCAGTAACAGGCTCAGCGGAGACCTCAGGCGTTTCTGAGAGCTCCTGAGAGGGCTGCGGACGCAAAGCGAAGGCAGCTCCGCCTATGCCTGCAATGAGCGCAAAGCAGGCCGCAGCAGTGATCCAGCGCCGGAAGCTCTTCTTTCTGCCGACCACCTCAACTCCGGTAACGCTGTCGCTGTCCTGAGCGCTCTTTACTCGGTACAGAGCCCGGCTCCTGCGGAATATCCTGTCTTTCTCCCTATCATCAGCCTCCGGGAGAAGCTCCGCCAGGCGCTTTGCAGACTCTTCATCGGGTCTGTCGAAAATATCCTTGTCTATCTTTTTCATAGTGCAATATCCTCCTTTTCAAGCATTTTCCGGAGCTTTTTGAGAGCTCTGCTTGCTCTCATGCGCACCGCCGCCGGGGTCATGGACAGCTCCCGGCCTATCTCCGCAGAGCTGTGTCCGTAGAAGTAGCTCTGCATAATTATGGTGCTGTCCGGGGAGCCCAGAGCCTCGATCTTGTCCAGAAGTATCCTGCGCAGCTCATTCTGCTCTGCCAAGGACTCAGGGCCGGTCTCAGTGCTTTCCGAGTCAGCTTCCTCCAGAGGAACAGCAGTGCCGTTTTTTGCGGAGAGCCTCCGGAAGGCATCAATGGAGCGGTTGCGGGCGATAGTTCCCACAACGCCCTTCAGCTCGCCGTTCTGAGAGCTGTTTTTGTCCAGGTACAGGAACACCTCTGAGAAAACGTCCGCAGTACACTCGTCCATGTCCTCACGGCTGCCGCAGCCCTTGAGCCTGCCTGCCACGATTGCGAAAACATAGGCGAAATACTCATCGAACAGCGCCCTCTGAGCCTTCTGCTGAGAGCTTTCCATAAGCTGCCGGTATTCTATGTCGGTCATTTTGGCCTCCTTTCAGCATGATCACGCTTTCATAAAGTACACTCGGAAAAAAGGGGACAGGTGTAACAAAAAACCCGGAGCAGATGCTCCGGGAATATTTTGTATGTATTAGCCGCTCACTTTGTAACTGCTGTGAATGCGCCGAAGCCCAGCAGAGTGAGAACAGTGATGATGATAGCTGCAAGGCAAACTCCCAGCATAACAGCAACAATGCTCTTCTTGAAATCCAGGTCAAGCAGGCTTGCAGCCAGAGTTCCAGTCCAAGCGCCTGTACCGGGGAGGGGGATACCTACGAACAGCAGCAGTGCCCAGAACATACCCTTTCCGGCCTTTTCCTTCAGCTTTTCGCCGCCGTGGTGGCCCTTTTCAAGACACCATGTGAAGAACTTGCCGATAACGGGCTTGTCTGCGCCCCATTCAAGGATCTTTCTTGCGAAGAAGAAAACAAACGGCACGGGGATCATGTTGCCGATCATACAGATGAGAACAGCCTGCTTCCACGGAACGCCCATGCCGACGCCGAACGGGATACCGCCACGGAGCTCTAAGATGGGCACCATTGATATAAGAAGAGTGAGGATATACTTTTTCATTTCAAGTCTCGCTTTCGTCAGAATTATACACCAACAATAATTATTGCACATTCTTCCGGTCAAGTCAAGGCTTTTTTCGCAAAAACAGCAAAATCCCGATAAAGTAGGAGCTTTGCCGGGATTTTTTGTATAAGCCTGTCAGACAGTGGCAGGGTGTTTGCCTAGGATTGCCATGAATTCCTCGCCGGTGATGGTTTCCTTTTCCAGCAGGAAGTGTGCCAGCTCGTGGAGCTTCGTCACGTTTTCCGACAGGATAGAGAGCGCCTTTTCGTGGGACTTGCGCACGATAGCCCCTACCTCCTCGTCGATCTTAGCGGCAGTTTCGGGGGAGCAGGCCAGGGAGGTGTCTCCGCCCAGATACTTGCTGCCCACGGTCTCCAGAGCGATCATGTCGAAGCTGGAGCTCATACCGTAGCGAGTGACCATAGCTCTTGCCAGCTTAGTAGCCTGCTCGATGTCGTTGGAGGCGCCGCTGGTGCAGGTGTTGAAGATCAGCTCCTCAGCGCTTCTTCCGCCGGTGAGAGTTGCGATCCGAGCAAGTGCCTCGTCCTTTGTCATGAGGAACTTTTCGCCCTCGTCCACCTGCATGGTGTAGCCAAGAGCGCCGCTGGTACGGGGGATGATCGTGATCTTGTGGACAGGTGCAGAATTCTTCTGCATAGCCGCCACAAGAGCGTGACCGATCTCGTGATAGGCGATGATCTCCTTTTCTTTCTGGGAAATGACCGCATTTTTCCTCTGATAGCCTGCAATGACCACCTCAACGCTTTCCTCCAGATCCTGCTGAGAGACCATGCTCCTGCCGTTTCTGACGGCTCTGAGAGCAGCCTCGTTGATGATGTTTGCAAGCTCAGCACCGGAAGCTCCGGCAGTAGCCCTAGCGATAGCGTTGTAGTCGATATACTGCTCAGTTTTGACCTTTGCCCCGTGTACCTTCAGGATAGCCTCACGGCCGGCCAGGTCAGGCAACTCTGCCGGGATACGTCTGTCGAAGCGTCCCGGGCGCAGGAGAGCCGGATCGAGGGACTCAGGCCTGTTGGTGGCGGCAAGGATCACAACGCCCTTTCTGCTGTCGAAGCCGTCCATTTCGGTGAGGAGCTGGTTGAGGGTCTGCTCACGCTCATCGTTTCCGCTGAAATTCCCGTCACGCTTTTTTCCGATAGTGTCGATCTCGTCTATGAAAACTATGCAGGGAGCCTTCTCGTTGGCCTGCTTGAACAGATCCCTGACCTTAGCAGCGCCCATTCCCACGAACATCTCCACGAACTCAGAGCCCGAGATCGAGAAGAACGGCACGTTTGCCTCGCCGGCCACAGCCTGAGCCAGAAGGGTCTTACCAGTGCCGGGAGGCCCCACCAGCAGCGCACCCTTTGGGAGACTTGCGCCTATGTCGGCGTACTTATCCGGGTTGTGGAGGAAGTCAACGATCTCCACCAGAGCCTCCTTGGCCTCGTCCTGACCAGCCACATCTGAAAAGGTCTTGCCGGTCTGAGCCTTGACGTAGATCTTAGCGTTGCTCTTGCCGAAGCTCATAGCGTTCCCCATGCCGCCCATACGCTTGCTCAGCCCCTTGAACAGCACGTTCCACAGCACTGCGAAGAAGACCAGTGGCAGCACCCAGCCCACAAGGAATTCCATGAGGAAGCTGTTCTGCTGCCTGATCTCCTCAGTGAAGGTGATACCGCCCTTTTCATGGAGGCGCTCGACCAGGTCAGGGTCCTCCATTTTGCCGGTGGAATAGACCTGTTCCTTGCCGTTTTCGTCAGTCGCAGCGAAGCGGATCTGGTCGCCGGAGATACTGACCTTAGTCACATTTCCCTGGTCCACCTGATCCATGAAGAAGCTGTAGTCTGTCTCGATGATGCTTGCCTTAGAGAGCATAGGCATGACCACAGCGTTGAAGATAAGAAGCAGCAGAAGGCTCACCGCAGCGAACTTCACGATCTGCTTGCTGAGATTATTACTGTCTTTCATATAGATAGGGACTCCTTTCTTAGGTTGACAAAATTATAACACGATCCTGAGGGCAATTCAACGGAGGGATCGTGATAGAAATGAAAGTTTCGTGAAAACAATTTTTCCCAGAAAGAATTGCAAATAAAAAACCCCACCGCAATGTACTGCGGTGAGGTGTTCGATCCATGATGCCTTGCCGGTGTATGCACAGTTGCGCCTGAGCTATACGGGCATTGCTTTCGGTCAAACTATTGGCCTTCGTTCATCAAACGAAGTAGTTCTGGTATCCGTCTCCATAGAAGCTGAAGTAACCATGCTGGAAGGAGGCGGGATCTGAGAAGTAAAGGTCAACTGCGGCCTTTACACTGTCTGTAACGTAGCTTGCATAAGTACCAAGGTCAACGTAGCTCTTGGATCCCTCAAACTGATTTTTCTGAGTAAGTACCTCATAAATGCTGTTGGGATACAGGGGGCTGTAAACTCTGTTCATGATAACTTCAACGACCTTAGCCTTGTCGAATTCACTGATCCAGCTGCATCCGGCCTCGTGGCCAACAGCATTGCAGAGGATAATGTATTCGCTGTCACTGATCGGAAGGGAAGAAGCACTTGTAGTATCTACAGGAGCCTCAGTATAGGTCTCTGTAGCCTCTGTGTTCTCTTCTGTAGCTTCCTGATAAACAACCTCTTCCTGGTAGAGGGGCTCTTCATAATAGACAACCTCAGGCTCCTCAGGAACATAAGCCGTATATTCTTCATAGGGGGCATCGGTAGCTGCCTGAGTAGCAGCTTCTGTAGCGGCCTCAGTGGAAGCCTCGCTTGGAGCTTCTGTGGGCTGCTCAACAACAGTAGTGGTAGTAGTAACGGCAGTCGTAGTGGATGCTGCCTTTGTAGTTGCTTTGCTTGTGGTAACGGCTGTGGTTCTGATAGGAGTTACTGCAGCTGCATTTGCCAGTTCTTCGATCTCAACGTCCTGAATCTGTGCGGTATCCTTAGGAGTTACAGAAGTAACGACTGGAGCTGTCGCATAAACTGCGAACAGTCCGCCAAATAAGCAAGAAGAAACGCTTCCTAAGACTATCGCTGCAACTTTAGCTTTTCTCATCAACTCATCCTTTCCTCGAAAAGCATTCGTAAATTGATAGTCCATTTCGGACTGTGATAATCATAACATATTCGGCAGAAAATGGCAATGGTTTTGAGACTTTTTCCATTTTTGCACCAAGATCTTTCCCTCATATTCCTCATATTAGGTTAAAATGGCACATATTAAATGAATAGAATATGAACTGTAAATGAACTGCTGAGGAACAAATCAAAACAAATAGCAGCTAAAAATTACAGTTCTATTACATAAAGTACAAATTGATGTCATTACAAAGCGTAAATCGCACGGATTTCTATACATGGTGTTTCGGGAAATGATCCTTTTGGACAATTTCAGACATGGAAAATGGGCAAGAAATTTAATACAGAACGTAATATTTACTTGCCAAATAGGTTGGGCTGACTGATTACAATTCGTAATTTTTTTCATCAAGAACACCGTCAAAATGCCTGTACTATTATAATAGTATATAAGGGGCGAGAGGAGGAATATTTTCAAAAACCTATTGACAAACCTACAAAAATAGTATATAATAAAGCATAGTAAAACTATAGGTAAAATCAAAATAGGAAAGGGTGATCTTATGAGACAGGAGACTATTGACAGAGCTATTTATAATAAGTATATTTCACGCACGCTTGAGCCGCGGCCCAGACGGATAGGCATCGAGATCGAGATGCCGGTGGTCAATTTGGCAAAGGCTCCTGTCGAGGAAAATGTGGTCTTTGAAATGGCGGCTGCTTTTCGTGAGCACTTTGGCTTTCAGCCGGTCAGCATAGACTCCAACGGCCAGCCAAATTCCATGGCCGACCCCGTTACCGGCGATGACCTATCCTTCGATTGTTCTTACTCAAATCTCGAGCTCTCCATGGGGAAGGGCAGCGACCTTTTCGTCCTGAAGGAGCGCTTTGAGAGCTATTACCGATTTATCAACCGATTTTTCGCAGAATATGGCTATACCCTGACTGGAATGGGGATCAATCCGTATTTCAACATCAACCGCAACCAGCCTGTTCCCAATGAGCGCTACCGTATGCTCTATCACTACCTTCACTCCTACAGATCTCACACCGAAGCGCCGGTGATCTTTCACGACAGGCCGGATTTCGGTACCTTTACCAGTGCTTCTCAGGTCCAGATCGACGTCTGTCATGACGAGCTGATCGACGTGATCAACGTTTTTGGCCTGCTGGAGCCCTATAAATCGCTGCTTTTTGCCAACTCCTATCTGCCCGAGTTCCCGGATCTCCTCTGCGCCAGAAATATGCTCTGGGAGCGCAGTATGCAGGGCTACAACCCCCACAACGTGGGAATGTTCGAGTACAAGCTCCGTGACACAGACGACCTTTTGCGCTATATCAAGACCCAGAGCATCTACTGCACAGTTCGTGACGGCAAATACATCGACTTCACACCGATCCCCGTGATAGAGTTTTTCGACAAAAAGGCCATAACAGGGGAGTATTTTGACGGAAACGAGTATAAGCAGGTGACATTCTCGCCGGTATTGGAGGATCTTGAGTACCTGCGCACGTTCAAGTTCGAGGATCTGACCTTCCGTGGAACTATCGAATTCCGCAGCTCCTGCTGCCAGCCGATCAAGGACAGCATGACCGTTGCGGCCTTCCACATCGGGCTTTTGGAGAATATCCCTGCGCTGAAGGAACTCCTTGAGAACGACGATGTGATCTACAGTCACGGCTACAGCGCCACTGAGCTGCAAAGGGAGTTCTCCCGGAGATCTCTGCCGACTTTTGTGGATAAACAGCAGCTTTCTCAGCAGCTCACCAAAATAGTTTCCCTTGCGGCGGAGGGACTTTCCAAGCGTGGAAAGGGCGAGGAGATCTTTGTTCAGACACTTTTCCACCGTGCCCAGCATCTGACTAACCCTGCCAAGGAAATGGTCGAGGGTGTCGAGGCCGGCACTTCCATGGAGGATTTCATTCTCCGCTATGCCCAGATCTGAGGTGTGCCTATGAGAGATGCTATTCTTTTTAGCGGAGGCTTCGGCCTCGAGCGTGAGACCCTTCGTGTTGACGGCAGCGGCCGCATGGCGAATACTCCTCATCCCTTTGATGACGAGCGCCTGACCAGAGATTTCTGCGAAAACCAGCTGGAGATCATAACGCCGGTCTTCGGAAGCGTCCATGAGGTGATCCAGTCCTTGGCGGAGCTTGACAGGCTTGCCCGGCAGGAGCTTTCAAAGCTGGGGGAGCAGATCTGGCTTTGCAGTGATCCGCCCCATTTTGAGACAGAGGACGACATCATTATCGCCGATTTTTCGGGAGATCAGTCCTCAAAGCGCAGCTACCGTGAGAAGCTCCAGCAGCGCTACGGCAAGCGGCTCATGCTCTATTCCGGGATCCATTTCAACTACTCCCTCAGCCCTCAGCTGTTGGAGCGCCTTTACCGTGAGAGCGGCACTGAGGAGGAACTCTCCGACTTTCGGGACAGTCTCTATCTGCGGCTGAAAAAGCAGATCATGCGGTACAGCTGGCTGATCGTGCTGCTGACTGCCGCCAGCCCTGTTTATGACAGATCCATGCTGGAGGATCACGGCAGCGGTGCGGTCTTCACAGGAGAGGCCTCTCTCCGCAACAGCAGCCGTGGCTACTGGAATCATTTCGTGCCTGTGCTGGACTACTCCTCCCTGAGAGCCTACACAGCCAGCATTCGGCGATATATCGAGAAGGGCGCACTCTTTTCTGCCAGCGAGCTCTACCTTCCCGTGCGGCTGAAGCCCCGTGGTGAGAACACTCTGGACGGCCTTTTACGAAACGGCATCGACCACATCGAGCTGCGAATGTTCGACCTGGATCCTCGTTATCCCCTGGGGATCTCGGAGGAGGATCTGAGTTTCGCTCATCTGCTGATACTGTACCTGCTTAGCTTGGAGGACTTTGATCTCACTCCGGCACTTCAGCGCCAGGCAATCGAAGATCATCAGGCGGCAGCCATGTTCGACCTTGAGAAAATGATGATCAGCGGAGCCCCTGCCAAGGAAACAGCACTAAACCTCCTCGGAAAGATCTCTGCCTATTTTTCGCAGGATGAGGAGGCTCTTGCAGTTGTGGAGATGCAGCGGCAGAAGCTCCTTGGCAAACGCCCCTGCCAGCTGGTAAAGGAGGCGGCGGAGCGCCTAGGGAACGACTTATATACAAAGACAGGATGTGAGACAAATGTGTGAGCTTTTCGGAGCTTCATTTTCCCGGGAGACAGACATCCGGGATCATCTTCGGAAATTCTACAGCCACAGTGTCCGCCACCCCCACGGCTGGGGACTGATGCGGCGCAGCGCTGACGGACTGACAGAGATCATTCGTGAGCCGGTGAGAGCTACCGGCAGCCGTATAAATTCTCAGGTGGTGGAGGAGACTCCTCCCCAGACCACTGCACTTGCTCATATCAGGCTGGCAACAGTGGGCGCCGTGAAGCATGATAACTGCCACCCATTCACAGGCTTTGACGCCGTTGGACGGCGCTGGACCATGATCCACAACGGCACGATATATTCCGGAAGACAGCTCATGAGCTATCTGAATACCCAATCCGGCGACACCGACTCCGAGCGGGTCTTCATGTACCTTATGGATAAAGTCAGAGGATCCCAGCGCACTGGTGATCTTTCGCCGGAGCAGCGCTTTCGGCTGATCGAGGATCTTACCGCAGAGCTTTCTCCCAGAAACAAGCTCAACCTGATCATCTTCGACGGAGAGCTGCTGTATGTCCACAAGAATATGAAGAGCACTCTCTATGCAAAGCAGCTTCCCGATGGCTACATCTTCTCAACTCAGCCCCTTGACAGCGAGGAATGGGAGGATCTGCCACTTGCCAGAGTTCTGGCCTACAAAAACGGTGAAAAGGTCATGGAGAGCAGCCGCAGCAGTTCAGTCTTCGTTCCAAATCTTGACTACATCAATGCAATGGCCGCCATGAACATATAAGAAAACTGCCGGAGATCTCCGGCAGTTTTTTGCGTTATTTCAGGTATTTTGTGTCATCTTTCACGGTGTAGCTGTCCACGTCGATGATCCCTCCGGTATCAGAGGAGTTCTTTGAGTCAACGAAGCTGTTGAACACTCCCACGCCCACCAGAGCAGCACCAAGCAGGATCCTTGCGGCAGTGCCGGTCTTCACCGGGTGGAACATCAAGGTACCGCCGATCAGCAGGAGAACGATCGCAGCCACAAGGCTGATGATCCAGTTCTTGCCCAGCTTCTTGGCCTGGATCGCAGTGAAAAGCCTTTCCAGACCGGTGGAAGCGAAGACTACTCCGGCGATGAGCGGTATACCGATGTGTACCAGAGAGGGCAGAGAGATGATCACGATCCCGATGATTATGCCCGCTATGCTCCCGCCGCCAAGGATCTTTCCGCCAAAGGCACCGATCCCGGCGATGAGAGAAACTATGCTGAAGGCCAGTATTATGCCTCCGATCGTGTAGAAGATCCCGGAGATAAGTCCCGGAAAGAATGCGATCAGCAGGCCGGCTACGATCAGCAGCACGCCCTTTGTGTAACCGTTGTATTTCATGTTAGTCATGGTGGACCTCCTTTATTTCAGCACATAGACCAGCTTCATGAGCAGCTTTTCTATGCGGCTCGCCTTGCTGTAGGTGTTATCTGAAAGCTCAGATACGAAGCTGCGGCATTTCTCCAGCTCTTCCTTAGTGGCATTCTGCTGGCTGAAAACAGTTCTCAGGCAGATATCCATGAATTGAGAGAATTCGCCTTGAGGGAATCGCAGACCGCCAACGGCCTTTTCCGTATCCTCAGCAAAATCTGCAAAGCCACGATTTCCTTGAACGATACCTCCCAGCTTCAGCAGAGCCATGCTGTGCTCATACATAGCGCCAACTCTTTCTCGTGAGGAGCCGCTGGTGAAGCGTTGTTCACGGCGCCATAGGATGTATTTTCTTCTGAGCCAAACAAAAGCAGCAGCACTAAGGGCGAAGATCACGCCAATGATCAGGCTCTTCATACCCATGGACATCGGCTTGTGAGTGCGATGAGATGCGCCTCCGCCTGAAACAGTTGTCGCAGAGCTTACCGCAGCAGTTGTTTTGGTGTTGGTAGCCCTTGTCCTGCGCTCAGAGGTCTCGCCGGTGCGCTTCGAACGAGAAGCGGTGGTCTTGGTCTCGTTGTTAGTGGTAGTGGTAACGGTGGTAGTAGCCGGTGTGGTGTTGATAGTCTCCTCAGAATAGCCTGCGGTGAACTCGAATGGCATCCAGCCGTAACCGTCCAGATACACCTCAGTCCAAGCGTGGCTGCGGTTGTCCTTGATGTCGATATTGAAGCTGCCGTCGGCTTTTAGGTTGCCCTTGGAGAAGTCCTCTCCCACCACCACATAGCCTGTGGCGTAGCGGGCAGGGATACCGGCCATTCTTGCCAGAAGGACGCCAGTCGTGGCGAAGTGCGTGCAGTAGCCCTTCTTGTTCTCGGTGAGGAAGTAGTTGACGAAATCTCGGTTTGAGGGAGTTCTTCCCGGGTTAAGGGAGTACACAGCCATTTGACCCACACGCTCTCTGAGCCTTTTGAGTATCTCCAGCTTATCGTGAGCGTTGTTAGCCATGGGAGCGTCCGCAAGGATGTCCTCAAAAAGGTCTCTGACCTCAGTGATATTGGCGTCAGAAGGCACCTGCATATAGTTCTCACGGACGAAGCTCCTGTATTCGCTCTCAAGGAGCTGAGCCATAAGAGCCTTGGGGTGAGAGTAGAAAACGTTGACACCTGCGCCGATCTCAGAATCTATTGAGAAGTAGTCGTCATAGCTGAACAGCGCTCTGTCAGTGCAATACTGACGGATAGATGTCTGCCAGTAGGGATCTGAGATAGATGAAACTGAGAAAACGTTTCTGGTAGGAGCCTTTAGCGCATCAGCAGCATCCTCGGTCTTGACCGGCAGGAAGGTGTAGCTGTACTTGTTGTCCTTGGTCTTAGGAACTACCAGGTCGTCGCCGGTGAATTTCACCTCACCGTCAGCGATAGCTCCGTAGGGGAAGTAGGTATGGTTTTTCTTTTCCTTATTTTCGATAGAGATCTCCAGCTCCTGGCTGTCAAGCCCGGCAGTTTCGCTGAAAAGCGCCGGGAATTCCTGGGGATAGATCTCCATGTCACGGAAGTCGTCGAACAGCTGAGCCTCCATAATAGAAGCAGGAGATGCCTGCCATTCATTTCCGCTGTAAACAGCGCCGGTGAAGTCCTTCAGGTAGATCGCACCGTCGTACTTCCCGCTGACATTTACCGTCAGGTCAACGGTGTTCTTGTATCTTAGCCTGTCAACGTTGCCCAGCTTGTGGTTTTCGTATTTCAGGTCGATACCGAAGGCGCTGGTCAGGTTTGAGAGCGAGTCAGCCAGGTTTTCCATAGAGAAGGAAGCCACAGCATCTCTGATCTTGATACGTTTTTGGTTGAGCTCATCGCTGCGTTTGTAGTCGGTCAGGCTGATCATTGCGGTGGTCAAAAGAGCCACGGCCGTGATCGAGCCGATAACGAACATTCCGCATTTTTCGGTGACCTTCAGCCGCATTTGCCGCTTGGGGAAGAACAGGTTGTCCTTTCGGACGAAGCCGCCGTTTCCGCCTGAATATTCGCCCATATCAATGGATGACATTGCCAGCAGAGCCAGCCAGTAGGCCACAACGAGGATCCCCCAGAAAACAGAGATCTCGATACCGTAGTACAGACCAATCTCGATGATAGGGAAGGTAGCCAGCAGCGGCAGGAATGGGTTAGGCCGGTAAATGGTGAAGAAGTAGATCACCACCGCCAAGATCCACATAATGAAGATGAAGAACAGGGTGACTGAGTCCTCCTCAAAACGTGGCTTTAGGGCCTTGTAGTAGCTTATTTCAGTGTGGTAGGCGGCGTGGTAGATAACGTTGTAGACGTACTTGAATCCCAATGCCAGGGTGTCCACCACTCGGTATGCCATGATCATGACCGCCACCAGTGAAGCTGTAATGATCCAGGCGCCCTTTCTTCCGATAACAGAAAGGACTATGTAAATGAAGGAGAAGATCGCTCCCGCAACGAAAACTGTTGTGGGGCTGTAGTTGAAGTCGAACATAGTCAGGAAGGACATTATCACCGAAACATAGCCCACTAGGGCGATGATAACAGCCTCCGCTGTGCGGTAATTCGGCCTTCGCTTTTTCACGGACATAACGATGCTGTCGCATATCTGTATGCCGTTAGAGTTTGATCTGGCTTTCTTTTTTTTCATATTGTATCCTTATTTCAAATTATAGCTCGATGTCCTTGATCGAGGATGAGATCCTTCCGATGACCACAGGCATGATACGCATTTCCGGATAAACATCGGGGAAAGCAGCTGCATCGTCAGGAGTATTGACCACGACCACAGCATTTTTGATGTCAGCGTCCACATTCTCGTCGATGTAGGAGAGGATACTGTCGCCTGGCTTCTGAGTAATGAAGGTCAGCGAGGAAAGGGCTAGGTTTGGGCGCTCGTCGAAGTAGAGCTGAGGGTCCTCGCAGGTGAGGTCGTCGCTTATGGAGAGTATGAGGTCCTTTACCGCAGCAGCAAGTGCCTCAGTATCAGTGATGACGGACTCCTTGAAAGATGATGTGCGGCTGCTGTAATAGGCGATGCTGTGGACTCTTTCGTTTTCCAGAAGGAACTGGCTGATCGAGACCAGTGTTTCCACCATTGTGTCGAACACAGGAAGGGTGTACTGCGAGTCCTCATAGCATTTCATGTTGATGAACAGTGTAGACGGCACATCCACCGGCAAGCTGTAGTCCTTTACGATGAACTGATCCTTCTTGGAACTGAGCTTCCAGTGGATCCTGTTGAGCTTATCACCGGGGTGGTAGTCTCTCAGGTCGAATACCTCGGAGGGATCGTCGCCGGGGCGGTGCTCGGAGAATATCGAGCTTTCCTCGTTGATCCGGTCGGTGAAGGAAACAATCCCGCCCAGCTCGTGGCCCTCAGGAAGAACAGCCACCTCAGTTTCAAGGTCCTTTCCGATACGGAAGCGGAAGATCCTCAGCGGGTCATAGATACATAGCTTTGCGCAGCGCACCTTGATGATGCCGCAGTATTTCGAGCTGAGCTGGAAGGTTGTGCTCTGGCTGTTTTTGGCCTGAACAGGCAGGTGGAGCTCGAAGGAGTTTATCTGGTCATTGAACACGTTGTAGTATTCGATAGTAGCCTCGGCCTTTCCGATGTGGAAGATGCTGTCGTTGACCACAGTGAGCTGGATAGGGAAGTTCTCGTTCTTAGAAGCAGCCTTCTCGCCGGCTGTGAAGTAGACCTGCATTTTCCGCTTAGCGATGTAAGCTGACAGGAACATGATCACAGGGATCGCGATCATAACTGCCAGCAGCACCAAGGCGAAGTTCCAGATGTACATTATATAGAATATCGCACATATTATAATTAGTATGGCGAAGATGATCTTCATGAGCAGCATGGCGGCTCCTTATTTGGAAGAGATACCGGGAGCAGGCACGCTTTTCACGATCTCGGCGATGATATCAGCGGCAGTTGCCTCAGCCAGCTTTGCCTTTGAGTTGAGGATGACTCTGTGCTCGAAGACATCGCTGCAAATGTATGAAACATCGTCCGGGATAACGTAGTCTCTTCCCATAGCCACGGCGATGCCCTTTGAAAGCTGCATGAGAGCCAAAGTACCTCTCGGGGAAACACCCAGCTTCAGCATTGGGTGGTTTCTTGTAGCAGCCGCCAGTGAAACTATGTATTCATAGATCCTATCGTCGATGTAGATGTTAGCGATATAGTCCTGAAGCTCAAGGATAGAGCCTGCGTCAGTAACGGCCTGAACGCTCTCCAGGGGATTTGCATTGAATTTTGAGCGAAGGATAGCCACCTCGCCTTCGTGATCGGGGTATCCCATGCTGAGCTTTATCATAAAGCGGTCCAGCTGAGAATCGGGAAGGTTATGTGTACCGGCAGAGCCGATAGGGTTTTGAGTAGCGATAACGGTGTAAGGCTCAGGAAGGCGGTATGTATTTCCGTCAACAGTGATGCTCTTCTCCTCCATGAGCTCCAGAAGAGCTGACTGAGTTTTGCTGGAGGTACGGTTGATCTCATCAGCAAGGAAAAGGTTGCAGAAGGCAACGCCAGGACGGAACTCAAAGGTGTTCTTGGCTTTGTTGTACACCGAGAAGCCGGTAACGTCAGAGGGCAGAACATCGGGAGTGAACTGCATACGGTTGTGCTCTAAGGAGAGGGCCTTTGAAAAGGCCAGCGCAAGAGTGGTCTTTCCCACGCCGGGAATATCCTCGATAAGAACGTGGCCCTTGCAAAGGATAGCCAGCAGCACCTTGATGATGATAGCGTCCTTGCCGATAACAGCCTTTTTGACCTCAGTGAGTACATCGTTGATCTGTTTTGAGTAATTATTATTGTTCATAGACATAGCTTCTCCTAATAATGTTATACAACTAATTATACCACGGAAAAGACATCTTTGCAACATGAAAAATGCAAAATAAATGCAAGATCATGAAACTCAGCCGTCTTTGACCAGTGCCATTATCAAAAGCAAATAATACCTTGCAATTGAAGCAGTAATGTGCTATAATATTCTATGAGCGCCGAGAAAGCGCTCGGCTTCCGGTACAATGGCGTGCCGGAGAGATCTTTTCTACAATCGAATAGGAGGCATTTGTATGTGCGGGATCGTAGGATTCACAAACAATGTCAATGATGCCGGAAAGGTCATCGGTGAGATGATGGATCTCATCAAGCACCGTGGCCCGGATGCAGAGGGAAAGTACGTTGACGAGAGCATAGCCCTCGGACACCGCCGCCTCAGTATCATTGACGTAAGCTCCACAGGCGACCAGCCCATTTTCAACGAGGACGGCTCGAAGGTGATCATCTTCAACGGTGAGATCTACAACTACCGTTCGATCCGTGAGAGGCTTGTGGATGCCGGACACGTTTTCAAGACCAACACCGATACCGAGGTGCTGATCCACGGCTATGAGGAATACGGCGAAAAGCTGCTGAATATGCTCCGTGGTATGTTCGCCTTCGTGATCTGGGACAAGGAGAAGAAGGAGCTCTTCGGAGCCAGGGACTTCTTCGGCATCAAGCCCATGTACTACGCAAAAATGGGCGGAACATTCATGTTCGGCTCTGAGATCAAGAGCTTCCTTGCTCACCCGGCCTTCAAGAAGGAGCTGAACACCGCAGCCCTTGAGAATTACCTGACATTCCAGTATTCTCCTACGCAGGAGACCTTTTTCAAAAACGTATACAAGCTGCTCCCTGCCCATTATTTCCGCATGAAGGACGGAAAGGTGGAGATAAGGCGCTATTGGGACGTGCGCTTCGATGCGGACGAAAAGCCTGACCTTGATGAGTGGGTAAAGCGCATTTCCGAGACCTTCCACGACTCTGTGGAGGCTCATAAGATCGCCGATGTTGAGGTGGGATCCTTCCTTTCAAGCGGCGTTGACTCCAGCTATGTTGCCGCAGTTGCAGACGTTGACAAGACCTTCACCGTGGGCTTCGGCACCGACGAGAAGTACAATGAGATCGGCTACGCCAAGGAGTTTTCCGCAGCTATCGGCAAGGAGAACACCAGCAAGGTGATCTCTGCCGAGGAGTATTGGGACAGCCTTTCCAAGATACAGTATCATATGGATGAGCCCCTTGCAGACCCGGCAGCCGTTGCGCTGTATTTCGTGTGCAATATCGCCTCAGAAAAGCTTAAGGTGGTGCTCTCAGGAGAGGGCGCAGACGAGATCTTCGGCGGATATAACGTCTACAGCGACCCCGACGGCACTTTCTACGATAAGCTGCCAAGAGGCCTGAAAAGAGGCATCGGCAAGCTGGCGGCTAAGCTGCCTGCTCACCGTGGCGTGAATTTCTTCGTCCGCAAGGGAAGAGATGTGGAGGAGCGCTTTATCGGAAACGCCTATATGTTCACTCCCGAGGAGCGCAAGGCCCTGCTGAAGATCCAGACCGGCGCACCCTCTCCCATGGCTATTACCATGCCCTACTACAAGAAGGTGGCGGATAAGGACGACGTCACCAAGATGCAGTACCTTGACCTGCACCTGTGGATGGCCGGAGACATCCTCCTGAAGGCCGATAAGATGAGCATGGCCAACTCCCTTGAGCTGAGAGTGCCCTTCCTTGACAAGAAGGTCATGGCTCTGGCGGAGAAGATCCCCACAAAATACCGGGTAACTCACAGCTCCGGCACCGAGGAGACCCGCTACATCACAAAGTACGCTATGCGTCTTGCTGCAAAGCAGGACACTCCTCCTCAGACAGCCAAAACAGCTGCCAAGAAGAAGCTGGGCTTCCCTGTGCCTATCAGGGTATGGCTGAAGGAGGACAAATACTACAACATCGTCCGGGAGGCCTTCGAGAGCGAGGCTGCTCAGCAGTTCTTCAACACCGCTCCTCTGGTGAAGCTCCTTGACGACCACCGCTCAGGAAAGGCTGACAACAGCCGCAAGATCTGGACGGTATTCATCTTCCTTGTCTGGTACAAGGTCTATTTCGGAAAACAATAAGGAGGCATTATGGCAAGCACCGTTACCTATAAATACATCAAGCAAAACCCCGATATAATGGAGTACATCCGTCGGGCAGACAAAGCTTTGGAGGCTCAGGGCTACACCGAGCATTCCTTTGCCCATGTGGAAAAGGTTGCGTCCTCTGCTGCCATGATCTTAGAGACACTAGGCTTTGATGAGCGCACTGTAGAGCTGGCAAGGATCGCTGCTATGATGCACGACATCGGCAACGTGATCAACCGTATCGACCACGCTCAGAGCGGAGCAGTAATGGCTTTCCGCCTGCTGGACAATCTGGATATGCCGGCCTCAGAGATCTGCTCGATCATTTCCGCTATCGGAAACCACGATGAGGGCACAGGCCTGCCCCTGGACCCGATCTCTGCTGCGCTTATAATAGGCGACAAGACCGACGTCCGCAGGAGCCGTGTCCGCAACACAGATATGCTCACCTTTGACATACATGACCGAGTAAACTACGCCGTTGTGTCCTCAAAGCTGAGATTTAACGACAGCAAGACCTCGATAGTCCTTGAGCTGGAGATCGACACTGAGATCTCAAGCGTCCTTGAATATTTCGAGATCTTCATGAAAAGAATGCTGCTTTGCCGCAGAGCAGCGGAATTTTTGGGCGTCAAGTTCGAGATGCTCATAAACGGCGGACGGATACTATAATAATACGGAGGTAAAAAATATGCGTTCAGAGTATCAGCACCTTATCGACCTTAACGACTATCCAGTCTCATGGTGGAAGAATGTGGTGGAGCTGGGAGAGAAGATCAGGAACAATCCTGAGAGCTATGCCCACGTCTGTGACGGAAAGGTCATGGCTACCCTCTTCTATGAGCCCTCTACCAGAACTCAGATGTCCTTCCAGACGGCCATGATAAGGCTTGGCGGAAAGATCATCGGCTTCGACAACCCGGCAAATTCTTCAGTTGCAAAGGGCGAGACGATCAAGGATACCACCAAGATCGTCAGCAGCTATGCGGACATTCTTGTGATCCGTCACCCCATTGCGGGAGCTGCAAAGGCTGCCTCTCTGACGGCTGACTGTCCTGTCATCAACGCAGGTGACGGCGGACACCTCCACCCCACCCAGACTCTCACCGATCTGCTTACTCTGAAGATTGAGAAGGGCACCCTCAGCGGACTGACGATCGGAATGTGCGGCGACCTTATCAATGGCCGAACAGTACATTCTCTCTGCAAGGCTCTGAGCCAGTTCCCGGGGAACAAGTTCGTTTTCATCTCCACTCCCGAGCTGAGGATGCCGGCCTACATAAAGGACATCATCAAGGCCAGCGGCAGTACCTTTGAGGAGGTAGACACTCTGGAGGAGGCTATCGGCGGACTTGACGTGCTGTACATGACCCGTATCCAGCAGGAGCGCTTTGCCAGCAAGGAGGACTATCTTGCTCAGAAGAATACCTACGTCCTTGACCGGAAGAAGATGCTCCTTGGCCGAAAGGACCTGATCGTGATGCACCCTCTGCCGAGAGTTGACGAGATCACTGTTGAGGTAGACGACGACCCAAGAGCCATGTATTTCAAACAGGCCAAGTACGGCGTTTTCGTAAGAATGGCGCTGGTAATGACCATTCTTGCTGAGAAAAAGTCCAGTGAGACCCTTCGTGGAAAGATCTACGGCGGAGTTCGCTGCTCTAATCCCAGATGTATCACAAATCACGAGGAGTACCTGCCCAAGAGCTTCCGCTCCAGCGGCGACGAGACACTTCTTGAGTGCGAATACTGCGATGAGCGAAAGCTGATATAAAACAAAAATGCCCCGGAGCGAGCTGCTTCGGGGCTTTTTATGTGTAGTACAGGGTCAGTCTGCGTCGGGATCCATGAAAACTCTTGATCCGGTGGCACCGGTCTGACCTTGATATTTTCCGTTGTACGGGGAGAGGGCGTGGCCGTCCATTTTTGCGAACACCAGCTGACCGACTCTGCGGCCTGTTTTTAGCTCGATAGCGCATCTGTTTGCGTTGAAGAGCTCCAGAGTGATCTCGCCCTTGAAGCCGGGATCCACCCAGCCGGCGTTTTGGATGAACAGACCCATTCTGCCCAGTGAGCTTCGTCCTTCCACAAAAGCGGTAAGGTCATCGGGCAGCTCAAAGTATTCCATAGTTGTGGCCAAAACGAACTGACCTGGCAGCAGCAGATAGCTGTCAGACTTTATTGTTTTGTAGCTGATCTGACTGTTCAAGGTGATGATCCCTGAGGGAGAGTCCTCCACGATGCTGAAGGTGTCTCCCAAGCGGATATCCACGCTAGCTGGCTGGATCTGTTCCTTGTTCAGCGGTTTGATCACCAGTGAGTTCTCGTCCAGCATCCTCATGATTGTCTTATCTGAAAGTATCATAACAAACTCCTCTCTTGCGGTCGGGCCAAGGCTAAATAAACAGAAACGCCATAGTATCTCTGCCGTGTAGCTGGAAATACTATGGCAAAAAAGCACTTATCAGCACCGTATCTATATCGGTTTACAGAACTGCGTAAAGATTGGTCTCCCACGCCGGGATATAGAGCTGATGCCGGATAAACATCCTGTAGTTAGGGTTAAGGCTCTTGATGAGCAGGGGAAGCTCAAAAATATCCTCATTTCGGTGGTAAAGCGACACCATCATTTTAGGAGAATAGTGAGCGATAGTCTGAGCGGCGCCCCAAATGGCCTCACGCTCAAAGCCCTCCACGTCCATTTTGATGATAGTGGCAGCCTTTCTTCCGAGCACACTGTCCACGCTTCTTGCGGCGATATAGGTCTCAGAGGAAGCCGAGATCGCGGACTGTCTTCCGGCCTTATTGGAGAAGGGAAGCTCTGTGTCCACGCACCAAGCCGCTGCATTATAGGCAAAAACGTGGCTCATGCCGTCCACGAACTTAGCCAGCTTTTTGAAATTCTTCCTATCCGGCTCAAGGGCGTAGATCGAATTGTACCTGCCCTTTGTGAACTCAAGGACCTCCTTGATCGTGTCGCCGTTATATGCGCCAAGATCAACGTAGACCTCATTCTCATGGGGTCTGATTATACTGCGGTAGATCTCCTCCTTAGGAGTCGTGACAGAGGAGAGATACTCGATCCTGCCGCTTATCTTGAAATTTATGATGTTAGCGTAGACCTTTCGGGAGTAATCATCGGCCAGCATATCGTAGACCGCCTGGATCTTTTCGGCATTTTCCTTGCAGTAATCGTAGGTGAAAAGGCCGCCTCCCGCAACAGGCACATCGGGGACATAGAGAGTATGGCGCTCAGCGATGCTTTGGATCTTGTCCACGATCTCCTGATAACCGGCAGCAAAAGCCAGGACAACCACGAAGTCGTCCACCATTTCCTCTATCTCTGACAGCTTATGTACCTTATAGCCCTCGAAATAATGGCCTCTAACGAAGTCATCGCTGGCGAATATACCTGAAAGGGTGATGCCTTTTTCTCTGAACACCGCCATGATCTTCAGGGCGCCGTCGCCCATGCCGTAGATGAAGATCGGGCGAGTTTCAGCAGCAAGTTTTTCCCAACAGGTGACTTTTTCCTTGATAAATGAGATCATTCCCGTCACCTATCAATAGTTGTCGTCGATACCGTCGCCGTCAGCGTCATGGAAGCCGTCGTGCATGATCATGTCTCTGCCACGGATGCCGTATCTGTCACGCATGATGTTCAGGTATTTATCGATCTGGTCGGAGACTGCACGAACGTTTTTAACGCAGTGTACCTCCTTAGTAGGAGTATCAGCATCTCTGCTGAAAATTATTATAGAGCCGCAGCCGAACATTCTCTGGAACAACGGGCGCTTGACCTTCTTATCGGTGATCTTGTAAAGATCGATCTCGTCCTCATCGATGCTGAAAAAACCACGCTGAGTGATGAACTTAGTCTCAGTAAGGTAGTATCTTGTGAAGGAGAGAGGCCAGCCGAAGAGAGTGCGCTTTTTGTCTGTCCAGACGTAGTTGATATCTTTCTTTCCCATAATTAAGACCTCCTGATCGAGAAGATAGGGGCAGCTGAACGGATCTATCCGGCAGCAGACCGCCTTTCTCTTATTTTACCACAAAATAACCTATAAGTCAACAATAAATATTCTGAGTTAGGATATAACAAAAAAGCTCCCGGAGAATTATCCGGGAGCCCTATAATCATTCGATGATGCCATCCTCTGAGGAAGAGGCATCGGGAGCCTCAGATTCCTCCTTAGGAGCCTCAGTTTTAGGCTCTTCCTGAGTGAGCACCTCCTCACCGATCTGCCCCTTCATGAGCTTTTCAAAGTCCTCGCCGCTGATCTTCTCGAACTTCAGCAGGTACTTTGCAAGCAGGTGGAGCTTGTCGGTGTTGGCGGTAAGGATCGACTTACAGTCCTCATAGGCCTTTTCGATGATAGCCTTGACCTCCTCATCGATCTGAGCAGCGATAGTCTCGCTGTAGTTGCGGGTGTGGCCGTAATCCTTGCCCAGGAAGACCTCGTCGTTGTCTGAGCCGTAAACTACAGTGCCCAGCTTCTTGGAGAAGCCGTACTTTGTGACCATGTTGCGGGCAGTTTTTGTTGCACGCTCGATGTCGTTGGAAGCGCCTGTGCAGATGTCGTCCAGTATAAGCTCCTCAGCAACTCTACCGCCCAGCAGCATGATGATACTCTCACGCATCTGGTTTCTGGAAACGTGCTGATCGTCGTTATCGGGACGAGTAACAGTAAGACCGGCAGCCATTCCACGCTGGATGATAGTTACCTGGTGTACCTTGTCCTGAGTAGGCAGGTTATATGCAGCGATCGCATGGCCGGCCTCATGATAAGCAGTGACTTTCTTGTCACGCTCGGTAACGATACGGGACTTCTTTTCGGGTCCGGCGATGACCTTCATGGTAGCCTCTTCGATGTCGCTCTCGATTATAGCCTTGCGGTTGTTCCTAGCAGCCAGGAGAGCGGCCTCGTTCAGCAGATTTTCAAGATCTGCGCCGGTGAAGCCCTGAGTGGTCTGAGCGATTATCTTCAGGTCAACATCGGGGCCGATGGATTTGTTAGCAGCATGGACTTTGAGGATCTCCTCACGGCCCTTGACATCGGGATAGCCCACAACGATCTGTCTGTCGAAGCGTCCGGGACGGAGAAGGGCGGGATCCAGGATATCACGGCGGTTTGTGGCAGCGATAACGATAACGCTCTCATTTCCGGTAAATCCGTCCATTTCCACCAGTAGCTGGTTAAGGGTCTGTTCACGTTCATCGTGACCGCCGCCCAGACCTGCTCCTCTGTGACGGCCAACAGCATCGATCTCATCTATGAAGATGATAGCAGGAGCGTGCTTCTTAGCCTGCTCGAACAGGTCTCTTACACGGGAAGCACCAACGCCCACGAACATCTCAACGAAGTCAGATCCTGAGATAGGGAAGAATGGGCAGCCAGCCTCACCTGCAACAGCTCTGGCCAGAAGTGTCTTACCTGTACCGGGAGGTCCCAGAAGCAGAACGCCCTTAGGCACCTTAGCGCCCAGAGCAGAGTATTTGTTTGGGTGCTTGAGGAAGTCCACGATCTCCTGGAGCTCCTGCTTTTCTTCATCAGCACCAGCCACGTCCTTGAAGGTAGCCTTTCTGGCGCTGGCCTGAGATTTCAGGTTAGCCTTTCCGAAGGAGGTGTACTTACCGCCGCCTCCGCTCTGCTTCATCATGAAGTAGAGGATAGCGCAGCCCAGCAGGATAGTCAGTATAACTGGGATCAGTGAATAGAGCCAAGTTCTGTCAGTGACCTTGATGTAGTCCTGCCAAAGGTCCTCATCGGGGTAGCGTTCTTTGTACTCCTGACGGTAGTTCTCAGTGTCGTGGTAGAAGATCTCCACATTAGGAACGTTATATTTTCTCTTATTCTCCTCACCTCTGAGCTGGTATGTGAGCTCACCGGTACCCAGGTCAAGCTCATAATAGCACACTTCGTAGTTGTCGAAATGGCTTATCACAGAGGAATACTCGGTACGGTCAGCGGTATCGGCCAGCTTTGAGCTGACGAAGAAGATACAGCCGATAGCGATCAGGATAATGAGGATATAGGTGATGATGCCGTTATTTCTTCTTGGTGTCAAGCGTTTCACTCCAATCGGTTCATAGATTTACGACGGTTATTTTCAGCAGTCTTTTGGAAGACTGATCGGGGGCAGCGCTCTGAGAGACTCCGAGCCCCTCGGCAAAGATCGTACCCTGAGCGTCCTCGATAAAATGGAGGGTGCTTCGGCGGTCCGGGGGGATGAACTCATTGATGAGCTTTTTGATGGAGGAGGAATGGTCTCTTCCAGCCAATCTTATGCGGTCTCCGAATTTTCTGCTTCGGAGCACAGCCCTTCCTTTTATTTTATCATGATCCAGGAATTGAATTGTTAATTTTTTGTTAACGGAGCAAATTTTCTCCATTTCATCACGATCCACCTCTTCGCAGAGCAGGATCTTTCCCTGAAACAGACAGTTCTCGCCGATCGCAAGCTCCTTCTCCAGATAGGGCAAGGGCTCGTTGGTCAGTTGTTTCAGGCTAAGTCTGCCGGGCTCTCCGACCAGGAAGAGGTCTCCGGAAAGGCAGATCTTTCCGCCTTTTTCGCAGAGCTGCTCCGCCTGGATCAGCCGCTCGTAGGAATAGGGGAGGCTCCTCTCGGCCAGAAGCCTGGCGATGCACCTGCGCCTAATGACCTTGTGGAACTGATCCAGCCCCACAAGCGAGTCTCCCTGACGGCATTTAGCCCAGGCCTGATCGGTCAGTTCCTCGATGAGGGCGTTCTCCTCACGCATAGCCTCGAAGGAACGCACGGATGTCTCGATGACCGAGCCGTTGATCTCCTCCAGAGCAGGGATAACGATGTGGCGGAGCTTGTTCCGGGTGTAGTCGTTGGAGAGATTTGTGCTGTCAATGACGAATGGCTGCTGCCGCTGCTTGAGGAAGTCCTCGATCTCCCGGCGGGTAACTGCCAGCAGAGGCCTGATGATGCTGCCCCGGACAGGTGGGATACCGCACATTCCCCGGAGAGCCGTTCCTCTTGTAAGGTTTAAAAGAGCGGTTTCCAGGTCGTCGCCGGCGTTATGAGCAGTTGCCAGCTTTTTTCCGGCAGAGTTCTCCGCAAAAGCCTTGTAGCGCAGCTCACGGGCGGCCTCCTCAGTGGAAAGGCCATTTTCCTGAGCAAAGCTCCTCACATCGCATCGCACAGCGGTAAACGGCACCTGGAGCCTCCGGCAGAGGTCTCTGCAAAACTCCTCATCACGGTCGCTTTCCTCACCTCTGAGGCAGTGGTTGACGTGTATGGCCTCCACGGTGATCCCCAGCCTTGGAGCAAGCTCCCTCAGCGCCAGTAAAAGGCAAACGCTGTCCGCTCCTCCGGAAAGGCCGCAGACAGCCGTTTCGCCCTTTTCGAGCATATGGTATTTCTGGATAGTTCCAAAGATCTTGTCAAGCATATCAGTTTTCCGGCGGAGTGTTGTAATCCGGGTTGGAGAAGCGTGTATACTGTCCGTCCCAGATCAGCTCAACGGTACCGGTCTCACCGTGACGGTTTTTGGCAACGATGCACTCCGAGATGTTCTGCCGCTGGCTTTCCTTATTATAGTACGCATCACGGTAGAGGAAAAGAACGATGTCGGCGTCCTGCTCGATAGATCCTGATTCACGCAGGTCCGAGAGCATGGGGCGCTTGTCGGTACGTCCCTCAACAGCACGGGAGAGCTGTGACAGCAGGATCACCGGCACATTCAGCTCCTTAGCCATGACCTTAAGCTGACGGGTGATCTCCGAGATGACGGTAACACGGTTGTCCGACTTTGAGTTTGAGTCCATGAGCTGTAGGTAGTCGATGATGACCAGTCCCAGGTTTTTCACACGCCTGAGCTTGGCCTTCATCTGAGAAACAGTCATGCTTGCGGTATCGTCGATATACAGGGGAAGAGTGCTGAGGAAGCCGGCGCTTGTGGCCAGTCTCGACCAGTCCTCCTGCTGGATCCTTCCGTTTCGCAGGGAGCTTGAGTCGACCAGAGCCTCAGTGGAGAGGATACGGGTAGCCAGCTGCTCCTTGGACATTTCCAGGTTGAATGTGACCACGTCCTTGTCGTTGCGCCGTGCAACATTTGTGGCGATATTCATAGCGAAGGAGGTCTTTCCCATACCGGGACGGGCAGCGATGATGATCAGATCTGACTTGTTAAGACCTGAGGTGATCGTGTCCAGAAGAGTGAAGCCTGTCCTAGCACCGATGTACTTGTCACGGTCAGGACTAGCCAGCTTTCCGATACGGTCATAGGCCTCGATGATAGCGTCGCCCAGGGGAGCAAGGCCCTTCACGTCACGTCCCTGACGGATATCGTAGATCTTCTGCTCGGCTGAGTCCATGAGCAGCTTAGCGTCTGCCTCGCCGGAGCGGATCTCGTCCATGATCGACTGAGCAACGTAGCTCAGGCTCCTCAGGTAGTATTTATCCGCAACGATCTTGCAGTAGCTGTCGATGTTTGCGGTAGAGGGCAGCATATTGCCGATCTCCGCCAAATATCTGCGTCCGTCAGCAGCGCTCTCGAAGATGTGGAGCTTTTCCGCCTCGTTGAGTACAGTAACGATGTCCACCGGTGCGCCAGAGGTGAACATACGCATGATGATCGAATACAGTCCCTTGTGCTGGTCGCTGTAGAAATATTCGCCCTTGATCTGCTCAACAACGCTTGGCAGGATCGAGGGGTCAGCTAGGATAGCACCAAGGACAGACTGTTCGGCCTCGATACTGTGGGGCAGGACGCTTTCTTGGGAAAATATAGTGTTCTCGTCCATATCAGCCCTCGATAACTTCTACGTCAACAGCCTCAGAGATACCGGTATACAGCTTAACAGTAGCCTTGTAGGTGCCGAAGCTCTTGATGTCGGTGGAAAGAGCGATCTTCTTCTTATCAACGTCAACATCGAACTGCTCCTTGAGAGCCTGAGCAACGTGAGCAGCGGTAACAGAGCCGAAAAGACGGCTTCCGCTGCCAGCCTTAGCCTTGATGATGACCTTCTTGTCCTTCAGCTTAGCAGCAGCCTCGTTAGCAGCAGCCTTCTCCACCTCGATCTTGTGAGCGGCAGAAGCCTGCTGACCCTCCAGCTTGCTCATATTAGCGTTGTTAGCCTCAACGGCCAGACCCTTGGGCAGGAGCATATTTCTTGCGTAGCCGTCGGCAACGTTCTTGACCTCGCCCTTTTTGCCTGAGCCCTTAACGTCCTGTAAAAAAATTACCTTCATATTTATACCAGCCTTTCGTAAAAAATATGTAAGCCTCCGAAAAGGCGGCTTACACTTATCATTATTATCTCATGTCCTCTGTGCGCTCGTCGATAGCCCGGAAGAGAGCCTTCACAGCCTCCTCCACGGAAACGCCCTCCAGCTGAGCCGCAGCCATAGTCTGGTGGCCGCCGCCTCCCAGCTTTTCCATGATCACCTGAACGTTTACAGCGCCAAGGGATCTTGCGGAGATGTTGACGGTAGAGCCTGTCTTGTAGAGCACGAATGAGGCGTCCACATCGGAGATGCTCAGCAGCTCGTCAGCAGCCTGAGGAGCGACTAGGCGAATGTCGTCCGAGCGGAAGTCCGCCGCAGCAACAGCGCAGCGGTTATGTATCTTTGCAGCCGCAACGATCTGAGTCTTGCGCCTGTAAGAGTCGATAGAATTTGAGAAGAGCAGCTTTACAGCCACCGTATCGGCACCCATTTTCTTCAGGAAAGCAGCAGCCTCGAAGGTGCGCACGCCTGTTCTCATGACGAAGTTCTTGGTATCCAGCATGATACCTGACAGCAGAGCGTCTGCCATACATGAGGGGATACGCTCGTCGGAATCGAAGTTGAAATACTGGATCAGCTCTGAGACCATTTCCGAAGCGGAAGAAGCGTAGGGCTCATGGTGGAAGATAACAGCGTTGTCGATGAAGTTGACGGTTTTGCGGTGGTGATCGATGACCACAACGCTGCGGGCTCTTTCGTAGAGCTCACGGCTCTCGATGAAATCCTTGTTGTGGGTGTCTGTAATGATCAGCAGGTCACCTGACGAGATCTCGTCAGCAGCCTGTGAGGGCGTGATGAACAGCCCCTCGCCGATCTGATCCTCAACGATGTCGATGAGGTGGGAGGCAAGGTTTTTGTTCCTGTCAACAGCGATCTTGGCTTCCTTGCCAAAGAGCCTTACAGCCCCGGCCATACCGCAGGAGGCTCCCACTGAATCCAGGTCGCCGAAGCGGTGACCCATGATGTAAACTGTGTCTGAGGTCATGATCAGATCCTGAAGAGCGTTAGCGATGATCCTGGTCTTGGAGCGTGACATTTTCTCCACGCCCTTGGAAACTCCGCCGAAGAAGCGGTATCCGCTGTCAGTCTTGACAACGGCCTGATCTCCGCCACGTCCCAGCGCCATATCCAGGCACTGTCTTGCGATGCGCTCGCTCTCAGCCAGAGTTTCAGCGCCCTGTCCCACACCGATAGAGAAGGTCAGGGGGAACTTTCCGGCGATCTTGATCTCACGGGCAGCGTCAAGGATCTTGAACTTCGTGTTGATCTTAGTTTCAAGGTGACGGTTTTCCAGCACAGCGTAGAAGGTATTGGACGAGGTGCGCTTGATGAAGCCGGTAGTGCTGGACATAAAGCGCTCGATCAGCTTCTCGATCTCCACAGAGGCCTGAGCCTTTTCGCTTTCCTTGGCGTTCTGAACGATGTCGTCGTAGTTGTCGATAGTCAGGATGACAACATTGGGGTGAGCGGCATCTGAGCTTTTTTTCAAGGCCAGATAAGCGGTCTCATCGTGGAAATACAGAATGTGGAAGGTTATATCGTTTTTGGTGAAGCTCTCTGCGGTGATCTGGTAGAATGAGCCGTTCACATGGCAGAAGCCCACACCTTCTTCGGTAAGAGAGCCCATGTCCATTTTGACATAGCCCTCGATCTCCATGCCGTAGGGGTCTGAGCCCAGACTTATCCTTTCGGCGAAAATGTGGTTGTACCAGACCAGCCTTCTCTGACTGTCGATAACAGCAACAGGCGCCGGCAGGCTCTCCATGAACTCAGCAGCTGAGTTTTCCAGATGAGCGTTCATTTTTGAGACGTGCTTGATAGCGTTCCTGCCGTAGACGAAAGCGAGGACGATAAGTCCCAGGATCAGCACAGCAGCGATTATCATGCAGATCAGTCCACAGGTGTTGTTATACTTGAAAAGCATGGCCGCACAAGCGCCGGAGTCCGCCAGCAAAAGCAGCAGGAGCACCACAAATAGTGCTGGAAATCTGTTCCTCAAGTCCTCAGCTCCTTTCAAAAAGTCTTGACCTTATCAGGTCTCCATGATGATGGGGAGGATCATGGGACTGCGCTTAGTTTTCTGATAGATGTAGTCAGAAAGAGCGTCCCTCATCTTGCCCTTGAGAGTGTTCCATTCCTTGAGCTCAGCGTAAGAGCAGCCGGCCAGAGTGTTGGAGAGGATAGCCTTAGCCTCGTCCATGAGCTCCTCTGACTCTCTGACGTATACGAAGCCTCGGGAGATTATATCAGGACCGGCCACGATCTCATTTGTGGCTCTTTCGATACCGATAACGATGATGATGAGGCCGTCCTGAGCCAGATGCTTTCTGTCACGGAGGACGATCGATCCGACGTCGCCCACACCCAGACCGTCCACCAGGACTCTTCCTGAGGGCACCTGAGAAACGATCTTCATGGTGGAGCCGTCTGTTTCGATAACGTTGCCGATCTCGGCAATGATCACATTTTCCTTGGGGATACCCATTTGAACGGCCAGGTCAGCGTGTTTTTTCAGGTGCTTGTACTCGCCGTGTACAGGGATGAAGAACTTAGGCTTAGTGAGAGCCTGCATGAGCTTGAGTTCCTCCTGGCAGGCGTGTCCGGAAACGTGTACCTCGTACATTGCCTCATAGACTACCTCAGCGCCGGACTTCATGAGCTCGTTGACAACACGGGTGACGAACTTCTCGTTGCCGGGGATAGGAGTAGCCGAGATGATGATGAAGTCCATGGGAGTGATGTTGACCTTCTTGTGGTCATTCATGGCCATTCTGGTGAGAGCGGACATGGGCTCGCCCTGGCTTCCGGTAGTGATAAGGACTATGCGCTCGTTCTCATAGCGGTTCATGAGCTCGATGTCGATGATCACGCCGTCGGGAACGTCCAGATAGCCCAGCTCGATAGCTGTATTGATTACATTGATCATGCTTCGTCCGAAAACGGCTACCTTTCGGCCGTAGCGGACAGCACAGTTGATGATCTGCTGAACACGGTGGATATTTGAGGAGAAGGTAGCGATGATGATACGCTTGCCCTCGCCCTTTTTGAAGAGTCTGTCGAAGGAATCGCCCACGGTGCGCTCTGAGTGAGTATAGCCGGGGCGCTCAGCATTAGTGGAGTCCGCCATAAGAGCCAGAACGCCTCTGCTGCCCAGCTCGCCGAAGCGTGCCAGGTCGATGATCTTGCCGTCGATAGGGGAGTAGTCCACCTTGAAATCGCCTGTGTGGACGATTATTCCGGCAGGAGTATGGATAGCCATTCCCACAGAATCGGGGATAGAGTGGTTGACCTTGATGAATTCAACAGCCATGCAGCCCATTTTTACGGTCTTTTTGGGCTCAACAACGTTCAGGCGCACCTTGCCGGAGAGCCCCTGCTCCTTGAGCTTAGCCTCGATAAGACCGATAGTCAGGCGAGTTGCATACACCGGCACGTTCACCTTTTTGAGCAGGTAAGCCAGACCGCCGATGTGGTCCTCATGACCGTGGGTGATAACGATACCACGGATCTTGTCAGCATTGCGCTCGACGTAGGTGAAATCGGGGATAACGATGTCAACACCGGGCATATCTGCGTCAGGGAATGCCAGTCCGCAGTCCAGGATGAACATATCGTTGGAGCACTCGAAAACGGTCATGTTCTTACCGATCTCGTTGAGACCTCCCAGCGGGATGATCTTCACGGGAGTCTTCTTGACCTCCTTGGTGCGGGGAGTGCGGGTGCGCTTTGCAGGAGCCTTAACTGTAGTCTCTGCAACAACAGCAGCCTCAGCCGCAGCCTTTTTCTTGGGAGCACGCTGCCTTGTGCCGGCAGGGGCAGATGAAGTGCGTCTGCGTGGCTTCTTAACTGAATTGTCTTTTTCGTTCACTATGTGACCTCACTTTCGTTGGTGGGAGGGGGGCTGCGGAAAGGGTCGGGCGCAGTTCCTCCATAAGTATGCGTATGAAAGTCCGGATAAGCAGCAGTTAGATCTTCTGGAATGATTGGTAAGAGCATTTTCTGGATCTGTGCAGGCTGAAAAGGCCGCTTTTCATCAACGTGGGAGCAAGCCCAAAGCGGCGGTATACCGGGACTGTAGAGGAGTCCTGAGAGCGGATCTCCTTAATATCTTAATGGCATTTTGCCAATAAAGCCTTAGCTAGATCTCCAGAGAGTGATCCCTCCGGAGACACCTATACATTATTATTATACGAAAAAGCCTGATGAATGTCAATAGAAAAACTGCGCCTTGGTAATAATTAGGGAATTTACACAAAAATACTGCACCGCCATGAGATCACTTCGATGGTGCCCTTCGGAGCCTCTGACACCAGTCTGCGCAGAGCTCAGAGGCGGCCTCCATTGAGTGAGACTGAGCCACCACACGGATCCTTCCGGTACCGCTGGGAGCAGCTATCACACGGCCGTTTTCTGCGGAAAAACGGGTCTTCCCCGAGAGCGAGGCTCCCGGCTGCAGAGCTACCTCACGGCTCACTGTAGCCATGCCCGGCAGCTCCGAGACAGTCCGCAGCAGACGCTCCTTGTTTGAGGCCAGCTCCACGCACATAAAGAGCGGATCTGTGAGGAAGCGCTGAGCGGCGGCCGCCGGAGGTATTTCCTCCGGAGAAAACCGCCTAATATCGCCTTTTACGGAGTCCGCAGCAAAGTGCAGATCCTCCGGCAGCCAAACAGTCTCGCCCCGAGCCGCCTGCTGACAGGCGTAGGCGATAGTCAGCTTTTCTGCCGAAATGAAGCCAAGTTTTGCGGAGTAAGCGTTGACCCTCATGCCCTCCTCTGAAACCTGAAAGACCAGCTGGTCGTCGGAGCCGGTAAAGAATTCCAGCCAAAGGGACCGCACAGAGGAGCTCCCGCAGCTGACGCCTGCGCTGATCGAGGCTCTTCTGCCGGTGGAATTGTCGGCGATGTTGCTGATGTATATGCTCCGGAAGGAGGTGGAGGAATGGATCTGGCCGGGCTTTTCCGGGAGCTGTATCGGCTGAGAGTTGGCTATTTTCCGCAGTTTTTCGGCAGATATGGGGAAGCCGTCCTTCCCGAAGAGGAAGAGCCTGAGGCCACTGCCGTGAATGAAGACCGAGCAGTCTGCGCCCATGATCCTGCCCCCGAATCGCAGGGAGGGCAGGTCGGTATTTTCGCAAAGCCAGATCTGGCTGCCCTGCTCCGAAGCGCCGCTGCACAGGGCGTAGAGGAGGTGGAGCTGGCTGAACTGGTCGCAGCCGGCGTGGATCCGCTTAAAGCTGCCGGAAAGCAGCCTGCCGATCTCTGCGACCTCCCGGGAGCCTGCTCCTGACAGAGCCTCCCAGCAGCCCTCCGTGAATGAAAAGTGTGGTTTTTCGCCAAATATCGCCATATGAAAACTCCTTTGCTTTTTGAAGGAGTATTGGCGAAGATCCGGGGTTTATTCACGCTTCAGCCTTTTGCTCAGCAGCAGGATACCCAGCAGATTGGGAAAGGCCATAAGTGCGTTGAAAATGTCCGAAAGCACCCATACTGTTTCGATGGAGATCAGGACTCCTGAGGCAGCAGCGCCGGCGAAGATCACCCGTGCAAGTCCAGTGAAGCGTTCCCCGAAAAGATACCGCAGGGCAGTCTCGCCGCAGTAGTACCAGCCGATCACAGTGCAGAAGGCGAAAACAGCAGTTTCAGCGCAGATCAGCGGCTTTCCGGCGCCGCCGATGATCTGAGAGAAGGCTTCCGAGCAGGAGCCGGCCCCGGCGCAGAGCAGGGTCACAGCAGTCAGGGTGCAGCAGATGATCGTGTCGAAGAAGACCTCGAACATACTCCAGAAGCCCTGCTGTCCGGGGCAGGAGGTCTCCGCAGCGCTGTGGAGTATCGGCGAGCTTCCAAGGCCGGCCTCGTTGGAGAAGATACCTCTCCGGATCCCCACTGAGACCGTGTACCCTAAAGCACCGCCGGATGCCTGTTTTAAGCCAAAAGCACTGCGGAAGATCTGTGAAAAGACCTCAGGGAGCTTCTCACGGTGCTCCAGGATCACCGCCAGGCAGATCATCCCGTAGACCGCCGATGCAGCAGGAAGAAGAGCCTGAGCCGCCTTTCCTGAGCGCTGAGCTCCGCCGCTTATGACGAAGATCACTCCTGCAAAGACCCCTCCGGCAAGGAGGAGCTCCCACTTTCCGTTCAGCTCAGGGAGGGTGTCCCGTACTGCGCTGACCTGCACCATACCGCCCATCCCAAAGGCCGCCAGAGCGCATGAGACCGCAAATATCCCGGCCAAAGCCTTGCTTCCCAGGCCTTTTCTCAGGTAAGCCATAGGGCCTCGAAGTTTTTTCTCGGAGAACATGACAGACAGCTCGTTTTCGGCGAAAACAAGAGCCATTCCGAAGAAAGCCGAAACCCACATCCAGAAGACCGCACCCGGCCCTCCGGCCGCAAGAGCCGCAGCTACCCCGGTGATGTTGCCCGTGCCCATGGCAGCTCCCAAAGAAAGGCAGACCGTTCGCAGCTGAGAAAGGCCTCCGTTTTTTTCTCTCCGTTGGGAAAGCTCCCTTTTCAGCCCGGAAAACAGCCTAAGCTGGACGAAACTCAGCCTAAACGTGCATATCAAGCCAGTTCCCAAAAGCAAAAATACCAGCGGCTCCCCCCAGACGACAGCGCAGATCTTCTCCAGAATATCCTTCATCACAGCACCTCCGAAAAATTTACAAATAAAGGTATACAATATAGGATATTTGTGTTATAATATAAATATAACAACTATTTGCAACGGAGGAGGGGAGCTATTGAAGACTTATAAGCCTGACAGGCACGGACTGACAACGCTCCGCCTGCTCATAATGCTTGCTTCGGCAATTCTGATCGGAGCAGTCTGGTATTTCATTCCCGTGAAGATGATAGTTCTCATCATAGCGGCTGCTGTGGGAACAGCTGCTATCTTTTCCATGTTCGTGTATTATCCGCTGTATTTCCGCTCTTTGAGCTACGATTCCACGGAAAGGGAGATCATTAAGCACAGCGGAGTGTTCATTAAGTCTCACCAAGCCGTGCTCTATTCAACTGTGCAGTACACCACGGTTGTCACTACCCCATTTGCAAGGCATACCGGCTTCAATTTCGTGATCTTCTTTGTGTATGGAGGCCAGCTGAGACTGCTTTTCCTGCGCTATGACGACGCTATGGAGATCCTTAGCCGCACAAGCGTCAGCAGAAATGTGGAGGGAGGCGACCGGGATGTACCATGAGCACCCTCTGCGGATCCTGCGGTATTCTGCCAAGAATATCTGGCTGCTGCTCTTTCCTTTGCTGAGAGGTATCCAGGCCTTCCACTTTGACCCTGAGGGCATATATGCGTGGCTGAGAGGCGCATGGTTCGACATACTGATCCTTGGTGTGATCATCATGTTCGGACTTGTACGGTGGAATTTCTCCCGTATCGACATAACTGAGGACAGCATCGTCCACCGTGAGGGCGTGCTTTTGCGAGTCCGCACAGCCATACCCATTTCCAGCATAAGCGTTGCCATTGCAGAGTATCCTCTGCTGCTGATCCCGTTCAGAGGAGTCCGTTTCAGCTGCGACACCCGTGCAGGTCTGTTCAAGTCCATCGACATGAAGCTGCTGGTCACCCGGAAGGTGGCTGCCCAGCTGATGAAATGTGTCCCTGAGGTGGACCGGAAGAAAAAGCTGGCCGACATCCCCAAGGCGGATATCTGGTCAGTGCTGCTGTTCTCGGTCTTCTTTTCCAGCGGTTTTTCGGGAGCTGTCTACATTGCGGCCTTCTTTTTCAAGGGTGGAGACATTGCCCAGGACATCATCACAAGATCCCTTAGCCGCCTGACAGAGACCACCTCAAAGCTGACCTTCGGCGTTCTCCAGAAGATCCCGGCCACCGCTATCGCCGTGGGTATCTTCTTCATTGCAGCCTGGCTGCTGTCCTTCATCGTCAACCTTTTCCGGTACTCCCGCTTCCATGTGGAGAGCGACAGCAAGTCCCTGAATATCGGCTGCGGAGTGATCAACAGGCGAGTATACAAGATCACCTCCGACCACATAAACTTCACCGATCTTCGCCAAAACCTTATCATGAAGCTCTGCGGAGCCGTCACGGTGAACATAAACTGTGCCGGCTACGGAGCGGACTCTCAGCACCTGCCTGTCCTCATGCCGATCAAGCGTGAGCGGAAGCTGGGACGGAGCCTTGAGCCTCTTGGAGTCGTTGGCGGAGTGAAGCTGGATTTCCGGCCAAGTCCTGCCGGGATCGGCTCATATATCTTCTGGCCTGTGGCAGCGGCGCTGGCGATCTTTCCCCTGAGCAACCTGCTCAGTGAGTTCTTCCCACGCTGGGCGGAGCTCTCCCTCTTCGCCGCCGTAATGCTTGAGATCCCAACTGTGTGGCTTGTGGCAGTAAAGACCACCGCCACCTTTACCAGCGGAGTTTCGATCTACGACAAAAAGCTGGTGATCAGGTGCTCTCACTGGACAGCCTTCCACACGGTGATCGCCGACAAGGAGAACGTGGTGAAGGTGCAGATCTACCAGAGCTTCCTCCAAAAGCCCAGCCGCAGATGTACCCTTTGCGTGTGGCTTTGCGGAGAGACCGTGGCCAAGTACCGGGTGCGTGCGCTGAGGCTTCGGGATGCAGCAAAGATCGTTGAGCTGCTGGAGCACGATGTTCGCCACAAGAATGAAAAAAACTAAGGACGGCCGGGCGGTCGTCCTTTTTTTGTGACGATCGTCACCCGGAAAATGACAGTCTCCATTTTCGTCCGAGTGGATCCTGACGATCTCCACCGCTTCTGCTTCTACAGAGACCTGGAGGACACCAAAGGCATAGCAGCGTTCTGCTTCATTTCGAAGGGAGTATTTGGCGCACTTATCGCCGCCGGCACGCTGGGCTTGATGCAGGTGAGCGTTTCCGTTTATCTGCTGGATCGTTTTTTGAGCTTTCTGAAATAAAAAAACGCCCGGAGCCTTCCGAAAAAGGGCACCGGGCGATTTCATTTGCATTTTTCTGAGCAGATATAGCTCCACTGGCAGTCTCCGCAGACTTGAGGCAGCCTGCCAGCCTTGATGATCAGCTCCTCCGCCATTTGGGAGAGCCGGCTCCACTTGACGATTTGTCCCTGAGACAGTCCGCAGATCTCCAGCACAGCTCTGTCGTAAAGGGGCGCCTTTTCGCCGCAGGATCCCTCTGAATGAGGACATCTTCGGCAGATCATATCCCAGTCCGTGGTCAGTCTCACCTCAGGGTCAGAGTCAGTGAGCAGTTCCTTGATCTTGGCCATATTTCGGACAAAATCACTGCTGTAGCCCTTTCCCTCGAAGAAGGTCAGGCACAGTGCGTGGTGTGGACGAAGCTCAGAGCTTTGCATATTTCTTGATGCTTTCGCAAAGCGGAACGGCCACAGCCAGCTTGATCAGATCAACTGGGATAAATGGGATAACGCACCATTTCAGGGCAGTTCCCAGGGAGATCGCCTCAACCTTTTTAGCGTAAACGTGCATGAACCAGAACGTTCCGAAGGCGTAGCAAAGGGCAGTGCCTATGATCATAGCAATAACGGCGACAGCGATCCTTGGAGCAGTGCCCTTTACCGGGATCTTCTCAGCCAGCCAGTAGACCAGGGCAAGCAGGAGAAATCCCACAATGTAGCCGCCTGTTGTGCCGAGGATAACGCCCATTCCTCCGGAAAAACCGGCGAAAACGGGGATACCGACAGCTCCCAGGAGAATGTATACCAGAACGGAGAAGAATCCGTTTCGGCCGCCCAGAAGTAGGAGTGCGCAGAAAACAGCGAAGGTCTGCAATGTGAACGGCACCTCAGTAGGGATAGAGATCCATGAGCAGACGGCCATGATAACAGCCATAAGTGCAGTGAGTACGATCTCTTTTGTGGTGAATTTGCTCCGTGCAGGAGCAGCAGTTGCTTGTGACATAATAAGCCTCCATGTTCAATATTGTGAACTCATTATACCACAATGGTTGACGAATGTCAACCCTAATTTACAAATTTGGTTGACAAGTCCTATTTCGTCCCAAGATATTTATACCCTGCCTTCTCGACCGCCGCCTTCACTTCCTTCTCGGAAAGCTCTCCGGAAAGTGTGACAACAGCGTTTCCGGCCTCATGACTGGGAACAGCCTCCTCCACGAAGGGCAGCTCCTCTAAGGCGGACTTCACTCTTGCCTCGCAGTGAGGACACATCATGCCCTTGATCCTGAGAGTTTTCCTCTCGCCGGAGGGCTCTCCCGAGGTCATATCCAGCTGACCAACAGGCTCCTTCAGTGGCTTGTCGTGCTTTGGATCGTGGATATTGATAAGGTTGAGCCTCAGGGCATTCGTCACAACAAAGAAGCTGGAAAGGCTCATTGCAGCTGCACCGTACATGGGGTCAAGCGTCCAGCCGAAAAGGTGAGCATAGGCGCCAGCTGCCAGTGGGATCCCGATGATATTGTAGATGAAGGCCCAGAAGAGGTTTTGCTTGATGTTGCGGATAACAGCTCGGCTCAGCCTAATAGCGGCAGAAACGTCTGTAAGGCGGCTCTTCATGAGAACGATGTCGGCAGCGTCGATCGCCACGTCAGTACCGGCTCCGATAGCGATACCCGTATCCGCACGGGTCAGAGCAGGAGCGTCATTGATACCGTCGCCCACCATTGCCACCTTGCCTTTTTCCATGAGCCGCCGGATCACGCTTTCCTTGCCGTCGGGGAGAACTCCTGCAATGACCTCATCGACCCCGGCCTGCTGCCCGATAGCCTTTGCAGTCCGCTGGTTGTCGCCGGTGAGCATCACAACCTTTATGCCCATTTTTTTCAGCTCAGCCACAGCCTTTGGGCTGTCCTCCTTGATAACATCAGCAACAGCGATCATTCCCAGCAGTCTTTCGCCGTGAGCGAAAAGCATAGGAGTTTTGCCCTGTGAAGCAAGCTCCTCAGCCTTTGCGGAGATCTCATGACCCACAGGAAGAAGTCCGCCAACGAACTTCATGCTGCCGCCGATCAGCTCCTCTCCGCTAAGGGACGCCCGGAGTCCGTTTCCGGGAAGCGAGGTGAGATCCTCCACCGGCTCAGCCTTCACAGAGCGCTCCTCAGCCAGCTTCACAACAGCTCCTGCAAGTGGGTGCTCGCTCATTTTTTCCAAGGAGAAGGCAAGGGAGAGAAGCTCCTCCTCTGAGCAGCCCTCAGCAGGGACAATGTCTGTAACAACGGGCTCGCCGCTTGTAATGGTACCGGTCTTGTCAAGGGCAACGATCTGCACCTTTCCGGTCTCTTCGAGGGAAACAGCGGTCTTGAACAGAATACCGCTGCGGGCGCCTATACCGCTTCCTACCATGATCGCAACGGGAGTTGCCAGACCCAAGGCGCAGGGGCAGCTTATCACTAGGACGGATATGCCTCTGGCCAGCGCAAAGCTCAGATCTTGACCCACCAGCAGCCAAATAACTGTTGTCAGCACAGCGATACCGATCACCACCGGCACGAAGATCCCGGAGACCTTATCGGCGATCTTTGCGATAGGAGCCTTAGTTGCAGAGGCCTCGCTGACCATTTTTATGATACGGGAAAGAGTGGTGTCCTCGCCAACATGAGTGGCCTGACAGCGGATAAAGCCGGACTGATTGATGGTTCCGGAGGAAACGCTGTCTCCCACGGACTTGTCCGCAGGGATGCTCTCGCCGGTAAGAGAGGCCTCGTTGACAGCGCTCACACCCTCGATGACAACGCCGTCCACAGGGATATTCTCGCCGGGGCGAACTACGAAGATGTCGCCAATTTTCACCTGCTCAGCTGGGATCGTCACCTCGCCGCCGTCACGCTCTACAACAGCTGTCTTCGGAGCCAGCTTCATCAGTCCCTTGAGAGCGTCGGTGGTCTTGCCCTTTGAGCGAGCCTCCAGCATCTTTCCCACAGTGATCAGGGTCAGGATCATAGCCGCCGACTCAAACCAAAAGTCGTGCATATAGCCCATTACAGCCTCGCTGTCGCCGTCAGTCTGAGCTCTTGTCATGGCGAAGAGGTTTATTACGCTCCACACAAAAGAAGCCGCCGAGCCCATTGCCACCAGAGTGTCCATATTTGGAGAGCGGTGGAGCAGGGACTTGAAGCCGCTGATGAAGAATTTCTGGTTGATCACCATCACAACTGCCGCCAGCAAGAGCTGTGCCAGGCCCATAGCAACGTGGTTTCCCTCGAAAAATCCAGGCAAAGGCCAGCCCCACATCATGTGACCCATGGACATATACATCAGCACCGCCAGGAAGAAAAGTGAGGCGATGAGGCGCTTTTTCAGTTTGGGAGTCTCTGTGTCCTCCAGAGCGCTTTCATCGGCAGTTTTTGCGGAGCTCTCGCCCTTTATGGATGCGCCGTAGCCGGCGTTTTTCACAGCGGAGATGATCTCCTCCGGAGAAGCGCTTCCCTCCACGCCCATTGAGTTAGTCAGCAGGCTAACAGCGCATGAGGTCACACCGGGCACCGCATTTACGGCCTTTTCCACCCTTGCACTGCACGCTGCACAGCTCATTCCGGTAACGTTATATTGTTTCATATGATCACCCTTTTGTAAATTTATACATAATGATCATATCACAAAAGCGAAGCGTTGTGGTATGATCGCCCGATATGCAGGGAGCAGATCTTTGATCTGCGTATCTGCAAGGGCATTCAGATAAAGTATAATGAATGGTTCACATTCATTATACCACAAAAACGGTTGGTATTCAACGAATGTTGCTCAGGAGAAACATTCCCGGCAATAGTTGCGGAAACTGCTCATTTTGGTTGACAAAGGGAGAAATGGGGAGTATAATTGAATAAAACATTTACGGAGGTCCAAAGCTATGAATGAGCTCTGCAAGATCATCAGGGAGACAGTTATCCCGAATTTCGCCAATATCCGTTCATCGATCCAGACCTACAACAGAGACTCCCTCTGCTGCGGCTCGCCTAGCTGGAGGTGGGTCTATCATGCGCTGCACTCAGCGGACAAGTGGTTTATCGACCCCTTCGTTTATGAGGAGCCGCCCTTCCATGAGGCAGGGATGGACGACCCGGACCAGCCCACTTCCGTTGTGCTCACTGATGAGGAGCTGCTAAGCTATCTTGACCGGATCGAGCAGAAAACTCTCGGTTATATCGACTCTCTTACGGACGAAATGCTCTATGAGTGTCCGGAAAACTGCCCCTTCACTCGAATGGAGCTAGTGTTGAGGCAATTCCGCCACCTTTCCTTCCACACCGGGATGCTAAACGGCCAGACCGCCGCTGAGACCGGGATCTTCACGGAATGGCACTCCAACGCTCAGTCCTGAGAAGATCAGCGCCGGGCGTTGCACTATTTTAAGATGTGTGATATAATAACGATGTGTGATATAATAACAACGTATAATTTTTGAAAGAAGGCAAGCTATGAAACGAAAAGAGCCGGTGATCCTTCCGGAGCCCGAAAGGATCCTTGCTGATCCTGATATGGGACTTACCTCTGCTCAGGCTGAGGAGCGCAAAGCCGCAGGCTACGACAACCAGCCCCCGGATCCTCCATCAAAGTCTGTGAAGGAGATCGTTGCGGACAACGTTTTCACATATTTCAATTTCATCTTCCTGGCCCTGGCAGCGCTGATAATCTACGCCGGAACATACCGTGATCTGACATTCATGCCGATCATCATCGCCAATACTCTTATCGGTATAATCCAGGAGCTTCGTTCCAAGAGAGTTCTGGACAAGCTCACCGTGCTGAATGCTCCTACCACAACTGTCATCCGTGACGGCCGGGAGGTAAGCGTATTGTCCAAGGATCTGGTGCTGGACGATATAGCAGTCTTCCGGGCAGGCAATCAGATCAGTGCTGACGCAGTTGTGATCGACGGAAACGCCTCAGCCAACGAGTCCCTGCTCACCGGTGAGGCCGACGAGATCCCCAAGTCCTCCGGCGACAAGCTCATGTCCGGCAGCTTCATAGTTTCCGGAAAATGCCGGGCAAGACTTGAGCGGGTAGGAGCAGCCTCTTATGTTTCCCAGCTCTCGATCCAAGCCAAAAAGAGCCGCAAGGGGGAGCAGTCCGAGATGATCCGCTCCCTGAACAAGATTGTTATGGTGGCCGGAATAATCATAATCCCGATTGGACTTTGTATGTTCTACCTCCAGCATTTCGTCAACGGCATCTCCGTAAAGGAGAGCATACAAGCGATGGTGGCCTCAGTTATCGGAATGATCCCCGAGGGACTGTTCCTGCTGGCCAGCACAACTCTCGTTATCAGTGCCATGCGCCTTGCCATGGGAAAGGTGCTCGTCCACGACATGAAGTGCATCGAGACCCTTGCCAGAGTTGATGTGCTGTGCGTTGACAAGACCGGAACTATCACCGAAAACGACATGACGGTGTATTCAGTGCTGCCTGTGGACGAGAATATCACGGAGGAGCAGGTCAAGAGCCTTCTCAGCGATCACGCCTCTGCCCAATCCGCCGACAACGCCACTATGACCGCCATAAAGAACTTCTTCCGCACGCCGTCGGGAGAGCCCATATTGGCCTCTACCGGATTTTCTTCGGAGTTCAAATACAGCAGCGTCACCACGGAAAAGGGCTCCTTTGTTCTTGGAGCACCGGAGTTCGTCCTGGGAGATCAGTTCGAGCTATACCGCCAGACTATCGAGGAGCGCAGCCGCAAGGGCTACAGAGTTATCGCCTTCGGAAGCTATGACGGACTGCCTGACGGAAAGGCGCTTACGGAGAGATTCACTCCTCTGTGTTTTGTGATCCTTTCCAATCCCGTCCGCAAGAACGCACCGGATACCTTCCGTTTCTTTGCTGAGCAGGGCGTAGAGATCAAGGTCATTTCCGGCGACAGTCCTGTTACTGTTTCTGAGATTGCAAAGCAGGCCGGTATCAAGAATGCGGGCAACTACATCGACGCATCAACTCTCACCACAGAGGCCTCCATAAAGGACGCCGTTCTGAATTACACTGTCTTCGGAAGAGTTACTCCCGACCAGAAGAGGAGCTTCGTCCGGGCACTGAAGGCTGCCGGGAAGACAGTTGCCATGACCGGCGACGGAGTAAACGACGTGCTGGCTCTGAAGGACGCAGACTGCTCAGTTGCCATGGCATCAGGAAGCGAAGCTGCGGCTCAGGCCTCACAGCTGGTGCTGCTGGAGTCGGATTTCTCCAAAATGCCTGACGTGGTAATGGAGGGGCGAAAGGTGGTCAACAACCTTGAGCGCTCCGGAAGCCTGTTCCTGGTAAAGAACATCTTCTCGCTGCTGATGTCAGTGGCCACGATCTTCCTGGGGATAACCTATCCGCTGAAGCCGGCCCACATCTCGCTGATCAGTATGTTCACTATCGGAATACCGGCGTTTTTCCTGTCTCAGATCCCCAACAAGGATCTGATCAAGGGCAAATTCATGACGAATATCCTGCTGAAAGCCCTCCCGGCCGGCCTTACCAACACCATAATCGTTGGACTTATGGTGTTCTTCGGAAACATCTTCCACTCCAGCCAGAACGACATCTCCACCGCCTCCACCATACTCATGAGCATTGTAGGCCTGATGATCCTGTACCGTATAAGCCGTCCCATGAACAGCTTCAAGTGGGGCATTTGGATCTTCTGTGCTGCCGGACTTGTGGGCTGCATGGTCTTTTTCAGCGACTTCTTCGGGATTTCCGCCATGAGCATACAGTGTGTGCTGCTGTGCGTGAATTTTTCGATCATTTCAGAGCCCCTGATCAGGTACCTGACCCTGACCATAACCACACTGCGCAGGCTTTTCATGAAGCACAGCAAGACCGAGTCGAAGGTGATCACCGATGGCATAAACGACTATCCCGACCCGGATGATCGTCTTGCATACCCCGAAAAGAACAACATCAACATCGACGTACAATAACAACAGGGTCTCCGAGGGATCTTTCCTTTGGAGACCCTTTTTAGTTAAGGTATGGCGAGATCTGGGGAGTTTCTCCCACAAGAACGCTCTCTGCCAGGAGAAACTGGAAGCTCTGGCTGGTCTGAAAGCTGTAAAGCGGCAGCGCCGCAGACATTTCCGCAGTTATCTCCGCATAGATCCTGTGGCAGGTCTGGTTGATCCCGGCGGAGGTGAAGCTGCTCCTGAGGCGGACGCTCACCTCTCCGGCAGGACAGATCCTCACCCGGACAGAGGGACCCTTCCCTGCCAGGAGATATGAGCTCCACAGAGACCCCAGCGGGATCCTTGCACAGACCTCTCCGGCCTGCTCAAGTCTCCGATTTATAGCCAGACTAAGCTCCGCCTGCACCTTGTTTATGTTGTAGGGGATAGCCTCCACAGAAGCCGGCCTGCCCTCCTCGTCATAGAGCACAGCCGCAAGATCACAGGCAGTGGATGGGTTTTCCTCAAGGTAGTCCGACACCGCCTGACTGATCACGTTACCGGCAGTGTGACGAGCCAGCATCTCAGCCTGCTCCCTAGCAATGGGACCTGCCTTTTTCTCGGCGTGAACAGCGGTCATCACAGCAAGTCCCAGCAGCAGACCAGCGGCAGCTCTGAAAAGGAGCCGCCGCCTTTTCTCAGCTGGTCTGCGCCTTCTCAAGTCAGCTCAGCCCCTCTGGAAGATCATCAGAGCGCTCAGAGCGCTCGATAGTCAGCGGATTGAACTCCTCCTCGGGGAATTTCAGCCTCTGGAAGATCTCGCAGGGCGACTCTGTGTCACAGCAGCATTCCTTCCGAGGGATCGAGTATTCCAGAGCAGGCACCATGACAGTTGCCGGGCGTGTAAGCTCCACCACGGAAAAAAGCCCTAATGTCACGAAAACTCCTCTTTGCTCAGGGAACACAGCCGCCCCCTCCGAAGCCGGGCACATGGAGGTGATCTTTGTTTCAAGAACGATCGGCTCCAGCACGGAAACATTTGCCACCGGCAGGTCGTCACGGCTGACCCATTCCCGTGGCTGCACAGGAGCAGTATCCGCTGAGGAGAAAACTCTTGCGGAGGACTCGCTGCCGTAGAGTATGCAGCTTTTCGTTGCATAGGCGGTGCCTGAAAGTGTCACAGGGGCTGTGCAGGAGCGTTCGTAGCCCAGCAGCTCAAAGCCGAAGGTGAATGTAAGGTCGATCTGATAGAAGCCTCTGTCGAAGGGGACAGGCTCCACCGATATGCAGACTCCCTCCACCTGAGCACAGCGGCTCCTAAGTATGTTGATGTTGTCGGGAAGAGCACCGCTGCTGAGGGTGACTGGCAGACTGCTGAGGCAGTCTCTGTCACTGCAGCTGTCGAAGATCCTGCTGACTCTCACCGGAACGCCGTCTGAGGCGCAATGCCGGTCTTTACTGAATTCGCTCATAAGAAACCTCCTTGGTAGTTGTACATTTCTGCACTTGCTACATTATATTCACAAAAAGGCTAAAAGGTGACGGCTGACGAAAATTTTCCCTATCTATGGACGATCAGGCTGAAATGTGGTACAATGAAAGTTACAGAAACTAGTTGGCCGGGAAAACGGCGCCGGCAATTTATATAGAATTTGACTAAAAGGAACGTGAAAATGAAAACGATAACACTTGGGATAACCGCCCACGTTGACTCCGGAAAGACCACTCTTGCGGAGGCCATGCTCTACAGCTCAGGCAAGATCAGGAGCCTTGGAAGAGTTGACAAGGGCAGCTCATTTCTTGATACGGACAATATCGAGCGCAGCCGAGGGATCACGATCTTCGCTCATCAGGCTGAGCTCACCTGCGGCGAAACGGAGCTTACCCTCCTTGACACTCCCGGACACGTTGATTTTTCGGCAGAGGCCGAGCGTACCATGCACGTTTTGGACTATGCCGTGCTGGTCATAAGTGCCACGGACGGCGTTCAGAGCCACACCTCAACTCTATGGAAGCTGCTGAGAAAGTATGAGGTGCCGGTGTTCATTTTCGTGAACAAAATGGATCTTGTTGGAGCCGACCGGATCGCTGTTCTGGAAAAGCTCCGCAGGCAGCTGTCACCGTTGTGCGCAGATTTTTCCCTTTCCGGGGATGAGCTTTCCGAGGAAGCCGCCTCATTGAGCGAGGAGCTAATGGAGGAATATCTGGAGAAGGGTCAGCTTCCTGACAGCCTTATCGTGAAGGCCATCGCCCAGCGCAGGCTCTTTCCGTGCTTTTTCGGCTCTGCTCTGAAATTGCAGGGCGTGGAGGAGTTCCTGGCTGCTCTTGACCGCTACACAGCCGAGCCCGAGCGCAGCCCTGAGTTCGGAGCGAAGGTGTACAAAGTCTCCTACGACAGCAAGGGCAGCCGGCTGACCCACATGAAGATCATGGGCGGTGAGCTGAAGGTGCGCAGCGAGCTGAGCTACAAGAATTCCGACGGAGAAGAGGTGAGATCCAAGGCCAGCTCCCTGCGGTTTTACTCCGGGGAGAAATTCCGCACGGCCGAGACTGCAAAGGCAGGCCAGATCTGTGCTGTTACGGGACTTGACGGCACCTATGCCGGTCAGGGGATCGGGTGCATACGCAACTCTCAGCGAGCTGTCCTGGAGCCGGTCATGAGCTACCGGATCGACTTTCCAGAGGGCGTTGACCTCCATGAAGCTCTGCGGAGCATGAGAGTGCTGGAGGACGAGGATCCTCAGCTCCATATCCTGTGGAACGAGCAGCTCCGCCAGATCCATATCCAGCTTATGGGAGCTGTTCAGCTGGAGGTGCTGACCCAGGTCATCGCCCAGAGATTTGGCTGGAAGGTGCAGTTCAGCGGAGGTGCGGTCGCCTATAAGGAAACGATCCGTGGCAAGGTGGAGGGCGTTGGACACTACGAGCCTCTCCGCCACTACGCAGAGGTGCATCTGATACTGGAGGAGCTCCCAAGGGGCAGCGGACTGCGGTTTTCATCCTCATGCCGAGAGGACGATCTTGACCGCAACTGGCAGCGCCTTATCCTGACTCACTTGGAGGAAAAAACTCATGTTGGAGCCCTTACCGGCTCGCCCATAACCGATATGTCCATAACTCTGGCCGCCGGACGTGCCCACCTGAAGCACACCGAGGGCGGAGATTTCCGGCAGGCTACCTACCGAGCGGTGCGTCAGGGCCTCCGCAGCGCCGAGAGCGTTCTTCTGGAGCCCTACTATGACTATGAACTGGAGGTGCCGGCAGAGTGCGTTGGCCGAGCAATAGCCGATCTCCAGCATATGTCTGCGGGATTCGGCTCACCGGAGACTGTTGGCGAGAACGCCGTGATCTGCGGAAGTGTGCCTGTTTCGGAGATTTCCGGCTATCAGTCACAGGTAATCAGCTATACCAGAGGCCGGGGGCGGTTGAGCTGTGTGAATTCCGGCTATCGTGAGTGCCACAACTCAGACGAGGTGATCGCAGCTTTGGGATATGACTGCGACGGAGATCTGGAAAACAGCGCAGATTCCGTGTTCTGCTCTCACGGAGCAGGCTATGTGGTGCCATGGGATCAGGTGCCGGAGCATATGCACCTGCCCTCTGTTTTGGCGGAAAAGCCCCAGGAGACTCCGGTGGAGGAAAGGCGTGAGCGAGCTCGCCGAGCGGCCGCAGCAATGGCCTCCGACAAGGAGCTCATGGAGATCTTTGAGCGAACATACGGCAAGATCGACCGTGACCCAAGAAAAGCCTTCCGCCGGGAGCGTGAGCCCTCAGACTACTCAAAGCCGGTGAAGCTGCCGGAATATGAGGGGCCGGATCACCTTCTGGTGGACGGCTACAATATAATTTTCGCCTGGGAGGATCTGAAAAAGATCGCCGAAGAGAGTCTTGACGCAGCAAGGGCTGAGCTGATCAACCGGCTTTGCAGCTATCGGGGATATGCCGGCTGTGAGCTGATACTGGTCTTCGACGCATACCGAGTCAGCGGAAAACATCGTGAGGTGGAGAAATATTGCGGTATCAACATCGTTTATACACGGGAGTCAGAGACCGCCGACAGCTACATCGAGCGAGTTTCCCATGAGCTCTCCAAGAAGCACCGGGTGATGGTTGCCACATCTGACGGCCTTGAGCAGATGATCATTCTCGGCAACGGTGCCATGCGTATCCCGGCCGCAGAGCTCCGCATGAGAGTGGAGGAAGCAGAGCGTGCCATAAGAGAATATATGCAGACAAGCTGAAAAAATCCCGGAGAGAAGCCCTTTGAGCTTCCCTCCGGGTGTTTTTTATTCTGGGATAACGGGCAGTTTTTTCACGACCTCAGCGTCCAGCATCTGGATCGCCAGTGCATCCATTCCGGTGATGCCGTCACCGGGAGCATAGCAGTCAGCGTTGATCTTGCCCTGTTCAGAAAGGCCGTATTTTGCCGGAAGAGCAACGTACTGCAATATAGCAACAGCGTCCGACAGATCAACTGTGCCGTTGTCGTTAGCATCTCCGATAAGTCCTGCGGGAGCGTCAGGCTCGGTGGCAGTAGTTACCGGAGGAGCTGTAGTTTCAGGAACAGTAGTGGTCACAGCAGCAGCTTTGTCCGCAGCGAATACCGTGTAGTTCACCACGCTGTAGGACTCTTCATTTCCGCCGATAGTGACAGTTTCGCCCTGAGGGATGTCCAGCTTGTACAGCTCAAAGATTACGTTGTTGCTGGTTTGAGCCGTTTCGCCGGTCTTCTCATAAGCAGCCAGCCAGTCAGGGAGCTTCGTCATTCGGCTGTCAAGAGCGATGTACAGTGTCAGATTCTCCCCGGCAGTAAATGAGGCAGCGTTGCCGGTGAAGGCCTTGGCGGAGCAGGCTGTGATGAGCTGCTCAGCACCTAACAGGCAGTCAGGAAGAGCCGTGAAGGTGAAGTCTCTGTCACCGAAAACAGGGGAGCCAACAGCGGAATTTTCAGCGATACGCCAGCCGTAGGGGAGCGCTCCCTCGTCCACTGAGACCCCTGTCAGCTTCTTTCCGTTCAACTGAACATAGTCTCTTCCGAACACAAAGCTGTCAATGTTCATCAGATAGCCCTCGCCTCCACGGAAAACAACGTAGAGAGTGTGCTTGCCTGAGATCGGGGCAATGTTTGCGGAGATCTCCTGCCAACGGTCCCAGCTGCCGCTTCCGTCAAAAGCAACGGTCGCAGCCGGTGTTTCGCCGATAGAGTCGATGTACAGGTCGATATAGCAGGCATTTCCTGTGACCTTAGCGGTAAAGGACTTTGCGCCGCTTTCAAGATCCACATTGCGGAAAGCGATGTAGTCGCCGTTTTCGATGTAAGCCACATGAGTCTCGCCCTCGCCGTCCTCGTTTTTGGTGCCGGACTGGGAATCGTAGTCCTCAGCCTCGAAGCTAACGAATGCAGAGCGGGCAGGAGCGTCGTTGAATTCCACAGGGTCGCCAGCCAGCTCATTAAGGTACATTTCCAGGTTGGTGTAGTCGTCAGCAGAAAGGGAAACGATAGCTCCGTCAGAGCCGTTGCCGGGATCTAAGCCGTGGAGGGTCTCCCAAGCGTCCGGCATACCATCACGGTCGGTGTCAACAGGGGCAGTTCCGCCCTTGAAATTGCTTGAGTTAGGGTAGCCGCCGCAGTCCTTCTGGCTGTCGATTATGCCTTGGAGCCCCTGCTTGGAGCCCTTGTAGGTGTAGCTGCCCTTTGTAACTTCATTGTGATAGCGTGAGTCGATATAGTCCAGAGCAGGCACGTTTGCGCCGGCGCCGGAGGTATTGTCGATGACCCTCTTGTAAGCATTTTCAGCAGAGTCAGTCTCAACGTAGGACTCACAGAACGGTGAGGTCAGCATAACATCGCTGTTGGAGCTTCCCAGCTTGGGATTAGCCTTAGCCTTGCCCTTGCTCCAAGCGTCATCGGAGGCCTTCAGTATCTGATTTCCTGAGGTATCGGTCATGATATTTCCGGAAACATACATCTTCTGGCAGTCGTAGGTGCCAAGCTCATTGCCGTCGATCTGTACAACGTGAAGGGAGGTGTTGGACACAGCGCCTGCCTTGTAGTAGTTGTTGACGAAGTTCAGCCTGCGCACGCCTCCGTCAGTAGTTCTGTCACGCCAGTTGTAGACCACGTTATTGCGGATGTCAACAGCGCCGCCGTAGGTCTTAGCGTCCTGCTCCATACCGCCTGCCAGAGACCAGTTTCTTCCTGTGCAGTCGATAAGGAGGTTATGGTGGAAGCTGCCCACGTTTCCGCTTATAGATCCTGCGAAGGCGTGAGTTTCGGTCTTGGTGCGGTCTTCAGCGTTGTAGTGGATAGAGTCGTGGAGCGACTCGCCGATGATGTTCCACTGGAAGGTGATGTTGGAGGCTGAGCGTGATGAGAAGCCCTCGTCAGTTGCCCAGGACATGGAACAGTGGTCGATGATACAGTGGTTTGAGCTGGATAGACCCATTCCGTCAGAAACATCATTTACGCCGGAAAGACCTCTGTCGCCGGGGCGGACACGGATGTCTCTGATGATAACATCGTCACAGCCCAGCATACCGAAGCCCCACTGAGTGAGTGTGATACCGTCGCCGGGAGCAGTCTGTCCGGCAACATAAACATCGCCTCCCGTGCTTGGGACAGTCAGCTTGCTTTTCAGCTCGATGATACCGCCCACATCGAACACGATGGTCCTTGCACCGGTCATAGTTTCCAGACCGTAGCGCAGAGATCCCTCGCCGGAGTCGTTCAGGTTAGTGACGTGATAAACATAGCCGCCACGTCCTCCTCTTGCCCAGCGTCCGTAGCCCTCAGCTGTGGGGAAGGCAAGGCGGTTGAGCTTGAAAGAGTACACGGCTCCTTTGACAGTACCGGAGGAAGTCACCTCGTCCACACGCCAATAGTATGTGGGGATAGAGGAGTAGCTGCCGTCCAGGTCGAAGTGGGGCTGTGAGACCGTCCCTTTGAACTCTGGGGAGGACTTAGTTGCGTTAAGGACGGCATTCTCGTCAGTTCCGATATAGACCTCATGAGAGGTGGCACCGGAGCCGGCGGTCCAGTTGAGGCCGTCCTCGATATTGTTGTGAGAAGACTGATCCGCCGGCGAGAATTTTGAGATAGAGTCGAATGGACTTGCACCGTCGATCTCGAAGGCGTTGAGCCAGGCGTTGCTGTAGGACTGGTTGCCCTCGCCCTGAATGAGGATCGTAGCAGAGGTGCCGCTGAATTCCACATAGGAGCGTCCGGCAGCATCATCGCTGGAGACATTGGAGGGGCAGGGGATACCTGTCTGCACCACCTTTCCGTTGAGGGAGATCTTCAGCGTGCTGGCTGTGACACCGTAAAGGCAGCTATGCCAGCCAGAGAATGAGTGAGTGCCGTTTGAAAGGCCTGACAGCTCGATCTTGAGAGCGCCGGAGCTGTCGTTGTCCTTGTTGAACACGCCGTCTGCATTGTAATAGGGCGTAGTTCCGTCGTATTTCTGGAGAGTTTTGTTGTTTGTGCAGTCAACAGATCCGCTGCCGCTGCCGTTAGTGATCTTAACAGTTACGCCTGTAGAGGTGGTGTAGGACGAAGAACCGTCCCAGATCCAGTTCTCAGCATTGGGCGCATACAGAGCTGATCGGCCGTCATTTCGGTCGATGTCCACACGAACTCTCGATGCGGAAGAAACTGCTTCTGCCTTTGGAAGAGCAGCCGGTACTCCTGAGAGAGCGGCGCCTGCTGTAACGGAGAGCGCCATGAGAGAGGCAGCGATCCGCCGGAATGTCTTTTTGTTAGCCATAATTATTCCCCCTGTGAAAAAGTTCGGCCTCCGGATAGAGGGCAGAGGCCTATTTCCTTATAACAATTATATCACTGAATAGAACACCACGTCAATATGTAAATAAGTTCACACTTGCTTCACAATTTTACAGGAAGACTTCATCTTAGCTGTGCAGAATAATGTTCAGCTGCTGAAAAACTGCGATGATAAATCGCTATGTGCAATATAGTGTTCTCAAAAAGATATTATCCTTCATAGAAAAAATGTGGAAAATAGGTAGCATTTTTTTGGCAGATGTGATATAATTGATTTTGATTGGTTTGAATGCCGGAGGCATTCGGCCTTGACTGTCTACCTATTATTAAAGTAACAGTATTACATTTCTGCCAAGGCAGAGTTATTATTTGAGGAGGATGTACATGAAAAAAGTGCAACTGACAGAGACCGTTCTGCGTGACGCCAACCAGTCGCTGATGGCTACCCGTCTTCCCTATGCGGATTACGAGGGTATCCTCTCCGATATGGACAAGGCCGGCTACTACTCCGTAGAGTGCTGGGGCGGCGCAACATTCGATTCATGTCTTCGTTACCTGAACGAAGACCCCTGGGAGAGACTTCGTGGACTGAGAAAAAATCTCCCCAACACCCGTCTTCAGATGCTGCTGAGAGGCCAGAATCTTCTTGGCTACAAGCACTACCACGATGACGTTGTTGAGAAGTTCATCCAGCTCTCTATCAAGAACGGTATCGACGTTATCCGTATCTTCGACGCACTCAATGATTTCAGAAACATCGAGACTGCTCTGAATGCAACTAAGAAGTACGCCAATGAGAGAACTATCGCTTCCGGCTGTATCTCCTACACACAGAGCCCTGTTCACACTGTGGACAAGTACATCGAGATGTGCAAGGAGCTCAAGACCATGGGCTTCGATACTATCTGCCTGAAGGATATGGCAGGAACTATGTCTCCCTATGAGGCAGAGCACCTGATCAAGGGCATCAAGGACGCTATCGGCGACATGACTCTTATCCTCCACACCCACTGCACAACAGGTATGGCTTACATGACTCTGACAAAGGCTATCGAGTCCGGCATCGACGTTATCGATACCGCTGCTTCCTGCTTCTCAGGCGGTACTTCTCAGCCTTCCACAGAGACTATGTTCTATGCTCTCCAGCAGTACGGCATCGACACAGGCCTTAACGAGGAGATCATCAACAAGGTCAACGATTACTTCAAGCCCATCAAGCAGAAGTACATCGACAACGGCCAGCTCAACCCCAAGAGCCTTGCTACAGACGCTCAGGCTCTGGTTTACAAGGTCCCCGGCGGTATGCTCTCCAATATGATCGCAAACCTGACCGATATGCACGCAATGGACAAGTTCGACGCTGCTCTGGCTGAGATCCCGAAGGTAAGAGCTGACCTGGGCTATCCTCCACTGGTAACTCCTCTTTCTCAGATGGTAGGAAACCAGGCTGTAACAAACGTGCTCATCGGCGAGAGATACAAGAACATCTCCAAGGAAGTAAAGAACTACATCAAGGGCGAGTACGGTATCGCTCCTGCTCCTATCGACGCAGAGCTTTCAAAGAAGGTACTGGGCGATGCTCAGCCTGTTGACTGCCGTATCGAGGACCAGAAACGCACCGGCGAGGAGTTCACTGCTGCTAAGGAAGCTCTTGGCGACCTTTGCCGCAGCGAAGAGGATATCATGAGCTATATCTGCTATCCCGACCAGACCCTCAAGTTCCTCAAGGACCGCAAGGCTCAGGAGGAGAACGAGGCTGTATACACCATTGAGGAAATGTAAGGAGGCTGCGGTATGATCTTTGATTACGCTGAGGCTCTCCGTGAGCTGTCTATCGGCGAGGCCGGAGTTACCGCTATCTTCGGATACTGCGTAGTATTCTTCGGACTTGTGCTCCTTATGGCAGTTCTCTACTGCACAGGAGCTTATTTCAAGAGCAAGGACGCAAAGGCTGCGGCTGCTGCTAAGGCTGCTCTTGAGAATGTAAAGAAAGATGTTGAGGCAAATCCCCTGGCTGTAACCCCTGCTGAGGCTCCTAAGGCTCCCGGAAGCGCAGGCCATGTAAAGCTGTTCGACGTTCCCGATAAGGAGGCTGCTATGATCATGGCTATCGTGGCCGATAAGATGCAGAAGCCCCTTAACGAGCTCCACTTCATTTCTATCAAGGAGGTCAAATAACAATGAAATATAAAGTAACTCTAAACGGAAAGACCTATGAGGTCGAGGTAGAGCACGGAAAGGCTGTACTTCTTGACGAGTACGAGGCACTGGCTCCTGCTCCTGCTGCTGCACCTGCTGCTGCTCCCGCAGCTGCTGCCGCACCTGCTGCTGCACCTGCACCGGCTGCTCCCGTAAACCTTGCAGCAGGCGAGACTGTTGCAGCTCCCATGCCCGGAAATATCCTGCGTGTTGACGTTAAGGAAGGCGACAAGGTAACTGCCGGCCAGATCCTCGTTATCCTCGAGGCTATGAAAATGGAAAATGAGATCGTTGCTCCAAAGGACGGCACTGTTGCACAGGTCGTTACAAGCAAGGGCGCTGTAGTAGATACAGGCGCACCCCTTGTCGTTATCGCATAAGGAGGGCAAAGAATGGACGTTTTAGAGACCCTAAAGACGCTCTGGGAAGGCTCAGGCTTTCAGAGCTTCTTCGTGAACGGGGGCTGGAAGAATCTCGTAATGATCTTCGTTGCCTGCGTTCTTCTTTACCTGGGAATCAAGAAAAAATTCGAGCCGCTGCTTCTTGTTGGTATCGCATTTGGCTGTCTGCTGGTAAACCTTTCCTACTTCGGACCTGAATCCAGCGATGCACTTTATCACCCGGACCTCTGGGCTAATTTCTTAAACCCGGATCATGCTGACTACCACAGCTACGGCGCTATCCTGGCGCACGGCGGACTGCTTGACATCCTCTACATCGGTGTCAAGGCCGGCGTATACCCTTCACTGATCTTCATGGGCGTAGGAGCTATGACAGACTTCGGTCCTCTTATCTCTAACCCCAAGAGCCTGCTTCTGGGCGCTGCTGCTCAGATGGGCGTATTTCTGGCATTCTTCGGAGCTGTCTGCATGGGCTTCACCGGAGAGGAAGCCGCTTCTATCGGAATCATCGGCGGTGCCGACGGTCCTACAGCGATCTTCCTTACCACAAGACTTGCACCACACCTCCTTGGACCTATCGCTATCGCAGCTTACTCCTACATGGCACTTATCCCTATGATCCAGCCTCCGCTGATGAAGCTCCTTACCACAAAGAAGGAGAGAGAGGTAAAGATGGAGCAGAACAGAAACGTTACCAAGACCGAGAAGATCATCTTCCCGATCATCGTTGCAATGTTCGTTATCCTTCTCCTGCCTTCAACAGCCCCCCTTATCGGCTGCCTCATGCTGGGCAACCTGTGGAGAGAGTGCGGCGTTACAGAGCGTCTTTCCGACACAGTTCAGAACGCTCTCATGAACATCGTTACCGTATTCCTGGGAATTTCTGTTGGTGCAACAACTGCTGCTGACAGCTTCCTCAACCTGAAGACACTCATGATCGTCGTCCTTGGCCTTACAGCCTTTGCCTTCTCAACAGTTGGCGGACTTCTGGTGGGCAAGATCATGTACAAGCTCACAGGCGGAAAGGTAAATCCCCTCATCGGATCTGCCGGAGTTTCCGCAGTTCCTATGGCTGCCCGTGTATCTCAGATGGAGGGCCAGAAGGCTAATCCTTCCAACTTCCTTCTCATGCACGCAATGGGACCCAACGTTGCCGGAGTTATCGGCTCTGCTATCGCAGCAGGCTTCCTTCTGGCAGTATTCAAGTAAAAATGAGCCGCAGTCTGAAAAGGCTGCGGTTTTCTTGTAAAACAGTGTCTGCTGTTTGATCATCTGCCGCCTATGAGACTCCTTTCCTCCTGACAAAAGCAGGGGAGGGGACCGGTGAACTCGGCTTCTCATTAGCTGCCGAGCGGTGAGAACTTCCATGATAAAGACAAAATGCACAAAGGCCCGGAGAGACAGCTGTGGAAAAATCAGCGAAAGCTCCGGGTTTTCCACATTCTCAACGGGTTTCAACGTTTATTCAACGTTAAATCAACACTCTATCCACAGACTATCAACAGCTTGGTGGTGAAAACGCAAAAAGCCCAGATGCTGGCTTTGTGCAAATCGGAGGAATTTGCTGATTTAGTTGACAAAAGCACTAATTTGTAATATAATGGTAAATACAGAGATATATACAGGCACGCAAGATGTAACAGATAAAAAACGATTCAATGCGGGTCTGTAATGAGGTGTAGAATGAACAAAGAAAGGGAACGCAGGGCAAAGTTCCGCAGATCAAGATCTTGCGCAGCAGTTCTCCTTTTAGTTCTAAGTATTTCCGGCGCTCTGACGGCTTCACTGTCAGGCTGCGGCGGAAAAGAAAGCGTTCCGGCAGTGGATATAGTCCCTGAAACGGAGCCCTTGACGGCTGAGGCCACAACTCAGCCAGAGGAACAGGAAGAGGAGCAGGCTGCGTTTTTTGTTTACCCTGAAAGAACGGACAGTTCGGTGAAGCTGGGTAAGGAGATCGACGCTAAGAATGCGGTCCTTTTCAATGCAGAAACAGGGCAGACAGTGGCCTATAAGGACGAAAATGTCCAGATCTGGCCGGCTTCCCTGACAAAAGTCATGACGCTTATCGTTGTGGTCGAAAACGTGGAGGACCTTTCTGCAAAGGTCACCTTCACCGAGGACATGATCGCTCCATTCATTGATGCGGATGCATCAAGATCCGGATATGAGCCGGGAGAGACAGCTACTATCGAGGAGCTGCTCTACGGCATCATCCTTGCCTCAGGTGCTGATTCGGCAAAGGCTGCGGCTGTATATACCGCCGGCAGCGAGGAGGCCTTCGTGGAGCTGATGAATAAAAAGGCCGAGGAAATGGGTCTGCGGAGGACACATTTCACCAATACTACCGGTCTTCACGATAAGCAGCATTACAGCACCGCTGCCGATATGGGAGCGATACTGTCTTATGCTATGAGTATTGAGCTGTGCCGGAAGATCCTCATGACTGAGGAGTATATCCTTCCAGCCGAGCAGCATCCCGACGGCATCAAGATCGAGAGCACTCTTTTCAGCCGAATGTACGGCGATGAGATGCCCGGAGTCCTAGTCGAAGGGGGCAAGACCGGTTATACAGATCAGTCTCTTCACTGTGTTGAAGCCTTTGCGGACGTGAACGGAACAGACTACATTCTTGTACTGTGCGGCAGTACAACAAAATGGAACGCCGTCTATGGTACCCTAAGTGCGTTCAGTGTCTACTGCGCCGGAGGAAAGGCCTATGAGCCGCCGGCAAAATAAATAAAGAGATTGGGGAGCAGGTACTTCCCACATATGTGTAGAAAAAATCGGAGGAAACAAAAATGGCAGCAAAGAGAAAGCTGAAGCCTGCCAGTGTCATCATCTCCATGGTGGCAGTCATCGTGTCAATGGTCACCATTGACAGCATCAGGCGGGATATCTTCAGGGTAAATACAAATGAGGGCGTAAAGGTAGAAGACGGCCACTTCATCAGCCAGACAGCTGACGGAATGAGCGTTGACGGAACTCTTCCCTTCAATTTCGAGGACGAGCCTACAACAGCCTTTGAGGGCATCGAAAATGTTGGCTATTCTCAGGTCACTGTAAGCAAAGACGGTGTTTCCAAGGGCCTTCTGGCTATCGCAGACGATGCTCATCCTGTTGCTCCTATCGAGGAGAGCGATACTGTTGACCTTTTCAAGGCAAAGAACGAGTATTACACCCTTATCGAGCAGAATGTTCAGCTTAGCAAGGACGCTGCCGAGGCCTTCAACATGATGATGGCTGATTACTATGCGGAATACCAGCTCACAGATTTTGTGGTTTACGGTACAACTGATACATATACAGCAGAGGGCTCATACTGCCCCAGACATTTTGCTGAGAGCGCTGCCGGAAACTGCGTGGATCTGGCGCTCTGCGGCTGGGAGTCGGTCATCTCCTACGACGGAGCTGACACTCAGGGCTGGGTCAACGAGAACTGCTATAAGTACGGTTTTATCGTAAGATACCCCCAGGACAAGGCTGCTCAGACCGGTCAGGAGTATTGCCCGTGGCATCTGCGCTATGTGGGAACTGTACACTCCACTATCATGCACGACAAAAACCTCTGCTTGGAGGAATACGTTAGAGCGCTGAAGGATTTCACCTGCGATGCCCCTTATGAGTACACCGTTGGCGAGAACACCTACACCGTCTACTATGCACCGGCAGAGAGCGGATCCGGAAAGATCTCAGTACCGATCAGCGGCAACTACGAGATCTCAGGCAACAACTCCGACGGCTTCATCATTACAGCAAATAAGAACTAAACCTCAGGCGGCTGCGTGGCCGCCTGTTATTTTTTTGCCCAAAGCCTCGTAGAATTAAACGAGGTGATCATTATGAACAAAATCATATCTCTTCTCACAGTGGGAGTCATGCTTGCGGCGATGATGGGGAAAAAGACGGCGGAAAAGCCATCATGCAAGGCCTATGTACTGATCGAAGCCTCCACCTGTGCAGTCTTGGAAGGTGAAAACCCGGATCAGCAGCTGGAATGCGGCTATATGAGCAAGCTCATGGGGCTTTTGCTGGTCGCAGAGGACATTGAAGCGGGAAAACTCTCGCTCCTGGAGGAGATCACGGCTCCTCAGGCAGTTTACGGTACGAAGGGAGCCGTGGTCTGGCTTGAGCCGGGAGATAAAATGACGGTGGAGGAACTGCTGAAAAGCGTTATCATCGGCAACGCAAATGACGCCATGCTGACCTTAGCCTGTGCCTGCGAGGGCTCCGAGGAAGAATTCGTATCCCGTATGAACAGCGAGGCCTTCGACCTTGGCCTTCGAAATACAGCCTTTTACGGCGCCTGCGGCTATCAGGGAGACCATGACCGCACTACTGCCCGAGAGTTGGCTGTGATCTGCGCAAAGCTGTCGGAGCATGAGATCCTGCGGCCGTATTTAACTACCTGGAGGGACTTCGTGCGCTCAGGACAGACTGAGCTGGTCAGCGAGAACACCCTGACCCGCACCTACGACCGGCACATGGGATTTAAGGCCTGCCACTCTGATGAGGATGGCTATTCTGTGGCCGAGGGCGGTGCCGGAGCTTCCGGCAGCGTGTTCATCGCAGTGGTCTTGGGAGCGCCGGATGCCGAAACTTCCATGAAAACCGCAAAAGACCTCATAAATCGAGGCTTGTCTGAATACAAGGTCACTGCGACCATGTTCCCGGAGGAAATGCTGCGTCCCATGAAGGTCAAGGGCGGCGCTGAGCTCGCAGTCGAGCTGGGGCTGGCCGGTCAGAGCAGCCTTGTGATCCCTCGTTCGGTGGGGGAGCTGCGGACGGTCACAGTGATCCCTGAGTACATAAACGCCCCTGTTGAAAAGGGTCAGCGTCTTGGCACAGCGGCCTTCTACAGCGGGGATACTCTGGTCTGGGAGACTGACGTTGTGGCGAAGGAGTCTGTTCCCATGCTTACATATCTATATATACTGGAAAAGATGCTGTACAAATTGTAGAATAGCACTGTTGAAAATTGTTCAGTCTGCACAAATGTGGAAATAGTTATAGAAAGGGACTTGAAAAAATTCTCAAAATATTGTATTATATAGTTGGTAAATTATATCGTGCGGTGCTCTGCGCTGCACCTATGGAGGTAATATAAATGTCTTTAAAGCTCAACACAAAATATCTTGCCGATTTCATCAATGCCGATGAGATGGCTGGTATCAAGTCTCAGGTAGAGGCTGCTGCCGCTTCTCTGCACAGCAAGTCCGGTCTGGGCAATGATTTCCTTGGTTGGGTAGAGCTCCCTACAGCTTACGACAAGGACGAATTCGCTCGCATCAAGGCTGCTGCTGAGAGGATCAAGAAGAACTCCGATATCCTCATCGTTATCGGTATCGGCGGCTCCTACCTCGGTGCAAGAGCAGCTATCGAGCTGCTGAAGTCGCCCCTTTACAATAATATGGCAAAGGATACTCCCGACATCTACTATGTTGGAAACAGCATCAACCCCACTTATCTCAACGAGATCATCAAGCTCTGTGAGGGCAAGGATTTCTCTGTAAATGTCATCTCTAAGTCCGGTACAACTACTGAGCCTGCTCTGGCTTTCCGTATCTTCAAGAAGATGGTAGAGGATAAGTACGGCAAGGAAGAGGCTAAAAACCGTATCTTTGCAACGACCGACAAGGCTAGAGGAACTCTCAAGAGCCTGTCCGACACAGAGGGCTATGAGACCTTCGTTATCCCGGATGACGTTGGAGGACGTTTCTCTGTTCTGACAGCTGTTGGTCTGCTCCCTATCGCTGTTGCAGGCTGCGACATCGACGCTCTCATGAAGGGCGCTGCTAAGGCACAGGCTGAGCTGTGCGCTGATTTCGATAACAACGACTGCTATAAGTATGCAGCTCTCAGAAATATCCTTTACAGAAAGGGCAAGTCTGTTGAGATGCTGGTTTCCTATGACCCCAGCTTCGTAATGATGAGCGAGTGGTACAAGCAGCTCTTCGGCGAGAGCGAGGGCAAGGACAACAAGGGTATCTTCCCGGCTTCTGTTACTTTCTCCACAGACCTCCACTCTATGGGTCAGTACATCCAGGACGGCGCCCGCATCATGTTCGAGACCGTTGTTGACATCAAGACTCCTAAGACAGACCTGTTCCTGGAGCCCGATGCTGAGAATCTGGACGGCCTGAACTTCCTGACAAACCAGAATATGTCCGTTGTTAACCGCAAGGCTTTCGAGGGAACTGTTCTGGCTCACACAGAGGGCGGAGTTCCCAATATCATCCTTGAGCTTGAGGACACAACTGAGGAAAGCGTTGGCTATATGATCTACTTCTTCGAGAAGGCCTGCGCTATTTCCGGCTATGTTCTGGGCGTAAATCCCTTCAACCAGCCCGGCGTTGAGAGCTACAAGTCAAATATGTTCGCTCTCCTCGGCAAGCCCGGCTATGAAGGTGCAAAGGCTGCTCTTGAGGCTAAGCTGGGCTGATCTTAGCCGGCTTACTATATACTAACAATCATTACACTGCCGCAAGGCAATGGAAGGAGTAAATCATGATCAAACTTATTATCGGCAAAAAGGGTACCGGCAAGACCAAGATCCTCATCGACCAGATCAACGAGACTGTAAAGTCCACAAACGGCAACATCGTTTGCATCGAGAAGGGTGACAACGTTCGCCGTTCTATCAGCTACAAGGTAAGATGGTGCGATGTTCAGCAGTTCGGCATCGAGGGCTTTGACGCTTTCTACGGCTTCGTAGCTGGTATGCTCGCTGGAAACTACGACATCAAGGACATCTATGTTGATGGTATCCTGAGGATCGCTGGCAGAGACTATGAGGCTCTGGGCAATATGCTCGAGAAGCTGGACAAGCTCACTGGCGAGGATGCAAACGTTGTATTCACAGTTTCCGCTGACGAGGAAGAGCTTTCTGAGAACGTAAAGCAGTTCCTTAAATAATCAGGGAAAATTCTAAAAAACTATTGACATACTGCGCCATTTGGTGTATAATGTTATGGTGCATTGAAGGAACTCAAGTATGAAATTTGACCTTAAACAAGTTTTTAATATCGTTGGAGACAGCAAGGATCTGGACCACCAGATCACTGCGGACCAGCTCTCAGATATCCGTGGCCTTGATCTGGCTACCCCGATATCTATCAAGGGAAGAGTCTACAACCGGGCAGGCGTGGTGTACCTTGAGTATACTGCCTCCTTCACACTCGATCACACCTGTGACCGGTGCCTGAAGGACTTCCAGAGAGAGTATCAGTTCTCCTTCGACCATATTGTCGTTCCTTCCCTCAGCGGCGATAACGACGATTATATCGTTGCCGACGGGGAATGTATCGAAATGAATGACATCGCAGTCACCGATATCCTGCTCCAGCTGCCTGTAAAGATCCTGTGCAAGGAGGACTGCAAAGGCCTCTGCATGGTCTGCGGCTGTGACTTGAACCAGTGTACTTGCGAGCATATCAATTAAAGTGAGCTGTGAAGCTCTTGTAAGGAGGTGCCAACATGGCTGTACCGAAGAGAAAAACTTCCAAGGCTAGACGTGATAAGAGACGTTCTGCTGTATGGAAGCTGAATGCACCTGCAATGTCTAAGTGCGATAACTGCGGCGCATTTAAGGCTCCGCACAAGGTTTGCAAAAACTGCGGTTTCTATAAGGGCGTTGAGGTTCTTAAATTGGACGCTGAATAATCGGCTGATTCCGAAACATGAGGAGGAGAGAGGGAGTTGTCCTTCTCTCCTTTTTAACTTTATGCAGGAGTGAACTATGGTCAAGATCAATAGCGTTATCCCCGGCTCTCCTGCTGATAAAATGGGAGTTTTGCCGGAGGATATACTTGTTTCTATAAACGGGCATAAGGTCAGTGATGTGCTGGACTATATGTACTACGCAGCCGACGTGGACGTTAGGCTGACCTTGCTGCGCAATGGCGAGGAAATGGACGTGGTCGTGAAGAAGGACGAGTATGACGACCTTGGGTTGGAATTCGAGACCTTCCTCATGGACAAAAAGCAGTCCTGCTGCAACAAATGCGTGTTCTGCTTCATCGACCAGATGCCTCCCGGAATGAGGGAGACCCTCTATTTCAAGGACGACGACGCCCGTTTGTCTTTTTTGCAGGGCAACTATGTCACCCTCACTAATCTTAGTCAGGAGGACATTGACCGCATTATCCAGATGAAGCTGAACATCAACGTGTCCGTCCACACCACAAATCCGGAGCTTCGTGTGAAGATGATGCACAACCGTTTTGCCGGCGAAAAATTGAAATATATCCGTCAAATGGCTGAGGCTGGGATCAAGCTCAATTGCCAGATCGTGTGCTGTCCCGGCCTTAACGACGGGGACGAGCTGAGGCGCTCTCTGCGGGATCTGGGGGAGCTCATGCCAAATATCACCAGCATGGCTGTTGTTCCTGTGGGAGTTACCAAGTTCCGCCAGGGACTCTATCCGCTGACCGGCTTTACTAAGGAAGGCGCCGCTGAGACCATCGACATAATCGAGGGCTTTCAGAAGGAATTCCTCGAAAAATTCGGCACTCGCACAGTTTTTCCCTCGGACGAGTTCTACCTCATCGCAGGCAGAGATATCCCTCCGGCGGAGAATTATGAGGACTACTCTCAGTACGAAAACGGCGTTGGTATGCTCCGTTCCCTTATGGACGAGTTCGACCGGGCCCTTGAAATGGCCGAGTGGGAGGGCGGAGAGCGCTGTGTCTCCATGGCCACGGGCTATGCGCCCTACCCGATGATCTGCCAGCTTGCACGAAAAGCCGAAGAGCGCTTCCCCGGGCTAAAATGCAACGTTTACCGCATACGCAACGACTTTTTCGGCGAAACTATAACCGTTACCGGCCTGATCACTGCTCAGGATCTGATCGCACAGCTAAAGGGTCAGGAGCTTGGGGAGCAGCTGCTGCTTTCCTCCGCCACCGTCCGCCGGGACAGCGATGTTTTTCTTGATGACCTGACGATCCCAGATGTTGAGCGTGAGCTGGGAGTGACCGTCCGTGTCACTGACAGCGACGGCTTTGAGCTGCTGGACGCTATGCTGGGCATCGAATACTAGGGGGATATCATGGATAGATCAAAGCTGAAGATCATCGACCGTGACATGATCAAATATATAATCGTTTTCTTCATGTTCTGGGGACACATTTTTGCCTGGCTAAGCATCGGAGATACGCCTCCTGACGGTCTTTTTGCGGACTGTCCGATGTGGCAGAGGGCCTTCATCGAGCTCAGCCTCATGACGCCCCCGGTGATGTTTTTCTTCATAGCGGACGGATTCAAGTACACCCGTTCCCGGAAAAAATACGCCATAAGGCTGCTGATCTTTGCTGTCATCACTCAGATCCCGTTTTATCTGCTGTGGTACAGGCTCTATGGCTGGTGGCAGACAAACGTGATCTTCACGCTGTTTTTCGGCCTTTTAGCCCTGTGTGCCTGGGAGAGCAGTCTGAAGCTCTGGCAGAGGATAGCTCTTGTTGCGCTCTGCACAGGTGCTACTCTGGCTATTAAGTCTGAGTGGATGTTTTTTGGAGTTGCCGTTATCTTTGGACTTCACGTCTTCCGGGAAAAGCCCAAGGCAAGGCTGATCTGGTATGTCTCAGTCTGGACTGTGTACAATTTCATCAGCTTCATTCCCTTGCTTAAGGACGGTCTTACAGCCATAGAGATCGAATCAACAGCAGTCCATGTGTTCGATTTCCTTTTCGCCTACTTCCTGATGACAGTGCTCTACAACGGCAAAAAGGGGAGACACCCGGTCTTCTCAAAGTGGTTTTTCTACATATTCTACCCCACGCATATCCTGCTGGCGGTCATACTTAAACACATACTGAAATAAAGAAAGGAGAATGTGAAATGTCATTACCTATAGTGGCAGTTGTTGGACGCCCTAACGTGGGAAAGTCCACTCTTTTCAACAAGCTCATCGGCCAGCGCCTGTCTATCGTGGAGGACACTCCCGGCGTTACCCGTGACCGTATCTACTCAAAGTGCGAGTGGCGTGGGAAGGAGTTCATGGTGGTGGACACCGGCGGTATCGAGCCCGAAAGCGACGATGTGATCCTGGCACAGATGCGCCGCCAGTCACAGCTTGCTATCGAGAAGGCCGATGTTATCGTTTTCGTTACGGATATTCGCTGCGGAGTCACTGCTGATGACTACGCAGTTGCAGATATGCTCATAAAGAGCGGCAAGCCCATAATCCTTGCAGTAAACAAGGTGGACTCCCTTGGCGAGCCTCCTCTCGAGCTTTATGAGTTCTACAATCTGGGTCTGGGCGAGCCCTACCCGATCTCCTCAGTACATGGCCATGGCACCGGCGATATGCTGGACGCTGTTTACGACCTTCTTCCGGCAGGCGAGGAGGAACAGTACGATGAGGACATGATCAAGGTGGCAGTTATCGGCAAGCCAAATGCCGGAAAGTCCTCTCTGATCAACAAGATCGCCGGTGAGGAGCGAGTTATCGTTTCTGACATTGCCGGAACTACCCGTGATTCCACGGATACGGTTATCGAGAACGAGTTCGGCCGCTTCGTGTTCATAGATACCGCTGGTATCAGAAAGAAGTCCAAGGTCACCGAAAAGGTGGAGCACTACAGCGTTCTGCGAGCTTACATGGCTGTTGACAGAGCGGACGTGTGCGTTATAATGCTTGACGCAACTGAGGGCTTCACCGAGCAGGACTCTAAGGTTGCCGGCTACGCTCATGAGCAGGGCAAGGCCTGCGTTGTTGCCGTAAACAAGTGGGATCTGATCGAGAAGGACGACAAGACCATGCAGGAGTTCCGCACAAAGCTGGAAAACGATTTCAGCTTCATGTCATATGTGCCCTTCGTGTTCATCTCAGCCAAGACCGGCCAGCGCATCAACAAGCTCTATGAGCTGATCAAGTACACCTTTGAGCAGAACAGTATGCGTATCTCCACAGGTATGCTCAACGACGTTCTTGCCTACGCTACGACCCGTGTGCAGCCGCCGTCGGACAAGGGCAGAAGGCTGAAGATCTACTACATGACTCAGCCCTCCACCAAGCCCCCGACATTCGTCACATTCGTTAATCGTGCGGACCTGTTCCATTTCTCCTATCGGAGATACATCGAAAATCAAATACGCTCTACCTTCGGACTTGAGGGCACACCTGTGCGCTTCATCGTTCGTGAGAGAGGAGGAAACGATAAGTAATGAAGCTGTTTTTAGCGCTTATGATAGCCGCAGCTCTGGGATATTTCCTGGGCAGCCTCAATTTCTCTATCATCATAGTCAATATAGTCAAGGGCAAGGACATCCGTGACATGGGAAGCCACAACGCCGGCCTAACCAACACCTACCGCTGCTGCGGTGCAGGCTGTGCTGCGCTCACTCTTGTGGGAGATCTTTGCAAGGGAGTCCTTGCAGTGGGTGTCGCCCGGCTGATCACAGGAGCTCTCGGCGCCGGACTTTCCCCGGACAACGATACCCATTACATTGGCTATATCGCCGGACTTTTCGCAATAATCGGCCATGTTTTCCCCATTTACTATCAGTTCCGTGGAGGAAAGGGCGTGCTGGTGGGAGTTTCCACCTTCCTCATGGTAGACCCGAAGGTCTTCGTTGCGCTGCTGGCTATTTTCGTGGTGATTTTTGTGATATGCCGCTATGTTTCGGTATCGTCGATCATTTCCTCGGCGTACTGTCCACTGGCCACATTCCTGATGTCACTTGTGGTGGAGCACCAAAGCCTTGGGCGGAGCTTCTTGTACACCTGTCTGTCGATACCTATGGCAGCGATCATCATCTGGATGCACAGGAGCAATATTGAGCGTCTGAAAAATGACACCGAGCCCAAGTTCTCTTTCAGCAGGATAGGGCATAAGGATTAAAGAAAACTATTTTGAGGTGATAAATTATGGCACAGATCCGTGAATACAGAGGACATATCCGTAACTGGAAGGAGCTCTGCGGCGAGCTTGGCCTCGACCTTGGCCTCTCCCGTGAGGAACGTGAAAAGGCTATCATCGCTGCCGCTTATGAGAAGTGGGGCAGGGAAATGGCCAGCCACATCTACGGAATGTTCGCATTCAGCCTTTGGGACGAGAAGGAGGAGAAGCTCTTCTGCCTCCGTGACCAGTTCGGCACAAAGCCTTTTTACTACTATGTGACAGCCGACAACAGACTGCTCTGCGGCACCTATATCCGTGACATCATGGCTCAGGAGGGCTTCGTCAAGGAGCTCAATGAGAAGATGCTACAGATCTACATGAGCCTGACATACGTTGCCGGAGAGGATACCTTCTTCAAGGGCGTGAAGAAGCTCATGCCCGGCCACTGGCTTGAATTCAAGGACGGCAAGCTGGAGATCGGACGCTACTGGAAGCCGGAATTTGCTCCCGATGAAAGCAAGACCGTTGACCAGTGGGCTGACGAGATCCACGAAACTCTCCAGCACATCATGACCCAGGTCAAGGAGCCCGATGAGGTGGCCGAGTCTTTCCTTTCCGGCGGAGTCGACTCCTCCTATGCTCTGGCAATGAGCGATGCAAAGCGTGCAGATTCCTGCGGCTATGACGAGGAGCGCTTCGATGAGTCCAGAGTTGCTGCCAAGACAGCGGAGCTCCTGAATGTTGAGCACAGCGTTGCCAATATCCAGCCACAGGACTTCTTCGGCGTGGTGCCCTTCGTAATGTACAACATGGAGCAGCCTCTGGGCGATGCTTCCGCTATCGTGTTCACATTGGGCTGTCAGGCGACTGCTCAGCACACAAAGCTGTGCTACTCAGGCGAGGGCGCAGACGAGTTTTTCGGCGGCTACAATATGTACCGCAATGCCGAGCGATACGGCGAAAACCTGAAGACCTTCTATGTTGGCAACACCAATATCATGAAGGAGGACGAGAAGCAGCGTATCCTGAAAAACTACGATCCTTCCGTTCTGCCGATAGATTTGGTGAAGTACATCTACGACGAGACCGAGGGTCTGGATCCTCTGACAAAGATGTCTGACGTTGACATCCAGATCTGGCTTGAGGGAGACATCTATCTGAACGTTGACAAGATGAGCACAGCTGCTGGTCTTGAGATCCGTATGCCTCTGACAGATAGGCGGATCTTCGACATCGCCTCTCGTATGCCCTCACGCTTCAAAGTGAATGAGGAGCAGAACAAGGTGGCCTTCAGAACAGCCGCAGCAAAGGTCCTCCCCGATGAGATCGCCTTCCGCAAGAAGCTGGGCTTCATCGTGCCGGTAAGGATCTGGCTTGCTGACGAGAACTACAACGCCGATGTAAGGGCGAAGTTCAGCAGCGACTATGCAGCAAAGTTCTTCAACATCGACGAGATCAACGCTATCTATCAGGAGTACGTTGGCGGAAATTCCGACAACTGGCGCAAGGTCTGGACGATCTACACCTTCCTTGTATGGTATGAGGAGTATTTCGTAAAGAGATAAAAAAAGGGACTGCGATCGCAGTCCCTTTTCTTACTTTTTCAGATAGCACACACCCGCCTCGATGAGCAGCTCCAGCTCGTTTTTGGCCAGAGAGAAATCGTCCGAGGGGAGGAGCTCACCATTGATCAGCTTCATGCTCATCTGCATGAGAGCGTGAGCGAAGGTGACGTAGAACAGCCTTAGATCTGGGATCTCACGAACTGATCCGTCAGAAAGGCCTGTGAGGTAGGCTCCCTCAAAAATGCAGTAGAAATTGATGATCGACCGGTCGTATTCCTTAAGCATGGCTTTTGGAACGCCCTCACTGACGATCATAAGGTCAAATTCACTGAGCAGCTTCATAAACCTTGGGTGAGCCTCATACAGCACCACGAACATCTTCATCAGGTCCTCAAGCTGTTTGATGCCTTTTTGTTTAAGAAAGACCTCCGACTCAAAAACTCCGCTGAACATGGATTGCATATCGTTCCAAAGGTATGTCATAGAGGCGATTGTGATACCGGTCTTAGTGCCGAAATACCGGTAAAGTGTGGCAACTCCGATGCCGCTGAGGTCAGCAATATCGGTCATTTTGACAGCTTCGATGCCGTTTGAGAGGAAGAGCTGAGCGGCAACTCTAACAGCGGCATCGCTGCGTTTTGATCTGAGCTTGTCTGCTGATGATCCGTTATTCATGATGTCCTCCGAGGGTGAGAATTGTTTCATTAAAATAATTTTATCATAACCGCTCATTTTTGTCAATAGAAAGTGATCCACCGAAAAAATTGCAGTTTCATTAACGGAAATAGCAGGATCCTTAACAAAAAACACTTGATTTGTAGGAAATAATGGGTTATAATATATGCGTATAATTTTTTTTAGGAGGAAACCATGAAAAAGCTGATATCATGCGGCGTAGCACTGGCCGCAGTCACTTCACTTGTGGGAATGAGCGTTTTTGCTGCTAAGAATTACACCAGCAAGGACCTCGTATCTCTCGGGGACGCCCTTTTAGGCAGAGGGCCTGTTCTCGAGGGTCAGGACGTTACAGGCGACGGCATCGTCAACGTATTCGACCTTATCGCAATGCGTCAGGCGATGCTCACTACCGGAGAGTTTGTCCAGTCCACTGTTCCTGCAACTGAGGAAAACGTGCGCTACATAGGCAGAAACTACTATGACGGGGAAACACTGTGGCTTGTCCACAGCGGATCTGCTGCACAGTTCACAGTTTCCGGAAAGTCCGCATCTGTTACGATCTCCGGCGGCGGAAACGAGAACAACGACGAGAAGTCCCGCCCCAGATACGCAGTTATCGTTGACGGCGAGATCATTTTGGACGAGCTCATCGACAAGGCTGAAAAGACCGTAACTCTCTTTGAGGGTGAGACAAACCGTACCGCAAAGGTGGAGGTGATCCATCTTTCTGAGGCAAACAACGGCGCTGTTGGACTGAAGTCCGTAACAGTTGATTCCGACGCTCTAAAGCCAGTATCTCCTACAGCTAAAAAGGATCTGACGATCGAGTTCATAGGCGACTCTATCACCTGCGCTTATGGAGTTGAGGGCAAGGATCAGTATGAGAACTTCAAGACCTCAACAGAGAATTTCATGAAGTCATACGCATACCTGACCGCTAAGCAGCTTGACGCAGACTACAGCTCCGTCAGCTACAGCGGCTTCGGAGTTATCTCCGGCTATACATCGGATGCCCTCAATACCGATAGCATCATACCGCCGATCTATACACAGATCGCCAAGTCCACATATACTCAGCCCTGGGATTTTGAGAGCCACAAGAGCGACGTTGTGGTGATAAATCTCGGCACAAACGACGACACCTATCTCAGCAAGGATTTTGAAAACCGCTGCGATACATATACAGAGGGCTATGTTGATTTCTTGGGAACTGTCCGTGAGAACAACCCCGACGCCTACATTATTTGCACTGTGGGAACTATGGGCTGTGAGGAAGTATATCCTCTTATCGAGAAGGCAGTTGCCCAGTTCACTCAGGAAACAGGGGACAAGAAGGTCACCAGCTTCCAGTCTGCAACTCAGAATATGGCAGACGGCCTTGGCTCAGACTGGCACCCCTCCGCAGTAACTCACCAGAAGGCCGCATATTTCCTGGCTGACTTCATCTGCAAGACCATTGGCAGAGAGTCAGACGAAATGGGCGTAAACGTAACCAGCGGCCTTGATTACCAGCTCACAGAGGCTGAGGGCACCAACGGCTTCGGCTTCTACTCTGACTGGAACAACTCCTACCACTACACAGTTGTTTCCGGCGGAGTTTCACCCGAGGACATCAGCGTTTCCATGGAGCCCTTCGGACTGAAGGCCGGCGCAAAATACAGCCTTTCCTTTACTGCTGAGGCTACTGAGGGAGTTACCCTGCCGGTCTATGTGAAAAACGGCAGCACAGTTCTTTTTGAGGACGAGTACACCGGCAAGGGCACCGGCTCAAAGGTCACCTATACATGTGAGTTCACCGTGAAGGACGCAGTTTCTCAGGCATCACTGGTATTCGGCATCGGTGCAAACGATGGACTTGCCTTCGGTATCGAGTCAGTAGAGCTCACAAGGATCGGCTGATACTTGACATAGCCTTGGAAAAATGTTATAATTACATTACTACAAGGAAAAGGAGGTCGATATATTGGACAGAGATAAGATGCTCGCGATCATTCTTGCGGTCGTTGCGGCTTTTCTTGTCATGTGGGCAGGAAAGAGCTGTGCCGAAGACATCGCTTCTAAGCAGCACGGCGGCGGACGAGAGCCCTCTATCAGCTTTCAGGGAGCTACCGGCAACGGCGTTGTCAATGATAACGGCTATCTGAACGATGCCCAGATCGCTGGTGATCCCACAGAACAAGAAACAGGCGGCGAGAGCTCAGCCGTGGATCAGCCCGAGATCGAATATGTTACCGACCTTCTGGGAAGAGTTGAGGCTACTATCGTCAAGGAGACTCAGGCACCTGATGACGTTCAGCAGATCCCTGCGGAAACTGAGGGTCCCAAGTCCATTCTTGATGAATATAACGAGCAGCAGAGTTCCGGCGTTGACCCGATCAGCGGCTTCAATCACGGCTCCGGAGGAAATTCCTCCAACAGCAGTGAGAGCTCTGTGAAGGAGGATCCAACCCTTCCGCCGGATTTCGCACTGGTGCTCAATTAACGGAGGTAAAACATGGTTGTTATCGAAATGGCAAACGGCAAGAAGATCAAGATCGAGCTTTATCCTGATATCGCTCCGATCTCATGCGAGAACTTTGAGAAGCTGGTAAAGTCCGGCTTTTATGACGGACTGACCTTCCACAGAGTTATCCCCGGATTTATGATCCAGGGCGGCTGTCCTAAGGGCAACGGCACAGGCGGTCCCGGCTGGCAGATCAAGGGAGAGTTCGCTGCAAACGGCGTTAAGAACGACCTGAAGCACACTAGGGGAGTCCTGTCAATGGCAAGATCCATGATGCCTGATTCCGCCGGCTCACAGTTCTTCATCATGCACGAGGACGCTCCTCATCTTGATGGAAACTACGCTGCTTTCGGCAAGGTGATCGAGGGCATCGAGGTAGTTGACGAGATCGCATCTGTTCGCACTGACTACAACGATAAGCCCCTTGAGGCACAGGTAATGAAGAAGGTCACTATCGAATAAGCATTTTGAGGACTGCGATCGCAGTCCTCTTTTTTGCATGGCTATGCGAGCAGTGTTGGGACAGAAGAATTTTTTTCAAAAAAACCTTGACAAATGCGCTAAGCTGTGATATAATGTTTAAGTCATGGGGCATTAGCGCAGCTGGGAGCGCATCACACTGGCAGTGTGGGGGTCAGGGGTTCGAATCCCCTATGCTCCACCAAGATAATGTGACGATAAATAGGCATTTTCTCGACTTGAGGAAATGCTTATTTATTTTAACTGAATGTGCTTAGGGCACTATTTCGTAAAAATCAAGGGACTTTCCGTTATTGGAGAGTCCCTTTTTCTTATCCGGTAATTTGTATTTTTTGTTGTTCCTCCTGCTCCTCTGGACGTTTTCTTTGTGTGATAAACAGCCAGAAAATTGTGAAAGGATACGGAATGACGGAAGTAGGCTCAGCGACTGCGATGTGTTTGCAGAATGCTAATAAAAGCGTTTCAGTTTTTCTGGACCGCTTTTTTGCTTTCAAGTATCCCTCAGCATTGAAATAAGGATAATTGATACAAAATGATAGAAAAATAGCACAAATAGTCATTGAAAATGTTGAGGCTTTGTGATATGATCGATTATGGGAAAATGTATGCTCTAGGCTAGCATACAGATCAGGAGGTAAAAGAGAATGAAGATCCACAAAAAAGTTCTGACAGCGGCATTTCTGTCAGGAACCATGCTTGCAGGCTCGGCACTTAGCGGTTTTCCGCAGCTTGAGAGCAAGCCCGCTGCCGCAGCAAGTCCCGGAGAGGAGCTCTGCTTCGGAGACATGAACGGCGATCAAAAGCTCAGCGTCCACGACCTGTGCATCATGCGGGACGCCATTGAAGCTCCGGAGACTCTGGACGAGACTCAGGCAGCGGTCAGCGACCTAAATGCAAACGGCACCTTTGACCAAGGGGACCTACAGCTTTTGCAGGACTATCTGCTGGCCAGGATAGACAGCTTCCCGGCAGGCTCGGTGTACACTGTGCCGGCAGTTGAGACCCCATATAACGGCCAGAAGACTCTCTCGGGCACTCGTAAAATGGAGTACCTTGACCGGGGAGTTTACGCCGTAAGCGCAGGGGGAAGCAATGTATTTGTCAGCTGGCGGCTGCTGGCTCAGGACGAGCTGGACATCGGCTTCAACGTTTACCGGACAACTGACGGAAAGACCGTGAAGCTCAATGATCAGCCGATTGCCGGAGGAACGAATTTCACCGATACTACCGCAGATCTGACCAAGGACAACACCTACTCTGTCACCACTGTCTATAACGGCGTGGAGGCTCCTACAGACGGCAGCTTTACTCTTGCGGCAGGCTCGTCGATCTACACTAAGGGCAACAACGGTGCGGCTCAGATCATTCCTATCAAGCCCGGCGGACAGATCCACTTCGTTTGGGTGGGAGACTTCGACCAAGACGGAAAGTATGACTTCCTTGTGGACAGATGCTTTGACGACCACCAGAAGCTGGAGGCATATCTCAGCGACGGCACTTATCTCTGGACCATGGATATGGGAGTCAACAGCGAGAACAAGAACAACATCAGTCCCGGTGCGTCCACAATAGATGTGGGAATGTGGGACGGAGCAACTGTATACGACATTGACCAGGACGGCTCAGCAGAGGTGCTTGTCCGCATCGCAGACGGAGTGACATTCGGCGACGGAAAGACCTTCTCCAACAGCTCCGGCGGAAACGGCCAGGCGATCGCAGTTATCGACGGAATGACCGGCGCTTTGGAGGCCTCTGTGGATCTGCCCCAGGACTACATGAACATCGGACCCATGGCCTGCATGATGGAGGTGGGATATCTTGACGGAACAAATCCGGCTCTGGTCTGCTGGATAAAGAACAGAAATCCCGACAAGAGCTTCAACTCCCTCATGGTAGCTTACGGCTATGCAGGAGGAACTGAGTTCAAGCAGCTTTGGAAATACGATACGAAGGCAATGGGCGGAGCTGAGGCTCATCAGTTCAGAGTGGAGGACGTGGACTACGACGGCAAGGACGAGGTGCTCCACATGGGTTATGCGCTCAACGGCGATGGAACTCTCCGCTATCAGGTGAAGGACGTTGTCCATGGAGACCGCTGGCACGTTACAGCCTTCTCCAACGCTCAAAACGGCAAGGAGATGTGGGGCTATGGAGTTCAGCAGCGCAATCCCAATACTCTTCTTGAGTACATCTACAACGCCTCCAACGGAGAACTTATCTGGACCAATTACGGCGGAGACGGCGACGTGGACATCGGAAGGGGAGATATAGGCGACGTTGACCCAACTCATGAGGGCTATGAGGTATGGTCCTTCCAGGGAATGTACGACATGAAGGGCCAGAAGATCTCAGACACCAACGCCTATCCTTCGCTAAAGCTCTACTGGGACGGCGATCTTCTTTCCGAGAGCTATAACGACAGCAAGATCGAGAAGTGGAATTACCAGACCAAGGGTGTTGAGCGTCTTGCCACCACCTGGAAGATCACAGGCTGTTCCTCCAGCGATAGAGGAGCACCCATGTTCTACGGCGATATTTTGGGAGATTGGCGTGAGGAGGTCATCTGCACCGGCAGCAATTTCGACAGCCTGGTGATCATCTCCACGACCATGCCCACGGACTATCGGATCAACTGTCTTGCCCAGGATCCTGCGTACCGAAATGACCTGACCAGCAAGGGCTATTATCAATCAAATATGCTCAGCTACTATCTTGGTACAGGCATGGACGCACCGCTTGTTCCTGACATCAGCTACATCGGACAGCTGAGCTTCGATGAGGAGGCGGTCTACGCTCTGCGCAACCTCAGCAGCGGAAGGATCATGGATGTTTACAAGTCAGGATCTGCCGACGGCACTAACGTCCAGCAGTACGGAACAACAGCAGGAAAGGCAAATAACACCTGGAAGCTCCGTGATGCAGGCGATGGCTATTACTACATCGTGTCACAGCTCTCAAACGGTACATCCGGCTATTTGACGGTGGAAAAAGGCTCGGCGGATAACGGCGATAACGTGGTCATCTCCTCATTTGCAGGCAGCGACAGCCAGAAATTCATGATAAAGCCTGTTTCCGGAGGATACCTGCTCCTGACAAAGTGTTCCGGAGAAAAGCTCTGCGTGGAAGTTGCTGACGCCTCACCGGACGCCGGCGCAAATGTTCAGCAGTGGACACTGAACGGAAACAACTGCCAGATCTGGCAGATCGAAAAGATATAGTAATGAAAAAGCGGCTAAGGATTATCTTAGCCGCTTTTTTTGCGGAGATCCGGCCTCTCAGAGCTAAGGATTGACCTATCTGAAGATCTGTGCTATAATATTATAAAAATATTACGGAGGTCAAAAAATGGCATCGACTAAAAGCTACCTAGACTTTATCCTTGAGCAGCTTTCAGGGCTGGATGAGATCACATTCCGTCCCATGATGGGGGAGTATATCCTTTACTACCGTGGCAGAGTTTTTGGAGGGATCTATGACGACCGTTTCCTTGTAAAGCCGGTGAGCTCTGCAAAAGCCCTTATGCCAGAGGCTGCCTATGAGCTGCCATATGAAGGTGTCAAGGAGATGCTGCTGGTGGAGGATGTGGATAACAGGGACTTCCTGACGAGCCTGATCCTTGCCATGTACGACCAGCTGCCCCAGCCGAAAAGGAGGAAGTAAAATGCCGTTCGATGTCAAGAAGGAATACAAGGAATTCTACCTGCCGCCGAGGAAGCCAACTATCGTGACCGTTCCGCCTATGAACTTCCTAGCCGTGCACGGTCAGGGCGACCCAAATACGGAGGGTGGTGAGTACAAGCAGTCTATCGAGCTGCTCTACGGTGTAGCCTACACGATCAAAATGAGCAAGAAGGGTTCTCATCAGATCAAGGGCTACTACGACCATGTAGTTGCGCCACTGGAGGGATTCTGGCGGCAGGATGCTTCAGAAGGCATGGACTACTCTCGCAAAGAGGATCTCATGTGGATCTCCCTGATACGGCTGCCGGATTTTGTGACAAAAGCGGACGTTGAGTGGGCGAAGGAGGAAGCTGCTCGCAAGAAGAAAGCAGACTTTTCCAAGGTCCGTTTTTTGACCTATGACGAGGGTCTGTGCGTGCAGTGTATGCATATCGGCAGTTATGATGATGAGCCTGCCACAGTTGCGCTCATGCACGAGTTCATGACTGCGCAGGGATATTCTCTGGACATTACGGACAGCCGGTTTCATCATGAGATCTACCTTTCCGACGCAAGAAGGGTAGCTCCGGACAAGCTGAAAACAGTTATCCGACATCCGATCAAATGAAGGGGGAAGGCTTATGAGACTTGACGGATTTGGACTTTTAGTGAATGATATGGCCGCAATGATACGCTTTTACAGAGATGTCCTCGGCTTTGAGATTACTGAGGCGGAGGACACCTCCAACGTGTATCTGGTCAAGGACGGAACACTGTTCCTGCTATACGGCAGGAAGGACTTTGAGAACATGACGAGCCGAAAATATGAGTATGTCAAGGGCCTCAACGGTCATTCCGAGATCGCACTGTATGTGGACACCTTTGATGAAGTGGACGAGGCGTTTCGTGATGTTGTCAGCAAGGGCGCCACGCCTGTTTTAGAGCCTACCACGGAGCCATGGGGACAGCGCACCTGCTACGTCTCCGATCCGGAGGGAAATCTTATTGAGATCGGCTCGTTTGACAGACCATTCAACAGATAAAAAAAGCGGCAGAAATGATCTGCCGCTTTTTGTTGTTATTGCTTGAAGAAATCGTTTGATGACATGGATCCGCCGGTGGAGGTATAAGCGTAGTAAACCAGTATATCGGAAGCGTCAGCGGAGTCGATAGTCAGGTCGAAATTCACGTTAGCCACTAGCTTTTGCAGGGCAGTGAAGGCCGGAGCGCCGCCTGTAGAGGTGATCGCATATTCCATCAAAACATCGGAAGCATCGCTGGAATCCACAGTACCGTCGAAGTTCACATCTCCCAGCATATAGTCTGCCGGCTCAGTAGTGACAGCAGGTGCAGTTGTGGTAGAAGCGGTGGTAGTTTGCGCCTTGGTGGTTTCTGTGACGGTGGTAGTTGCAGCGGTGGTGGTAGTGAATTGAGCCGGTCCGGCGGTGGTGTTCACTGTGGTAGCTGCCGGAGCCGTGGTAGTGGAAGCTGCTCCTGTGGTTGTAGTTGCCTTAGCCGTAGTAGTTGTGAGCGAAGTGGTGGTGGAAGTCGCCTTCTTGGTAGTTGTGGCCTTGGCTGTAGTAGTTTCCGGAGAAGTGGTGGTCGAAGTAACCTTCTTAGTAGTTGTAGTCTTGGCAGTGGTAGTTGCTGGAGAAGTGGTGGTGGAAGTCGCCTTCTTGGTAGTTGTGGCCTTAGCCGTGGTAGTTGCTGGAGAAGTGGTGGAAGTCGCCTTCTTGGTAGTTGTGATCTTGGCCGTGGTAGTTGTGGGCGAAGTGGTAGTAGAAGTCGCCTTCTTAGTAGTTGTGGCCTTGGCCGTGGTAGTTGCCGGAGAAGTTGTGGTCGAAGTAACCTTCTTGGTAGTTGTGGCCTTGGCTGTGGTAGTTGCGGGAGAAGCGGTGGTCGAAGTCACCTTCTTGGTAGTTGTGACCTTAGCCGTAGTAGTTTCCGGAGAAGTGGTGGTGGAAGTTACCTTCTTGGTAGTTGTGGCCTTAGCCGTAGTAGTTGCGGGCGATGTGGTGGTCGAAGTAACCTTCTTAGTAGTTGTGACCTTGGCTGTAGTAGTTGCCGGAGAAGTGGTGGTGGAAGTCACCGCCTTCGTTGTAGTAGTTTCAGGAGCTGTAGTGGTAGCAGCTGTTGTTGTGGTGGTGGCCTGCTCTATGATAACAGCGCCGTTTTTCAGGCTTACAGGCACTCTTTTCACAGCGGCATTTCCCACAACTGCATTGCTGAGCGTGATAGGCAGTTCGCCGGAAGCGCCCTCATTTACTGTAAATACCAGCGTAAAGAGCAGACCAGTCTCAGCAATATCGCTTTTAGCGAGCATATCGCCGAATCCCACGGTGTAGCTGCCGGTCTGTTTTATCTCATCGCAGCCTGTGTCCTTAACGATCTCGCCGAACTCCACACCGGTCAGAGTCAGAGCTGAAACGTCCCAGCCGATGTCCACTGTTCCGGCAGAAAAACCTGGATTTTGGACTGCGCTGACGGGCACCCGGAGCTCTCCGGTCTCGCCCTGGGATATTGCGGTATTTCCAGCTTCAACGATCAGAACACTTTCTTCCGGCTGACCGGTAAGGGTCACGGTGCCGGCAGAGGTCACAGTGCTCACCGCCTTCAGATCGGCGGAATAAACACAGGGCTGATCAAGGCTGATCTGATGATCACCGGGAACAGCATTCTCGGTAACAGTGAAATTCAGCGTAAAGAACAGGCCAGTTTCTGTAAAGTCTGTCTCGCTGTCGTATTTTCCGAAGCTGATCTTGTAACTGCCCTGAGTGATCTCTGAGGACAGGTTTTCCGGAGCGTTTTCAGAGTAGCTGACACTTTCCAGCTTCAGAGCGTTTTTGTCCCAGTCAAGGTCAATGGTACCTGCACCATAGCCGGTGTTCACGGGAGCATTTACAGGAACATGGATCTCAGTTCCGGGAACACATTCCTCAGTCACACTCTCAGCTGTCAGAACAAGATCTGCTGCGGCATTTGAGCTTGCCGGAAGCATAGCCAGAGAAAGAGCTCCCGAAAGCAGCACACTAATAAATCGTTTTATCATGGAGAAATCACCTTACCTTTTCACCTGAATGATGTACTTTCAGCCCGTTCGGGGCGGAGGGATCCAAATTTTGCGGCCCTGTACTGCAACTTACCATTATTATACAACATTCTGTCTTTTCTGTCAAATAATATTTAGCGAATTTACATAATTTTATTTATTTGCTATTATAATAGGTAAGATCTCCCTGATAGATATTTAACAAACTCTGCCTGCCTCCGGAAATTCCGTTTGATAGGCACTCTCCGGAGATTAGGCTGCTTTTCCTAATATTTACACCACAAGACAAATAAAGAAAAGCGGCTAGATCATAGCCGCTTTTGCGTTTTAGTTTTTGCTGACCAGCTCCTGTTTCATCAGGCACAGGTCGAACACGTTCAGTCTTCCGTCGCTGTTAAGGTCAGCTGCCTGCCAGTCGGTGAGATCCGTGTTTGGAACAGCCAGCAGCCATTTTTGCAGCAGCACCACATCGTTGATACTGAGATTGCCGTCGCAGTTCACATCGCCTCTGACCGGATCTGCCACAGGATCTGTAACAGGCTCCGTTACCGGCTCAGCAGAGCCGCTGTTCTCGCACTTCATGCGTCCGGCATACTGCAACACAGTGGCTTTGGCCTGGTCAGGGGACTGAGTGGTGTAGCTGTACATATCCAGGTCGAAGTTATCGTAGCTGTCACCGCCGTCGATGAGGTTAGGGATCTGGGGAGCTTCATTTCTGCTGTCGACTATCTTGTATGCCAGCCCCTCATCAGGAGCGCAGTCCACGAACCTATCTCCGAATGACTTGATCGTTCCCGAGAACTGATCCTTGCCCATGTTTATAGCGTAAAGGGGAGAATTCGTCTTCTCGAAATAATTCGCCTCAGAGAAGATCTTTGAGTTATAAGATGCACAGATACCGTACTCTCCGTTGGTGGAGAAGTAGTTGTTGAATGAGTGGATATGAGCGTTTCTTGCACGGGGATTTCTTGACTGAGTGTTGTTGAACCAGTTGTGGTGATAGGTGATGTAGTCCTGGATCTGGTCATAGCGTCCGCCCACAAGAGAGGTCTTGTGGCAGTCCTTGAATTCGTTGTAAGAAACAGTTACATAGTTGGACCACTTCATGTCCACAGAGCCGTCGCCTTCAGCCTTGTCAGCGTCAACGTGGCCGTTTCCGGCGAAAGCGTTGTAGCCCTGCTCGATAGTGTTGTTGTGTACCCAGATGTGCTCTGAGCGGATATCAACGTTTCCGGTCATAGAGATGCCATCGTCAGGGTATTTTCCCAGCCAGAGATTGCGCACCTCGCAGCTTGTGCAGCGCTTCATCTCGATGCCCCATTCGACCAGATCTGTGTCGTCGCCGATACCCTCGATAGTCACGTTGGAGCTGTTTTGCAGATAGAGCATATTGGAGCCGTCGTTGTGACTGCCGTCATTAGCGACAGTGCCTGCGGGAACGTCCAGCTTTCCAACAAATCGGAACAAAACGTTTTTAGGCTTTGCGGAAAAGAAGATGTTGTACAGACCCACCTTGCCGTTGTAGGTGATGGTGTCCTTGTTCTCATTAGTGACGTAGATCACGGTAACATCAGGCTTTACGGTGCCGTCGTCGTTGTAAGCGCCGATATTCTGGAAGTTGTAGTGGGCATAGCCTGTGCGGTCGAAGGAAGATGTCCTGACACTGCACTGAGAAGAGCCCTTATCGCCGGTTATCCGCAGATCATAGCTTGTATCACCCTTTAGTCCGGGTATATCGACACGATCTCCCCGGATAAGCTGGCTGTCCACCTGAGTGAAAGCATCTGAGCCGGACTCCGCATAGCTGACGGTGACATTACCGCCGATAGCATTGGTGTCCCATTCAGCGTAAGCGGCCTCAAACCAGCCGCCGCAGAGTGTGATAGCCTCCTGCGGAGAAGAGCTGTCCTCTGCGAAAGCGCATACAGGCTGAGCAATGAGCAGTTGAGCTGCGATGACCGCAGCAGCTTTTTTTACAAATGAAGTTTTCATAGCGATCCCCCTTGACCTTTTTTCTTAATGATACCAGTGATCAGGGGAAAAGTTAATGATCTTTTGTGCTGAAATTCTGAGGGATCGTGCTTAATTTGTCATAAATTAGACAATTTCGGATCCGGCTCACTCCAAAGAGAAATGCTGTGCCAGAATGGTGCAGACCTCCTCACGGGTGACCCTGTCAGTTTCCTGCCTGACCAGAGTGAAAAAGCCGCTCTGTGCGGACTAGTCATAGCGTTTTCCATTACGTTGAAATCCTGCTGACCTCAACAGTCCCAGGCTTTACAGGGAAAAGCTCCCGAGTTTCCCCGGGAGCCTTGCGTTTATTTTCCGTAGTAGTCGAGCTCGCTTCCGCCCCACTCAACTGCTGTGAAGCCCTTTCTCTCGAAGGTCTCAAGCTGCTGAGGCTCTGCATCGACAGGTGCATCAAGGGGAGTGTAAGTCATGAACACTCTTAGCAGGCTGTCAGGCTCAGGGGTGATATTGAGCTTGGCAGAGCTGGTGTACTTGTCGCCCTGGAAGGCGATGAAGTTGTAGGGATTGTGCTCCATAAGGGGCAGCCAGTAAACGATGAACTCATTCATCTCGTCCTCGGTAAGACCCATGTAGGTCAGCTTTTCCTTCAGGAAGGCCTCGGTGTCCTCTCCGGCAACGCAGAAGCCCTTGCTCATATCGAACAGTGTGCTGACATTGGTTGCATCCCAGAAAAGGTATTTATGGTGAGTACCGTCTGCCTTGTTCAGCAGAGTGCCGTCCGGGGAGGCGGTAACGTCCCAGCCGCCGTTGTATCTGGGGTAGGTGGTGGCAAGGTCGCCCTGAGTCAGCTCCAGCTCCACATGGACATCGGTCTCCTCCTCAGGGTAGAGGTAGATGACAGGCTTTGCAGCCTCCTGGTTGAACTCGAAATTGATGTTTCCCTCTTCATCGACCGCTCTTACCCAGCCGAAAACGCCGTTATACTCGGTAAAGAACCAGTTGTTTTCGTTATTATCTTCCATGGTGCCAAGCTCCTCTACACCCATGCCATCATAGATCCTTGCAACTACAGGGTAGCTCTCGCTAGGCCCTTGATATATATTTATAACGTCTTTTATAGGGTAAGCTCGTGGACCGACATTCCTGCGGAAATCCGGCTCAACATAGTCGCTGGTGACCTTTTCCACATAAGTCTCCTTCATAAGGCAGAGGTCGAAAACATTGACCTTTCCGTCCTGAGTGAAGTCAGCGGCCTCCCAGTCTGAAAGCTCAGAATCGGGCTTGCCCAGGAGCCACCTTTGCATTGACACGATGTCGGAGATATCGAACTCGCCGTCGCCGTTCACATCGCCGCTCGGCACATAGGGCGCCTCCTTCTGAGTAAGGTCCTCAATGGACATATCGTCAAACCAAAGCTCATCCATATTGAGAGCATTTCCGCCGTGGCCTTCGTAGTCGTAAGCGTAGAAGAAGGCCCAGGAAACACCCTTCAGATCCTCAGTAGGCGTGAAAATGCCGGAAAATTCCTGGTCCTTACCATTAAGTACAGCAGGGTCTCCCCACATTCCTCCCATATTAGGACCCATCTGCATATCGTTGGTCCTTCCGTCAAGAGCGAAATAATACTTCACATCATCGATAGGACCATCGAGATGACCGATGTAGGATACCAGCTCCATGCCCTCACGGGCAGACCTTACCTTAAAGGAGACCTTGTACTGATGCCCCTTCTGGAAGTGCAGACCGTCATACCTGAACTGAAGCTCGGACTGAGCCTGGTATTCACCGTATGGGTAGTAAATCGTCATGTGAGCGGCTCCGTCTTCGATATCCCAGGTCTGGTATGCTCCGTTCTGTGAAACAGCCTGCCAGGGCAGCAGCTTCTTATCGAAAGAAGTCTCCTTGAGCAGCTCATAGGCCTGAGCATTTAGAGCAGCAGGTGGAACGATGGTAAGTGGTGTGATCATTGCAGCGGCGAGAACGCCTGCAAGGATCTTTTTGATGTGTTTGTACATGAATGATCCCTCCCTATCATGTTTAACTTAGCAGCAGTTAGGCTGCGCTTATAAGAATAGTATACATGAATAGGAGGAATTTGTCAATGGTTTTTGGGCAGTAGGTCTATAGTAAATCGCAATATAATGCTAGTTTAGCACCAATTCAGCAATTTTTGATAAGAACAAAACCGCTCTTGCATTTTTGGGGGAACTGTGATATAATAGAATAATAACATTGAATCGGAGGTTTTTCCTATGCTTACTGACATAGAGATCGCTCAGAATGCCAAAATGAAGAAGATCGGCGAGATCGCATCTTCCCTGGGCATTGATGAGGAATACCTGGAGCCCTACGGTCACTATAAGGCCAAGATCTCGGAGAGCTTTTACTCTTCTCTGGCCTTCCGTGAGGACGGAAAGCTGATCCTGGTGACGGCTATCAATCCTACTCCCGCCGGCGAGGGAAAGACAACTGTCAGCGTTGGACTGGCTGAGGCTATGGGCAGGATCGGCAAGAAGGCTGTGCTCGCTCTTCGTGAGCCTTCCCTGGGACCTGTTTTCGGCATCAAGGGCGGAGCTGCCGGCGGCGGCTACGCACAGGTAGTTCCCATGGAGGACATCAATCTCCACTTTACCGGAGATATGCACGCTATCACTGCTGCAAACAACCTGCTCTGCGCAATGCTGGACAATCATATCCAGCAGGGCAATGAGCTGCGCATCGATCAGAGAAGGATCATGTTCAAGAGATGTATGGACATGAACGACCGTGCTCTGAGAAACATCGTAGTCGGACTTGGCGGAAAGGCAAACGGCGTTCCCCGTGAGGACGGCTTCAATATCACCGTTGCCTCTGAGATCATGGCTATCCTCTGCCTGTCAACTGACCTTGCGGACCTGAAGCAGCGCCTTGGCAATATTCTTGTTGCCTATGATCTTGACGGCCAGCCTGTTTTCGCTGATCAGCTGGGCTGCACAGGTGCCATGACTGCACTTTTGAAGGACGCACTCAAGCCCAATCTTGTGCAGACCTTAGAGAACAACCCCACCTTCATCCACGGCGGTCCCTTCGCAAATATCGCCCACGGCTGCAACTCTGTAAGAGCAACGAAGCTGGCTCTGAAGCTGGGCGACTACTGCATCACAGAGGCAGGCTTCGGCTCAGATTTGGGCGCAGAGAAGTTCTTCGATATCAAGTGCCGTGCTGCCGGCCTCACACCAGCCTGCGTCGTTCTTGTGGCAACTATCCGTGCGCTGAAGTACAACGGAAGAGTTCCCAAGGCTGAGCTTGCAAAGGAGAATATGTGGGCTCTGGAGAAGGGCATCGTTAACCTGAAAACTCACATCGAGAATATGCACAAGTACCATGTTCCCGTTGTTGTAGCTATAAACCGATTTGATACCGATACCGAGGCCGAGATCAAGTTCGTCCGTGAATTCTGCGAGGAAATGGGCGTTGAGGTCTCCATGTGCGAGGTGTTCGCCAAGGGCGGCGAGGGCGGAAAGGATCTGGCAGAGAAGGTCTGCGAGACGATCTCCCTTACAGCTGACAACGATGAGCACTTCCGTCCGCTGTATGCAGCAGACCTGTCTATCAAGGACAAGGTGGAGAAGATCGCCCGTGAGATCTATCGAGCTGACGGCGTAGTTTACACAGCCCAGGCTGAGAAGGCTATCAAGGAGATCGAGGCGATAGGATTTAGGGACATTCCTGTTTGTATCGCTAAAACTCAGTATTCCCTTTCTGACAACCCTGCTCTTCTGGGCAAGCCCAAGGGCTTCAATATCACAGTTCGTGACGCAAGAGTTTCTGCCGGAGCAGGCTTCGTGGTCATCTATACAGGCGATATCCTGACCATGCCCGGCCTTCCAAAGGCACCCTCTGCGCTGAACATCGACTGTGACGTAAACGGCAATATCACGGGACTGTTCTGATATGCCCATAAGGATAATTACTAATTCCCCGCAGGAGACCATTGCCGCTGCGGAAAAGCTGGGCGGTCTTCTGAAAAGGGGAGACATGATAGCCTATAAGGGCGGACTGGGCGCCGGGAAGACAACATTTACCCGTGGCCTTGCCCAGGGACTTGGCCTTGGAGACTGCGTTTCGTCGCCTACATTTGCCCTGGTCAATGAGTATGCCGGTGAGGATCTGACGCTGTATCATTTCGATATGTACCGCATCGCCTCTGAGGACGAGCTGGAGACCACAGGCTTTTACGATTATGATTTTTCGGATAATATTGCTGCGGTGGAGTGGTCGGAGAATATCCCATTTGCTCTGCCAAAGGATACTATCTACATCACCATAAACTCCCTCGGTGATACCGAGCGTGAGATCTTGATAGAGGAGGGCGGAAGACTTGCTGCTGCTTGGGATCGACACCTCCGGTAAGACCGCCAGTGCCGCTCTTCTGGACACTGACACCGAGGTAATACTGGCTGAAACGTCGCTGTATACACAAAAAACTCACTCTCAGGTCATAATGCCTGCGGTTAAGGAGATCCTTTCTCAGACCGGAAAAGAAATGTCTGACCTGGGCGGTATCGCAGTTGCTGCCGGGCCGGGATCTTATACGGGACTTCGTATCGGAGTTGCCGCAGTAAAGGCCATGTGCTTTGCATTAGCAGTGAAATGCTGCGGAGTCTCCACGCTGAAGGCTCTTGCTTGTAACAATATTGCTTTCCACGGAACTATCTGCTCCGTGATGAAGGCCAGGGGAGAGCTGGTCTATGCCTGCGCCTACAAAAGCGACGGCTACAGCCTTGAGCCCCTGTTCGATGAGAAGCTCATGAGCCGGGACGAGCTTGCACTGGAGCTGGCCTTTGCCGGCGGAGAGGCTCTGCTCTGCGGCGACGGAGCTGCTGAGTTCTTCACCGCAAATCCATCCCCGAAGCTGTTCATAGCTCCTCCTCAGGGAAGGCTACAGACAGCCGCCGGGACCTGCCTTGCTGCGCTTTCAGAGGCATTTATCCAGCCGGATCAGCTGGAGGTCTCATACCTGCAAAAGGTTAAGGCCGAAAAGGACCTTGAGGACAGACAGAATAATATTCCAAAGGAGTGATCTTATGATAGCTATCGGCTGTGACCACGCCGGTGTTGAAATGAAAAAAGCCGTTATCGAGGCTCTTTCCGAAAAGGGCTTTGAGCTCAGAGATATGGGAACTGACGGCGAGCCCTGCGATTACCCGAATATGGCAAAGGCGGTCTGTGAACTGGTTGTCTCCGGGGAATGCGAAAAGGGCATACTTATCTGCGGAACGGGCATCGGTATGTCCATCGCGGCAAACAAGATAAAGGGCATCCGTGCCGCACTTTGCTCAGACTCATTCTCAACTCGCTATACACGCCTGCACAATGACGCAAACGTTATGTGCATGGGAGCAAGAACTCTCGGACCGGGACTTGCCTGCGAGCTCGCAGAGATCTTTCTTACTACTGGATTTGAGGGCGGCCGCCACCAGAGGCGCATCGACCTTATAACCGATATAGAAAACAATAACTAAAGGAGGTACTGACATGGCTGGTTTACACATCATCGACCATCCCCTGGTTCAGCACAAAATTTCACTTCTCAGAGACAAAAACACCGGTACTAAGGAGTTCCGTGAGCTGGTATCTGAGATCGCTATGTTCATCTGCTATGAGGCCACAAGAGATCTTCCCCTGAAGGAGATCGAGCTTGAGACCCCTATCGCTGTAGCTAAGACAAAGATCATTTCCGGCAGAAAACTGGCCTTCGTACCGATCCTTCGTGCAGGACTTGGCATGGTAGAGGGCGTAACAGCTCTTGTTCCTGCTGCAAAGATCGGCCACATCGGCCTCTTCCGTGACCCGGAGTCAAAGGAGCCGGTGCTATACTACTCAAAGATGCCCGATGATATCCGTGAGCGTGACGTTATAGTCGTAGATCCTATGCTTGCAACAGGCCACTCTGCCATCGCTGCTATCGACGAGATCAAGCGCCTTGGCGTAAAGAGCGTGAAGTTCATGTGCATCATCTCTTCACCTGAGGGAGTTGAGGCTATCCAGAAGGCTCATCCCGATGTGGAGATCTATGCCGGCGTTATGGACGAAGGCCTTAACGACGACAAGTACATCGTTCCCGGAGTGGGCGATGCCGGAGACCGTATCTTCGGAACAAAGTAAAAAAGTCAAAAAACTGGGGCGCACGATTTGTGCGCCCTTTTTGTGTATGGTAAGCTCAGCTTCTCTCGCTGATCAGGATAGAAACTCGGCTCTGGATTATCTGAGCAGTTTCCTCGGCGGATCTTTCTCCGGCGAAGTACTCTCCGGCCTCCTCAGCACAGATGTTGATCACATCGTCATCGGCCATAGAGCCCATGGTATCGCAGGACAGGATATAGTCTGACAGGAAGTCTCTGTCCTCCTGAGAAAGAGAAGGTATGGGATTTCCGCTGGCGGTGTGCTCAGAGTGCATCTCGCTGTCCAGATAGTTCTCATATGCTTCTCTGAGTACGGGAAGTCCGCAGCAGGTGAGACCGTCAGAGTCTACGGTGTTGGTCTGATCAAGGCAAAACTTGATGAATTCCCATGCGCCCTCTTTGTCCTGACAGGTCTCGGTAATGGCCATAGTCATTGACGGAACGATCCTTCCGCCCTTGCCGTTGCTTGAGGGGTAGCCCACAAAGGTCATATCCGCATTGTCAGCAAAGTAGCTCTTGGTGAAGTTGTAATCAGAAGGCATAGACAGATTCTGCTCCCAGAGGTAGATCCTATCGTTTTTCAGCCAGGACTCCTTGTCCGTGATGTAGGCCTCGTACTCCATCATGCTGTCCTTGTTGCCCTCAACGCCTGTGTCAGCGAAGCGGTTGCAGAACTCCAGCAGCTTGATGAATTCCGGCGAATCGAAGTTAGTAGTAGCTTTTTCTGTGTCGATGAAGTCCTCTATAACATAGCGCATCCTCCACATGATCTCGTCCTTGCCGTAGCAGTCGTAGAGGTGGTCAGCAGAAGCCGGAGCGTTGTCGTAGAGATCCAGCATATCCTGGAATGTCCAGTTCTCCTTGTCGCAGATCGAGGTCTTGGTCAAAAGCGTAGCTATATCGAAGCCCATGGGCATACAGTAGAGCTTTCCGTCTGAGGTCTCCATAGCCTTTTGCAGATTAGGCATAACTGTGTCACGGTTGACCTTATCGTCCTTATCCATGAGGGGATAGAGGTCGGTGAAAACGCCCTTGTTTTGCAGGTTGAGCTGAACTGACAAAGGGATGTAGCAGACCAGGTCAGGGGCCTTGCCGGAAGCAATAGAAAGGTTGAGCTGATCCAGGAGCTGTTTATTGTAGCTCTCCTTCGAGTCGAATTCCGCATCGAATTCACAGGGAACGATGCGGTATTTGTTCTGACTGTGGTTGAATTCATTTATCATATGTTGGTCCATATAACCGAACAGATCAAGGTTTGTCACGTTAGCCAGCTCAGCGGGATCTGCCGGATAGAGCTTTAAGATCTGGTTGGTAGATCCGCTGACACTGACGTCAAGACCCAGGAAGTTATCCTTGCCCAGGGCGCAGCATCTCATTGAGGACAGGCTTGAGTTGGTCCAGTTGATAAGCTCTGTGTAAGAGCCGTCCATCTTAACTCCCAGGAGAGCGCTGTCTGTTGTGATCAGAAGGGGATACTCCTCATTGCCGATTGAAGACTGAGCAGTTTCGCCTCCGGAGATGATACTGTCCATGTCGAAGAAAGGCTCAGTGATCTTGCCGGTCTCCTGATCGATGAGGTAGAAGGTGTAGACGGACTTTATACGGCCATTGCTTTGGGTCGCATCTCCGTAGTAGCAGTACACAAGGCCTGCGGGAGTATTCCTTAAAACAGCGGAGGTATAGCCTGTGTTTTCGTCTGACTCGGGAGTATAGAGGGACTCCACCGAGCCGTCTGCATTTATACGGATCAGCTCTCCGCTGCCACGGGTGGCAAGAAGTCCGTCCTTATACCCTGCGAAGCTGTATATGTCGAAGTTGCTGTATTCGTTCTGTTCAGCTCCCACATTTACACTAGAAAGGCACTTTCCGTCAGCTGAGAATTTGGAGAAATACAAGGCCGACTCAAAGTTGTCATAATAGCTGTCATAGTCGAAGTTAGTGTCATCGCCCTCAGGCAGCTTGACACCGCCGTGATCCTCAGCGATGAACAAGGAGTTGATAGTGCCGTCAGCCTCTGGAGTGAAATAGTAATAAGCATTGTCGGCACTGGTGTATTCCTCCGGCATCTCAAGATCTATCTGTGTGAAGGTGGAAAGATCATGATTTGCCTTGTAGACCATAGTCTTGTCATCATTTGATAAACAGTCGAAAATGAAGCCGTTGTCTACGGGGAATACCTCATTGATCAACATTATATCTCCGGGACCTTCAATGACATCGAAGCTGTAGCAGCCGGTCATGTCCTGAGCGGTCTGAACTGCACCTGCATCGCTTACCTGGGAGCTTGTGTCAGTGCTTGGATCTTGGGACTGATCTGATCCGGTGGTCTGACATCCGGTGAGCATAGTTCCAACAGCAGCGAGTATTGCTAATAATCGTTTTGGATCTTTCATAGTGTACCTACTTTCTAGCCGTGGTTTGTTGTGTTTCTATGAGAATTATATCCCTACTGCCGGCAAAGGTCAATGCTTTTTGCAGTTTTTTTGCTTTTTTCCGCAGGAAGATTTACGATCTTTGCAAGTTGTATTGATTTTTTGCGGAAACTATGGTATAGTTAAGAAAATCAGTTCCGACCGGAACGTTATCAGAGGTGAAATTATGGAAAAAATCAGATGGGGCATCATAGGCACAGGAAAGATCGCAGCGACCTTTGCAAAGACCCTTGCAGCGGTGAAGGACGCAGTTTTGTACGCAGCAGCCTCCCGCACTAAGGAGCGTGCTCAGGCCTTTGCGGATGAATTCGGCTTTGCCAAGAGTTACGGCAGCTATGCAGAGCTTGCGGCGGATCCCGACATAGACGCAGTCTACATCGCAACCCCTATGGCCAGCCATTTCGCCGACGCAAAGCTCTGCCTGGAGCATGGACTGAACGTGCTCTGCGAGAAAAGCGTGACACTGTCAGTTCCTCAGCTTCAGGAGCTCCTTGCCATTGCCAAGGAGAAGGACGTTTTCTTCATGGAAGCCATGTGGATGAAGTGCCGTCCGATCTATCTCCAGGCGAAGAAATGGATATCGGAAGGACGTATCGGTGAGGTGAGAATGATCAAGGCGGATTTCAGCAATCTGGTGCCTTATATGCCGGAGGACAGGCTCTACAGGCCGGACTGCGGCGGCGGAGCTCTTCTTGACCTGACGGTATACCCCCTGACGATAGCGGCAGACATTCTTGGGGGAGAGCCCAGCGAGATCATCTGCGACATGAACATTTCCGGCGGAGTTGACCTGAGCGACACCATCATCCTGCGCTACCCCGGCGGAGCTCACGCCTCGATCTTTGCTGGATTTGAGCTCCCTCTGCGAAATACAGCCCTTATCTCCGGAACAGAGGGCTCGATTATTCTGGGAGACTGGTTCCACTGCACCTGCGACGCAGTTCTTTTTGACAGCAGCAGGAACGAGGCGGAGAAGATCCAGATCCCCAACCAGTTCACCGGCTATGAATACGAGGTGGAGGAGGTCCACCGCTGCCTCCGTGAGGGGCGAAAGGAGAGCACCCTTGTTCCTCACAGCGGCACCATGGAGGTCATGAGGCTCATGGATCAGTGCCGCAAGCAGTGCGGACTGACCTTCCCGGGTGAGTGATAGCTATACGGAGCAGAAGTAAGCGTAAGCTAACAGATCTGCTCCGTATTTTTTTGATAGTTTGGTTAGTATTAACAAACTTATTTGAATACACCCTCCCATTCGTTGACAAAATAGGCTTATAGTGGTATTATAATTATGGTTAGATAAATCTAACTAGGATAGGTCAAGCGGTCTCCTTTCATCAGCATACAAGCTCCCCAGGGGCGCCTGAGGAGCAGGGAGACTGCTCTAAAAACAGCCTGTTGCGTGAGAACTCACGTCAATAAATATATTGCCGTTTTTCGGCGGATCGGAGAATAATATGAGTTGTACTAAGATCGAAAAAGTCATCGGAAGAGAGATCATGGACTCCCGTGGAAATCCCACAGTAGAGGCAGAGGTATGGCTCTGCGGCGGCGTAGTCGGAAGAGGAACTGCTCCCAGCGGCGCATCCACAGGAGAATTCGAGGCTCTTGAGCTTCGTGACGGCGACAAGTCACGCTATCTGGGCAAGGGCGTTCAGAAGGCTGTAAACAACATCAATACTACAATAAATGAGGTGCTGACCGGACTTGACGCTGCTGACATCTATGCAGTAGACCAGGCAATGATCCAGGCCGACGGCACAAAGGATAAGTCCAGCCTTGGCGCAAATGCTATCCTGGCAGTTTCTATCGCAGCAGCAAGAGCAGCCGCAGCAGCTATCGGTATCCCACTTTACCGTTTCCTTGGCGGGATCCAGGGCACAAAGCTGCCGGTACCTATGATGAATATCCTCAACGGCGGCGCACACGCTGACAGCGCTGTTGATACTCAGGAATTCATGATCATGCCTGTTGGAGCTCCCACCTTCAAGGAGGCTCTTCGTTGGTGTGCAGAAGTCTTCCACACACTGAAGAAGCTGATCAAGGACATGGGCGACGTTACAGCAGTTGGCGACGAGGGCGGCTTTGCTCCCAACAAGCTCACCAGCGATGATGAGGCTATCGAGAAGATCCTTGAGGCTGTCAAGGCAGCCGGCTTCGAGCCCGGAAAGGATTTCATGATCGCCATGGACGCAGCTTCCTCCGAGTGGAAGAGCGAGAAGGGCAAGGGCTTCTACAAGCAGCCTAAGTCCGGCAAGGAGTTCACCTCCGACGAGCTTATCGCTCACTGGGAATCGCTTGTTGACAAGTACCCGATCATCTCCATCGAGGACGGCCTTGACGAAGAGGATTGGGAGGGCTGGCAGAAGATGACAGCTAAGATCGGCCACAAGGTACAGCTTGTCGGCGATGACCTGTTCGTAACAAATACAGAGCGTCTTTCAAAGGGTATCTCTCTTGGAGCAGGAAACTCTATCCTGATCAAGCTCAACCAGATCGGCTCAGTTTCCGAGACTCTTGAGGCTATCAAGATGGCACATAAGGCCGGCTACACAGCAATTTCATCACACCGCTCCGGCGAGACAGCTGACACAACTATCGCAGATCTTGCAGTTGCACTGAACACCTGCCAGATCAAGACCGGTGCTCCCAGCAGATCCGAGCGAGTTGCCAAGTACAACCAGCTCCTGCGCATCGAGGAGGAGCTGGGCCAGTCTGCGGTATATCCCGGAATGGCAGCATTCAACGTAAAGAAGTAAACTGACCACATCACTTAAAATAGAAGGGGCTGTACATCGCTGTACAGCCCTTTCCTTTTATTTAGCTCTCATAACAGCTTCCTTCATTGAGCGAACGTATTCGCCCACATGAGGAGCAGCATCCTTTCCGTACTGTTCAAGGATCCTGATGATCGCAGATCCAACGATAGCGCCGTCGGAAAGGCCCGCCATTTTCTCAGCCTGCTCCGGTTTAGAGATACCGAAGCCAACTGCGCAGGGCACATCGGTAACGCTCCTGATCACGTCAACGATCTGGCCGATGTCAGTTCTGATCTCGCTGCGGACACCTGTAACTCCCAGGCTTGAAACGATGTAGATGAATCCGCTTGCCTCCTTGGCGATCATAGCGATACGATCTGCGGAGGTGGGAGCGATAAGGGGTATCAGGTCAACTCCGTACTGAGCGGCAACTGCTGAGAACTCCTCACGCTCTTCAAATGGCAGGTCAGGGAGGATCACACCGCCCACGTTGTTCTCACAGCACCTTGCCATGAAGCGCTCCGGGTCGTAGGAGAACACCACGTTAGCGTAGGTCATGAAAACCAGGGGAGTGCTGATCTCCTTTCGGAGCTGAGACACCATGTCGAAGATCTTGTCTGTAGTAGTACCGGCAGCTAGAGCACGGATATTTGCGCCCTGGATAACAGGCCCCTCAGCAGTGGGGTCAGAGAATGGGATACCCAGCTCGATAAGGTCGGCACCGTTTTCTGCGGCAGCCTTCACCACCTTGATCGTGGTGTCCAGATCGGGGTCTCCGCAGGTGATGAAGGGAATGAAGGCCTTGCCGTTCTGGAAAGCAGTTCTGATATTACTCATGGATATCCTCCCCTCTGTAGCGGGCGATGGCAGCGCAGTCCTTGTCGCCACGGCCTGAGATTGTCACGATGATGATCTTATCCTTGTCCATTGTAGGAGCCAGCTTCATTGCGTAGGCAACAGCATGAGCCGACTCGATCGCAGGTATTATGCCCTCAGTCCGTGAGAGGAACTCGAAAGCATCCACAGCCTCGTCGTCTGTAATGGGAACATACTGTGCTCTGCCTATATCATGAAGGTTAGCGTGCTCCGGTCCGACACCGGGGTAGTCCAGACCTGCGGAGATCGAATAAACAGGAGCGATCTGGCCGTATTCGTCCTGACAGAAATAGGACTTCATTCCGTGGAAAATGCCCACTCTTCCGGTGTTCACGGTAGCAGCGGTCTCGAAGGTGTCGATGCCTCTTCCGGCAGCCTCACAGCCGATGAGCTGTACTCCCTCGTCGGGGATAAAGTGATAGAAGCTGCCGATAGCGTTGGAGCCTCCTCCAACACAAGCGATAACAGCGTCAGGGAGCCTTCCCTCCTTTTCCAGGATCTGAGCTCTTGCCTCACGGGAGATCACGGCCTGGAAGTCCCTAACGATAGTGGGGAATGGGTGAGGACCCATAACAGATCCAAGGCAGTAGTGGGTGTCGTCGATACGGCTGGTCCACTCACGCATAGCCTCAGAAACAGCGTCCTTGAGGGTAGCAGTGCCTGACTTGACGGGGATCACCTCAGCTCCCAGCAGTCTCATTCGGTAAACGTTGAGAGCCTGACGGATAGTGTCCTCCTCGCCCATGAATACCACGCACTCCATGTCCAGCAGAGCCGCAGCAGTAGCCGTAGCAACTCCGTGCTGACCGGCGCCGGTCTCAGCGATAAGGCGGGTCTTTCCCATTTTCTTAGCCAGCAGAGCCTGACCAAGAACATTATTGATCTTGTGGGAGCCTGTGTGGTTAAGGTCCTCACGCTTGAGGTAGATCTTAGCGCCGCCCAGCTCACGGGTGAGCTTCTCGGCGTAGTAAAGCAGGGAAGGTCTTCCTGCGTATTCATTCAGAAGAGCGGTGAGCTCTCGGTTGAAATCCGGATCGTCCTTGTAATGCTCATAGGCTTTTTCCAGCTCGATAACAGCATTCATAAGGGTCTCGGGAATGTACTGTCCGCCGTGTATACCAAAGCGGCCTTTCGATCTTGACATAGTATCTTCCTTTCAGTTTCTAACAGCCTCAGCAAAGGCTTTCATGCGTTCAAAGCTCTTCACGCCGTCTATCTCCAGAGAGGAGCTTGCATCGACAGCGTAAGGGTGGAGCTTTTCTGCCGCTTCACGAACGTTTTCGGGAGTGATCCCTCCGGCCAGGAAATAGGGTCTGTTCAGTCCCTTGATAAGAGAGTGGTCGAAGGTCTTGCCGGTGCCTGTACCGGAGTCCAGCAGAATGAAATCAGCGTCGGAAATGACAGCTGATTCGATGTCATATGGGCTGCTCACCCGGAAGGCCTGAATGATCGGCACGTCCACCATTGAGCGGAGCTTAGCGATGTATTCGTTGTTTTCACTGCCGTGGAGCTGCACTGCATCGATCACCTCACGGCGAGCAAGGTCAGCTGCGAATGATACCGGAGCATCCACGAAAACTCCAACAGCAGCAATGCGGTAGTCCAGCTCCCAGCGGAGCTCAGCAGCAGTTACCGGATCCACATAGCGGCTGCTTTTCTCATAGAAAACGAAGCCCACGAATTCCGGCATGATCATATTTGCGAATTTGATGTCCTCTGTGCGGCTGAGACCGCACATTTTGATTTTTGTCATAAATTTCCCCTTAATTCTGCCAGCTTAGATGTTTTGTCATTTGAGCGCATGAGCGCTTCTCCAATTAGTACAGCGTCAGCGCCGGCGGATCTGAGCTGCCTGATGTCGTTTGCGTCCCGGACGCCGCTCTCAGAAACGAAGATAACGTCCTGAGGCACCAGCTCCCGGAGCCTTTTGCTGTTTGAGGTATCCACCGAGAAGTCTGAGAGGTTGCGGTTGTTGACTCCCAGGAGCCTAGCGCCGGCCCTGAGAGCCATTTTGATCTCGTCCTCGTCGTGAGTTTCCACCAAAGCAGAAAGCCCCAGCTCATCACAGATACGGATGTACTCCCTGATCTGATCCTCTGTGAGTATCGAGCATATCAGCAGCACCGCCTTTGCACCCAAGAGCTTTGCCTCGTAGATCATGTAGCTGTCCACGGTGAAGTCCTTGCGGATGCAGGGGATAGAGACCTCAGCGGCGATCTGCCGAAGGTACTCATCGCTGCCAAGGAACCATTTTGGCTCAGTGAGCACCGATATGCAGTCCGCACCTGCCGCTTCGTACTCCCTGGCGATTTGTAAATACGGAAAGTCCTCTGCGATCACTCCCTTTGATGGAGAGGACTTCTTGCACTCACAGATGAATGAGATCCCTTCCTTTTGGAGAGCCCGCTCAAACTCGAACTCCCCCTTAGGAAGAGCCAGAGCAGCGGCCTTTACTTCCTCGAATGAGCGGATCTTTTTGGCTGCCTCAACACGTTCCCTTGCGTGCTGTGCCAGTTTTTCCAGAATAGTAGCAGCCATGGTGACCTCACTTGTTGGACTCGACGATGAGGTTTTCCAGAACAGCCAGAGCCTTGCCGTTGTCGATGAGCTCGGCGGCCTTGATCACGCCCTCAGCCATAGACTCAGCCTTTCCGCCAACGAAGATAGCAGCACCTGCGTTCAGCAGAACAGCGTTCCTTCTTGCGTCACGGATCTGTCCAGCCAGGATCCCTCTTGTGACAGCGGCGTTCTCCTGGGGAGTACCGCCTGTGAGCTCGCTCTTGTCGCAGCGCTCAAAGCCGAAGTCCTCAGGCGCAATGGTGTAGTTCTTCATCCAGCCGTCCTTGTACTCGCAAACATCAGTGGGAGAGCTCATAGAGATCTCGTCCAGCTTGTCGGTGCCGTACACCACCATTCCACGCTTAGATCCCAGCTTCATAAGCACCTCAGCAACAGGCTCCAGAAGAGACCTGTCGTAAACGCCCAGCAGGTGATACTTGGGACAAGCCGGGTTGGTGAGCGGTCCAAGGATATTGAACACTGTGCGGAAGCCCAGCTCCTTGCGGATAGGACCAACATACTTCATGGAAGTGTGGTATTTCTGAGCGAAGAAAAAGCAGAAGCCCACTTTTTCGATGAGCTCAAGGCACTTCTCCGGAGAAAGGTCGATGTTCACACCCAGAGCCTCCAGACAGTCCGCTGTACCGGAAAGAGATGAGGCAGCACGGTTGCCGTGCTTAGCCACAAGGATCCCTGAAGCGGCGATAACGAAAGCGGATGTGGTGGAGATGTTGAATGAGTGAGCGTTGTCTCCGCCTGTGCCAACGATCTCCAGGAGGTCCAGGTCGTTCTCCACCTTAGTAGCGGCGTCACGCATAGCGGCAGCGCAGCCTGTGATCTCGTCTATAGTTTCAGCCTTAGTGCTCTTAGTTGAAAGAGCTGAAAGGAAGGCGGCGTTCTGTGTAGGAGTAGTCTCACCGGACATGATCTCCTTGATCACCTGATATGCCTCGTCATATGTCAGATCCTGTTTGTCAACAATTTTAGTGATAGCTTCTTTTATCATAATAATTACCTCCGCAGATCAAAGTGCGATAAAATTTTTTAGCATTGTCTTTCCGTCAGGTGTCATGATAGATTCTGGATGGAACTGTACGCCGAATATGGGGAACTCCCTGTGGCGAACAGCCATGATCTCGCCGTCGTCAGCCACAGCAGAGACCTCAAAGCAGTCCGGGATAGTGTCCGGATCTGCGGCAAGAGAGTGGTATCTTGCAACGGGAGCCTTTTCGGGAACTCCGCTGAACAGTGGAGAATCACCCGTGAAGGTGATAGTGGACTGCTTGCCATGCATGAGCTTCTTAGCGTAAGTCACCTTAGCCCCGTAAGCAGCGCAGATCGCCTGATGTCCCAGGCAAACTCCCAGGGTGGGGATCTTCTGACATACAGTTTTAGCCGCCTCCACGATGATACCGGCGTCCTCAGGACGGCCCGGCCCGGGAGAAAGGATGATCTTGCTCGGTGCAAGTTCCTCTATCTGAGCAACAGTCATCTCGTCGTTGCGGATAACACGGATATCGGGCTCGATCTCGCCGATGAGCTGATACAGGTTGTAGGAGAAGCTGTCGTAGTTATCGATAAGAAGGATCATGCGTCCACCTCCTCTGCCAGCTTGAGAGCGCCAACGACAGCCGCAGCCTTGTTGATGCACTCCTGGTATTCTTTTTCCGGAACTGAGTCCGCAACGATACCTGCGCCGCTGCGGACGAAGACCTTACCGTTTTTCTTGTAAGCGATACGGATAGCGATGCAGGTGTCAAGGTTGCCGGTGAAGTCGATGTAGCCGATAGCGCCGCCGTAGATGCCACGCTTGTTCTGCTCAAGCTCAGCAATGAGCTGACAGGCACGGATCTTGGGAGCTCCTGAGAGAGTTCCGGCCGGCAGAACTGCACGAACAGCGTCCAGCCCGTCGAACTCCTCCCTGATCTCGCCCCGCACCGTTGATCCGATGTGCATAACGTGGGAGTAGCGCTCGATGCTGTGGAGCTTCTCCACATGAACAGAGCCGAATTTGCTGATCTTGCCCAGGTCGTTTCGTCCAAGGTCCACCAGCATATTGTGCTCAGCCAGTTCCTTTTCGTCAGCCAAAAGCTCTTTCTCCAGCGCCTTGTCCTCCTCCTCAGTTGCTCCTCTTGGACGAGTACCGGCCAAGGGGAAGGTATGGAGCACGCCGTTTTCCAGCTTCACCAGTGTCTCGGGAGAAGCACCTGCGATCTCCACATCAGTTCCGGAGAAGTAGAACATATAAGGCGAAGGATTGATCGTGCGGAGCACTCTGTAGGTGCTCAGGAGGCTTCCCTCAAAGGGAGCGCTGAGCCTGTTTGACAGCACGATCTGGAAGATGTCGCCCTCGTGGATATGGGACTTTGCCTTCTCCACCATTTGGCAGAACTGCTCCTTGTCGAAAAGGGGAGTCACCTCGCCGGTCAGATGACCGGCAGGCTCATGCTTGCGGTCGCCGGAGCGCAGGATCTCAGCCAGCTGAGTGAGCTCCATTTTAGCCTTGTTGTAGCCTTCCTCAGGCTCTGAGAGCGACATATTCGCAATGAGGATCAGCTTCTGTCGGAAGTTATCGAAGGCGATGACCTTGTCGAAGAGCATCAGGTCAACGTCCTTGAAATTCTCCGAATCGGGGGTATCCGTAGGAAGAGTCTTCTCGGAGTAAGCCAGAAAATCGTAGGAGAAATATCCCACCAGTCCTCCGGTAAAGGGCGGAAGATAGTCGAATTTCGGGCTCCTGTGGGTGGAGAGGATCTGCCGGATCTGCTCACTGGGGTCAGGGGAGGTCATTTTCAGACCGCCGATCTCCAGCTGGCTGCCGGCTGCGGAGATCTGAGTCTTCGGATCGAAGCCCAGGAAGGTGTAGCGTCCCCATTTCTCCTTTTCGGCAACAGATTCCAGCATGAAGGTGTGTGTGGAAAGGTTTTTGAGAGCGGCCAGAGCCTGTATCGGAGTGCAAATATCCGAGAGGATCTCGCAGCTGACTGGAAGTATGTCGTAATTGCCGGTTGCAGCAATTTCCTTGACTGTCGATAGCTCAGGTAAAAACTTCATAGCAAGCGCCTCCGTATCTCTGTCAGGGTAACAAAAAAGTCCCTGACAGAATTGTAGTTCTGTCAAGGACGAATAAACTTATCCGCGGTACCACCTTGATTCACGGCAAAGCCGTGCGCTTAGCAGGATACTATCATATCCCTGATGATTAACGCACATCATAACGTTGCAGAATACTCCGGGGAGGCCTTTGGACGAAAAGTCCGGCTGCGTCACCCTTTTGACTGCACCCTCGGCGGTCCATTTGCTGACTTGTTTTTTATCCGGCTCGCACCTTATCCGGACTCTCTGGGAAAGCATGATCAGCTTTATCTCCGCTTCAACGGTTTGTTTTCATTATTGTAGCACTCAAAATGTATCTTGTCAATAGGTTTTAGAAAAATAATATATTTAACTAAATTCCAGCACAGTGAAAATGATCCCCATAGCCGAAAACAGGATTCCTGAGATCATAAGTGCCACCCAGATCCTGCTGAAGGTCCTCAAAGCTTTTGCCTGGATGTATCCTGAGTGCTTACGAGGAGTGAGCGGCCTTTTGCTGTGGATCTGTTCTGCACAGAAAAGGGCATCCGTCTTATGTTTCAGGTTATAGCGAGTATGAAGTGACAGCAGGAGCAAAAGGACGCCGGTCGTCAGAAACCAGATCCACGTTTCCTTGATAAAAAATTGAACAGGAACAACAGCTTCCAGAGAGTATCGCAGAAAATAGGCTTGCCTAACGATCTTCTTCTCCTCCTTGGTAAATGGGAGACCTGTGTCCGGATCATTGCTGCCTTGCATCATACTTTTCTGAGCGAGCTGGGTGGACTTTATCAATACCTCACGAGCGCTAGTTCTCTCTGTTATAAGAAAGATGAGAAGCAGGATCAGTTCTATCACAAGAAGGATCAGAGGAACTATTCCCGGCAGTCTTATTTTTTTCCCGAAGATCAGCGCAGTGCAGGCCAGTGCAGCAACCAGGAGGATCTGCCGTACTAAGTGGCACAGTATATCCGGCAGCATGAACTGGTCAAGATGCTCACGTTCGGCAAAATACTTTCCTTTGAACAGCCTGTAGCTCAGGGGGAACTCTTTTTTGCGCTCTTTGATCTGATCAAGCAGAGGGAGCATCTCCTCATCGTCATACCTCTCCTCCAGCCGCTGCCAAACGCTTCTGCGAAGGTCAGAAGCAGCCTCAAGGTACATTAAGACCGCCAGTATGATAAAAACAGGTGATACCTTGTAAACAAAGTCCATCGTCCCACCTCCTTATATTATCCATTGTAGATCATAATGGGCTTTGAAAAATGCTTAACTAAATTCGAGTACAGCCCAGATGATCCCGCAGGGTATCATCAGGGCTCCTATCACAGTCTCCACTATGCACATGATGCGGAAATCTTTCGCAGCCTTTTTCTCAATGTTTTGTGAGTGCCTGAGTGGAGTGACCGGATGGCGGCTGAGCATTTGCTCGGCGCAGAAGAGCGCATCAGTCCGATGTTTAAGGTGATAGCCTGTATAAAGAGCGTCTGCGAAAATTATCGCTCCGGAAATGATAGTGCAAGGCCACAGATCTCTGGAAAGTGCCAAAAATGGAACGGCAGCGGCGATCCCGTAACGTATCACATAGGCCTGACGAACGATCTTTTTCTGTCGTGGAGTAAATGGAGTTCCTGTTTTCGGATCATACCGGTTACGAGTTTTGCTTTTTCTTTCCTGTTTCAGGACCTTCGGAAGGACTGCCTGAGCATTTTTCTTCTCTGCGGCTAAATAGCACAGCAGCATTATCAGCTCTGCGAGCAGAGGTATCAAAGGGGCTATCCCGGGAAGTCCGGCCTTTTTGCCGAAGAGAGCTGCTGCACCTGCAAGGAGCCCTATCCACGGCACAGCCTCCCGGATGTGGCAGAGCTTTTCCGGAAGAATTTCCTCACCGATAAACTCTCGTTCAGTAAACATAGGAGCCATAAATAGCTTCTGGTAAAACGGGAACTTAGCTCGTCTGCTGTTTATCTCAGCTTTCAGGGCACGCATCTCCTTGTGAGTGTGCTTTTCCTCAAGACGGCGGTATACATCATTCTTGAAGCGGACAGCCAGCATGATGTACATTAAAGCTGCGCAAAAAATGACTGAAAACGAATGATCGTATACAAAGTCCATCGTCCCACCTCCCTATATGTATCCATTGTACATTATAAGCGTTAGGTTGTCAATGGCTTTGGTCAAAGATAAAAATTCACAAAAAATTCCAAAAAATATCTTCAAACCACTTGAAAAATCTCTCGGAATAGTGTAAAATATATGGTGTGTTGTTATATTCTTAACAACGAGCCAAAAGTATTTTATTACGAAAGGATGTCATAACAATGGCAGGATTAAACAAGGTTACTGTAGAAGACATTAACGTTAAGGGCAGAAAGGTCCTCGTTAGAGTTGATTTCAACGTTCCTATGAAGGACGGCGTTATCACTAACGACAACCGTATCCAGGCTGCTCTTCCTACTATCAATAAGCTGGTAGAGAACGGTGCAAAGGTAGTTCTCTGCTCTCACCTCGGCAAGCCCAAGAACGGCCCTGAGGCTAAGTTCTCACTGGCTCCCGCAGCTGCAAGACTTGGCGAGCTGGTAAACACAAAGGTAACATTCGCTGCTGACGACACAGTTGTTGGCGAGAACGCTAAGGCTGCTGTTGCTGCAATGAAAGACGGCGAGATCGTTGTTCTGGAGAACACACGTTTCCGTGGCGCTGAGGAGACCAAGAACGGCGAGGAGTTCTCCAAGGAGCTGGCTGATCTGGTAGACGGCGAAGTATTCGTTATGGACGCTTTCGGCTCTGCTCACAGAGCTCATGCTTCTACAGCAGGCGTTACAAAGTTCGTTAAGGAGACTGCTGTTGGTTACCTCATGCAGAAGGAGATCCAGTATCTCGGAAACGCAGTTGAGGTGCCTGAGCATCCTTTCGTAGCTATCCTTGGCGGCGCTAAGGTAGCTGATAAGCTCAACGTTATCTCCAACCTCCTCGAGAAGTGCGATACACTCATCATCGGCGGCGGTATGGCTTACACATTCATCAAGGCACAGGGCGGCTCTATCGGTAAGTCACTGGTAGACGACGAGAAGCTTGACTACTGCAAGGAGATGCTGGCTAAGGCTGAGAGCCTGGGCAAGAAGATCCTCCTTCCTGTTGATACAGCAATCGCTTCTTCCTTCCCTGATCCTATCGATGCTCCTATCGAGGTAGAGTATGTTGACTCTGACAAGATCCCTGCTGACAAGATGGGTCTTGACATCGGACCCAAGACAGAGGCTATCTTCGCTGAGGCTGCAAAGAACGCTAAGACAGTCGTTTGGAACGGACCTATGGGCGTATTCGAGAACCCCACTCTGAAGAAGGGTACAGTTGCAGTTTGCGAGGCTCTCGCTCAGGCAGACGCAACAACTATCATCGGCGGCGGCGACTCTGCTACAGCTGCTATCCAGCTGGGCTACGCTGACAAGATGAGCCACATCTCCACAGGCGGCGGCGCTTCTCTCGAGTATCTCGAGGGCAAGGTGCTCCCCGGTGTAGCAGCTATCGCTGAGAAGTAAGATCAATACCAGTCAGGGCGGATAGAGATATTCGCCCTTGATTGCTATAGTAAAGCGGTGATCTTTCGTTATGTCACAGGAAATACAGAATATGATCGGCTGGATACTGTGCGCTGTTTTAGTCGTTGGTATGAATGTTTTCTCACTTCGGCTCATCTGGTTTGGCGTTAGGAGCTTTATGGGCAAGACCCTGAACCTTCCACCGTCAAAGCGAAGGTGGGCGAGAATGAGGGCTGAGGTCATTGAGGACGATGAGTCCGATGACAGGCAGGTGCGTTACTACTATGACTATCAGGAATACACCTCAAAGATCGGCGGCTCCTCCGTTTACGGCGATAAAGCCATGATCTATGTCAGGCGCAGCGACCCTACGGTGGTAAAGGAATTCGTTCCTCAGCCGCCCATGACTAAACCGGCAGCCATTTCCTGTATATTCATAGCAGCGGTCTTCATGTTTTTTGAGGCCATATTCATTTTCGGATAGATCCCGCACACTCTATGGAGAGACGCTATGAAAAAGTATTCACTCTTCATTAAAATGGCAGGCTTCGTGCTGGCAGCAGCATTAGTTCTTGCAACAGTAGTGGGTCTTCTCTCAATGGGACACGACGGTTTTTCCGGATTTATCAAGCCTTTTCTGGCTATAATGGCCGGCGGAGGTCTGGTGATCCTGCTGATCATCTACACCATTTTGAAGGACAGCTACGACAGCAAGCACAAGTATGCCGAAATGAACAGGATAATGGCGGAGAAGGGCATCTGCGATGAGTATATCGAGGCTTACAAGGCCGCTCATCCCAATATGTCTGCCTTCGACCGGATCCAACTGGCGGATCTGCTGACGACAGTCAGGAGATACGACGAGGCCGAAAGGATCCTTTCCTCCATGAAGCTGGGCTTCTTTTCCAGCGATGACCTGGAGAAGGCCACCTACTGCGTAGCTGCCATGAATTTGTATCTTAACACTGAAAGGTACGCCGACAGCTTCGAGCTTCTGAAGAAGGAGAAGTCCTTCCTGAACATTTTCTTCCAGTCTCCCGTGGGAAAGCAGTCTGCTCCGGCCTATTACGACTGCGCAGCCTGTACCTGTGCCGCAAACGGCTATGAGGGAACTGCGGAGGAGTACATACAAATGGAGGAGCGCTGGGCCGAAAAGCATGACAGCCTGGGCTTCTACGTCCCCATTACCCGTATCGCAGTGAAAAATCTCACCGGAGACCCAAGAGGCGCCCGTGCTGACGCCGAGGAGCTCAGGAGAAAGATCGAGAGCTGCGAAAAACTGCAAAGCAAGGCCGCAAAAGACGCATACTTCCGTATGATCGAAAATGCGGTAAATTATAAATGATCAAGGAGTAATAATTATGAACAAAGCAACAAGAAAGGCAATCATTGCCGGTAACTGGAAAATGAACAAGACTCGTCCCGAGGCTAAGGCTCTTCTGGAGGCTATCAAGCCCCTGGTGGCAAATGCTGAGGGCAACGTTGAGGTTATCGCCTGCGTTCCCTTCACAAACCTTGAGACAGCTATCAACACAACTGCTGGCAGCAACGTAAAGATCGGCGCTGAGAACGTTCACTTCGAGAAGAGCGGCGCTTTCACCGGAGAGATCTCCGCTGATATGCTCACAGAGCTTGGTGTTGAGTACGTTGTTATCGGTCACAGCGAGAGAAGACAGTATTTCGGCGAGACAGATGAGACAGTAAACAAGAGAACTGTTGCAGCTCTGGAGGCTGGTCTGAAGCCTATCGTTTGCGTTGGCGAGCTCAAGTGGGAGCGTGAGTGCAACATCACTGAGGAAGTTATCGCTCGTCAGATCAAGCTGGATTTGTGGTCACTGACTGCTGAGCAGGTAAAGAACACAGTTATCGCTTATGAGCCTGTATGGGCTATCGGCACAGGCCTGACAGCTACACCTGACCAGGCTGAGGAGGTTTGCGGATTTATCCGTGCTCAGCTGGCTAAGCTCTACGATCAGGCAACTGCTGATGCTGTAACTATCCAGTACGGCGGCTCTATGAACGCTAAGAACGCAGCAGAGCTCCTTGCTAAGCCCAATATCGACGGCGGACTCATCGGCGGAGCTTCTCTGAAGGCTGAGGACTTCAACGTTATCGTTCAGGCTGCTGTAAACGGCTGATCACCGAATTAGACTGCGGGCGGAGCTTTCTCCGCCCCTGACTTTGAATGAAAGGATAATCCAAATGTCAAAAAAACCCGTAGCACTTATTATTATGGACGGCTTCGGTTACAATCCCGATACCTACGGCAACGCTATCGCTGCCGCAAAGAAGCCTAACCTTGACAAGTACATGGCTGAGTGGCCCCACACTATTATCGGAGCAAGCGGTCTGGACGTTGGACTTCCCGACGGACAGATGGGAAACTCTGAGGTCGGCCACACAAACATCGGCGCAGGCCGTATCGTTTACCAGATGCTGGTAAAGATCTCCAAGGACATCAAGGACGGCACCTTCGAGAAGAACAAGGCTATCCTTGACGCAATGGAGAGCTGCAAGGCTAAGAACAGCGCTCTGCACCTCATGGGACTTCTGTCTCCCGGCGGCGTTCACAGCCACATGGAGCACCTCTTCGGTATCGTTGAGATGGCAAAGAAGCAGGGTCTGGACAAGGTCTACATCCACGCTTTTCTTGACGGAAGAGACGTTCCCCCTTCGTCTGCTGCTGAGTATATGGAGCAGACTGTTGCTGAGCTCGACAAAATCGGTCTTGGCAAGATCGCAACTATCTCAGGCCGTTTCTACGCAATGGACAGAGACAACGCCTGGGACAGAGTTGAAAAGGCCTACGCTGCTCTGGTTTACGGAGAGGGCGTTCAGGAGACTGATCCCGTTCAGGCTATCAAGAATTCCTACGCCAATGAGGTAACTGACGAGTTCATGCTTCCTACAGTTATCCAGGGCGGAGCACAGATCAAGGCTGGCGACAGCGTGATCTTCTTCAACTTCCGTCCTGACCGTGCAAGACAGATCACACGTTCCTTCGTGGATCCCGATTTCACCGGTTTTGAGAGAAGAAACGGCTTCTTCGATGTGAAGTTCGTTTGCATGGCTCAGTACGATGCAACAATGCCTAACGTAACAGTTGCATATCCTCCCGAGCAGCTCACCATGACAATGGGCGAGTACCTTGCAAAGCTGGGCAAGACTCAGCTCCGTATCGCTGAGACTCAGAAGTACGCACACGTTACATTCTTCTTCAACGGCGGCGAGGAGAAGCAGTTCGAGGGCGAGGATCGGATCCTGATCAAGTCACCCGATGTTGCTACCTTCGATATGAAGCCTGAGATGAGCGCATATGAGGTGTGCGATGCAGTTGTTGAGGCTATCAACAGCGATAAGTACGACGTGATCATCCTCAACTACGCAAACTGCGACATGGTAGGCCACACCGGCGTTTTCGATGCAGCAGTCAAGGCTGTTGAGGCAACTGACGAGTGCGTTGGCAGAATGGTAGACGCTATCCTTGCAAAGGGCGGCGCTGCTCTGATCACAGCCGACCACGGTAACGCAGACAAGATGATGGAGCCTGACGGAAGCCCCTTCACGGCCCACACCACAAATCCTGTTCCTCTCATTGCTGTAGGCGTTGAGGGCGAGCTCATTGACGGCGGCGTTCTCGCTGACCTGGCTCCCACAATGCTGAGCATCATGGAGGTACCTCAGCCTGAGGAAATGACAGGAAAGAGCCTGCTGAAAAAGTAAGGATCTGGGCTGCTGCGATCTGCGGCAGCCCTTTTCAGCTTACCGAAAGGAGCGATAATATGTGGAATGGCAAGAAAAAGGCGGTAACTCTCAGCTATGACGACGGAGTGGAGTCTGACCGCCGATTAGTAGAGCTGCTGAATAAATACGGGCTGAAGTGTACCTTCAACCTGAACAGCGGCCTTATGACCTCGGACAGCTGCTGGGAGAGCAACGGTGTAATGATAAGAAGAATGTCTCCGGAGGGACTTCCTGAGCTCTACAAAGGCCATGAGATAGCGGTCCACTGTGTGACCCACGCCGACCTGACTCAGCTTGAGGACGAGGCGGTCCGCCGGGAGATCGGTCACGACAAGGCGGCGCTGGAGGAGCTTTTCGGCTGTCAGATCCAGGGCATGGCCTATCCATACGGCGCCTACGACCAGCGTGTGATCCGCATAGCAGGGGAGTGCGGGATCCGTTTTTCCCGTACCTGCAACGACACTCACAGCTTTGCCCTTCCGGAGGTGCCTCTTGCTTTTGGAGCCACCTGCCGCCATAAGGACCCCATGCTGTGGGAGCTTCTGGACAGATTTCTTGCCAGCGACGAGCCGGGAGTTTTCTGCCTTTGGGGACACAGCTATGAGTTCGATGTGGACGGAAATTGGGAGCTTATGGAGGAATTCTGCCGCCGGATCTCCGGCCGTGAGGACATCTTCTGCGGCACAAACAGCCAGGTAATTTTGTGAAAAACAGCCCTCGGAGCCTCCGGGGGCATTTCTTTTGGTTAGCTCGGGTTTACTTTGGAGGATCTTGCGGCTAAATGGATCAGCTAAAACTAACAAATTATTTTAACAGGGAAGATATTCATGTTTGCTATTTGGAGATTTATGAATGTTTGCTTGACATAACATTGTTAGTATGATAAAATAGTATCTGCCAATGAAGTCCGATCTAGGACTTTATTTTTGAGCTATCGTTAGAACACGCTAACGTCTTAGGAACGACCTCGGTCAAGAGTTCTTCCCAAGATATAGGCGTTTTCTGACTTTACGCTATGCGAGCACATTCGCCGGCGAATACTGAAAAAAGGAGAAATTTCCATGAAAAAGAATCTCATCATGAGTCTTGCAGCCTGCGCAGCAGTTGCTTCTGCCGCTGTGCCTTTCTCTGCAAGTGCAGCTGACACAGTTTATGGCACAATGAACATTCCCTACGCTGATTTCTATGCAGCAGAATTTGAGGGAAGCACAAACAGCTTTGAGGTCGACGCAGTATCTTCATCCACACCCAACAAGTGGAGCGCAAATACAACTGGCTCAGTAGTTGACGGCGAGTGGAAGGCCGGCGGACTTTCCGCAGGTACATTCAATGACGGAAACGGCACTATCCTGGGCGTAACTTACCCCGTAGCAGTTTCCTCAGACGACGTTGCATTCCTTACTGAGAACTACGGATTTACAGCTCTTTCCGAGGCTCCCGCAGCTTATAAGGAAGTCTCAGTTGCAGACGGAAAGATCAGCGTTTCCAAGCTGGTAGACAACGACGGCGCAGTTGAGGTCGGCGGAGAGGTATCGCTCCAGACCACAACGAGCTACGGCGACTATCAGCTTGAGGTGGCTAATTATCCCCAGGACGCAGACGTTTACGGCTGTATCGTAAAGACAGCAGACGGCTCTGCTTATCCTATGCGTGCTCTGGAAAACCTCTGGAGACCCAAGGGAGAGATCGCATGGTCTATCGGCTATGTAACTCAGACTCACGGCAATACTCTTGTTACTGAGAATTACGACCAGACCGAGGGCAAGACAGTAACTGAGGTGGATTTCATCACTCTGGACGGCTACAGAACAGTTTCCGGCGTAAATGTATACCTGCCCAAGATGTTCGCAGCTTCTATCGACGTGGCTGATGCACCTGCCGGCTCAGGCTCCACAACATACGATACCTCAAAGATCCCCAGCGATTACGAGATCTCTGCTTCTATCGATGGCGAGGGCTTTACTCCCACATCGAGCGGAGTAGTTGGCTATAAGAACGTACAGCCCGGCAAGTACACTCTGAAGCTCTCAGATAAGAAGGGCGTTTATGCAGATGTTTCCGGCAGCTTCACTCTGACAACAGCTGATATCCCTGTTGAGTACAAGGACGGCAAGCTGGTAAAGAAGGACGGTTTCTCTGATGAGGATGCAGCAAACTACCTGAAGAACATCGCTTCCGTAACAGTTGGCGAAAACAGCTATAATGCTTCCGGTAAGCGTTCCACAAAGATCATTCTTGAGGACGGCTCTATCGACTTTGCAGTTCAGTCCGGCGGCGAGAACATCTTCGCAAACGGTGCTGAGGGCAGCTACACCTTCACAGTAAAGGCAACTGGCTACACAAGCGACCTTACATTCACAACAGAGCAGGCTCAGGAGCCCACAGAAGCTCCCGAAGAGACTTCTACAACAACTTCTGCAACGACCACCACAAAGAATACTACTGCCACAACAACAGCTAAGCCTTCCACAACAAATAGCAAATCCGGAACAAACAGCCCGAAGACAGGCGTAGCTGATGCAGCTATCCCGGCAGCAGGCCTTGCCCTTGCAGCAGCAACAGCCTTCGCTCTGAGAAAGAAGAACGACTGACCCATTTTCCAAAGATAATTTAGTTTGATCACGACCTCTGCGGGGCGGCCTGCGGAGGTCGAATACTGTTGAAAGGTAATTATTATGCTATTTTTGATCGCACTTGCCATAGCCTTTGCTCTGGCATATTTCGGGAGCAAGGCTCTGAAAAAGCACCCAGCAGTTTTCTACATAGCAGGCGCAGTTGTGACAGCAGCAGTCATCATCATAACTCAGAGCGACATCAGGATCCAAAGTCAGTTCGTCAGCAAATACCTTCTCGGCATATTCTCACGAGGAGCACTGGCCGGAGCGTTATGGTGCATCGTAATGTGGGTGGGAGCTATAAACGGCGACACAAAGGCTGGCAAGAAGCTGATCACCACAATAATGCCTGTCCGTGGAGAGCTCTCTATCTTTGCGGCAGTAGTGACGCTTGCTCATGCGGTCACCTACGGACTTAGCTACCTCAAGCGCTTCAACCTTCTGCGGAGCAAGAATATCCCGCTTGCGGGGGACCTTGCAGCGACCTACCTTATCTGTATAGGCCTCATGGTGATCATGGTGCCTCTGGCGGTCATGTCTGTGAAGGCTATCCGCCGAAAAATGAACGCCAAGACCTGGAAAAACATCCAGCGTGCGGCCTATGTTTTTTACGCACTGGTCCTTGCACACGTTCTGGTGCTGTATATCCCACAAGCAAGAAACGGCGATACTGAGCGGTATATCAGTGTTCTGACATACAGCGCAGTTTTCGTAGGCTACGCAGCAATGAGGCTGAGGAAGCTCTATATCCGCAAGAAAAAAACCGAGTCAAAAACAGCTTGCAGCGCAGTATCGGCTGTTGCCGGAGCCGCAGTATTTGTTCTGATCGCGATCCTATCCTATGGCAGAGCTCCTGAAAAGCCTGTTCTCAAGCAGACAAAGAACGAAGCTCCCACAGCAGTAACTACCACAGCTACTGATGAAAGCGAAGATCATGAAACTGCTACAACTGTTGTTTCCACCTCTGAACAGGAGGAAACTGACTCAACCACCGGATCTCAGTCCTCAGGCTCCACATCAAAGGGTGAGAAGCCTGCTGAGGAGACCACCACAACAGCCGCTGAAAATGAGGAGGAAGAGCAGGCTCCTGAGGAAGAGCAGCCCGGAGATGAGCCTGGTGATCAGCCTGCTGAGGAGACCCCTTCACCCGAGGAGCCAGCTCCCCAGCAGCAGGAAGAAAAGCCTGCCGAGCCCCAGTATATCTACAATAATGGCACCTTCACCGGCCACGGCACCTCTGTCCAGTATGGCGGTGGAGTGACTGCTGACGTTACCATCGAGAACGACGTGATCACTTCTATAAAGGTGGATTTCGAGGTGGACGACGCAGATTATTACGAGGTCGCTCAGGACTACGTTATCAGTCAGATCAAGAACAGCGGCAGTACAGACGGCATCGACACAGCCTGCGGCGCCACACATTCCGCTGACGGTATCGTTGAAGCTGTAGCAGATTCACTTTCACAGGCTCGCAGATAAGGCCTTGCAATTGCTTCGGGAATATGGTAGAATAGATGTACGAAAACGGCGGGATGTACCGCTAAGAAAGGAATACCCATGAAGAATATCGTTGCTGCCATTTTGTGCGGAGCTTTCCTGCTGACCGGCTGCTCTGCTGAAAAACCGGATAAAGTTGTTTCTGAGGCTCATTCTCGGGATATTTTCGCCATGGACACCTTCATGACCATGAAGGCCTACGGCGAAAATGCAGAGGGAGCCTTGACCGAGGCGGCAGTTAAGATAACCGATCTGGAGAAGCTCCTGGCAGTCACCGACCCTGAAAGCGATATTTCCCGGATAAACAGCGGCTCTGGCTCAGATGTCCAGGTCTCGGAGGACACTGCTGCGATAATCGAGGCAGGTCTGAAATACGGAGAAATGACCGGCGGAGCGCTGGATATCACAGTTTATCCCGTGCTTCGTGAATGGGGCTTCACCACTGGCGAGTACAAGATCCCGACAAATGAAGAGATCACTTCGCTCCTAAAAAGCGTTGACTATACGAAGGTACAGCTCACTGATGACCGTGTGGAGATCCCTCAGGGCTCCATGGTGGATACAGGCTCTCTAGCTAAGGGCTACACCAGCGACCGAGTTATCGAGATCCTTCGTGAAAATGGCGTAACATCGGCAATCGTCAGCCTTGGCGGAAATGTTCAGTCTCTTGGCCTCAAGCCCGACGGCAGCCAGTGGAAGGTTGGTATCAAGGATCCTTTCCAGCCTGACAGCGAGATGTGCATAGTCTCTGTTGGGGAAAAGGCCGTGATAACTTCCGGCAACTATGAGCGCTATTTTGAGGGAGAAGACGGCCGGGTCTACTGGCATATAATCGACCCATCAGACGGAGCTCCGGCGGACAACGGCCTTGTTTCCGTTACTGTGATCGGAGACAGCGGCCTGATGTGTGATGCGCTTTCGACGGCGCTATTTGTCTGTGGAACAGACAAGGCTCAGCAGATCTGGCGCAGTGAGCAGAGCTTTGACATGGTGCTGGTCACTGACGACCACAGGCTTCTTGTGACAGAGGGCATAGCTGACAGCATCACCAATATCAGCTCAATGGATATGGAGGTGCTGAGCCTTGACTAAAGGCGTAAAACTAGCAATCGCAGCAGCTGCGGTCATATTTCTAGGAGCAATAGCAGCTATTATTTTTCTGCAAAGGCCTGCTCAGGGGACGTGGGTGGAGATCCTTCAGGACAACAAGGTAATCTGCACCCTTGACCTTTCTCAGGAGCCTGACCGCACCTTTCGTGTGGAGTTCCCCGAGGGCGGCTGGAATGAGATCCGTATCGAAAACGGAACGATCTGCATTTCTGATGCTGACTGTCCGGATCATACCTGTGTCCACACAGGTAAGCTGCGCTCCGAGGACATCCCCATCGTTTGTCTGCCCCACAAGCTGGTCATCAAATACTGTGCTCCACCGGAGGAAAGCTGATGAAAACCAAACGTCTGACCGAGCTTTCACTGCTGACAGCAGCGGCTCTGATAGCCTTCATAATTGAGATGAGGCTGCCGGATATTCGCATACCCGGCGTAAAGCTGGGACTTGCCAACATCTTCACTGTCTATGCAGTCTACAGGTTTTCCGGCAAGGAGGTCTTCCTTCTGCTGGTAACTAGGATAGTGCTGGGCTCGCTGTTCAGCAGTAATCTCTCAGCGATCATCTACAGTCTGGCCGGAGGGATGCTGTGTCTATGCGGAATGCTGCTGCTGAGAAAGATCATTTCTGAGAGCTACCTGTGGCTGTGCAGCATTTTCGGAGCCATTCTCCACAACACCGGACAGATCGGAGCGGCGGTCCTCATGACCGGGACTCCGGCAGTTTTGGCCTATTACCCCTATCTGTTAGTATCCGGCTGTATAGCAGGACTTTTCACCGGCCTTTGCGCTCAATTTGTCGTAAAGCGGCTATTGAACTTTCGCAAGGGAAAGACCGAATAAAAAACCTCCGCAGAGGGTCTGCGGAGGCATTTTTTTATGCAGTTATGAGCTGTTTCAGAGCGATAAGGTCGAATAGGCTGAGCTTTCCATCCTTTGCAAGATCTCCTGCACGCCAGTTGGCCGGCTCCTGACCGGGCTTGGCGATCAGCCATTTTTGCAGCAGAACAGCATCAGCGATGTTCACCTCGCCGTCATCGTTCAGGTCGCCTGCAAGACCGCTTACCGGCTGGAATTTGATCCCGTTGTCAGAGGCGAAAGTCTCGGCATTTGATCCGGCTACACCCTTTATCGTCAGGGGTGTGTAGACGATCTTCTCCTCAGTCATACCTGAGATCTGGTAGAGCTGAGAGGGATCTGTGAAGTCGATAGGAGTAGGCTCAACTGTTCCCGTAGGCGTCAGGGGACAAGCCTGGTAGAACTTACCCTCGCCGTTGATCTCGCAGTAGCAGAGGTAGTGGCCTGTTGCCCGGGAGAAGCCGTACATTGCGTAGTGGCTGTAGAGGTTGTCGATGAAGTCAAATCCGCCGATCCTTCTGGCAAAATTGCACAGCGCCGCCGGTGAAATGTAGGAGTCCCAGTGCTTTGCAGTGAATACAGGGTAATTCGGCTCAGAAGCCAGAGTTATCAGGTAGTCGTTGTAGTTGGTCAGGTGCTTGAACTCGCTGAGCAGATAATTTGATACAGCGCTCATTTTTTCAAAGCTGTCCATGGAGTCGTCTGTCTGAGAGGCAATCACCTCGTCCATCCAGGCGTCGTAAGCTGAATCGTAGTCATTCACCACGATGCTGAAGCGCTTAGCAAGAGTTTCACTGCCGTCGGCGTTTTTCTCTATGATAGTGACTTGGTAAGTGCCGAAAGCCGAAGGCGAGAATGACCACAGATAACCGCCCTCCACAGCCTTGAATTCATGCTTGTCGTTGTCATTTTTGTACTCCACGTCGTCATTTATCGTGTTAGAGACCTCATACGGCATGGAGGTAGAAACATAGAAGCTGTCCGGATCCGGGTTTTCCGTGCGGATATACAGCTTAGCGGTGCAGCCGTCGTAAAGCTCGGCACCGTACTGGCTCAGGGCGAAGAGCTCATATGAATAACTGGGAGAGCTTGAGAATGTAACGAATGCTTTATCGTAGACAGTTGCTTTTTCAGGAACATATACCTCTTTCAGAGCAGTGCAGCCGCTGAAGGCCTCATTGTAGATCAGGGAAACAGTATCCGGGATATCCACTCTTTCAAGAGAAGTGCACTGTGCAAATGCTCCCTTTCCCAGATAATATGTACCATAAGGGATCACCGCAGATCTGAGGCCAGAGCCCTTAAAAGCGTTGTTTCCGATACTATATAGCTCTTTGGGGAACTGCAAGCTCTCCAGAGATGAACAGCCGGCAAAGGCGTACTCACCGATGTAGTTCACAGTGTCAGGGAGCACTACCTCCTTTAGGCTGGTGCAGTTCTGGAAAAGGTACGGACTGACCCTGGTGATCGGAGCCAAGATCACAGCTTTTTCCAGACTTGAACAGCCGTCGAAAACTCCCACAGAATATGTAGTTCCGTAGTTCAGATAAGCCAGATCTGTAACGCTTGCTATACTATTCTCAGGGGCAAAAATCACCTCTCTTCTCCATATTTGCATATCAGTTCATCTGATATAAAGGCGTATCAGGATTTCCTTCTTTAACCT
>CACWHY010000003.1 GCA_902760805.1 Ruminococcus flavefaciens | reverse complement strand
TCTGAAGCTTAATGTAGCCAACTACTTTCTGTGCCATGTATTCGCACCTCCATAAATGTGGTAAATGGCGAGGCAAGAATTATTTTACCTCTCCCACTGTGGATCCCTTCCGGATCCGTTTTGACCTTTTGTGACAGTATTCTGTCAATCCTCCACTGTGATGACCTGGCTTATAGGCAGGGTAGTGGGGGTCTCTCGGCCGAACATTGATACCAGAAGATCAACTGTCCGCTCCTCGAGGTTGATGTTCTGAACGACACCGATAAAGCCGTCCATAGCGGTACCTGAGATCTGAACTCTGTCGCCGACGCTGAAATTGACCTCAACAGTTGAAACGTCAACGCCGAACAGTGACTCTACCTCCTCATCGGTAAGGGGAGTAGGCTCAGAGGCGGGTCCTACGAAGCCGGTACAGCCACGAGTATTTCTCACAACGTACCATGAATCGTCGGTAACGACCATTTTCACCAGAACATAGCCAGGATAAGTTTTGCGCTCGATCTCCTTGCTTTTTCCGTCGGTGATCTCAGTAACTCTTTCGGTAGGAACTCTAACTTCCTGGATAAGATCATGAAGCTTACGGTTTTCCACGACCTTTTCGATATTCTGAGCTACTTTGTTCTCATAACCTGAATAAGTGTGGATAACGTACCACTTAGCTGCTTCTGACATTACGATCCTCCTCAGACTTCCTTAGCGGTAGATAAGACGCATGAGTGCGAGGAAGCCCTCATCCAGCAGACCAACGAGAACTGCTGAGGCAGCAACAACAGCAAGAACGACTGATGTGTTGTTGATAACAGTTTTCTTTGACGGCCATACTACCTTTTTGAATTCGATTTTTAAGTCCTTGAACCACTTAACGATCTTGTTAGGCTGTTTCTTACCGGACTTCTTTTCTGAAGTTGTATCCTTAGCCATAAAAATACTCCTTCCGGTTTACTTTGTTTCTCTGTGAAGAGTGTGCTTTCTGCAGAACTTGCAATGCTTCATCATTTCGAGTCTGTCAGGGTCGTTCTTCTTGTTCTTCTTAGAAACATAGTTGCGCTGCTTGCACTCAGTACAAGCTAAAGTAACCTTTACTCTCATATCGGCACCTCCTGAATAAATAGTTCCTCCTCTGGGGGAGGATAGGTTGTTTGCCTCCCTCGCTGCGCAATGCGGGGCAAAAAAATGCACCCCATAACGAGGTACAAACATTATACCATACCAAGCCAAAAAAGTCAAGCCTTTTTGCCGATTTTTTCCGAGAAAATGCAGATCCCGGGTACAGCAGGTCAGCCTCTTGACGTTTTGCCCATTTTTAATAGTATATAAGGCGAGCTAAAGCAAAACATTTAACTGCATTTCGCCTAGGAACTGCTCGTTTGGCTTTTCGGACGAAAATTCCGCAAAAAACTCTGTCTGATAATTTTTGAACAAAGTGTGATTGAACTTTCGTGTGAAAATACTCCGCATAAAAGCACAATGTATCAGTTAATGAGCATTATTCATCATTGAAAACCGACGTTTTGTGCGCTATAATATAGACAGTGGAAAACAGGAATGGCGGCGCAGACCGGTTGCGCCGCAACACAATATCATTATATTGTTATTTGGAAATTTATTTTATCGGAGGGAAATCTTATGAGGAATTCTAACATGAGGAAGAGAATTGCCGCAGCCGCAGCTTCAGCTGTTATGTCTGTTACAGCAGTAACAGGAACACTGGGCGGCACACTTCTCACAAACATCGGCTTCGTACCTTCAGTATCTCTGGCAGCTGAGAGCAGCGTCAAGGTAATTGCTTCTGTAGGCTATGGCGAGGGAATGTACGCTACTTGGTCATCAGTTTCAGGAGCCACCGGCTACAACGTTTACGTTGACGGCGCTCAGATCGACTCCATGCTGATCAGACAGTACAGCGGCTACATGAGAGCTGATGCTGTTGGCCTGAAGGCTGGCAGCCACACAATGAAGATCGTTCCTATCGTAAACGGCAAGGAGGACTCCTCCAAGGCTGCTGAGGCTACAGCTACAGCTTACGCTCACGACAGAAGCGGATTTGCTTTCGTGAACGGCAGCTCATCAGGTGCCTACAACGACGACGGAACTCTCAAGTCCAACGCAGTAGTGCTCTACGTTACTGAGTCCACAAAGAACAGCGTTTCAATGAACGTTGTTACCGACTCAAAGGGCGGTACAACTTCCTGTACAGGCGTTCAGCCTATCCTTTCTGCATATCAGAAGGGCTATGAGTCCAGACCTCTCTGTCTCCGCTTTATCGGAAATGTGACTGACCCCAGCACTCTTGAGGGCGGCGACCTTCTGGTAAAGGGCAACGGCTCCTCCAAGAGACTGTCCTGCGGTGTTACTATCGAGGGTATCGGAAATGACGCAGTTTTCAACGGCTTCGGTCTCCGCATCGCAAATGCTTCCAACGTTGAGGTAAGAAACCTTGGCTTTATGAACTGCGACAGCACTGAGGGCGATGATGTTGGCCTTCAGCAGAACAATGACCACGTTTGGGTACATAACTGTGACCTCTTCTACGGAGATGCAGGCTCAGACGCTGACCAGGTTAAGGGCGACGGCGCTCTTGACACAAAGACTTCCAGCTACATCACTCACTCCTACAACCACTTCTGGGATAACGGAAAATCCAACCTCCAGGGTATGAAGAGCGAGTCTACAGATAATCTCATCACATATCACCACAACTGGTACGATCACTCTGACTCACGTCACCCCCGTATCCGTACCTGCACAGTTCACTGCTACAACAACTATTTCGACGGCAATGCAAAATACGGCGTTGGCGTAACAATGGGCAGCTCAGCCTTCGTTGAGAACAACTACTTCAGAAACTGCCCCAGACCCATGATGAGCTCACTTCAGGGTACTGACGCAGCAGGCGAGGGAACATTCTCAGGTGAGACCGGCGGAATAATCAAGTCCTTCGGCAACTATATGGAGGGCGTTTCCAGCTACATCACCTACAAGGATAACAGCTCCAGCTTCGATGCTTATGAGGCATCCAGCAGAAGCGAGTCAGTTCCTTCCTCCGTAAAGACACTTTCCGGCGGAACTACATACAATAACTTCGATACAGCAAGCTCAATGTACAAGTACACTCCCGATGCAGCAGCAGATGTTCCTGCTATCGTTACAGCTAAGGCTGGACGTGTTGACGGAGGAGACTTCAAGTGGCAGTTCAACAACTCAGTTGACGACGCAAGCTACGCAGTAAATGACGGCCTTAAGGCTGCTCTGGTAAGCTACAAGGGCACTGTTCAGGCTATCGGCAGCGGCTTCAAGGAGGACAACACTCCTGCTCCCGCAGCTACTGATGCTCCTGCTGTTACAACTCCTCCCACACAGACAACAGCAGCTCAGACTCCCACAGTTACTCCCACTGCCGGAGACTACGTTCACAACTTCACAACGAACGGCACCTCCAGCAGCTTCTATACCATTTCAGGCAACCTCTCTACTGCTAAGGGCACGGCCACCTATAACGGTCTTACCCTTACGCAGTGCCTGAAGATCGAGTCTGCAACTTCAATCTCGTTCAACGCACCCAGCGCCGGTACTCTCACACTGGTATTCGGCGAGGCAAACGCTACTATCAAGGTGGACGGCAACAAGCTGACAGCTGACGGCAGCGGCGTGCTCACAACAAGTGTTTCCGCAGGATCTCACACCCTCACAAAGGCTGATTCAGTAAATCTGTTCTACATGGTATATTCCGGCGACGGCTCTGCTCCTGTAGTTATCAACACAACAGCAGCTCCCAGCGACCCCGGTACTCCTACAGTTACCACAGCAGCTCCCTCACAGGGCAGCACAAGCGTTGGCGATGTTAAGGTAGTAAGCGCAGGCGGCTGGAACGAAATGGCTTGGCTGGTGCTCTCCGGTCTCAAGGACAGCGAGGTAAAGGGCGTTTCCTACACAGGCGCTTCCTCCGGAACTCTCACAGGTGATGACTTCACATACCTGGTAAGAGACACAAATGAGGGCCTGAGAGTTGACCTTCTCGGTCTGAAGCCCGGCACATACTCCATTTCTCTTGACACAACTAAGGGCTCCTTCACAAAGACAGGCGTTGCGGTTTCCGAGCAGGATCGTTCAGGCTACGCTCATTTCAACTACACTGAGGGCGTTGGAGCTTACACAGACGGCGGTACTCTCAAGGCAAACGCCAAGGTGCTCTACGTTACTAACGACAATAAGGATACCGTTTCAGTTACCTCAAAGGACGGCACAACTGTTAAGGGTATCGGTAATATCCTCAACTCCAACGGTATGGATGCCGGAACCGGTCAGACTGCCGGCGGCGGAAAGGCTAACACCAATCAGGGCATCATCAAGAAGCTGGCTGAGGACGGAACTCCCCTTGTTATCCGTATCATCGGCGACGTTCAGGCTCCTGCCGGCGTAACAGCTTACGATTCAGTTGACTACGGCGGATCCGTAGGCGACAACGGCTACATGGCAAGAATGAAGTCCGGTAAGGACATCACTATCGAGGGCGTTGGCACAGACGCTACTATCAACGGCTGGGGCATCCACTTCATCGCAGAGTCCGGAGCTCCCACGCTTGGCAAGAGCTTCGAGGTAAGAAACGTACACTTCCGCAATGTTCCCGAGGACTGCGTTGGTATGGAGGGCGTTCAGTCAGGCTCAACTCTCACAGCTTCCGTAGAGCGCTGCTGGATCCACAACTGCGAGTTCTATGTACCCAACATCTCCAATCCTGCTGAGTCCGATAAGGCACAGGGCGACGGCGCCTGCGATTTCAAGCGTGGCCAGTACTTCACCAACAGCTACTGCTACTATGAGGGCTACCACAAGACCAACCTGGTAGGCGCTTCCGACTCAAACCTCCAGTTCCACCTGACATATCACCACAACTACTGGAAGAGCTGTGAGTCAAGAGGACCTCTTGCTCGTCAGGCTAATATCCATATGTACAACAACGTATTCGACGGCCAGACAAGCTACTGCATGAATCCCAGAGCAAACGCTTACATCTTCTCTGAGTACAACGTTTTCAACAACTCCAAGAACCCCATGCAGATCAAGCTGGGCGCTATCAAGAGCTACAACGACGTATTCACAAACTGCAAGGGCGACCAGCAGGGAACTATCGTATCTGACAAGTCCGCTAAGGTAAGCTCTGACAACACATACGCAAACTTCGATACAAACTCATCACTGTGCTATATCCCTTCCGGCAATTACAAGCTGGATACAGCTTCCTCCTCTGCACTGTTCGACACTCTGAAGGCAGTATTTGATGCAAAGGGCGGCTGTATGGACGGCACAAATATCCCCGGCGGTGACTTCCTCTCAGGCGGTCCTCAGACACCGGCTCAGACAACTACAGTTACAACAGCAGCTCCTGCTCCTGTAACTACAACAACTACAACAACTGCTCCCGTTGATCCTACAGAGCCCTCAGGCAAGATCCTGGGCGATGCAAACCTCAACGGAGAGGTAAACCTCAACGATGCAGTAGCCATTCTCCAGTACGTTGCCAACGCTAAGAAGTACCCCCTCTCTGATTCTCAGCTTGATCTGGCAGACGTATACAAACGAGGTGACGGTGTCAACGGCATGGACGCTCTGTCGATCCAGAAGTACGATGCCGGCCTCCTGACAGCACTCCCGGAGTCAGTACAAGCAGGCTGATTTCGGTCCTCAAAATATAATGATATATGGAAAAAAGGCTCCTTCCCGAGCCTTTTTCCATATTAGCCATAGAATGGCAAAAAGATCCCACAGGCATATTCCTCCGCCTGTGGGATCTTCTTTTACTTTATTTGGGTGAAGGCCTGCTTTAGTGAGCTGACAGGCACGATATTGATCGAATAGTCCTTCTGGTCAACGGCTGATGCGCACTGCTTGGGGATGATGCAGGTGGTGAAGCCCATTCGCTCCGCCTCACGGATACGCTGAGCGATGTGGGAAACGCTCCTGACCTCTCCCCCCAGACCGATCTCGCCGAAAGCGATAAGCTCCTCGCTGATAGGCCTGTCCATAACTGCGGAATACAGCGCCATTGCAACAGGCAGATCACCGGCGGGCTCGTCCAGCCGGAAGCCGCCGACTATGTTCAGGTAAACGTCCAGTGTCCCAAGGAATATCCCCAGGCGCTTCTCCAGCACAGCGATGATTATGGTCAGGCGGTTGAAATCGAAGCCTGTGGCCATTCTTCGGGGGGCGGCATAGCTGGTCTTTGCGGCCAGAGCCTGCACCTCCGCAAGTATCGGGCGAGTTCCCTCCATAACGCAGGCTACACAGGTGCCAGAAACATTATGGGGGCGGCCGGAAAGCAGCATTTGCGAGGGGTTAGCCACCTCCGCTAAGCCCTTGTCCAGCATCTCGAAAACTCCGATCTCGTTGGTGGAGCCGAAACGGTTCTTCACCGCTCTCAGAAGACGATAGCTCTGGTGGCGCTCGCCCTCAAAGTGGAGAACTGCGTCAACGATGTGCTCCATGACCTTAGGTCCGGCGATAGCGCCGTCCTTGTTGACATGGCCGACAATGATCATGGGAATCTCCTGAGACTTGGCTGTGTGCATGAAAAGGTTGGTACACTCACGGACCTGAGTTATGCTGCCGGGGCTTGAGGAGATCCGGCTTATGCTCATGGTCTGGATCGAGTCGATAATAGCGATGTCGGGAGCGCTCTGAGAGATGGTCTCAGCGATCGCCTCCGCATCGGTGGCAGTGAGTATGTACAGGTTTTCTGAGTCAACTCCCAGGCGCTGAGCTCTCAGCTTTATCTGGCGGGCGGATTCCTCTCCTGAAACATACAGCACAGAGTGCTCCTCTCCCAAAAACTGGCAGATCTGGAGCAGCAGGGTGCTCTTTCCGATACCCGGCTCGCCGCCCAGCAGCACCAGCGAGCCCTTTACAAGGCCGCCGCCCAGCACACGGTCCAGCTCACCTACGCCGGTGTTATAGCGGACGTCGGTGTCGGCGCCGATGTTTTCCAGCTCCAGGATACTCTCGGACAGATCCGGGGCTGAGTAAGATGAGCGGCTTCCAGAGGGGGAGGGCTTTTCCGCAAGCTCCTCTTCCAGGGAATTCCAGGCGCCGCATGAGGGGCACTTGCCGTTCCACTTGCTGGTCTCATAGCCGCATTGGTTGCAGGTGTAAATAAATCTTGACTTGGCCATAGCTTAGATCAGTGCAGTCTCGATGGTCTCCGGGGTGAGCAGGTATTTTCTGCCGCACTCCATGGTGCTTCCGGAGGAGGTATAGTCGGCTGCGGAGAAGGAGCTGTCTGTAAGGCTCCAGTAGGTGTTCTCGGTGGCTCCGTAGGCGTAGAAAACGCTCTGTGCGATGTCCAGGCCCAGTCTTCCGTCTGAGCCATAGCTGCCGTCCAGCTGAACTGCCTCGTCGCCGTTAATGTAGTAGATCTTGCAGGAAGCTCCGTCGAAGGTGCCCTCGGAAATTATCAGCTCCGGCACGTCATCAGCGTTCAGGTCGCAAAGCTCAAAGCCTGCGTCAGTGCCGGTCTGCTGAGACTCCTCATAAGCGGCAGTCAGCAGGTCACGGTAGCACTGCTTCTGAGTGGGAGTCAGCACGGCTCCCCAGCTTTCGGAGCAGTAAACAGCGTAGCTTACAGCTTCCTCGCCGAAGGTGTACTTTCTGCCCATATTGCAGGAGGGGCTTGAGCGGTACTCCTCAAGAGCGGCGTCGAATTCCGGCAGAGTTACCTCCTCGCCGTTGATTTCGTGGACGATGACAGCACCTGTGGCAGCAGAGGCAGTATTGTCGCTGTATGTCATAACAGGCACCAGCTCGCCGTTTTCAAAGCCGAGGTACTTGCCGATAGTGAAGCCTGTGCCCTGATATTCGTCGCTGACCATTCTCAGCGCCGGCAGAAAACTGAACATACCGTAGTCGCCGGTCTCTCCCAGTGAGCTGAGAGCTCCGTCTGAGTAGGTGTAGATCTGGCAGGGAGTTCCGTGGTCGGTATCGGGGGAGATCATAAGCTCCGGGATACCGTCGCCTGTAAGGTCACGAAGGTCGAACATTGAGGCTCCGATACCGCTGCCGGCTTCAGCCTTGAACTGATCTGAGGCCATGAATTCCCTTAGCTTGTTCTCGAAGGGCTTTTGCCAGTCGAAGACGATGCTCTGAGGAGTGATCGGTGCCGGATCAACGGCTGATGAAACGGTTTTTGAGCCTGAGCAGCCGGAAAATGCGGAAGCTGCGGATATCGTAAGTGCGAAAAGGGGAATGAACTTGTGTCTCACGTTTTGACCTCCAATTTATAGTGAAAGCGGTGTTTTCTCTAAATATTGTAACACTTTTGCGGTTTTCTGTCAACGCAGGGGAGCCCTCCCGGGGCGCTGTTCGTAGAAATGCACAGAAAAACCGTCCATTTGCGGTGCATGATAGGGATCTTTTCGGAATATAATGTAAAAAAACGAAGGCGGTGTTTGTTATGGGAACTGAAATGCTTGAGCGTCAGGAGCCGGCGGTCTTTCCGGATATACCTGACCCAGACGAAGAGGAGGAACTGACGGAGCTCTATTCTTCGGGGAAAGTCACCGGGATCGTGGGGACACAGGCGGCGGTCTGCGGACTTATTGCGGCCGGGCTGCTGATCCTGCACTCCTTTCAGCCGGAGACTGCAAGGGAGCTCCTTGACCGGCTGAAGGAGCTGGCCGGTGACGGAAGAGAGCTGATCCCGGACCCGATCGGGCTGCTGATCTCGCTTTGTGGGAGATAGAGCTGGGCGGCTGCCGGGTGAGGGTGAGATTTTCATTCCTGCTGGTGAATTCCCTGATCTTCCTGGTGAGAGATCCGTTGCTGATCTGGGGATCTTACGCAGTCTGCCTCCTCCATGAGCTGGGGCACGTCTTGGCTGCGGAGCTCACCGGCGGAAGAGTCACCGGTATAGATCTGCGCTGGACGGGTTTTTTCATGACCGTCAGCCGCCAGAGGATCCCGGCTCTTTGGCAGGAGATCCTTGTTCTGCTCAGCGGCCCGGCGGTAAATCTTCTCATGGCGGTGCTGCTGTATTTTCAGGGAGCTACAGGCAGCCTCTTCCGGGTCAGTCTGTGGGAAGGCCTGCTGAATCTGCTGCCATTTTCCGGGCTGGACGGGGGAGCTGCTCTGGAGCTTTTTGCGCTGGGCAGACCCAACGAGCGGGCTCTGCTACGGCTGATCGGCATGGCAAAAATAGCGGCGGCAGGAGGGATCCTTGCCGCCGTGTGTCTGTTATAGCGCCTGAGCCAGCTTATGAGCAAGGGCAAGCATTTTGTCCGAGTCCTCCGGCATATTGCCCATGTAGGTGATCATGAGCTGCTTTTTGGGGAAACACAGGCATTTCTGTCCCCATTTTCCGCTGACGGAGAAGCTATCATCCCCTGTCCAGAGGAAGTATCCGTAGCCGCCCTCGGTGGAACTGGTCTGCTTGGAGGAGGCCTCTATCGTCCATTTTTCGGGGAGTATCTGCCTTCCGTCCAGCCTGCCCCTTTGCAGGTAGAGCTGCCCGATGAGGCTCAGCTCATGGAGGGTCAGCTTCATGCCGGTGGCGCCGTAAAACCGCCCCTGAGGGTCGGTCTGGAATTCCGGCGCAGGGATCCCCAGAGGCTCCCAGAAACGAGGGGTCAGGTAGTCCATAAGAGGCTGTCCCACGGCGTTTTCGCAGGCGGCTCCCACCAGATAGGCCTGAACGTTGGTGTAGTGGAATTTTGGCGGAGCGGCAAAGTCCACATCTGAGCAAAGTACGGTGTCCAGCCAGTTTTCGCCCTCCGGCCGGAAGGGGAAGCCGGCCACGGTCATGGTCAGGAAGCGGCTCACGGGCAGCTGCAAAAAGGCGCTGTTTCGCTCAGGGAGAATACTCAGCTCCTGGGTGGAAAGATAGTCTGCAAGTGGCTTATCTATGCGGAATTTCCCCTCTGAGCAGGCAAGTCCCACGGCGGAGGTGGTGACTGTTTTTGTGGCCGAGTAGATCGGATAGCGCTGGTCCGGAGCAAGCATTTCCCGGAAGATCAGCTTGCCCTCCTTGAGCACCTCCACTCCGTAAAGGCAAAGCCCCTGGGCGGCGACTTCGGCTAAGAATTCTGCGAAAATATCCATGGGTATCACTCCTTTTTCCCTTATTATAGCAGTTTGCCGCCGGAAGGTCAAGTGCGGGCGGTTGACAAAGGCCGGAGGCAGTGCTAAAATAGGAGTAAAGATATTCGGAGGTGCTGATATGAGAAGGATCACAGCTGCGGCGCTGGCTTTGGCGCTTATAGGGGCAGTCTCGTGCGGGGACGAGCCTTCTGAGAGCAAGCCCTCGGAAAGCGGAAGGCCTGAGAGCTCTGCCGCTGAGGAGAGGGCTGTTTCCGCAAAGGACCTGGCTCTTGCCGTGAAAAATGCCCACATGGAGCTAAGTGCAGCGGCTCCTGAGGATCCGGCCTTCGGAAAGGCCGTGGCTGTGGGGAAGCTGGAAAAGGGCGACATTTTCGGGGACAGGCTGCTGCCCGTCCTGCCTGACTCAGAGGGCGGCGATTACATACTGATCCACCGGGAAAACGGCTCCCTGAAGCAGGTCTTTGTCCGGTATCCCGGCTCTGAGGAGATCGGCTGCTGGGGGGACTGCAAGGACGTTTCTGAGCTGGACGTGACCGGCTGGGAGGAGCTTGCGGCTGCCTGCGAAGCTGCCGGAGGTATCCCCCGTGAGGCTGTGACAGTGACCTTGGAGGGCGAGGAGCTCTGCCGAAATACGGACAAGGCGATCCTTCCGAAGCTGGAGTTTTCCGGGGATCCTGCCACTGAGGTCTGGCTGGAGACCGCAGAGCCCAGCCTTTCGATGGTGGGCTATATGGGCATCGGCTATACCGTCTGCTCAAGCGACAGCATCACAGACGCCCTGCTGACCCTGACCTACGACCCGGAGCTGATATTCATCGTGGACCAGAGCCCGGAAAAATTCCAGCCGGCTATGTACATCTACAGCGAGAGCGGCGATATTGACGAGGTGCCTGGCCAGACTGTGGACGGCTGCTCCATTTCTGCAAAGGTGCAGGTGGGAAACACCTATATCCTGGCAAATAAGGCCGATCTTGAGAAGTATTGGAACTCATAAAGGAGTGCAAAAATGTTAGCAAATTACCATACACACACCTACCGTTGCAATCACGCCCGGGGCGAGGACAGGGAGTACGTTGAGCACGCTATTCGCCACGGGATGAAGGTGCTGGGCTTCTCAGATCACTGCCCTTGGGTCTACAAAAACGGCTATGTTTCGCCAACTAGAATGGCGCCCTCGGAGCTGGACGGCTACTTCACCAGCCTTACAGACCTAAAGCGTGAGTATGCCTCTGACATCAAGATCTACATCGGCTTTGAGGCGGAGTTCATCCCGGAGCAAATGGCTGACCAGGACAGGCTCCTTTCGGATTATCCCGTGGACTACATGATCATGGGGCAGCATTTCACCTCTCCTGAGCCTCTTTCGCCCTACACAGGCTTCGGCAGCGACGATGTGGGGGAGTTCAAAAAGTACATCGACCTGATAATCGAGGGCATGGAGTCCGGCAGATATGCCTATCTAGCCCACCCGGATCTGTATAATTTCACCGGCTCGGCTGAGATCTGGGAGGCGGAGTACACCAGGCTTTGCAGATATCTCAGTGAGAGAGATTTTCCGGTGGAGATCAACCTTCTGGGAGTCCGTGACGGGCGGCATTATACCTCTGAGCGTTTTTTGCAAATCGCTGCAAGCTGCGGAGCTAAGGCCGTGATCGGCTGTGATGCGCACTTCCCCGAGGCGCTTTCTGAAATCGAGCCCATGAGGAAATGCCGTGAGCTGGCGGAAAAATTCGGCCTTCCCATAGTTGACTTCCTTGAAGGGATGGAAGGGTAGCGCTGCGTTTTTTTGCCGATAGTATTGACATATGGCTAAATATACGCTATAATAAGTGCATTGATAGTCATGGAGGTGGAGCTTTTAATGGACACTACTGCGGACGGCAGTGATCCCAACGAACGTTTTCCTTAATACGATGAGCAAGGCATGGACTGCGCCGGAAACGGCAGCGGGCTATGCCTTTTAGAGGTTATACACATTTTTGGAGGTTTAACATGGCTTTGCAGATGATCCTGCTGATCGTGCTCGTGGCGCTCAGCGCAGCCCTCACTGCGGCGGAATCGGCGATAATCGCCCTGAACGACGCTAGGCTGGAGAAGCTGGCGTCCGGCGGCGAAAAAAGAGCGGTGCGGCTGAAAAAGCTCACCGACAAGCCGGGAAGATTTCTCTCGGCAATGCACTCGGCAGTAACGATTTTTGGCTATATTGCGGCAGGCTACGCCGCTTACCGGTTTTCTTCTCCCCTTGCCGGAGCCCTGGGGCGAGCTTTGGACAAGCCCTCTGAGGGCGCCCTCAGAACGGTTTCTGTGATTCTCATCGCTCTTGTGCTGGCCTTCGTAATGGAGGTCTTCGGCGAGACGGTTCCCCGAAAGGCCGCTGCAAGAGATCCTGAGAAGCTGGCAATGAGAGTATCCGGCCCCACAGCCGCAGCAGCGGCGTTTTTCTCGCCATTTGTGTGGCTCACAGGGAAGCTCTCCCGAGTTTTGCTGCGGATCATGGGCATCGACCCCGACAAGGAGCCTGACGCTGTTACCGAGGAGGAGATCCTCATGATGTCCGATGCCGGTGCTGAGAACGGCACTATCGACGAGGACGAGAACCGCATTATCAAGAACGTTTTCGCTTTCGACGACATGACTGCCGAGCAGCTCTGTACTCACCGCACCGATGTGGACGTGCTGTGGAGCGAGGACAGCGTTGAGGTGTGGGAGGAAACTATCCACCGCACCCGTCATTCGGTTTTCCCCATATGCGGCGAAAGCGTTGACAACGTTATCGGTCTGCTCAATGCAAAGGACTACTTCCGGCTGGACGACAAGAGCCGTGAGAATATCATGGCCAATGCGGTCAGGGAGCCTTATTTCGTCCACGAAAACATGAAGGCGGACCGGCTGTTCGCTCAGATGAAGCGGAAGGGCGCAGACCACTTCGCCGTCGTTGCGGACGAGTACGGCGGAATGAGCGGCATCATCACGGTCACTGACCTGGTGGAGCAGCTGGTGGGCGACTTTGACGACGACGAGATGGACGAGCCTGAGGCTGTTATGGAGCAAAAGCCCGACGGAAGCTGGCAGATCCCCGGTATCACGCCTCTTTCTGAGGTCTGCGAGGCTCTGGAGATCGAGCTCCCCGAGGAGAAGACCGAGATCTCAGACACCTTCGGCGGCTATGTGATCGCTGAGCTGGGCGAGATCCCCAAGGACGGCACCAAGACCGCCCTGGAGACAGACGGCCTCCGGATCGAGGTGCAGGAGATCATCCACCACCGCATAGGTATGTGCCGTGTGGAGCTGATCCCCGGAGAAGCTCCTGACGAGACCGGTAATAATGCGTGAATAACGAGGACGGCCATTGGCCGTCCTTTTTTTCCTGACCAGATCTGTCAAAAAGGCAGGGCGGAGCTGCTATTGACCTTCCGCCAAATTTCCCCCGAAAAAACGCCCCAGCCCTTGACACAGCGCCTGCTTTTATAGTATAATGTACTTAATATGTATGCGCCCTTATCCCTCTCAACAGGACGCATGATGTGAAAGGAGTTTTACTATGAATAACCTGAAGAAAATGCTTGCCGGTCTGGCTGCTGTTTCCATGTTCATGGCCGCTGTTTCATGCAGCGACTCGGCTTCCAGCAGTTCCTCCGAGAACAACGAGCACTACAAGAGCGAGGACGAATTCGCTGTAAGTGCTGACGAGGAAGAGCTCAAGGGCGACACTGCCGCTGACATCAGCGGCCAGGAGATCGTTTGGCTGGCAGACTACGATCTCAACCCCCAGAACAACAACGACCGTTCCGTTGCACTTTCCCTCTTCGAGGACGTTTACGGAGCTAAGATCAAGTTCGTGAGCGCTGACTCCAACGAGAAGTTCTCTACTCTGGCCAACATGATCCTCTCCGGCGATGAGGTGGATATGTTCCCCTATGAGTGGGACGCTGTTCCCAACGGAGTCGTAAAGGATCAGTATGAGCCTCTCGATCCCTATTTCGACCTTATGGAGGTTGACAGCGATCTCTGGTCCGATATGGAGGACGTTATCGATATGTTCGAGTATAACGGCCAGCACTACGTTGTGCCCTACGCTATCTCGGATCCTCTGCTGATCACTTACAGCAGAAAGCTCATGGAGGCTGAGGGTCTGGACGACCCCTATGAGCTCTATGAGAACGGCGAGTGGAACTGGGATTCCTTCATGTCAATGATGAATTCCTTCGTTTCAGGAGCTGCTGAGGGTCAGACCCGCTACGGTATCAACGGTTGGTTCGGACAGGCTATCATCCAGTCCACAGGCCATACTATCGTAAACTACGAGGACGGAGTCTTCACCAATAATATCGACGACCCCGAGATCGAGAAGGCTGAGCTCCTCATGCAGGACATCGCCTCTAAGCACCTGTACTATCCTGACTGGATCGGATACTTCCCGGACGACCAGTCCACGCTGTTTTTCGCAATGGCAGACTGGGCTCTGGGCGCTTCCAATGCTAAAAATCCCGACGCCGACCTGATGGTAGTGCCTTTCCCGAAGGCTCCCGATGCCGACGAGAATTACCTTTGCGCAAACTTTGCTGCAAAGATGCTGGTCAAGGGCTCCAAGAAGGGTGAGGCTGTTGCAACATACATCAAGTGTGAGCGCCTTGCAGCTACTGACGAGGAGTACAGAGATGTGGCTAAACAGAAGGCTCTGGTGGTAGAGAAGACCGCTGCCGGCGTTGTAAAGAGCTATGTTACTGAGGAGCAGTACGACGCTATCCAGTCATACCTCGATCCGTCAAATACGACTCCCATGTTCGATTTCGGCTACGGAATGGGCGAGAGGATGTACGGCGACGGCGAGTACACATACGAGACAAGAGGAGTTATGAACAATCTGACAACTGCTCTCCTTGAGGGCAACGAGGCCGTTGATTCATGGGCTGCTCTGAGAGACTCATGGACAGGCGTTATCGACACTGAGATCGCCAAGTTCAACAACTAAAACAACAGGGGACGGCGGCTGTCGTCCCCTTGATTTTGCAGAAGGAGTGATGATATGAGCGGGAACGAAGCCAGCGTAAAGTCAGTTGTGGGGCGGATATTCTGCGTAATGCTAATGGCTGCGGGGGTGGCTGATCTCTGCGGACTATTCAGGTCAACTGCGGCCTCGGGAGCCTTTGCACTTATGGGGGGAGCGGCTGCGCTGGAGCTGATCTTCGGCTTTCTGCAAAAAAAATGGGACATCCCCGTGCTGCGCTTTGGAGGAAAGCTGCTGATAGTGGCGGTGATCCTGGAGCTCACGGTCTTCCAGTACCCCTCCTACAGGTCAGTTTTCGGCAGCGGAAGCGAAACTGTGCTTCTCTCCGGAGCTGAGGGCGAGCAGTATCAGGGCAAGGATCAAACGCCGCTTGTGCTGACCTTCAATGACGTGGGTATCCCCATAGACACGCTTTGGGTGGACATTTCCTGGGACGGCGAATACACCAAGTCAGTGGCCTTCACCGCTGACATCAGCGATGAGGCCTGCGCCGAGCCCCGTGTCAAGATCATCGAGTCTCAGATCGTTCGGGGAAGCAGCCAGTCTGCCTATTCCATAGCACAGCTCTCCGGAAACGCCGGTACTATGAGGCTCAGCTTCACCGGAAGCGATTTCGGCGACCTGTTCACTATCCGCAGCATCGTTGCCAACAGGACGGTGCCCTTCGATGTTTCGCCGATCAGAGTGCTCATGCTCCTTCTGGGAGGAATGTTCCTCCACGGACTGTTTTTCTCTAAGCGCATGGGAAGCCCCTTCTCTCAGGAATCTCAGCTCTGCGGATCTCTCTGTGCCTTTGTGACTGCCGGAGCGGTGATCGGAGCCTGCGCCCTGTGTCTCACCCTGATCCCGGAGGAGCACCTGGGCGATGCCTTCCGCAGAAATGAGGGCGACCAGCTCACCGAAGAGCTTGTAGTCGCCTTTGAGGAGGGAAGGACCTACCTTCATGAGCTTGAGCCGGACGACCCTCTCCTGCAAATGGAAAACCCTTACGACTGGAGCGCCCGAGGTGACGGAACGTTCCCTTACAGCTGGGATCACGTCCTCTATGACGGCAAATATTACTCCTACTACGGCGTGGCGCCCCTGCTGCTGTTCGTGCCGTATCACCTGGTGACGGGACATTTCTTCCCGGCTGAGATCGCAGTCATGCTGTTCTCCGCAGCCGGACTGATCCTGCTGGCACTGACCTATCTGGCGGTGGTAAGGCGCTGGTTTGCCCATATCCCGGCAGGAACTGTCCTTGGCGGCCTTGTGGTGCTGCTCTCAGCCAGCGGAGTTTGGTTCTGCGCCGGACGTCCGAAATTCTACGAGATCGCCATAACCTCAGGATCTTGCTGCGTGGTCGGAGGAGCTCTCCTGCTGATCACCTCGGGCATCATATCCGGGGAAAAGCTCCGTCCTGTGCGCCTTGGAGGAGCCTCTCTGCTGCTTGGTCTGGCAGTTCTCTGCCGGCCGACACTGGCTGTCTACGCTGCCTGCGGAGCAGTCTGGATCCTTTGGGGAGCCTTCTCACGGAAAAAAGAGCGCCTGCCGATCCTCCTCTGGGGACTGCTCCCCATGGCGGCAGCAGCGGTCTTCCAGATGTGGTACAACTACGACCGTTTCGGCGATGTGCTGGAATTCGGCATAAAATACTCTCTGACGGTCAACGATTTCACTCATACGGAGTTCCACCTGCACTTCGTGCTGATCAGCCTGTACGACCTGCTGATCACGCCGCCGGCTTTCTTCCCGGACTACCCCTACATCTCGACGCCCTTCTCCATGCTAGGCGTGAACGGCTTCTATTTCAAGGACTACGGCACAGTTTCGGGCCTTTTCTCCCGTGGTTTGACAGCACTTGGCCTGCTTCTGGGCTGGAGAGCGCTGAAGGGGCTCCCTGACCGGAAAGCACGCATAAAAACAGCGGTACTGGTCGGACTTCCCTGCCTGATAGCTCCGCTGATCATCGTGATCTCCACCTGGGAGAGCGGCTATGCGGTGCGCTATGCGGCGGACTTCTCCTGGCCTATGATCCTTGGCGGAACGGCAGTGCTCTTCGCTTTGAGCAGCCGTGGGAACGCACCTGTTCGGAGCCTCCTCCTGCGCCGGGGAATGGCACTTGCGGCAGTTTATGCTGTGTTGGTCAACGGGATACAGGCGGTGACCTTTGCTTACCGCAGCGACGTTTATCCCCTTGCTGCTGAGCGGCTCAGAAGGACTTTTGAGCTGTGGCTGTAAAACTCATGCAGGAAATATGGAGAATAGTGTCATGGCCCTTGTCAAAAAATACCAAAAAAATAGGTGATAATACAGCATATTGTAGAAACTTCAAAAAATAGCGTGACATTTTGTGTCTGGTGTGTTATAATATATGAGAAGATTTATTTCTTTCGTTAAAAATAAAAAATAAAAGAAGGAGACTCACTATGGCATACGATCAGAACGGTTCTCAGAGACCCCGCAAAAGAGTTACAAGACAAGTGCTTCGCCGCAGACAGTTTACGGCGCTGGCAATAATTGCGCTAATTGTGCTTCTTTTTGTTATACTTATCGCACACGGCTGCTCAAAGGACGACACCAAGTCATCCAAGAAGACTACTCCTGCCGTGACCACTACTGCGCCTGTTGTGGATCCTGTGGTCACTGAAGCGCCTACTGAGGTTCCTACAGAGGCAGTTACTACCGCAAATCCTGCTGCCGCTCAGGTTCAGCTGAGCAAGCGTGAGGTCTTCGTGGACATCGGTGAGCGTGACGTTGCGATCATCCAGAGCTACCCCGACGGCTCTTCTGAGGCAAACGAGATCTGGGAGTCCAAGGACCCTGCGATCGCTTCAGTTGACAACCTTGGCTATATCACAGGCGTTTCTGCCGGTGAAACATACGTTATCCTCAAGTTCAGCAACAACCCCGGCATCGAGATCGAGATCAAGGTACACGTTGCTGATAACGGACTTTCAGCTTCTCCCGCTAACGGCGGCAGCACAGATACAGCTGAGACCACTACTACCACGGCCTCAGCCGGACTTCTCTGACCGAATTACCCGGTCAGGGCAGCCTGTAGGCACCTTCCGGACCGGTAATTCAGAAATTTTTTGAAAAAATTCCCTGTAAATACTTGATTTTTCCGGAATTGCGTGTTATAATAGGTATGATGATAGTTAAAAGCAAAGACCGGAGCCTTCCGGTCTTTCGTTTTGATACCGTTTCTATGGCAGAAAGGGTGTCGGCTATTCGCAAGAACATGAAAGGAGAGGCTGTATGAAGCTGAAAAAATTCGGCAGCACTGAACAGAAGGTCTATGACCTTGTGAAGCCTGTCACGGATGAGCTGGGCTACTTCCTCTGGGACGTTTGCTACGTCAAGGAGGGCGCTATGTGGTACCTGCGTGTGTTCATCGACAGGGACGAGGGCATCACCATTGAGGACTGCGAAAAAGTCACTGAGCCGGTGAACGCTGTGCTCGATGAGGCCGACCCGATCGCACAGAGCTATATGCTTGAGGTGGGATCCGCCGGGCTGGAAAGAGAACTGGTCAAGGAGGAACACTTCGAGGTCTGCCAGGGCGATACCGTTAGGATCAGATTTATCAGAAGCATTGACGGCGAAAAAGAGATCGTCGCCCAGCTGGCAGGCGCTGACAAGGAAAAGGTGACTGTACTGCTGGAGAGCGGCGAGGAGCGGAGCTATCCGCTTGCAGATGTAGCCTTCGTCAAGCTGTGGCTTGACTTCTGACAATATAAAAATAATTACTGGAGGAAATGATAATGGAAAACTTTTTCGAGGCTCTCGAAATGCTGGGAGAGGAGAACAGCGTCGAGACTGACCTGCTTGTTGAGAAGGTAAAGTCCGCTATGCTCAAGGCCGCTAGAAGAGCCTATCCCCACAGCGAGGAGAGGATCCGTGTGGAGATCGACCCCGCTACCAAGAAATTCGCAATGTATATCGCTCAGGAGATCATCCCCGATGAGCCTATCGATGAGAACGAGATAAATATCGAGACCGCTAAAACTATCGACCCCAACGCTGTTGTGGGCGGTACTATCCTCAAGGAGCTGGACATCTCCAAGCTGGGCAGAATGGCTGCTCTCTCCGCTAAGCAGTCCATCAAGGGCGACCTGAGAGAGATCAACCGTGAGCAGATGCTGGCTAAGTTCGGCGAGAAGGAGCACGACTGCATCGTGGCTACCGTTTCTCAGGTGGAGCCCGGCAGAGGCACTGTTACCGTTGAGTACGACGGAACTGAGCTGTATCTGTTCAAGAACGAGCAGATCCCCGGCGAGACCCTTGAGGAAGGCAAGAAGATCAAGGTCTACATCACCAGCATCGTGGGCAAGAACAAGAAGCCTATCGTAAAGATCTCCCGTACTCACAAGGATCTGGTAAAGAGACTCTTTGAGCTGGAGGTGCCTGAGATCTACGACGGCACTGTTGAGATCAAGGCTATCTCCCGTGAGGCCGGATCCCGTACAAAGATGGCTGTTTGGTCAAAGGATCCTAACGTTGAGGCCGTAGGCGCCTGCATCGGTACGAAGCGCTCCCGTATTTCTGCGGTAGTGAGCGAGCTCAACGGCGAGAAGATCGACGTTATCCCCTGGAGCGAGGATCCTGAGAAGTTCATAGCAAGCTCACTTGCTCCTGCTGAGGTGCTCAGAGCTGTTATCGTTTCTGAGGCTGAGAAGCTCTGCACAGTTGTGGTAAGCAACAATCAGCTGTCACTGGCTATCGGAAACAAGGGCCAGAACGCTAAGCTGGCTGCTAAGCTCACAGGCTACAAGATCGACATCAAGCCTCAGTTCGACCCTGTTACCGGCGAGGAGGCTCCCGAGCTCAGCCCCGATTATCAGCCTCCCGTTTATGAGACTCCCGAGCCGGAGGAGGCTCCTGCCGAGGAAAGTGCTCCTGCTGAGGAAACTGCTCCTGCTGAGGAGACCGCTCCTGCTGAGAGCAGCGAGGAGTAAGCTGTGAAGCCGAAAAAGATCCCCATGAGAATGTGCCTGGGCTGCGGCGAGATGAAGCCGAAAAAGGAGCTCATACGAGTTGTGAAGTCTCCTGAGGGCGAGATCAGCCTTGACCTGGTGGGCAAGAAAAACGGCCGTGGCGCCTATATCTGCCGGAGCGAGGAGTGCTTCGACAAGGCTAGGAAGGCTCGCCGCTTTGAAAAGTCCTTCTCATGCAGGATAGATGAAAATGTTTACGAGGTGATGGCAAATGAGCTCAGATCGGAAGCAGAAAACAGCTGACCTGCTGACTATATGCAATAAGGCTGGCAGGACCGTAAAGGGCTTCGACAGCGTTTGCGGCGCAGTGGCCGAGGGCAAGGCCTTCTGTGTGCTGGCAGCAGCGGACGCTTCGGAGAAAACTGTCAAGGAAGCAGCATTCGTTTGCCGGAAATACGGAGTGAAGCTCCTGATCACGGAGCTCACCAAGGACGACACCGCAAGACTTTGCGGAAAGGCCACGGCAGTCATCGCTGTCTGCGATGCAGGCTTTGCCGGCGGCTTTGAGAAGATCGTTTCTTCGTGACCCACAGTATTCTGTGTTGACATATACAATTGAATAACGTCAGTCCGCAGATGGCGGACAGCAAATGGAGGTATCATCAGCCTATGATAAAAAAGATAAAGATCAGTGACGCAGCGAAGGACCTTGGAGTTTCTTCGCAGGAGATCATCGATATTTTCGCCGCAAAGGGCGACACTAAGAAGAAGGCCTCTACCGGCCTTGATGAGAACGAGATGAACTCAGTTCTGGAGTATTTCACTAAGAAGAACTCAGTGGAGAACTTCGACGAGTATTTCGCTTCTAAGAACGACCCCAAGCCGGTCCGTGAGGAGGCTCCTGCAAAGAAGGCAGAGCCCAAGAAGAGCGCTGCTAAGAAGGAGGAGCCTAAGAAGGCCGCTGCTGCGCCTGCTCCCGCAAAGAAGGAGGAGCCCAAGAAGGCTGCTGCTGCACCTGCTCCTGCAAAGAAGGAGGAGCCCAAAAAGGCCGCTGCTGCACCTGCTCCTGCAAAGAAGGAAGAGCCCAAGAAGGCTGCCGCTGCACCTGCTCCTGCAAAGAAGGAAGAGCCCAAGAAGGCTGCCGCTGCACCTGCTCCTGCAAAGAAGGAAGAGCCTAAGAAGGCCGCTGCTCCTGTTCAGGAGGCAAAGCCCGCAGCTCCTGCTAAAAAGGAGGAGCCCAAGAAGGCGCCCGAGGCTAAGAATGATGACGCTTCTCAGAAGAACGCTAAGAAGCAGGAGAAGAAGCAGGCCAAGGCTCAGGACAGAGGCGAGAGAACTAAGTTCAGCGCCGGTATGAGCTCTGAGACCGGTCAGACTTCCGGTCAGCGCAGGACCGTTGACACAAGAGGAAGCTATGTTGACCTTGACAAGTACAACGAGCGCTATGACAACATGGCCTCTTCCAACAAGCACAAGGACGAGAATTACTCCTCCAAGAAGCAGAAGATCAACCAGAAGTCTGCTCAGCGCAGCCGTCAGCAGTTCTCCAAGAAGGAGAGCGAGGCTGAGAAGCTGAAGAGACTGGAGCTGGAGCGTGCAAGAAAGCAGCAGCTGAAGGTGCTGATCCCCGAGAGCATTACCGTCGGCGAGCTTGCTACACGTCTGAAGGCCACCGCTACAGAGGTCATCAAGAAGCTGATGGGTCTGGGCGTTATGGCTTCCATAAATCAGGAGATCGACTTCGATACAGCCTCCCTCGTAGCTGAGGAGCTGGGCGCAAAGGTAGAGAAGGAGGTCATCGTTACCATTGAGGAGCGTCTTATCGACGACAGTGACGACGACGATACAAATCTGGAGCCCCGCTGCCCCGTTGTCGTTGTTATGGGACACGTTGACCACGGTAAGACCTCTATCCTTGACCGCATCAGAAAGGCAAACGTTGCTGCTGGTGAGGCCGGCGGTATCACTCAGCACATCGGTGCTTATCAGGTAAATGTCAACGGACAGGACATCACCTTCCTTGATACTCCCGGACATGAGGCCTTCACATCTATGCGTGCAAGAGGCGCTAACATCACCGATATCGCTATCCTTGTTGTTGCCGCAGACGACGGTATCATGCCCCAGACTGTTGAGTCCATCAACCACGCTAAGTCTGCCGGAGTACAGATCATCGTTGCCATCAACAAGATGGATAAGGAGGGCGCTAACCCCGACCGTATCAAGGAGGAGCTCACCAAGTACGACCTGGTTTGCGAGGACTGGGGCGGAGACGTCATCTGCGTTCCTGTTTCTGCTAAGACCGGCGAGGGCATCGACACTCTGCTGGAGAACATTCTCCTTGTTGCAGAGGTGCAGGAGCTCAAGGCTAACCCTGACCGTCTGGCAAAGGGTACTGTCGTTGAGGCTCGTCTGGATAAGGGCCGTGGACCTATCGCAACTCTTCTGGTACAGAACGGTACCCTCAAGCAGGGCGACGTTATCATCGCCGGTACTGCCGTAGGTCACGTTCGTGTAATGACAAACGACAAGGGCAGAACTGTCAAGACTGCCGGTCCGTCAGTTCCTGTTGAGGTCACAGGTCTGGTGGAGGTCCCCAGCGCAGGCGATATTTTCAACGCTGTTGAGGATGAGCGCCTTGCCCGTGAGCTTGCCGAGCAGCGTAAGCATGAGGCTAAGGAGGAGCAGTTCAACTCCTACCGCAAGGTAACTCTCGATAACCTGTTCAGCCAGATCGCTGAGGGCGAGATCAAGGAGCTGCCGCTTATCGTAAAGGCCGATGTTCAGGGCTCTGTTGAGGCTGTAAAGCAGTCTCTGGAGAAGCTGTCCAACGACGAGGTAAGAGTAAGAGTCATCCACGGTGCAGTTGGTGCCGTTAAGGAGAGCGACGTAATGCTGGCCGCTGCTTCTAACGCTATCATCGTTGGATTTAACGTAAGACCTGATCCCGTTGCTGCTGAGAATGCAAAGCGTGACGGCGTTGACATCCGCCTGTACAGAGTCATCTACGACGCTATCGACGAGATCTCTACCGCTATGAAGGGTATGCTTGCTCCTAAGACCCGTGAGGTGGAGCTTGGACGTGTGGAGGTAAGACAGGTCTACAAGATCTCTAACGTTGGTATGGTCGCAGGAAGCTATGTCCTCAGCGGAAAGGTATCCCGTGGCTGTCAGGTGCGTGTAGTTCGTGACGGTATCATCATCGCCGACGACAAGATCGCCGGCCTGAAGAGATTCAAGGACGACGCAAAGGAAGTTGCAGAGGGCTATGAGTGCGGTATCAGCCTTGAGAAGTTCAGTGACGTAAAGGAAGGCGATATCTTTGAGGCTTATGTCATCGAGGAATATCGGGAAGACTAAGATAAATAAAAAAATGGCAGGGAGGACTTGATCATGGACAACAGCAGAATGGCAAACGCAGATATGATCCGTTATTGTGATGAGGCACTTGCATGGGAGGACTTCGGTCCTGTGGATATTTTCTTCTTCGAGTCTGTGAAGAAGATCCTCCTGGGCCAGTGCAGCGCCTTTGAGGAGCCGGAGGAGGCTGACCTCATGGGCATAGAGCGGCCTGTTCAGGACGTTGAGCTGGAGCCGGAGTACGGCAACTACGCCGACATCTACTACGGCGAGGAGGGCGACGAGGATATCCCGGACTACAGCCGCACCAAGGAAGACGAGGCCTTCGATTCAAAGGAGTTTGAGGGCGGATTTTTCGAGGAGGAAAAGGCTGAGGAGACCAAGGAAGAGGCAAAGCCTGAGACTGAGGAAAAGCCTGAGACTGAGGCAAAGTCTGAACAGGGCGATCCTGTTGAGGGCTCCGGCAGCTTTACCATAAACGTCTGAAAGAAAGGAATATATGGCGAATTTCAAAAACAGCCGAATGGCAGAAGATATAAAGCGTGAGCTTACAGCGATCCTCAGAGAGCTGAAAGACCCAAGGATCGACCCCATGCTGACTATCGTGAGAGCAGACCTCTCCGGCGATATGTCAAGCTGCAAGGTCTATGTTTCCAGCCTTGAGGGTGCAGCCCGCTCGAAGGAGTCGGTGGAGGGACTGAAAAATGCGGCAGGTTTTGTCCGCAGAGAGCTCTTCCACAGGCTCAAAATGAGGAAATCTCCCGAGCTCACATTCATCGCTGACAGCTCTATCGAGCGCAGCGCTGAGATCAGCAAAAAACTTAATGAGCTCCTGTGATCCCGGAAGGAGGAAAATATGTTTATCAGCTTCAGCGAGGCAGAGACCTTTCTGCGCAATTGTAAGGATGCTGTTATCATAACACATCAGACTCCCGACGGAGACTGTATCGGAGCGGGCTTCGGCCTGAAGGATATTTTGGCGGAGCTGGGCGTGCGCAGCAGAGTGGTTTGCAGCGACCCCTTCCCCGCAAGATACGATTTTATGACTAAGGACGGCGCCGGCGAGGACTTTGAGCCCCAGACCATCATCGCCGTTGACATCGCCGATGTGAGCCTTATGGGTAAGTACGAGGAGATCTACGGCGATAGGGTGCAGCTTTGCATAGACCACCATATCTCAAACAAGGACTACGCCCAGAGGACCCTCCTGCGTGGAGAGGCTACGGCGGCCTGTGAGGTGATCTACGACCTGGCAAAGTTCATGGGCGTCAAGGTCACAAGACACTGCGCAATGTGCCTGTATACCGGCATCGCTACGGATTCAGGCTGCTTCAAGTACGACTGCACCACTCCCCGTGCTCATGAGATAGCAGCGGAGATGATGCGCAGTTACGATATAAATTTCGCAAGGATCAACCGCTATATGTTCGACGTGAAGTCCCTTGGCAGAATGAAGCTGGAGGGCTACGTCAGCGAGATCATGGAGGAGCACCTTGACGGAAAGCTGGCCATAGTTGCCGTAACTCAGGACATGATGAAGGAGCTTGGCATCACTATGGAGGAGCTGGAGGGCTTTGCGCCATTGACTATCCAGCTGGAGCAGGCCGAGGTTGGCGTCCTTCTGCGAGAGCGTGAGGACGGTGTATTCAAGTGCTCGTTCCGCTCAGCCTGGGACGTGAACGTTTCGGCTATCTGCCAGACTCTCGGCGGAGGCGGCCACGCAAAGGCTGCCGGCTGCACCATGGAGGGCAGTCTGGAGGAAGTGAAGGCGACTCTCATCGAGACCGTCAGAAAGGCGCTGAGTGAATGAACGGCATACTCATCGTCAACAAGCCTCAGGACTTCACCTCATTCGATGTTGTGGCGAAGCTGAGAGGCATACTGAAAATGAAGCGCCTTGGCCACGGCGGTACACTTGACCCTATGGCCACCGGCGTGCTGCCCGTTTTTGTGGGAAGCTCCACTAGGGCCTGCGATATAATGCCTGACAGCACAAAAAGCTATCGGGCAGGCTTCCGGCTGGGCTTTACCTCGGATACTCAGGACGTCTGGGGCCAGGTGGAGAGCTGCTCGGAAAGAACTGTTGCCCGTGCTCAGCTGGAGGAAGTTCTCCCTCAGTTCAGGGGAAGGATCATGCAGCTGCCGCCCATGTATTCGGCAGTTCAGGTAAACGGAAAGCGGCTCTACGACCTGGCTCGAAAGGGCATAGAGGTGGAGCGTGAGCTCCGTGAGGCGGAGGTGACTTCCCTGGAGCTTACAGAATACGATCCGGAAAAGCGTGAGGGAGTGCTGGAGATCACCTGCGGCAAGGGCACCTACGTCCGGACCATAATAAGCGATATTGGCGAAAAATTGGGCTGCGGAGGCATCATGACAAGCCTTGTCAGAACTTCCTCCGGCGGCTTTTCCATTGCCGAGAGCCATACTTTGGAGCAGATCCAGCGCTTTGCCGATGAGGGCAGGGCGGAGGAGCTCATTCTCCCTATAGAGCGAGTTTTCAGCTCAATGCACAAGCTCAGTCTCAACGAGGCTCAGACCAGGATGTACCGCAACGGCGTGAAGCTGGACATCTCCCGTGTGAGGGGGATCTTGCCGGACTGCGACAGCTACGCAGTTTTCGGCAGCCAGGGCGAGTTCATCGGAACTGCACTCATTGACCGTGAAAGCGGCCTTTTGCGTGTGGGGAAGAATTTGGGGTGAGCTATGGGAAATAAGAATAGCTCGGTAGCTTTGGGGATATTTGACGGAGTCCACCTAGGACACCGTGCGGTCATCGGCGCAGCCTGCGCTCAGCGGGCAAACGGCCTGGAGGCGGCTGTGTTCACCTTCAGTCCGGAAAGCGTCCTGCGAAAGACCGGCGGAGCTGCCGGATACATCTATAATGTCCGGGAAAAGAACATCATCCTCACTGAGGAGATCGCCGCTGACTGTGTGTACAGCCCGGATTTTGAGGAGCTGTGCGGACTTTCCGGCCAGGAATTCGCCCAGAGGATCCTGGCAGAGAAAATGAATGCGGCCCATGTTTGCTGCGGAGGAGATTTCCGCTTCGGGAAAAATGCGGCCTGTGGTGCTGATGAGCTGCGAAAATTCGGCGAAAAGCTGGGATTTACCACTGAGATAGTGGAAAGCGTTGAGCTGGACGGAGAGACTGTTTCCTCCAGCAGGATAAGAGAACTGCTCCTTGATGGAGATGTGGAAAAGGCCGGGGAGCTCCTGGGGAGGCCCTACTTCATCAGTGCTGCTGTGGAGGACGGCAACCATATCGGCAGGACCATAGATTTCCCCACCATCAACCAGGCGTTTTCCCCGGGACAGCTTGTTCCACGCTATGGTGTCTACGCATCCTCTGTGAACGTGGGCGGAAGAGTGCTCCCGGCGGTCACGGATATCGGTGTGAAGCCAACTGTGGGAGGCTCGGACAGGCCTCTTGCGGAAACTCACATCATCGGCTACAGCGGCAATCTCTACGGAAAGATCGTGGACGTGGCCTTTAGGCGGTTTATCCGGCCGGAGATGAGGTTTGGCTCTCTTGAAGAGCTCCGCAGACAGATCGCAATGGACGCAGTTAACGCAACTGCCACTTAATATTCGTGCCGCTCTCACCGTATTGTCACAAACAGGCGGTAAAATCAAACAGGCTGGGTATCCAGCTTTCTATTGACTTCTTATATATTATATAGAGGAGGAAAACCAATGATAGAGGTTAAACACCTTACCAAAAGATACGGCGACAAGCAAGCCGTCAACGACATCAGCTTCAAGGTCGAAAAGGGCGAGATCCTCGGCTTCCTTGGACCCAACGGAGCTGGCAAGTCAACTACCATGAATATGCTCACAGGCTATATCTCGTCCACCTCTGGCCAGATCCTGATCAACGGCGTGGATATCCTTGAGGACCCGATCAAGGCCAAGTCCAACATCGGCTATCTCCCCGAGATCCCGCCCCTTTACATGGATATGACCGTGGATGCCTATCTCAGCTTCATGTTCGACCTGAAGAAGTGCAAGCTGCCTAGAAAGGCTCACCTGAAGGACGTTTGCGACCTGTGCAAGATCTCTGCTGTAAGAGGAAGAGTTATCCGCAACCTCTCAAAAGGTTACAAGCAGAGAGTAGGTCTGGCTCAGGCACTTATCAACAATCCGCCTGTGCTGATCCTTGACGAGCCTACCGTTGGTCTTGACCCAAATCAGATCATCGAGATCAGAAGCCTCATCAAGAAGCTGGGCAAGAGCCACACTGTTATCCTTTCGTCCCATATCCTGCCGGAGATCCAGGCAGTATGCGACAAGATCATCATCATCAACAAGGGCGTTATTGCCGCTGACGGCACCGCTGACGAGATCGCACGCAACATCACCAACGAGCACAAGATGACCCTCCGTATCGAGGGCAGCACTCATACCGCTGCCGATAAGAAGGAGATCGCCGACGCTATCAAGGCTATCGACGGCGTAAAGTACGTCCGTGCTGATATGGAGCGTGAGAAGGGCATCTACGATTATGACGTAGAGGCCGATGAGAAGACAGACGTTCGCCGTGCTATCAACAAGCTGTGCGCAGACAAGGGCTGGAATATCCTTATGCTCCAGCTGTCAGACCTGACCTTGGAGGACATCTTCCTCAAGATCACTATGGGCGACAACGTTCGCAAGGACGGCACTGTCCGTGAGGAGGATCCAAAGGCTAAGCCCAATATCAACTTCTCCGTCAAGGACGGCGAGCTTGTGGCTTCAGTGGGCGATGACCAGGAGGAAGCTGCTTCCTCAGATGATAATGACAAGAATGGAGGCGAGGAATAATGGGTGCTATCTACAGACGTGAAATGAGCGCTTTCTTCATTTCAGGCATTGCCTATGTTTTCCTGGCAGTTTTCTTCCTGCTTTCCGGAATTTTCTTCTATAACGGAGTCATCTCCGCCGGCACTACCGAGACAAGCGCCATGTTCAGCTCAATGTTCATCATCGTGCTGTTCCTCATACCGATCCTCACCATGAAGCTCATGAGCGAGGAAAAGAAAAACAGGACCGACCAGGGACTTCTCACTGCTCCTGTTGGACTTTGGTCCATAGTCCTTGGCAAGTATTTCGCAGCACTCACTCTCTTCATCATCGCTGAGAGCGTGGTGTTCATCTACTCGATCATACTTGGCTATCTTGGAAACATTGTCTGGTCAACTCTTCTGGGCAACTACTTCGCAATGCTCTTCCTGGGAGCTGCGTTCATCGCTGTGGGACTTTTCATCTCCTCACTGACCGAGAACCAGATGGCCTCAGCAGTTGCAAGTATGCTGGCACTTTTCGTGCTCTACCTCTTCGACTCACTGGCAGCAAGAGTTTCCAACGAGCATATCCAGAAGCTGATGACTTCACTCTCGTTCTATTCCAGATACATCGAATTCACACAGGGCGTGTTCAACCTGTCAAGCGTGTTATTCTTCCTCAGCACTGCCTTTATCTTCAATTTCCTGACGGTAAGAGTTCTCGACAAGCGCCGCTGGGGTTAATTGGAAAGGAAGGTAATGTTTAGATGAGCAAGAAAGATATAAACGAGATGAATACAGCCGGAGATACTGCGCAGGCTCCTGAGAAGAAGCACAATCTCAAGAAGCTGAAGTTCGGCTCAATGTCAGTTGCCGTGCTGGTGCTGGTGATCGCTATCGTGATTGTCCTCAACCTTATGGCAAACATCATGAGCAAGCGCTATCCCATGAAGGTGGATCTTACTCCCGATAAGAGATATGAGCTCACAGACGAGTCCATCCAGGTGCTCAAGGACCTGGACAAGGACGTTGAGATCACTGTTACAAGCGCAAGAGACACCTTTGCTTCTATGGCTGACTACTTCCAACAGATGTACGCCAGCTACTACGGCATGAATGTGGAGCTGCCCTACGATATGATCCCTGAGATCCTGGATAAGTACACAATGTACGCTGAGCAGGGCGAGGGAAGCATCAAGGTAAGCTACGTTGACATCAACAACAACCCCGATGTAGTTTCAAAATATAAGAAGAGCTACAACGGCGATATCACTGACGGCAACATGATCATCAGCTGCGGCGACAGAGTAAAGGTACTGACAAATGACGATGTTATCGGCATGATCAAGCCCAACCAGTCCAGCTCACAGAACGCTGTTACCATGAGCTTTGTTGGTGAGAGCACGATCACATCTGCCATCATGACAGTATGCGACTCTCAGCCGGTAAAGGCTGCGATCGCTAAGACAATGTACGATCAGGCCTTCTACACACAGAATTACGCTAACTTAGTGGAGTCAGTAGACCTGTATCTGAACAAGTTCGGCTATGACTGCACAGATATTGACATTGCAAACGATGAGCTCAGCACTGAGGACTATGACCTTGTGGTGATCCCTGTTCCTGCATACGACTTTACACCGGATATTATCGAGAAGCTCAGCGACTTCCTCTATAATGACGGCAAGTATCAGAAGAACATGATCTATATCCCCGATGTTTCGGCAACTGAGCTGCCTAACCTCACTGAGTTCCTGGCAGACTGGTCATTGCAGGTAGATGATAAGATCATTTACGACGAAGAGAGTAAGATGGTCCAGGTAGTTCTGCCTGAGATGGTATCTGATTCAAACCCATACGGCGTTGCTCCTGCGACAATTGCAAACATTGCAGACGAAGAGGCTATCGGAGCGCTCCCCAATAAGAGCCTTCCTATCGTAGCTCCTTTAGCAAGATCTATTTCAGTTCTGACAAAGAACAATGAGTGCGTAGTAAAGCCTCTGCTCCAGAGCGCATCTACGTCCTATCTCATCAGCCTTTCAGACCAGAGCGATAAAAAGGAGACCGGCACATACAACGTTGCTGCTATCTCCTCCAAGGAGACTCAGGACGGAATGAGCAGCCTGAAGAGCTCTGTGCTCGTTATCGGAAGCTCTTTCATGGTGGATAACTCACTTCTGGCTAACAACAACACCTACAACAATGCAAGCGTATTCATGAACATGGTCAACAGCATGACCGGCAAGGACGGCGGAGTTGTTATCCCGGATAAGGCTCTTCAGCAGTCAACTATCGCTCCTACCGCAAAGCAGGCTGGTGTGATCAAGATCGCAGTTATCTATGTGCTTCCTGCACTGGTAGCTCTGGCAGGTATCATCGTATTGTTAAGGAGAAGAAATAAATGAACAAGACAGCGAAGGGGATCGTGGCACTTGCGGGAGTTCTGGCAGTTCTCGGCGGAGGATATGCAGCTCTCAGGCTCACCGACCCCGGCGAGACCGAGGAGAGTTCAGTCTCCTCTGAAGATGACAGCAGCCAGCACGTTGTCATTATACACGATGACAAGGTCACCGGCGAGGACCCGGAGACCGGTGAGACCCTTATGGGCACGGTTGTTCACGTTCAGGTGAAAAACGAGACAGATGACCTCTCAGTCATCCCAAATCCGGCGGCAGCAACTGATGAGAACGCCTCGAAGTTCACTCTTGAGGGCTATGAGGACCTTCCTCTGAGAGGTGCGGTCATCGGAACTCTTGCGAATAACGCAAACGGCCTCACCACTGAGGCTGTGATCGAGGAGAACTGCACGGACCTTGCAAAGTTCGGACTGGCAGACCCTAAGATCACCATTGAGGTCACCTATGAGACCGGCACTGAGAAGACTCTCCTTGTGGGAGACAGCGCTCCTACAGGTGACGCCACCTATGTTATGGTGGAGGGCGTTGACACGGTATACACCGTTCGTTCCTCAGCTATGGCCAACTACAGCAATACCCTCTTCGACTTCGTGGATACCACGATAGTGGCAGATCCAGGTCAGGAGAACTACCCCAAGGTGGAGAGCGTCCTCATCGAGCGTGAGGACCTAGAGGGCGGCGATATGTACATCGAGTACGATAAGCGCAGCGATGATGAGGGCTATACCGGCGGAACCTCCGCTTCCCATATCATGATAAGACCTACTGAGGCCTTCCTTTCCGTGGAGCGCTCTACTGCTATCACTACAGGGATATTCGGCCTTAGCGCAGAGGACATCTACAGCGTTCACTGTCAGGAGTCCGATATCGCAGAGGCTGGTCTGAAGGATCCCTTCTGCACTGTGACTATTAAGTGCGGCGACGGAAACACCTACAAGCTGCTCCTCAGCGAGCCCTTTACCTCCGGGGAGGGCGCAAAGAGCTGCTACGCTATGCTGGACGGCGGAAATGTGATCTACATCGTTTCTACCGAAAAGGCTCAGTGGGCAACTGTTACCCCTGTTGACATCGCATCAAAGATCTTCATCGGCGCCTATGTTTGGAACATCACCGACCTCACCGCTGAGGCCGGCAGCGACAAGGCTGAGATCAAGCTCACAAGGAAGGATCCTTCCGCTGAGCTGGAGACATTCTCTGCTGAGGACTTCAACGCTACTCTCAACGGCAAGACCTTCGACAGCGAGCGTTTCAGACAGTTCTACAGCTTCCTTATCGGAGCAAACGCCGAGGAGTTCGCCCTTAACGAGAAGATCCCCGAGGGAGAGCCGGCTGCGGCGATCACCTATACGGATTCTTACTCCGGCGAGACTACTAAGGTGGAGTTCTATGAGCTTTCAGCAATGAAGGATCTGATCGTGATCAACGGACAGAGCAAGTTCACCATCTCGAAGTCCTACGTTGAGACACTCATCGGCAATATGAAGAGGCTAGATTCGGACGAGGAATTCGTTCTCACATGGAAATAAACCCACGACTAAAGGAGGATAACACACATGAGCGAGAAATTCAGCACTTATAAGGGCTATCCGCTGGTAAGAAGCGGCGACCAGCTCTACTATGGATATATGTCAGACCCGTATGTTATCTGGATCCAGATCCTTGACAAGAAGGAGGTCGCCGGCGAGGAGGTCACCTCAAAGGTCAGAGTTATCCAGATGTCCACCGAGACCAGCGATCCTATGAAGGCATTCGTTAAGAATGCAGAGCGTGAGTGCGGACTTTATGAGGCACTCGATATCGCAAAGGTGTGGCTGGATAAGGCACTGAGAAGCTAAAACAAAAGCTCGCAGGTTTTTCCTGCGAGCTTTTTTCTCAGGTGAAATGTTTATTTCATGGCTGCTTCCATTTCAGCCTTTGTAATGGGGAGTTCTGTGCTTTTGATGAGCTTTGCGTCCACCATTTGGATAGCCAGAGCGTCTGAGCCGTTTATTCCGCTGGTGCCGTTGTCGATAATGTCAGCATTGACAGCGCCCTGATTTGAGAGGGGATATTTTGCCGGAAGAGCAATATACTGAAGGATAGCAACTGCATCACCCAGCTCTACCTTGTCGTTGCAGTTCGCATCGCCCCAGAGGGTAACTGAAGGGGCGGTTGTCTCCGGTTCAGTGGTAACGGGAGCTGTTGTGGTGACGGTGGTAGTAGCCGTTGTGGTGGTAGTTGCTGTTGTAGTGGCAGTTGTGGTGGTTGTGGTTGCAGGAGGGACTATTTCCTCAGAGCTGAAAACGAAGCTGTCTATGTTCATGAGATAGCCCTCTGGTCCGTGGAATACAAGAAACAGGTCATGGATGTCGGAAATGCCTGTGATATTGGCTGAAAGCTCAGTCCAAGTGTTCCAATTGGGAGTTCCGCTGAATTCAATGGTATCCAGGGGAGCGCCGTCTGTTTGATCCAGGTAAATATCAATGGACGAGGGGCTGCCGGTAACATTTGCGAAGAACGATCTTGCGCCCTGACCGAAGTCAATGTTTTTGAAGGCTATATAGTCGCCGTCCTCGATGTAAGCGGCATGAGTTTCACCATCGCCGTCCTCATTGCGCACGCCCTGCTGGATATCCCAGCTCTCTGCTTCGATAGTCTCAAAGGCAGAGCGGTAGGACTGGACCTCGCCGTGGACAGCCTCATAGGGTGCGTGGGCAATCCATGTAATGTTGTTTGCAAGGTACTGCCTGGACTCAGTTCTCGTGTAATCTATCATGCAGTCCTCATTCCAGTTGCATTCAGCGATGTGAACAGTGTCGCCTTCCACATCTGTAACGAAAATGGTGTGGGAGTCATTATTGTAGCGGATAACGTCACCGGCCTTGAGGGTGGAAAGGTCGCTGTCCATCACCCACTCATAGCGGCAGTCGCTGCCGTACATATCGTAAGCCAGTTTTCTTGCGAAGCCGTCGCACTGTACAGAAACGAAATTATAGTTGGTGAAATTATTGCAGCCGTTGTCCCGGAGGTAGATATAATCCGTGCTGCCGTGGTGGTGAGTGCAGGGCTGGTCAGTCCAGGAGTCAGGGTCGCTTTGAGTGCCGGGAGCGTAGTTCCAATATTTATCCTGAGGGAATTTGGCCATGAGCTCCTCGATAGTCAGGTTGTAGTCACGGAAAAACGGTGCCTCATAGGGGGCGTGAGCCACAAATGTCACATGGTTGGCCAGGTACTCCTTGGACTCGGTGCGTGTGTAGTCGATCATGCAGTCCTCATTCCAGTTGCACTCGGCAATGTGGACAACATCCCCTTCAACGCCGGTAACTAGGATAGAGTGAGCATCGTTGTTATAGCGGACGAAATCTCCTGCTTTTAGTGTGGAAACATCAGTGTCCTGGGTCCACTCAAAGCGGCAGTCGCTGCCGTAGATGTCGTAAGCCAGCTTTCTTGCGAAGCCGTCGCACTGTACGGAAACGAAATTGTAATTGGTGAAATTATTGCAGCCGTTGTCCCGGAGGTATATATAGTCCTTGCTGCCGTGGTGGTGGGTGCAGGGGTCGCTTGTCCAGGAGTCGGAGTCGCTGTGGGTGCCGGGAGTGTAGTTCCAGTATTTGTCTTGTGGGAATTTCCGCATGATCTCGCCGATGGTCAGTCCGGTGTGATCGCTGTCAGCCACCAGAGCGCCTTCCGGTGCCTGAGGGACGGCGTAGTTCACGGCTGCGGCTGTCATCACAGAAGTGCCGGTCAAGGCCGGAGATCCGCCCGGAGGTGCCTGGATAACAAGCGCCATTGAGAGGGCAGCAGCGGTAACTGCGGTGCTTAGTCTTTTGCGTGTGTTGGTCATAAGTAAAACCCCTTTCTGTCCTTGCCTAGAGGACAGTATATTTATTTTATCCGGCAAGAGGGTGCCGGATAATGGCATGATAAAACAAAAAGGGGCGGTAAATCGCTTTATCGCCCCTTTCATTCTCAGGTGAAATGTTTATTTCATGGCTGCTTCCATTTCAGCCTTGGTAATGGGGAGCTCTGTGCTTTTGATGAGCTTTGCGTCCACCATCTGGATAGCCAGAGCGTCTGAGCCGTTTATTCCGCTAGTGCCGTTGTCGATAACGTCAGCATTGACAGCGCCCTGATCTGTGAGAGGGTACTTTGTTGAAAGGGCAACATACTGAAGGATAGCAACAGCGTCGTTCAGATCCACCTTTTCGTCAACATTTGCATCGCCCCAATCAGCGTCTGAGGGAGGAGTTGTGGGCTTTGCGGTAGTAGGCTCAACGGTGGGACCGTCTGCCTTATAAAGATCAGCCGGGAGCTCGTCAAGAGTGATAGTCTTCTCATTCTGATAGAAGTCGATGAGGTTGTCCTTGTCCTGATAATTGTCGCCAGCCAGGAAGGGAGTACCGCCGTCCTCGCCGCCGTCATACCAAGGGCAAACATAGAGCCACATAGCGTCCTCAACGGTCATGTTGTTCATAGCGGGGATAGTGTCGTTCTCAGCCATGGAGACCATCTTTGTGCCGTCTGTCATGGAATAGAGAGCGTGGAAGATACCGGAGATAGCGGAGAGGTTAGGACCGTTGTTTGCGTTGTACTTATCGTAGGCAACGATGTCAACGTACTCGTCGCCGGGGTACCAGTTCTTAGAGTCCTGGAGCTCATAAGCATTGAACTCCCAGATGATGTTGTGGAGGTCGTACTTCTCGGTCAGGGTCTTGTACAGCAGGTGCCAGAGCTGAACATATACCTCAGAGCCTCTGTCGCCCCACCAGAACCAAGCAGTTCCGTCGCCGTAGCGGCCGTCGTTGCCCTGTGCCTCATGGAGAGGACGGAAGATGATCGGAACGTTCTCCTCCTGGAGCTTCAGCAGTTGCTCAGCCAGATCCTCCATAGCCAGCTCGAAGTAAGCTCTCTCCTTGGAGTCCTCTACAAGTATGTTAGCAGTGTTGAAGGTGCCGTTTACAGCCTGATAGTTCTTATAGGTACACTCCTTCCAATCAAGAGCCTCGCCCAGCTCGTAGTTCTCGAAATCTATGGGAACATTGATGTGCCAGGAAGCAGTGATGATGCCGTTCTTATCCTTTACCCAGGAGATCGCACGCTCAGTGGTGCCGTCGTCCCAGCCGTAGAGGGGGTTGTAGTTCATGAAGTCCAGGCCACGGATCGCAGGGAGCTCACCTGTGAGGCCTTCGATATACTCGTTTTCCCATTCGTAGTTGTCCTTGTGGCCGCTGCCGTAGATCTCCTGCTGACCGGAGATGACATAGCTGCCGTAAACGCTCTGTAGGTAGCTCATGAGAGCCTTTGTCTCGGCGGTAGCTTTGGGGTCGCAGCAAACTGAGGTAGCCTTTGAGTAGTCATGCTTGTCGGCGACGGAAACAGTGACTGAATCGATAGCCATATATCCGTACCTGCTGGGGAATGAGATAGTATTCTCGCCCTTATTCAGTCGGAAGAGGCCGAAATCGAAGTCCACCCAATCCTCTGAGTATGCCATTTTCAGCATTTTTGACTCACCGTTTACCTCAACGGTCTGCTCACGGCCGTCCTCGTTGAGCACCTGGATAGCCTTGATGCTGATGTCGTACATACCGTCCTCAGGAACAGTTACCGTGAAGGAAGCGGTCTCGTTGGTCAGGTAGAAGAAGCCCTCGCCTGACCAGGTCTTAGGAGCCGGACCGTAATTCTGTGTCCAGCAGGAAGCCCCTTCCATATCTTCGCCTTCGATAGTGTAGGGGAATGAGGTGGAGTCCGCAGCATCAGCCATGCCGGCGGGGAAGACAGGAGCCGTGCTGATAGCGGTCAGTGCAGCCGCAGACAGCGCAGCCAGTCCTCTTTTCAGTGATTTTTTCATGTGTATCATCCTCTCGAAAAAAGTCATTGGAGCCAAGCTCCGTCTTATTCTTACAACTTAATTATACTTAATTTTTCGCCTAAATTCAAGATTAAATGTCATGAAAAAGCCAGTTTAAGGGAATTTTCAGTGTATTCTACAAAAACGAGGAGGAGATCTGGGCGAATTGAAAGATCGGCGGCTTAAATAATTGCTGCGGCCGCTTTCGTTTAAGCAAAAAAGCGGACCCCCAAAAACAGAGGTCCGCTGATCGTGTTTATTTAGTTTCGCCCACAAGCTCCTGCTTCATGAGGATCAGGTCGTACATATTGAACTTGCCGTCAGAAAGGAAGTCACCGGCCTGCCAATAAGGATCATCGGGGCAATTTGGCTGGAGCAGCCACTTCTGGGTCATTACCAGGTCTGACATATCGAAGGTGCCGTCCATGTTCACATCGCCCTTAACGAAAACATCGGGCTGCCAGAGATCGGTGAGCCAGCGCTTTCTGTTATAGAGGAAGCCCCGCAGACGGTCGATCGAGCCGGGATAGTCCAAACCGCTGGCGGATCCGAAAACGCAGTACATGAAGCCGCCGTAGGTGTGCCAGCGCTGGTTGTTCATGTTGGCCGCCGGCAGGATCTCGGCTCCCATTTTCTGCACATAAGGATCCTTGGGGTCACTTAGCTGGCAGGCGAATGGGTAGAAGTCGTCAAAGTAGATCTTAGCGACTCTCTTGCGATATTCCTCGGTCTTGTAGAGCTTGCAGAACCAGCTTATACCCAGAGTATCAGAGCCCTCGCCGTAACCGCTGATCGGGCAGCAGATAGCGTAGAGGTTTTCTGTTACCAGTGTATAGCCGTAATCGCCGTCTGAGTTCGTTTTAGATGAGGAGAATGATCCGTAGGCGAAGTCGAAATCCCAAACCGGGCTGAAATGGAGCTTTCCGTCGCCTTTCAGGTCTGAATCCTTCCAAAGGAAGAGGCTGGCCATGGTGCCGTCAGCGTCCATGGAGATCTCCTTCATAAGATAGCATTTTATCATTGAGTCAACGTCTATGTAGTCGCTGTAGTGCTTGCCCTTGGAGTTGTAACCGTCCTCGGAATAGATAGCGTCCTCAGCGTCCTGGACGAACTGGCGGATGTATTCCACCTGAGCCTTTGAGGCGCACTCAGGATCCTTCAGTCTGATAGGCTGTCCCCGTGAGGTAACGAAGCCGCTGTCTGCCTTATATCCGTAGCGGTTGGAGGGGACGAACTCCATGAGGTAGCCGCCGGTGATATCCTCGGGATCGTTGGGTATATCGAAGTATTTGTAGCTGTCGATGACGTACTGATCGACCTTTTCTGCGCCCTCAACTAAATGTGGGTATTCCTCAAGATCCTTGTCGTTGAGCTTTTCGGTGAGCTCCTCCAGTTCAACGATATTCACACGCTGCTTCTGAGCCTGTACCTTCTCGCAGAGCTCATAAGTGCCACGGTATGAGCCGTCAGCGTAGAGGTCAACGAAGGTGGAGTCCATAACGTACTCGATGCCTGCCTTGCGAGCAAGTTCCTGAGACATCTTGTTGCGCAGGAGGGAGTGATCGAGATAGTTGGACAGCAGCACCCATTTTTTCGCCTTGCCCATGCCGAAGAGGTTAGCCTTTACCGGCAGCTTCAGGTTGTAGGGCTTCTTGGAGCTGTAGTCCCATGAGGAATTACCGTGGGCGGTCAGCTTACCGATCTCGCCGTTGTATTCGACCTTGCCATTGGCGTTTACCATGAGGGCGTTTCCGGTGATAGTAGCTCCCTTGTGCTCGTCCAGTGAGGCCAGGGAGTCCCCCTGATCTGTGGAAAGGAAGATACAGCCCACGTTTGACTGCATCACGTTAAGAGTACCGCAGTCCTTTCCGCCCACTGTTATCTGGAAGGAATCCTTTTTGCTGAGCAGGTCGGTGGTCTCGCCGGACTTCACCTCAACACCGTCAAGACAGATTGTGTCCTCGGCGGTGTAGTCGATGCGAAGGGCTTTCCTGTCAGCAGCCGCCGGCAGGAATACGAAGCGGCAGTCCTCCCAGGGGCTGAACCACCAGTCCACATGATCGCTGCCGGTGTCGGTGGTCGGAGCCAGTCCGCTGACCCGGAATTCGGTAACGGGGATCTCTTCGTAAAGGAACTCCTCCAGGTACATATCCTCAGGACGGCCGACATTTGGCTGCTCCAGAGTGGTACCGGCGCTTATATCGAAGGCGGCGTCGGCTGTAGGGAGGGCGGCAACCGTGCTCTGGATGATCATGGCCAGCAGAGCGGCTGTGCAAAACAATGTTTTCTTCATTCTCATAAAATGCACCTCTTTCTAGGGGTAGGGGTCATTGCTAAGTGCGTGACAGCGTTCTTCTTTATCTTTAGTCGGAGGATAGGGCGGAAAAATCTCGCCCTGCGGCAATTCTTTGTATGAATGCACAATAATTGCCGTGCTGGATCGTTAGATCTGCCGATGATCCGAGGAGCTGTCAGGAACGCAGCTGACAACTTACTATTATAATTATACCATAAAACTATGTTTTGTTCAACCCACGATCTGCACAAGATCGGCTGCCTGAGTTTGGAGAGAAAAAACATAGCTGGCAGAGGCCGCTTGTGACTTTTTGGCACTGGAAGATCGCACCATGACTGCCGTATTTTGTTGGCTGTTTTGTACAATATGCCGAGAGGATCTAATGGGGAAATATTTTGCCGTGATCGTTGCATTTTTTTATTTTATATGTTATAATGTAAGGAGCAGACTTTTTCGGGCGGGATAGCCCTGCCCTTTTTATCATTAAAAAACCGGCCTGTCTGTCCGCCGTAAAGGACATTCTCCGCAGCTGCGGATAGGAGAGATATATGTTTACACCCAACAGCATATTATTTATGGCACAGGAGGTGGAGCAGCCCGGACTGTTCCCATTCCCATTCGGTATGCACATCGTTTTCGCAATTATCGCCCTGATCTTTTTTGCTTACAGATTCAAGACCGATAAGCGCCCATATCAGCTTATCATGGCCATCGCAATACCATTCTCACTGCTGCTCTGGCTCTCGGACAGCCGTTCGCTCTACTACTTCGTTGGACTTTCAGAGGGTATCCTTCTTCTGGCAGCGCTGATCACATCGATCATTTTCCGCAAGCCTGAGGCCGATGAGGAGGCTGGAGAAGAAGCCGCTGAAGAGGCAGAGGAGGCTGTAGAAGAGGCCGCAGAAGAGGAGCCTTCCGACAGCGAGGACGACCAGCAGTGAAGATAGCGGTTCTTGACTGGGACACCATGACCTGCGGCGGAGACATCTCTCCGGCGCCCTTGGAGGAGCTGGGAGAAACAGCCGTTTATGGGCTGACGGCTCCGGAGCTGGCTGCTGAGCGTATCGGCAGCGCAGAGGCTGTTCTCTGCAACAAGGTGCCGATAACAGCCGAGGTCATTGAAAAGTGTCCGAATTTAAGGTATATCGGCCTGTTCGCAACGGGCTACAATAATATCGACATCCCGGCAGCCACAAAGGCCGGGATCACCGTGTGCAACGCAGGGGAGTATTCCACCGCCGCAGTTGCACAGCAGGTATTCGCCTATATCCTGGACTGGGCAAGCCGTGTCCGGGACTATGACAGCGACGTAAAGGCCGGCCAATGGGAGGCCTCGCCCACGTTTTCGTACTTCCCCATACCCACCTGTGAGCTGGCAGGGAAGACTCTTTCCGTGGTGGGCTTCGGCTCTATCGGAAGAACTGTGGCAGCTATCGGCGCTGCCTTCGGCATGAAGGTGCTGGTCAACACAAGGACTCAGCCGGATAACTGCCCATACGAGCTGTGCAGCCTTGAAGAAGCCGCAGCCCGTGCCGACGTGCTCACCTTCCACTGTCCGCTGACAGAGAAGACCGCAGGCATGGTGAATGCCGGCCTTCTGGGAAAAATGAAGGCCTCCGCTATCCTGATCAACACCTCTCGTGGAGGAGTTGTCTGCGAGGAGGAGCTGGCGCAGGCGCTTGACTGCGGACAGATCGCCGGGGCTTATCTTGACGTGCTCTCAAAGGAGCCCATGAGTCCGGACTGCCCCCTGAAAAACGCTAAAAACTGCACTATAACTCCCCATGTGGCCTGGGCTCCTCTTGAAACGAGGGAGCGGCTTTTGAGCATAGTATGCGAAAATCTGAGAGCCTGGCAGAAGGGCTCACCTATAAATAAAGTCAACTAAAGGAAGAGATATATGAGGAATATTTCCGAAAAACAGCGCATCGTCATCAAGCTGGGCACATCTACTCTGGCCCACAAGACAGGCAAGCTGAACATCAGGAGAATGACCAATCTTGTGAGAGTCATCTCCGACCTGCACAACTCCGGCAAGGAGATCATCATCGTTTCCTCCGGCGCTCAGGGACTGGGCTCCGGCAAGCTGGGACTTCGTGAGAAGCCAAAGGATATCCGCATGAAGCAGGCTGTTGCCGCTATCGGACAGTGCGAGCTCATGCACATCTACGACAATATGTTCGAGCGGTACAGCATCACGGTCGCACAGATACTGCTGACCAAAATGATCATCAACAACCCCAACCATTGCAGCAATTTCCAGAACACCATCGAGAGCCTTGTGGATCTTGGCGTTATACCGATCGTCAACGAGAACGACGCTATCGCCATTGATGAGCTGGAGCTTGAGATCGGTGAGAACGACTCTCTTTCTGCTCTTGTTGCGGAGCTTGCGGGAGCCGACCTGCTGCTGATCCTCTCCGACATCGACGGCCTCTACACTGGCGACCCAAGAACTGATCCCGATGCAAAGCCCATAACTGTTGTGGAGGAGATCACTCCCGAGATCGAGGGCGTTGCAGGCGGTGCCGGATCCAGCCTCGGAACAGGCGGTATGTCAACTAAGATAAACGCAGCAAAGATCGCAACTGCTGCCGGTATCGACATGGTGATAATGAACGGACGTGACCCTGAGCTCCTGTATGACCTGTTTGAGGACAAGGAGATCGGTACTATATTTAAGGCTAATAAGAAAAAATGAGGTGTGACTATGAGCTATACTGAAGATCTTGGAAAAAGAGCAAAGGCAGCCGAGCTGGCTGTTTCCTCTGCTTCTACTCAGCTGAAAAACAACGCCCTTGCAGCTATCTCAAAGGCTTTGAGGGAGAATGTACAGCTGATCATCGCTGAAAATGAGAAGGACCTGAAGGCTGCTAAGGAAAACGGCATGAGCGAGTCCAAGCAGGACCGCCTGAAGCTGGACGAGGGCCGCATCGAGGGCATGGCACAGGGCGTTGACCAGCTCATCGCCTTCACAGACCCTGTTGGCCAGATCACAGACGGCTTCACCAGACCTAACGGCCTGAGGATCATCAAGAGCCGTGTTCCCCTGGGTATCATCGGCATAATCTATGAGTCCCGCCCCAATGTTACCGTGGACGCTGCTGCTCTGTGCCTCAAGGCCGGAAACGTGGTCATCCTCAAGGGCGGCAAGGAGGCTATCAACTCAAACCTCTGCCTGGGAGCTATCATGCGAAAGGCTATCAGCCAGGCAGGTCTGCCTGAGGACGCTGTTCAGGTAGTTGAGAGCACCGACCGTGAGACTACAACTGAGCTGATGAAGCTCAATGGCTACATCGACGTTATCATTCCCAGAGGATCCGCTAATCTGATCCAGGCGGTGGTGAAGAACGCAACTGTCCCCGTTATCGAGACAGGCGCCGGAAACTGCCACGTTTACGTTGACGCCTCCGCAGAGCTGGATATGGCTGTGGAGATCACCGACAACGCCAAAACTCAGCGCCCCTCCGTTTGCAATGCTATCGAGAGCCTGCTTGTCCACAAGGACATCGCCGAGAGCTTCCTGCCGGCTATCGCTGAGCGCTTCAAGGAGCACAGCGTTACGATCTACGGCTGCGAAAAGACCAGAGCTATCCTGGGAGAGAGCGTCCTTCCGGCAACTGAGACCGAGTACGCTACCGAGTTCAACGATTACGTTATCGCAGTGAAGGTGGTCGAGGACATCGACGAGGCTATAGCTCACATCAGACGCTACAGCACGAAGCACTCTGAGTGCATCGTTACCAGCGATTACGCAAATGCCGATAAATTCCAGCGTGAGGTTGACGCAGCAGCTGTCTATGTCAACGCCTCTACCCGATTTACTGACGGCGGAGAATTCGGCTACGGTGCGGAGATCGGCATCTCCACCCAGAAGCTCCACGCAAGAGGTCCCATGGGACTTACCGAGCTGACAACAGTTAAGTACCTGATCAACGGAAACGGTCAGATCAGATAAATTATAGGAGGTCATAATGGCTATCAGAAAAGATCTTGACGATATGCTCAACAGCCTTAAAAAAGGCGGCGAAAAGCCGGGAAAACCTGCTGCAAAGCCTGCGCCGCCTGCCCACCAGAGAAAGACGAAGTTCGACGATATGTCCGTTGACGACCTGCTGGGAGTTCTCTCCGGCAGCAAGTCCGGCGGTGCGTCGGATATAGCTGAACAGATCGAGGAGGAGATCCTTGGTCAGCCAGTAGCTCCTCAGCCCGAGCCTGTACCGGAGCCGCTCCCTGAGCCCGAGCCCGTACCTGAGCCGCTCCCTGAGCCCGAGCCTGTACCGGAGCCAGCTCCCCAGCCGGAGCCTGTACCGGAGCCGCTCCCTGAGCCCGAGCCTGTACCGGAGCCTGCTCCCCAGCCGGAGCCCATACCGGAGCCGACTCCCCAGCCGGAGCCTGTCCATGAGCCTATCGTTCAGCCTGAGCCTATCCCTGAGCCGGAGCCTGCTCCTAAGCCTGCTAAGAAGAAGCGCATCGTGATCAAGGGGGAGCTCCCGGATTATGAGGCTATCCGCCAGCAGGAGCTGGAAAAGGACCGCCTTGAGCGTGAGCGTGCCGAGGAGGCTGCCCGGGCTGCGGTAAAGGCCAGCGAGGAGAAAACTCCCGTGGAGACGATCGCTGAGGAAGCCATCGCAGCGGCTGAGGCTGTTCCTGAGGAACTTCCGGAGGAGACCTTTGAGGAGCCCGTCCAGGAAGAGATCCCTGCGGAGGAGCCTGCTGAGGAAAAGCCCAAGAAGGGATTTTTCTCCAAGATCAAGGGTATGATCTCCAGCGACGAGAAGAAGGAAGAGGCTGAGGAACTCCCCGAGGAGACCGCTGCCGAGGAAGCACCTGCTGAGGCTCCTGCCGAGGAGGGCTCTGATGAGGTGGTGTTCACTGAGGAGCTGATCGTCAACGAGAGCTCTATCGACGATGTCTTCGGCGAGGAGGCCTACGCTGAGCAGCAGTCCCAGCTTTCAGTAGACGAGCTCATGGCGGCTGCGATCGCTGCTGTACATGAGGAGATCGAGCATAACTCCGCTGAGGAGCTCCCGTCTGAGCCCCAGCCGGAGGAGCCTGCGCCGGAGGAAGCCCCCCAGGAGCCGGCTGAGCCTGCCGAGGACAGCGACCCTGTAGGCAGCATGATCGAGAATATGCGCTCTGATGCAGCCAGCGCCATTGCTGACATAGAGGCTCCCAAGGAAGAGCCTGCTCCTGTGGAAGCTCCCAAGGAGGAGCCCGTGCAGGAGGCTGCACCCGAGGAGAAGCCTGCTGAGCCGGAAAAGCCTGCCAAGAAGGGCAAGGTCACCAGAGCTCTGGAAAACATCCTGAACGAGGATCCGGCTGCTATCATGGACGAGCGCACAGTCAAGACCGAGGAAGGCTTCGACGAGCCAAAGAGCTCCGGAAAGGCCAAGAAGGTGATCTACGCCGTGCTTGGCGTGATCTTTGCAGCCCTTGCCTGCGTTGGACTGATCACTGTTGTGACCAAGGCCATGAGTTATTGGGGCAGCTTCACCTCCGGCGAGACTAAGCGTGACGGTTTTGTCAACGTGATCTATCCGGCAGTCATCATGGACATCGAGTCCTTTGAGTCGCCCTCAGAGCTGACAAGCGAGCAGGTGATCACAGCGGCACTCTGGTCCATGATCATGGACGGCAAGTCCCTTGACAAGTATCAGAAGACCTTCGACGTGGTAAGCGTGCCCTCTACCGATGTAGAGGCTGCTGCGGTAAAGCTCTTCGGCGAGAATATCCCTCAGCTCACCCACACCACAGTCGGTCCTGCAAACTCACGCTTCTACTACAACGACGAGTACAAGGCCTACAACGTTCCCATAAAGCCGGCCACATACACCTATTCACCGGACATCAAGAGCGTTTCCAAGACAGGAAGCGATTACACGGTGGTAGTTGATTATATCGACGAGCTCCCTGCATGGATGGAGAGGACCTCCTCCAAGTCCGTGGAATTCAAGCTCACCGAGACACCTGAGGGCTATCAGATCAGTGCAATGAAGGTGCTCTCCGCTACCGGCTCTATCTAAACAATAATAAAAACGGCAGCTTCGGCTGCCGCTTTTTTGTGCGAGGTGACATTTATTGTCACAAAACGGTTACTTTCCGTCATGAGCCTTGACAATCCCCGGAAAATGTGCTAATATGACAGTGTTGTATTGTATCCTCGCAAGAGGAATAATAACAAGGAGGAAAATTTAATATGAAAACAAAGTTCGACACAAGAGCATTGGTTCTGCTTGGACTTCTGACCGCTATCGTGATGGTGTTCTCCTTCACGCCTATCGGTTCGATCCCGATCGGACCTCTGGTCATCACGCTGAACGTTATCCCGATCGCTGTTGCAGCTGTCGCCCTTGGACCCATAGGTGGACTCATCATGGGATCTGTATTCGGCCTTTTCAGCTTCCTTCAGTGCTACGGTATCGGTATCCCCAGCGGTATGGGCGCTATCTTAGTTGAGATCGACCCATTCCTGGCCTTCGTTCAGAGATTTGTTCCCCGTGCCCTGGACGGCTTCCTGGTAGGCCTCATCTTCAAGGGCGTATCCTCAAAGGCAGGCGTGAGCATCGCCAGCTTCATCACAGGCTTCTTCACCGCATTCCTCAACACACTGTTCTTCATGTCAGCTCTGATACTTCTCTTCGGCAATACCGAGTATGTACAGGGACTTCGCGGCGGAAAGAACGTTATCGCTTTCGTTGTAGGATTTGTTGGCATCAACGCCGTTTGCGAAATGGTGGTCTGCACTATCATCACCGGCGCTATCGGAGTTGCCCTTTACAAGGCAGGCTTCATCAAGAAGACATCAAAGGAATAAAAAAATACATTACGATACAACAAGGGGCTGTCCGGTGGGACAGCCCTTATTTTTGTTATTGTGCGGAGTAGTCAACAAATGACAGATTCAGATCCACCTGTCCGGAGATCCCCGGTACAGTTCCCGTAGAGGAATACTGCCACATCTTGAAATCGTAGTAGTATGTAGGTTCAGTGCCGTATTCCGCCAGCCAGAAGTCGTAGTCCTTTACACGGGGAAGATCCAGCTTGTACATGGTGGTCAGCTTGTTCTGGTAGATCATGGGCTTGTAGCCGGCAGACTTGACCCTCTCGCAGAAGGAAATGCAGCAGTCCGCCAGGGTGTCTACGGAAACGTCGTCAGTTCTTGCGGAATCGTCGTAGATCAGCTCCCAGTCATAGACCACGGGATAGGTGATGTTGTAGCCGGAGATAGCGTCCAGAACAGCATCGGCCTCCTCGATAGCCTCCTCGGTGCTGATTGCCTGAGAGAAGAAGTAAACTCCCACGTCAAGACCGGCGGCAATGGCGCCCTCTATATTTTCGGTAAAACTCTCGTCCATGGTGATCACTCCGCCGCCGTAGGTGCGGTAGCCGGCACGGATCATTGCGAAGCTGACTCCGGCGTCCTTCACCTGCTGCCAGTCGATCTGTCCCTGGTGCTCAGAAATATCCACACCGGTGAGAGAGGTGATCTGGCCGTTCTCCTTATAGAAGGAGTAGCCGTTCCGGGTGATCAGGTTATCCATGTTCAGCTGGCTGGCGGGGACGTCCTGGAAGACCGGCATGAAGACCTCGCCGAAGGTGCCGTCGTGGAGGAGGATCTTCTTCCCGTCCAGCTGATAGAAGGACTCCTCCTTCTCGATAACTGCACGGGCACGGACCTGAGGGTCCTCCGCTGAGGCTCCAGTGGGAACAGCAGCCTGCCTTCTTGGGCTGATAAAGCACACCCAGATCAGTGCGAAGATCAGGATGAATATCAATAAAGCCTCCGCCGCAGCGATGACCTTGTATTTTGAGAGTCGTCTTGGTTTAGCCTGCATTTCTGCCTCCAAAAATTTTATTTCTACCAATATATCATACCACAAATTCCGCCATTTGTAAACAGCATTTGCGGATATTTTGCAAAAGTCTTGCGAGTCTCACGGAGGAGGGGCTTTATGCAAAGGGTTGATTTTCCTGAACGAAACTGCTATAATAATGTGGATCAATTGCGAAAGGAGTTTTTATATGATGATCAAAAAGATCTTAGCCGGAGTTCTTTCCGTGCTGGTTTTGGGAGGAGCTCTTCCTGGAGCCTGGCCAGCTTCAACTGTGATGACCTCGATCGCAGCTGAGTCTGACGGCACAGAGATAGTGGAAGGCTCTCTGACCTACAGCGTGTACCCTGACCATGCTGAGGTGACAGACTGCGATACAGAGGCTTCGGGGGAGATCACCATTCCCGCTCAGGTCAGCGGAGTTCCGGTGACTGCTATCGGCGCAAATGCCTTTGAAGCCTGCCCCAGCGTGACGGGGGTGGATCTCCCGGAGACCCTTACCTCTATCGGAGACCGTGCCTTTTACCAATGCCAGGCTCTGACCTCTGCGGACATACCTGACAGCGTAGAGACTATTGGCTATTCGGCCTTTGCGGATTGTAACAATCTGGCCTCAGTAAAGCTGCCTGCGTCGCTGACGGTTTTGGAGTCAAGCGTTTTCATGATGTGCAGGAAGCTGACAAGCGTGAAGATACCGGATAACGTGACAAAGATCGAAGACTATGCTTTGATCGGCTGTCTTGAGCTGGAGGAGATCCAGATCCCTTCCTCCGTCCACAGTGTGGGAATGGGAGTCTTCTCTGGCACCAAATGGCTGGATGAACGTTTTGCAGAGTCAGGGATGGTGTTTGTGAATGATGTGCTGGCGGACAGCAAGATCTCAGACGGCGATATAACGATCCCTGATGGTATCGTGAGCATTTCCGGCGGAACATTTTTGAACAGCGGCATCACATCTGCTGTAGTGCCTGCCTCTGTAAAGGAGATCGGCTTTGAGGGCTTTTACAATTGCCCGAATTTGAAGAGCTTGACGATACTCTCCCCGGACTGTGAGATCACCCAAAGACTGGTCTGCAATGGCCTGGGGGATGATAATGTGACTCCGTATTACACCGGCGTGATCCGGGGATATACCGGCTCAACTGTCCAGAAATACGCCATGGATAACGGCTATACCTTCGTGGCTATAGACGGAAGGGAGCAGGGTGACATCGACGCTGACGGAGCAGTAGATGCCTCCGACGCATCAGCGATCTTGGCGGAGTACGCCGCAGTTTTGACGGGAGCGGCTCCCACTATCGACAAGTCAGTGGGCGATGTGAACCTTGACGGATATGTTGACGCCTCAGATGCATCGGCCATACTCCAGTATTTTGCCTACACCCAGACCGGAGGAACTGACTCGATCACGGATTTCCTCTCAGCACAGTGAATACGGCTCCCCTGTGAAAGCCGGACACTGATATTGGAGCTCTAAGCCATAGTATTTCGGATGTGGATCAGCGATACTATGGCTTTTTTGTTGACAGTGCAGCGGTGTTGTGTTATAATTAATGTGTCCTCAATAACCGCCATCAGGCGGTTATTGCCCCGAACGAAGTTCGGGGAGCGCAAATTCTTTATAATACTGGGAATTTGAGCATCGCATTAATTGATGTCAAGCTCATTTTGCCCTAAAGGGCAAAACAAAGTGCAAGAAAAAATTCTCAAAGTCATTCTTTTTTCTTGCACTTTGACAACTAAAAATTGGCTTTAAAAAGCTATTTAAAGCCAATTTTTAGTTGTTGAGCAGACATTAATTATTATTAAAAGAGATCTGCATTATATTGCACCGAAAGGAACTGGATCGTATGAAAAAAGCACTGAAGATCACAGGAAAGATACTGCTCGGGATACTGATACTATTATTGGTGTTCCTTTTGGCAGTGTTCATTTATCACAGGATAATGCTGCAAAAGGAAAAGCCGCTCCTTGAGCCACTTGGACAGATGGTAGAGGTAGACGGAAATAATATGAGCATCTACACAGAAGGCGAGGGGTCACATACACTCGTCATTATGTCCGGTGGCGGAGAGGTATCACCGATACTGGGATACAGTTCGCTGTATAGAAAACTGAGCGATACCTATAAGATCGCAGTCATAGAAAAATTTGGTTACGGATTCAGCGATGTGGTGGACGGTGAGCGTGATTTTGATACGATACTCCGTCAGGATCGTGAAGCACTGAAAAAGGCAGGCGTTGAAGCACCGTATATCCTTTGTCCGCACTCCATGTCGGGAATAGAGGCGATCCTCTGGGCGCAGAAATACCCCGATGAGGTCGAAGCGATCGTCGGACTGGATATGAGTACCCCGAAGAGCTTTACCGAAGAGGAGCTTGCAGATGACGGAAAGACACCGATCGCTCTCTACACATTCCTCAGAGAATCCGGACTTGGAAGGCTTGTGCTGACCAGCAGCACGTTCCCGGATCACTATGACCAGCATGAAAAGGAAATCTACAAGGCTTTAACATTCAGAAAGTTTGCCAACAAAAACGTTGAAGATGAGATAACACATCTTGCAGATGCCATCAACGAGATAAACAGCGCTCCAAAGCCTGATGTACCTACTCTGCTTTTCCTTTCGGACGGCGAGCAGGTAGGCGGTCAGAAATGGATAGATGCAATGCACGACTATGCCGATGGCCTTACCGATGCACAGGTAATAGAGCTGAACTGCGGTCATATGGTAGCTGAGGAAAAGCCTGATGAGATTGCTGCGGCTATGAGGACATTTATCGAGGATCTGAACGACTAGATCTTGAGCCGTCATAAAAGGTAAACACAATGCCCCGGAGCACTTTGAGATGCTTCGGGGCAAAATTTCTATCTGATCACAGGGCCTGCGCTCCCGATCTTTCAGCCCAGATCTTGGCAAGGGAAACATTCGCTTGCGCCTCTTGCTATTTTTGTCAAAATGTGGTATAATTATTTATCTACCGATTTTTGAAAGTGAGGTGCTTTCTGTTGCTGAAAAGCGCTGATGCGATAAAGCGCCTGAGGGCTTTGAACGGAGGAGCTCCGGGGCTTGCCTATGTACGCAGCTTCGGCTGCCAGCTCAACGTTTCCGACGGCGAGAAGATAAAGGGCGTCCTCCGGGAGATAGGCTACGGCCTCACCGAGGACGAGAATGAAGCCGACCTGATCATCCTCAACACCTGCGCTGTCCGTGAGAGCGCCGAGGACAGAGTTTTCGGCATAGTGGGCAGCATGAAGAAGCTGAAGGAGCGCAGACCTTCCCTGATCATCGGCATTGCCGGCTGCATGACAGCCCAGAGCCATATCGCCGAGAAGATCCGAAAGTCCTACCCTCAGGTGGACCTGGTGGTGGGTACCTCCGCCATTCGCTCACTGCCTGGGCTTCTGTTGGAGCACATGGAGGGCGCTGCTCTTGCGGAGGACATCTCTGAGTATGACGACTTCTCCGAGACTGTTCCCCAGATAAGAGAGAGCTCATTCAAGGCCAGCGTGCCAATAATGTTCGGCTGCAATAATTTCTGTACATACTGCATAGTTCCCTATGTTAGGGGAAGAGAGCGCAGCCGCCGCCCAGAGGACATAATATCCGAGGTGGAGGAGCTTGTGAAAAAAGGCTACAAGGAGATCATGCTCCTTGGCCAGAATGTCAACTCCTACGGCAATGATCTTGAGGGAGAGATCACCTTCCCGGAGCTTTTGCGGAAGCTGAACGCTCTGGAGGGGGACTTCATCATCCGCTTCATGTCCTCTCACCCCAAGGACGCCTCCGACGAGCTGATCGACGCAATTTTCAGCTGCGAAAAGGTGGCAAAGCACCTTCACCTGCCAGTCCAGAGCGGCAGCAGTGAGATCCTGCGGCGCATGAACAGGCGGTATACTGCCGAAAAGTACCTTGGGATCGTCCGGAAGATCAGGGAGCGTGACCCTGATTTCTCCCTGACCACCGACCTGATAGTTGGTTTCCCCGATGAAACAAATGAGGATCATAAGGCAACTCTTGATATAATAAGAGAGGTAAAGTACGACAACATTTATTCATTCATTTACTCAAAGCGCTCCGGCACCAAGGCTGCGGAAATGCCTGACTCTACCACCGACGAGGAGAAGAGCCGCCGCATGAGGGAGCTGCTTGAGGTGCAGAGGGAGATCTCCTCTGAGCACTATAAGCGCTTCATCGGCCGAACTATGCGTGTGCTGGTGGACGGCCCTGCCAAGAAGAAGGAGGGCTGGCTCACCGGAAAGAGCAGCGAGTTCATTATTGTGGAATTCCCCGGAGAGACCTCCCTTATCGGCCAGTTCGTCAACGTCCGGATCACCGGAGCAATGAATTGGGCGGTGACGGGGGAGCCGGTCACGAAAGGAGACTGACATGAAAAAACTTTTTTGCCTGCTTGCAGTCACAGCTCTGCTGACGGGCTGCGGCATTGATGAAAGCACAGTTTCCCGGGCATCAGTTCCCGAGAACGAGAGCTCCGAGACCACGGAGGCTCCCACAGAGGAGGAGACCGAGGCTCCCAGAGAAGAGGTGACAGACGCACCCACTGAGGCTCCTGTGCAGGAAACTGAGCCGGAGACCCAGGAGCCCACAGATCAGCCGGAGGAGCAGGTCTCTGAGGGCGGTGAGATCGACTTCCTGGAGTCCTACAAGTCCGCCGTTTTGAAGGCCTGCGAGCCCTTCGAGGAGCAGGGCTACGGCTCAGTGAGCTTCACTCTGTACGATGTTTACGGCGACGGCACTCCCGAACTCATCATGAAGACCGGCACCTGCGAGGCTGACTTCCGGATCGCCGTGTACACCCTCAACGAAAGCGGAGAGACTGTCCAGATCGGCGAGGACCTTGGCGGCAGCCACACCTCCTTTGGCCTGAATGACGAGACAGGGCGGTTTTCCCTGATCTACGGGCACATGGGCTCCGGCGGTGCCTTCCAGATCGAATACCAGCAGGGACAGTTCGTAAACGCCGGCGAAGAGGTGGAGGTGGAGTTTTCCGACTCAGATGACTTCTTCGCACAGATAAAAGAAAAGGGCTACAGGTACATAGATTTTTCAGAGATCTGGATCAGCGATCCCGATGTCAGGACCTGGATCTACCGCATGGACGAGAATGGCAACTACTCCGATGACCTCTTGGAGGAATACGAGGGCAAGGACCTTAGATTTTTCGACCAGTGGCTCGAAAGCCAAAAACAGTAAATTAAATTAAGGAGAATAATTATGGATATCATGGAAATGACAAGAGAGCTGGGAAAGGCTCTTCAGAACGACGATCGCTACATCGCTTACAGCCTGTCAAAGCAGGCCTGCGATAACGATGAGGAGCTCCAGAAGCAGATCAGCAGCTTCGACGACCTGCGCAGCCAGCTCAACACTGAGATCATCAAGGAAGACAAGGACACCGATAAGATCAAGGAACTGGATCAGAGCATCAAGGACACCTACCAGAAGATCATGAGCAACCGCAATATGGTCGTTTTCACCGGCGCCCAGAGCGCTCTTGAGAGCCTCGTCAGCAACATCAACCAGATCATCACTCTCTGTGCAAACGGCGAGGATCCGGCTACCTGCGAGCCCTCTACAGGCTGCTCGGGAAGCTGCGCTACCTGCGGCGGCTGCGGCTGATAATGGAAAGACGGTTTACGGTGGAGGAGCCGGATATGCGGGCATCGGGCTGGCTCTGCGGAGTCTTTTCCCTGGTGGTCATGAAGCAGTTTTTCCACAACTGGAGCAGCGGAAGATCGGTATTTATGCCGGTGGTGCTTTTCGTGCTGCTGGTTGCGTACATCGTGGCAATACTTATCCACGACCGGACTCTCCTTACCGTGGATGGCGACAGGATCTCCACCAAAAAGGAGAGATTTCACGGCAGCGACATAAGCCGCATACTGATCTACAGCGGAAAAGTTGCTGAGATCTTCGTGGGGGAGAGGTGTATCGCCCGAGTTGCCGATAACTGTCCCGGCTGCGCCCAGCTCATGCAATGGGCGGAGGAGCAGGGTATAGACTGTCAGGAGTCCGAAAGACCGCTCCCGGCGAGAAATGAGCGGATCTTTATCACCGCTATCGTTGTTATACTGATAGCCTGCGGTATCGGAGCCGCTGTTTACTACTGCATGAACATTTGATCAAGGAGGAGAACTATGGAGATCGACAGAAGCAGGATCTCGCCTATGATGAAGCAGTATTTCGAGGTCAAGGACAAGTATGAGGACTGTATCCTCTTCTTCCGTCTGGGAGACTTCTACGAGATGTTCTTCGACGACGCCATCAAGGCTTCGAAGCTGCTGGAGCTGACCCTTACCGGCCGTGACTGCGGACTGGACGAGAGAGCGCCCATGTGCGGAGTGCCCTACCACGCCGCCGACGTTTATATCAAGAAGCTTATCGACTTAGGCTGCAAGGTGGCTGTCTGCGAGCAGCTCACCGACCCGGCTGAGACAAAGGGGATAGTGGTCAGGGACGTTATCCGAGTGGTCACTCCCGGAACTCTCACCGACAGCAGTATGCTGGACGACGGCAGTAACAACTACATCTGCGGTATCTGCTACAGCAGGGACGACCAGTGCTGTGCTGTGGCAAGTGCCGATGTTTCCACAGGTGAGGCCTTCCTCAGCGTGTTCGAGGGCAAGGATCTGGAGGCCGGCGTGATCAACGAGCTCTCCCGTGTTCGTCCGGCGGAGATCGTCTTCACAGAGAGCTTTCTCAGCCTGAAAAAAGTGGTGGACTTCGTAAAGCTCCACCTGAAATGCGCCGCTGCCAACCGCCCGGAGGCCTGCTTTGACCCGGCACGTCAGAGAAAGAACGTGGCGGAGGTCTTCGGCGTGAAGACAATGGCGGAGCTTGGACTCAGCGAGAGCGGTGCCGACTGCGGTGCGGTCTGCGGACTTTTCGACTATATCCGGGACAATCAGCGCTCGTCTGTGTCCAGATTTACCTCACTGAACATCCTCAGCGGCGACGCCTACATGGGACTTGACCTGAATGCAAGGCGAAATCTTGAGCTGACGGAAACTCTCCGCACCAAGGAGAAAAAAGGCTCGCTGATGTGGGTGCTGGACTACACCCACACCTCCATGGGAAGGCGTATGCTGAGAAACTGGATCGAGCAGCCGCTGAAAAGCCCCGCCCGGATCATCGAAAGGCTGGATGCTGTGGAGGCACTCTACCGCAAGAGCGTTGTTCTTGGGGACCTGGGCGACCTGCTTGACCGGGTATACGACTTAGAGCGTCTTATGACCAAGGTCATGTACAAGTCTGCCAATCCAAGAGACCTGAAGTCTCTTTCCGCAACGGCCATGCAGCTTCCGCTCATAAAGGCGGAGCTTGAAAAGCTGGACGATTCCAAGCTGATAGCTAAGCTCAACAGCAAGATCTCCACTCTGGAGGAGCTTTCTGCACTGGTGGAGAACGCCATTATGGAGGAGCCTCCGATCACCGTGAAGGACGGCGGAGTCATCAAGGACGGCTTCAACAAGGAGCTGGACGACCTGCGAAACATCATGACTAATAGCAAGGCTCTCATCGACGGGATCTTCGAGCGTGAGAAGGAGGCCACCGGCATAAAGGGCCTGAAGATCGGCTATAACCGGGTCTTTGGCTATTATCTGGAGGTAACTCGCTCCTACTACGACCTTATCCCCGAGGGCTGGATCCGCAAGCAGACCCTTGCCAACGCTGAGCGCTTCATCACCGAGGAGCTGAAAAACGCCGAAAATACAATTCTTGGCGCCAAGGATAAGGCCTTAGCGCTGGAGGCGGATATTTTCTCAGAGGTACGGGACTTCCTGGCCACAAAGCTGGAGGCTGTCCAGGAAACGGCTGAGTCAGTGGCGGCAGTTGACGTGCTGTGCTCCTTTGCGCAGGCGGCTCTGCGAAACCTCTACGTCAAGCCTGACATCGCCATCGACGGCTCGATCGACATCAAGGCCGGACGCCATCCCGTGGTGGAGCTTATGCTGCAAGACGAGATGTTCGTTCCCAATGATACATATCTGGACACCAAGGCCGACCGCATGGCGGTGATCACAGGCCCAAATATGTCCGGTAAATCCACATATATGCGCCAGACCGCTCTGATTGTGCTCATGGCGCAGATTGGCAGCTTCGTGCCGGCGGACTCCGCAAAGATCTCAGTGGTGGATAAGATCTTCACTCGAGTGGGAGCCTCCGACGACCTGACCTCAGGCCAGTCCACCTTCATGGTGGAGATGAGCGAGGTCTCTGACATACTGAAAAACGCAACTCCTGCCAGTCTGGTGATACTGGACGAGGTGGGACGAGGCACCTCTACCTTCGACGGCGTGAGCATAGCAAAGGCTGTGGCAGAGCACATCTGCACCTCGAAAAAGCTGGGCTGCAAGACCCTTTTCGCAACTCATTATCACGAGCTCATAGGCCTTGAGGAGGAGCTGGATGGCGTCAAGAATTTCAGCATTGCCGTAAATAAGCACGGCGGCACCATACGCTTCCTGCGAAAGATCGTCCGGGGAGGCGTTGACGAGAGCTACGGCGTGGACGTGGCGAAGCTGGCAGGCCTGCCGGCAAAGGTAGTCGCCCGTGCAAGAGAGCTTCTGGAGGAAATGGAGGAGACCCGTGCGGCGGCTCCTGCTGTCAAGGAGGACTCCGGCCAGATCAGCTTCGGGGCAATGGGCCGTGAGGCGGCTCTGAGTATGCTTGAGCGCACCAACATCGACGAGCTTTCCGACGGGGAGTGCAGAGAGCTTCTCCGGGATATGCTAAAAACTATGGGAGGTGCGCTGTGAATAAGGACAAGAAGAACGACCGTATCATTAAATTCGCCCTGATCGTGCTGCTCATCATAGGGATCGTGGGGCTGGGGCTCCACTACGGCGCACTTCTCTTCGGCACTCATACCGAGGGAACGGTCACCAGCCGTATAAGACTTCGTAAAAGCTCGAAGATCAGCGCACATATCGAATACTACGTTGATAACGAGAAGAAGGAAGACCGCCTGATCTATTCCAAGCGCAAGGCGCCCCAGGTGGGTGACAAGGTGGAGGTCAGCTATCTGGCCTTCATGCCCGGCACCATCTATGGAAAGGGCACTTCCGGCGCTGCATTAGCGCCTTTCCTGCTGATCGGATCTCCGGCAGCTTCACTGTATCTTTTGTTCGGAAAGCGAAAGCCTTCCGAAAATGAGATAGATCTATAATTTTGATTATTGGAGGAAAAAACAATGGGTTACTCGATCGACAATGTTACAGCAGAACTTGACCAGTTCGGAGTGGGATACTCCTATCCTGTTTGCGCAAATATCACCGATCTTTCGGGATTTTTCTCGTCAAACAGAAACATAAAGTACGGCGGAGCTGCGATCTCTGACAGAGATACTCTGCTGGTATCTATCAACGGCCTTCTCTCGGGCAATGAGCTTTATGAGCTTGCACCTATGGGAATGACCAAGCTGGACGTGAAGAAGGTGCTCCTTCTGCCCTCATACATCGTGGACGTAAGAGGAATGACCGACGGCAAGAAGTACCGCTTCAAGATCCAGTTCTCCACAAATGGAGGAAAGAATTTCCCGGATCAGCAGTCAAATGTGCTGACTCTCGTTGACAAGCTGAAGCAGTGGTCAGCAAACGTCTGAACTGAAACTATTTTGAGAAAGGAGAAGGGCCAATGTCTGTAATAAACGTACTTAGCAAGGAGGTCTCTGAGCTGATAGCTGCCGGAGAGGTCATCGAGCGGCCCTCCTCCGTCATCAAGGAGCTGGTGGAGAACTCCATCGACTCCGGCGCCGAGCACATCACCGTTGAGATAAAGAACGGCGGCGCCACATATATGCGTGTTACCGATGACGGCTGCGGGATGTCCTTTGAGGACGTTCCCACGGCCTTCCTGCGCCACGCTACCAGCAAGATCTCTGAGAAGGACGACCTGGACAACATCTACACTCTGGGCTTCCGAGGAGAGGCTCTTGCCTCTATTTCGGCAGTTGCGAGGGTGGAGGTCATGACCAAGCAGGAGCATGAGGAATACGGCACGCTGTACTCTATCGAGGGCAGCCGGGAGACTCTCCACGACCGTGGAGGCTGTCCCGACGGCACTACTATCATCATCAGGGACCTTTTCTACAACGTCCCGGCCCGACGGAAGTTCATGAAAAAGGACGTAACAGAGGCCAATGCAGTTAGCCAGATCATGCAGAAGATCACCCTCTCCCACCCGAATATCTCCTTCCGCTTCATCAGGGACAACCGAACGGAATTCAACTCAGCCGGCGACGGCGAGCTTTTCTCGGCAGTCTATGCGATCTACGGCAGGGACTTCGCCCGTGACCTTATCCCGGTGGAGTATGAGTTCGGGGGAGTGAAGGTGTCGGGATTTACCATAAAACCGCTGTATTCCAGAAACAACCGTGCCTTCCAGAACTTCTTCGTAAACGGCAGATACGTCCGTTCAAGGCTCTGCTCGGCTGCTTTGGAGAACGCCTATTCCAACCTTATCATGACGGGGAAATTCCCGGCCTGTGTGCTCATGGTGGAGCTTCCACCGGCGGCCATGGACGTGAATATCCACCCGGCCAAGGCGGAGGTGCGCTTCACCGATGAAAAGACTGTTTCCGATGCGATCTTCTTCGCCGTGAAGAACGCTCTCATGAAGGACGGCCTGATCTATGAGTTCCAGATGAAGCCTCCGCAGGACTGGACGAAAAAGCCTGAGAAGCCGGTGGAGCTGCCCCAGCAGTCCTTCTTCACGCCTGTGGAGGAGATCGCCAGGAAGGAGCAGGAGGCCGCTCAGCAGGCGCCGATACAGCAGCCTGTCCAGAGCTTCACACCGCCTCCGAGACAGCCTCTCCCCTCTGAGGACGAGCCGGGTTTTGCTCCCGAGGTGAAGGGACTTGAGGGAGCTGCGGACTTCGATGCGCCGCCGGTCTCCCATATCCAGCCGGAGCCAGCTCCATTTGTTCAGCCTGAGCCCGTACAGCAGTCAGCTCCCACTGTGCCTGATGAGACGGAGGAGCCGGAGGCCGTTGAGGGCTTCCGCTACATCAGCCAGCAGTCCCTCCACCAGTCCCCGGCGCCTAAGCTGCCGGAGCCTGCCCAGCCCTTTGCGGTGAAGGAGGAATTCCCAAATATCCGGGTGATCGGCGAGGCTTTCGGCCTCTACGTCATCGCCGAGAGCGGCGACAAGCTGATCATCATCGACAAGCACGCTGCCCATGAGCGGATCATCTTCGAGCGCCTGCGCAGCCGAAATTGCCGGCAGTTCAGCCAGAGACTCCTGACAGGAGTCAAGGTGCTGCTCACCGGCGAGGAATTCAGCGCCATCGAGAACAACACCGAGCTGCTGGAGGACTTAGGCTTCGCATTTGACCTGTCACAGCGCCCCTGCGTGGTGGCAACGGCTGTTCCCACATTCGTTATGGAGCTTGACATGGAGGACATCATCTGCGAGGTGGCTGACAATCTCTGTATGCACAAGCAGTCGCCCCAGTCCGGCGTTTTGGACGATATGCTCCACACAATGGCCTGCAAGGCCGCTATCAAGCAGGGCGACAAGAATACTCCCGAGGAGATGCTTGCCCTTTGCGAGCAGGTCTGCAATGACGAGCGGATCCGTCATTGTCCCCACGGCAGACCGGTCATGTTCACCATGAGCAAATACAACCTGGACCACCAGTTCAGACGGACTTGAAAGGAGACATCATGAAGCACGAAACTGTGAAAAAACTGCTCATTGCAGCAGTTGGATTTGCTGTGGCATTCGTACTGGTCATGGCTCTGTTTTTCAAAAAGCCCCATATCCTGAGGACCAGGAACAGGATCATCAGGGCTGTGATGGTCTTCTCCGTGGCATTCGTGCCGGGAGTCATGGCAGCCTCGATCTGCGCTGCCGGTCTGATCAAGCTGAGGGACAGGATCCTTCGGAGAAATTGCGAAGAGATCATTCAGGAGACCCGATCAGACAGCGACAAGAGCAGCGCTGCATGAGCTTTGGAGGACTTTGGATGAGTTTTTTTCTTGCAGATCTTGGTGTGCTGCTGGAGGCGAGCTACAAGCTCTTCGCAGCAGTCCTTATTATCGGAGCGGCAGTGTGTGTGACCATAACTGCCGTTTCTTCGCATTTACTGAACAAAAGGCTCAAGAAGCAGAAGGAGGAAGAGGATGAGCGGAAAGGATAAGCCATTCGTCCTTGCGATAGCCGGACCTACGGCCTCCGGCAAGACCAGACTGGGCATAGAGCTGGCCAAGGAATATGGGGGAGAGGTGATCTCGGCGGACTCCATGCAGATCTACAAGGGCATGGATATAGCCTCCGCAAAGCCAACTCAGGAGGAGATGCAGGGCATCCCTCATCACCTGATCGGCGTTATCGACCGGAGCACTCCCTTCAGCGTGGCGGACTATGTGATCATGGCCAAGGAGAAGATAGGTGAGGTGCTCTCCCGGGGGAAGCTGCCGATCATCGTAGGGGGAACAGGTCTGTACATCGACTCATTGCTGGAAAATGTGCGGTTTTCCGAAGTAAAGAGCGATGAGGAGTATCGAAGCTCACTGTATGAACTGGCCAAAAACGAGGGCAACGCAGCTCTCTACGAAAGGCTGGTCCAGGCCGACCCGGAGGCAGCTCAGTCGATCCACATGAACAACCTGGTGAGAGTTGTCAGAGCCCTGGAGGTGATTCACGTTACGGGGAAGAAGTTCTCCCAGCTAAAGGCCGAGAGCCGCACTGAGGAAAGCCCCTACGACAGCCTGATCTTAGGCCTTGACTGCGCCGAGAGGAGCACTCTCTACGCCCGCATCGACCGCCGTGTAGAGGAAATGGCGGCTGCCGGTCTTGTGGAGGAGGCCAGATCTCTCTGGCAGGAGGGCGGCATGAAGACCTCCGCCAACGCCATCGGTTTTAAGGAGCTGATCCCCTATTTCGAGGGCAGCGCAAGCCTTGAGGACTGTATCGCCACGATCCAGCAGGAGACCCGAAGATACGCCAAAAGACAGCTAACTTGGTTTAGAAGAAATGAACGTATCAGGTGGATTATTATTGAGGATTTTGGTAAAATGAATGAAATTTTGGAAAAATCCAAAAAAGCTATAGCAAATTATAGAAATGTATGATATAATGTATTGTGTGTATTTTTATCCCTTTGGGAATAGTTAATACATCAAACTAAATAGAATGGAGAATGTGTATGAACAAAACTATCAACTTGCAGGACGTTTTCCTCAACCAGTGCAGAAAGGACAAGATCGTCGTTACGATCATCCTGACTAACGGCTTCCAGTTCAAGGGCATGGTAAGAGGTTTCGATGCCTACGTTGCCATTTTCGACTGCGACGGCAAGCAGCAGCTGGTATATAAGCACGCTATCTCTACTATCATTCCCTCACGTCCCGTTTCTATCCTGGACGCTTCTGAGAAGAACGACTGAGACGGTGATAACGGATGCGCTCAACAACTAACAGATCCGAGAGCAGCTTCATCGTAAAAATGCTGCGAAATCTCGTGCTGATCCTGCTGCTGATCGTGTTCATTAGTATCGTTTATAATTTCCGCAACAGAGAAAGCTCCACAAACGTTGCGCTTTTGGCTGAGGCCTCTGCCTCACGCTCTATGAGAGGCGTTTTCATCAGGGACGAGCAGGTGCTGACCTACAGCGGCTCAGGAGCCCTGAGCTATGCAGTTGCTGACGGCGGAAAGCTGGGCAACGGCACAGTCATCGCTAACGTCTATCCCAATGACGAGCAGATCGGTATCTACCGTGAGATCGAGAGCCTTACCAAGCAGCTGGATATCCTCAAAAAGATCCAGAATCCCGGTACGCTCCAGGCCGCACAGCCTTCGGTGCTGTCCGACAGCATCTCTGAGTGCTACCGCAGCCTGATCTACGACAGGGATATGAAGGACTATACTGCCCTTCGCAGCGAGATGGAAGAGCTCCTTGTGGAAATGAGTACATACCAGATCATCACCAATGAGGTCGCTAATTTTGATCAGCAGATCTCGGATATAAATACTCAGCTGGCTCAGCTCAGCGCAAAGGCTGTTTCTCCCACTGAGGTCAAGACCTCGGACAGACCGGCCTATTTCGTGAGCTACGCAGACGGCTATGAGGAGGAGCTCACCCCTGATAAGCTGGACAGCATCACGGTCGACGAGCTCAGGCGCATCACTGACGAACGCCTTGAGGACGACAAGATCGTGGGCAAGCTCATCGAGGGCTACGGCTGGTACCTGGCAGGCATCATGGACAACTCCCGAAAGGAGTTTGCTGTGGGCGAGGAGCTCAAGCTCCGCTTCGACAACGGCGCAGACCTGTATGATGCGGTGATCACCGACATCAGGGACAGCGGCGACCCCAAGGAGAGCATCTTCATCATTTCGTGCAGTGAGTTCAACTATGACCTTGTTCAGCACCGTGTTGAGAACGTGGAGCTGGTCAAGGGCAGCTACCGTGGACTGAAGGTCCCCCGTGAGGCCATCCGATTTGCAGATGTGACTGAGACCCCCGAGCCTGTAGAGGGCCAGGAGCCCACTGAAGCTACTACGGCGAATACGGTCAGCTGCAAGGGCGTTTATATCTTGAAGGGCGAGCAGGTGGAGTTCAAAAAGATCGACGTTATCTATGAGGGCAGCGATTATGTGCTGTCAAAGCTCCACGAAAACGACCCGGATTACCTTACTCTTTATGATGATATAATTCTTGAGGGTGTTGATTCTAATGGACAATAATTTCAGCTATATCGACGAAAACCTGCGTGTTATCCGCCAGAGAGCAGGCGAGGCTGCGGCTAAGGCAGGCACCTCTCCAAGGATCATGGCGGTGACTAAGACTGTTCCTCCCGAGGCTGTCAACCACGCCATTAGCCTGGGCATAGACCTTCTGGGCGAGAACCGTGTGCAGGAATTCCTCTCGAAGCAGGAAAGCTATGATAAGTCCGCAGAGGTCCACATGATCGGGCATTTGCAGACAAATAAAGTGAAATACATCATCGGCAGTGTCACCATGATACAGTCAGTGGACAGTATCAGGCTGGCCTCCGAGATAAGCCGCCTGTCCTTGGCAAAGGGCGTCGTTACGGACGTTCTGTGTGAGGTGAATATCGGCGGTGAAGAGTCAAAAAGCGGCGTTTCTCCTGAAGAACTAGTCCCTCTTCTGGAACAGGCCGCAGAGCTTGAAGGCATAAGGGTGAAGGGCCTCATGACCATTCCGCCACCAACCGACAGCGACATCTTCCTGGGGCGCATGGAGGAGCTCTTCCACAAGATCTCCGACCAGAGCTTGCAGGGAGTTTCCATGGACGAGCTTTCCATGGGCATGACTCATGACTACGCCGAGGCGATCGCCCACGGCTCAACTATAGTCCGGATAGGCACAGGCCTTTTCGGCGCAAGAGACTACTCCAAATGACCAGACCCTTTATCGCACCGGAACGATCCGCATATATTCCGGCGGGCGAATTAAAGATATGCGGAGAATGGAGAAAATTATGAAACTTTTCGAGAACATCAAGGAATTTTTCTTTGCAGCAGAGGACGAGGACGGAGATCTGAACGATGCTCCTGTAAGAGGCGACCACATGGATCGTCCTACATACGACAGAAGCGACCGTGAGGAGCCTGTTGCTGAGGGCAATCCTACCGGCAGAAGAAACAAGGTAGTGAACATCCAGACAACAGCTCAGCTCCAGGTAGTTCTGGTAAAGCCCTCCGCTTTCACAGATGCTAAGCAGATCGCTGACCACCTTATCGCTAAGAAGACCGTTGTGCTCAACCTTGAGACAGCTTCCCCTGAGAACAAGCGCCGTATCATCGACTTCCTCGTTGGCGTCGCTTACGCAAACGGCGGCAGCCTCAAGCCTGTTGCTAACCTGACCTACATCATCACCCCCTACAACGTAGGCTTCATCGGTGAGGATCTGGTTGGCGAGCTGGAGAACAACGGCGTATTCATCTGATGAACGATCCTGCCGATAAGCTCTTTGAGGCCAGGCTCTCAGACCTGACATTCCGTGCAGAGCGCTCCGGCGCAGGGGTCTTCTCCCACTTTTTGGACGAGAGACAGTGCGTCATTGCAGAGCAGTGGTGCTCCAGGAACTGCGGCGGACTGAGATACCTGCTATGGGGCGGCTTCCCCGAGGCCAGGCGGAAAATGCTGGCGGTGTATCCCGACTACTGTCAGGACTATATCATGGAGGGATTCCCCATGGTGTGCCTCAGCTTCTCCTACCGAAATGAGGACAGCCTCACCCACAGGGATTTTCTGGGCTCATTCATGGGAGCCAGGCTCAAGCGTGAGACTATCGGCGATATAATCACCGGAGAGGGCCTTACACAGGCCTTCGTCACCGATGTGGCGGCAAAGGACCTGTCATCGGCGGTCACTAAGATCGGCCGTGTGGGAGTAAAGGTCAGCACAGACCTGCCCTTCCAGATGGATACCTCTCAGGAGTTCAAGGAGATAAGCGGAACAGTGGCTTCCCTGCGGCTGGACTGCGTTGTTTCCCTTGCGGCTAATGTGAGCCGTGAAAAGGCTGCCGGACTTATCCGCAGCGACAAGGTGGAGGTCAATCACTTCCCGCCTTCGGGTGTCTCTCAGGAGATATGCGAGGGAGATGTGCTGTCGATCAGAGGCAGCGGAAGATTTATTCTTTCAGGTATAGGCGGCGAAACAAAAAAGGGCCGTGTACACATAAACCTGCGAAAATTTATTTAGAGGTGAATTATTATGATTACTTCAAAGGACGTCAGAAATAAGAGATTTGAAAAGGCCGCTTTCGGCTATAAGCAGGAGGAGATCGACGAATTCCTCACTCAGCTGGAGGCAGAGCTTGACGAGATGGAGCGTGAGCGTGCCGAGGCTAACAATAAGATCCAGATCCTTGCCGACAAGGTAAGAGAGTATATGAAGGATGAGGACGCTCTCAAGGATGCTCTTCTGGGCGCTCAGAAGCAGGGCCACCAGGTGATCGACGAGGCTAACGAAAAGGCTGAGAAGATCCTGGCTGAGGCTCAGGCTAAGGCAGACGAGCTGGAGGACGAGGCCGTTCGTCAGCACGCTGAGGCTATGGAGAAGAACCGTCTTGAGATCGCTAAGGAGAAGGAAGCTCTCATCGAGGCTCAGCAGCAGGTAGCTGATTTCAAGAAGAGCCTCTTCGATATGTACAAGAGCCACCTGGAGCTCATCTCATCTATGCCCGAGACCATCGAGGACTCAGCAGCTGCTGACAATGAGACAGCTGAGGAGATCGCAGCAGCAGTTGCAGCCTCTGAGGAAGAGGACGCTGAATAAGCAAGATCTTGAGGAGGAGCGGCTGACTGCTCCTCTAAAACCGCAAATAGCTTGAAAGGAGGATCCTGCCTAATGGCGGGATCAGGATACAATGGCACAGGATTACAATTCTACCCTTAATTTACCGAAGACCGATTTCCCCATGAGAGGAAATCTCCCCAAGAGAGAGCCTGAGACTCTGGAAAAATGGGAGAGCGAGAGGCTCTACTATAAGATGATCGAGAAGAACAAGGGCAAGAAGACCTTTATTCTTCACGACGGACCTCCCTATGCAAACGGCGAGATCCACCTTGGAACAGCTCTGAACAAGACACTGAAGGACTTCATCATCAAGTATAAGAACATGAACGGCTTCTGCGCTCCTTATGTTCCCGGCTGGGACACCCACGGACTGCCTATCGAGCTGAAGGCTATGAAGGCTATCGGCGTGGAGAACGGCGCTATCCCGCCCACAGAGCTGAGAAAGCACTGCCATGACTACGCAATGACTCACGTTGCAAACCAGATGAAGCAGTTCAAGAGACTGGGCTCACTGGGCGACTACGACTACCCCTACCTCACTCTTCGTCCCGCTTACGAGGCAAGACAGGTGGAGGTCTTCGGCGAAATGGCCAAGAAGGGCTATATGTACAAGGGCCTCAAGCCTGTTTACTGGTGCCCTGACTGTAATACAGCTCTGGCTGAGGCTGAGATCGAGTATTCCAACGACCCCTGCCATTCTATCTATGTCAAGTTCAACGTAACAGACGACAAGGGCATCTTCACCGGCCTGGGACTTGACCTGTCCAAGATCTACTTCGTCATCTGGACAACTACTACATGGACTATCCCCGGAAACCTGGCTATCTGCCTGGGGCCGGAGTACAACTACACCCTCGTTCACGTCGGCGATGAGTATTATGTTATGGCCGATGAGCTTGTACGCACAACTATGGAGACTGCCGGTATCACTGAGTACACTACCGAGCATATCTTCACAGGTGCTGAGCTGGAGGGCATGAAGACCAAGCACCCCCTCTACGACAGACTCTCTCCGATCATCGTGGGCGACCACGTTACTCTTGAGAGCGGTACCGGCTGCGTTCATACAGCTCCCGGCTACGGTGTTGAGGACTTCGAGGTCTGCAAGAATTACGACGACATCGGCATCATTGTGTGCGTTGACTCCAAGGGCCGCCAGACCGCTGAGGCAGGCGAGTTCGAGGGGATGGACACCGATGAGGCTAACAAGGCTATCGCTGCTAAGCTGGAGGAGCTGAACGCTCTGCTGGCTATCCAGAAGATCGTCCACCAGTATCCTCACTGCTGGCGCTGCAACAGCCCGATCATCTACCGTGCTACAGAGCAGTGGTTCTGCTCAGTAAACGGCTTCAAGGACGAGGCTATCAAGGCTATCGAGTCAGTTGAGTGGATCCCTGAGTGGGGCGAGGACCGTATCAAGGGCATGGTCCGTGACAGAAGCGACTGGTGCATCTCCCGTCAGAGAACTTGGGGCGTGCCGATCCCTGTTATCTACTGTAAGGACTGCGGAAAGCCTATCTACAACGACGAGACCATCAAGGCTATCGCTGACCTGTTCCGCAAGGAGGGCTCAGACGCTTGGTGGACAAAGGATACCTCCGAGTTCATCCCCTCCACAGTAAAGTGTGAGTGCGGCTGCGGAGAGTTCACAAAGGAATACGACATCATGGACGTTTGGTTTGACAGCGGAGTTTCCCACACCGCAGTCATGGACGACTTCGACAGCCTTACTTGGCCGGCTGACCTCTATCTTGAGGGCGCAGACCAGTACAGAGGCTGGTTCCAGTCATCCCTCCTTACCTCCGTTGTATACAAGGGTACAGCCCCATACAAGGCTGTCTGCACACACGGCTGGGTAGTTGACGGCGAGGGCAAGACCATGCACAAGTCTCTTGGAAATGGTATCGCTCCCAGCGAGATCACTGACCAGTACGGCGCTGATGTGCTCCGTCTGTGGGTAGCTTCCTCGGATTATCACAGCGATATCCGTATCTCAAAGCCTATCCTCAGCCAGCTCTCCGACGCTTACAAGAAGATCAGGAACACCGCTCGTTTCATTCTGGGCAACCTGGGCAACGGTGCAGGCTTCGATCCTGACAAGGACATCGTAACAGATGATCAGCTCACAGAGCTTGACAAGTGGGCTCTCATGAAGCTGGACGCTCTGATCGACGATGTGAAGGCCGGCTACGACAAGTACGACTTCCACGTTGCCTTCCACGCTATCCACAACTTCTGCGTTGTTGATATGTCCAACTTCTACCTTGACATCATCAAGGATAGACTCTACTGCGAGAAGGAGGACTCTGTTCTCCGCCGTGCCGCTCAGACCGCTATGTACCGCATTCTCAGCGCTCTGGCAAGACTTGCTGCGCCTATCATTTCCTTCACAGCTGAGGAAATCTGGCAGTTCATGCCTCATGCTTCCGCTGACGATAAGGAGAGCGTTTTCCTCAACCAGATGCCCGAGAAGAGCGGCATTGAGTTCAGCGCTGAGTTCATCGACAAGTGGAACTTCATCTACAACACCCGTCTGGGCGTTAACAAGGTGCTTGAGGACGCAAGAAATGCCAAGACTATCGGTAAGTCTCTTGAGGCTCAGATCCTGATCAAGAGCAGCGAGGCTGACCTCGCTCGCTACGAGGAGCTTGCTCCCCAGCTGAAGGACATCCTGATCGTATCCGGAGTTTCTGTGGAGAAGTCCCAGGGCGAGACCACCTTCGAGGTGCTCAGAGCCGAGGGCGAGAAGTGCGAGCGCTGCTGGTGCCTGTCCAAGTATGTTGGCACTAACCACGCCCACCCCACACTCTGCGAGAGATGTGCAGTAGCTGTTGAGGCTTGAATTTAGAACTATATTGCCTGCTGTCCGATGGCGGCAGGCACTTTTGTGAAAGGATAAATAATTGGCCATTATACTTATTTTGCTGATCGCAGCGCTGATCGGCGCTGACCAGCTCGTAAAATACTGGGCGATACACTCTCTGGCTCCTGTGAAGACCATGGATTTCATACATTTTGGCTCCTTCAAGGTGCTGGACCTTACCTACCTTGAGAACGACGGTGCAATTTTCGGAAGTATGTCCGGCCAGAGGTGGTTTCTCATCGGCTTCACCTCACTGGTGGTGGCGGCAGGCCTTGTTGCCATGTTTTTTGCCGTAAAACGGTCGAAATTCCTCGGCTTCTCCATTGCGCTTTTCGTAGCAGGAGGTATCGGCAACCTTATCGACAGGATCCGTTTTGGCTATGTTGTTGATATGTTCGAGGTCAAGCTGTTCCACTTCGCCATTTTCAACGTGGCGGACATTTGCGTGACAGTGGCCTTCGTCATGATTATCGTTTACATCATTTTTATCGACCCAAAGATCGAGAAGGCCAAGAAGTCTGCTGAGAAAAAGGAAGGCGAAAATGCCTGAGAATATTATTCTGACGGCGGCAGAGGAGGACTCCGGGAGCCGCATCGACAAGTATATTTCGGACAATATTGCGCAGCTCACACGCTCCTCTGTCCAAGGCCTGATCTCCGCAGGAGCTGTCCTGGCAGACGGCAAGGCTGTGAGCAAAAACTACAAGCTGCGGGGCGGCGAGGAGATCTCCGTTGAGATCCCTGACCCGGAGCCCATGGACGCTCAGCCGGAGGATATACCGCTGAACATCGTTTACGAGGACGCCGACCTGCTGGTGGTCAACAAGCCCAAGGGCATGGTGGTCCACCCGGCTCACGGCAACTGGAGCGGCACCCTGGTCAACGCCCTGCTGCACCACTGCAAAGGCCAGCTTTCCGGGATAAACGGCGTGATTCGGCCGGGAATCGTACACCGGATCGACAAGGACACCAGCGGCCTGCTGATCGTTGCGAAAAACGACCGGGCTCACGTTCACCTTGCCGAGCAGATCCGGGAGCACAGCTTCACCCGCGAGTACGAGGCGGTGGCCTGCGGCTCTTTTAAGGAGGAATCGGGCACCGTTGACGCACCGATCGGGCGGCACAAGACTGACCGGAAGAAAATGTGCGTAACTGCCGAAAATTCGAGAAATGCCACAACTCACTACCAGGTGCTGCGGCAGTACGGGGGCTATGCTCACCTGCGGCTGCGGCTGGAGACCGGGCGCACACACCAGATCCGAGTCCACCTGGCGTACATCGGCCACCCGGTGCTGGGGGATCAGGTCTACGGCAAGCCCTCGAAATGGGTAGAGGGGCAGTGCCTTCACGCCCGAAAGATCGGCTTTATCCACCCCTCAACTGGGGAGTACATGGAGTTTTCCAGCGAACTGCCGGAGTATTTCCAGGCGGTCCTGCGAAGGCTGGAAAAGATGTAGGAGGTCATTGATTGTTTGATGATATAACAAAGGCTGTGCTGCTCAGCGATATGGACGGCACCCTTCTCACCGCCGACAAGCGGATCTCTGACGTTGACCGGGAGGCGATCCGCCGCTTTACTGAGCTGGGAGGCCGCTTTACTGTGGCGACTGGCCGGACCATCCAGTCCTTCGAGCAATATCGTGCGATGATCGACCTGCCTTATCCTGTGGTCATGTTCAACGGCGCAGCTATCCACGATTTTAGTCTTGGGAAAACTCTTTACACTCAGCCTCTTCCGGAAGAGGCGAAGGCCATAACTTCCCGGATAATGGAGCTCATGCCCGACCTTGGAGGAGAAGTTCTCCGGGCGGAAGGCACATACGTTTTCAGCAATACTCCCTATGAGCAGCTTCACACGAAGCTGTGCAATATAGTACCGGAATACATGGAGCTCTCTCAGATCCCGGAGGGCGGCTGGCTGAAGGTGCTGTTTTCCATGGCGCCGGAGGACGTCCCCCATTTGCAGCTTCTAGTGAGCCAAATGGAGCTTGACACAGTCAGCTTCGTGAAGTCCTCAGAGATCTTTTTCGAGATGATGCCCCTTGGCGTCAGCAAGGGCTCGGCCCTGCGGCAGTTCCGCAAGCTCCCGGGCTGGGAGGACTGCTCGTTTGCGGCGATAGGAGACTTCGACAACGACATCGAGATGATCCAGGCCGCCGACCTTGGAGTCTGTCCTGCAAACGCCGAAAATTCGGTAAAAGCCGCCGCTGATCTTGTTCTCACAAGGACAAACGAGGAGGGCGCTGTTGCAGAGCTGATCGACCACATTATCGAGAGGTGCGGCGCATGAGGACAGGCACAAAACGCATTTTGGCAGGCCTTGTACTGCTGATACTGGGCGCAGTTCTGGCTTTGCTGCTGTTCCGGCGCTTCAGCGAGAATATCGGCATCATCGGCGGAGCGGACGCTCCCACATTTTTATTCATGCTCACCCACGGCACCGGCAGGATAGCCCTAGGGCTGCTTGTTGCGGGAGCTGTGTTGACCGTTTCCGGCATCGCCCGGAACATTTCAGGAAGAAAATGACGGCTCAGCCGTTAATATATTTAGCTATGGAGGTTATTATGGACGCTTCAACCAAAAAGAATTTGCAGAAGATCGCCTGCAAGGTCAGAATGGGCGTTATCGAGGGTACCTACAACGCCAAGTCGGGTCACCCCGGCGGCTCGCTTTCGATCGCTGACACTCTGACTTATCTGTACTATGAGCAGATGAATGCGGATCCTTCCGCTGCTGAGGATCCCGACAGAGACCGTCTTGTGCTCTCTAAGGGACACACTGCTCCTGCCCTTTACTCTGTTCTTGCTCAGAAGGGCTATTTCCCTGAGGAGGAGCTGAAGAGCCTCCGCCACATCGGTGCGCTGCTCCAGGGTCACCCCTGCATCCATATCCCCGGCGTGGATATGTCCAGCGGCTCTCTTGGACAGGGTATCTCCGCAGCCTGTGGAATGGCACTTGCCGGAAAGATCGACAAGAAGAGCTATAAGGTCTACACTATCCTTGGCGACGGCGAGATCGAGGAGGGCCAGGTATGGGAGGCTGCTATGTTCGCAGCTCACTACGGCCTTGATAATCTTGTTGCTATCGTTGACAACAACGGTCTTCAGATCGACGGACCCATTTCTGAGGTCTGCTCTCCTGAGCCTATCACAGATAAATTCGCTGCATTCGGCTGGAAGGTCATCACAATGGATGCACACGACTTCGACAGCATCGAGGCCGCTTTCAAGAAGGCTGCTGAGACTGACGGACAGCCCGTTGCGATCATCCAGAAGTCCACTAAGGGCAAGGGCGTTTCATTTATGGAAAACCAGGTAGGCTGGCACGGTACAGCTCCCAACAAGGATCAGTACGACCAGGCTATGGCCGAGCTCAGTGCGCAGTTAAAGGAATTGGAGGGTTAAGACTATGGCAGACGTTATCAAAAAGGCTACAAGAGAAAGCTACGGCGAGGCTCTGAGAGACCTTGCTGAGGAGTACCCCGAGCTGGTAGTCCTGGACGCAGACCTGGCCGCTGCTACCAAGACAGGCATTTTCAAGAAGGCCTATCCCGACCGCTTCTTCGACTGCGGTATCGCTGAGGCCAACATGATGGGCGTTGCAGCAGGACTTGCCACAGCCGGCAAGATTCCCTTCGCTTCCACCTTCGCAATGTTCGCTGCCGGACGTGCTTATGAGATCGTCCGCAATTCTATCGGCTATCCCCACCTTAACGTGAAGATCGGCGCAACTCACGCCGGTATCTCCGTAGGCGAGGACGGTGCAACTCACCAGTGCAACGAGGATATCGCTCTCATGAGGACTATCCCCGGCATGACTATCATCAACCCCGCAGACGACGTTGAGGCAAGAGCAGCAGTAAAGGCTGCCCTGGACTTCAACGGCCCCGTTTATATGCGTTTCGGACGTCTGGCAGTTCCCGTGATCAACGACGCTAAGACCTACAAGTTCGAGCTTGGCAAGGGTATCGTGCTCCGTGAGGGCAGCGACCTGACTATCGTTGCAACAGGCCTTATGGTCAATGAGGCTCTTCAGGCTGCTGAGACTCTGACAGGAGAGGGCATCTCCGCAAGAGTTGTGAACATCCACACGATCAAGCCTCTTGACAAGGAGCTGATCTGCAAGTGCGCTAAGGAGACCGGCGTTATCGTAACTGCCGAGGAGCACAGCATCATCGGCGGACTTGGCTCAGCAGTAGCTGAGGCAGTAACTGAGTGCTGTCCTGTGCCTGTTGTGAAGATCGGTGTAAATGACGAGTTCGGCCACTCCGGCCCGGCAGTTGATCTGCTGAAGGAATTCGGCCTTTCCGCTGAGAACATCGTTTCTAAGGCAAAGGCAGCTGTCAAGCTGAAATAAGAGTTGAAGGGCGGCCGCAAGGCCGCCTTTTTTGCGTCTTGTTGAAAAAAAGCCGGGATCGTGGTATAATAGTTACAGCAAGAAAGGAGGCGGATCCATGAAGGTAACAAGGATCATGCTCGGAAGGCTTCAGCAGACTCCGGTAAAGGGCGAGTCCGGCAGCGATTTTCGTCTGTATCTGTTCCGGGCGCCGGTGATCGTGGGGAATGGCAGCGATGAGCGCTCATGCTCCAGCGGAACAGTCATCATCTACAGCTCCGGCGTAAAGCGCTATTTTCGTCCGGCAGAGCTGTCAGGCCTGCGGTACGACTGCGTGACCTTCCGCCTGAACCACGCAGACAGGCAGAATGCGGCCTCACTGGATCTGCCCTTCGACCAGCCGGTGGAGCTCCGGGACAGCTTTCCGGTCTCTTCCATTCTGAAAAATATGCAAACACAGTCCGTGAGCCTTGGGCGGCTGAAAGAGGAGTTCATGGAGCTCTCCATGCGCCAGATCTTCATCTGTATCTGCTCAGAGGGGGAGGATCCGGAGACCGAGCTGCCGGATATTCCCAGATACGCCCAGCTAAAGGCTCTTCGTGACGCTGTTTATGACGACCCCATGGGAGTTTGGAGCGTTGACGAGATCTGCGCAGATATGCGTATCAGCAGCGCCTACTTCCACCGGATCTACCGCCAGGCCTTCGGTGTGACCCTTCGCCAGGACGTTATCGAGAGCCGCCTTATCGCCGCCGCTGAGCTCCTGGAGACCACCGATCTTTCCGTCAGTGCCATAGCTGAGCGCTGCGGCTATTTCAGCGACTCCTACTTCATGAGACAGTTCCGGCTCCATAAGGGCTGTACTCCCACAGAATACCGCCGGAGAGCTGCGGAGAAATAAGCGTGAAAATACAAAAAATTGGCATAAAGTGCTTTACATGAGGAAAGATATGTGGTATAATTAAACGTGAATATGAAAATAAGGAGAATCATATATGAACAAAGGAGAGAGACGCCGGAGCCGCAGACATTACAAGGTCAGGTATGACCGAATAATCGTCTTTGTTCTGGCTATCGCAGCACTTATCGTGGTAGTCACCTCCTGTACAAAGGCCTGCTCGGAGGATCCTCAGTCCAAGCCAAAAAAACCTACAGAGAGCTCTTCTGAGATAAACGGCGATGAGCTGAAGGTGCCTGATGAGACTAAGCCTGATACCGGCTCACAGGAGCAGCCCACTAAGCCTGAGGACAGCTATACTGAGATCGCTGTTCCCCATGACGACATCTATAAGGGCAACCTGATCCTGGTCAACGCTGACCATGAGTACACCTTCCCTGAGGGCGATACCGACCTCCAGACCCTGTACGACCACAAGAACGATTACTACAACGCCAGCGACTACGTTACTAAGGTGGACGCTGAGACCGTTGAACACATAAACTCCATGATGGAGGCCTTCGGAACTTCCATCGGCAGCCAGGTGACCGGCCTGTATCTGCTGGGCGGATTCCGCACCTTCGATGAGCAGTCCGACAAGTATCAGAGCGGCGCTTCACGCTTCGAGCCCGGCCATTCAGAGTACCACTCCGGAAGATCCTTCGACATCGTTATCTACACCGAGGAGTACGGCTCAAGAGTGTTCAGCACAGACGCTCCATACGATTGGTTCAAGGACAACGCCGGCAAGTACGGCTTCATCGTGCGCTTCCCTGAGGACTCAGAGTCCTATACCGGCGAGGAGCCCAGAACGAATACCTACCGCTATGTGGGAGTTCCTCATTCCTACTACATGAGCGTCAAGGGCATCTGCCTTGAGCAGTATATCGACGAGGTGAAGAAGTATACTAAGGACGAGCCCCTTATCGTGGAGGGCGACACCTACAACTATCGGGTATACTATGTTCCTGCCGAGGCCGAGGGCGACACTATGGTGCCTGTTCCTACTGAGGTAAGATACACGGTCTCCGGCAACAACGTAGACGGATTTATCGTGACAGTTACCACGAATAAGTAAGACAAATATCAAAGCAACTATAGTGCTGCGGGACCGCAGCACTATTTTTCCCGAAAAAAGAAATGGAGAACAACGTGAAAAAGATCACCCTTGCTGTTTGTGCGGCTCTTGTCTGCACATCGGCTTTTTCCTGCGGAAATACAGACCGTGGCTCCGGCACAGGGCATATGTTCGACGTGCCGCTGCTGGGCAACCCTGAGAGCCTTGACCCTCAGTTCGCCAGCGATCCTTCCTCTGCAACTGTCATCAAAAATCTCTACAGCGGCCTGATGATGACCGACAGCTCCGGCGCAGTAAAGTGCTGCAATGCCGAGAGCTACTCGATCTCTGAGGACGGAACGATCTACACATTCAAGCTGCGGCAGGATAATTTCTGGTACTATGACACGAATTCCAACGATGTTATCGAGGACGAGGAGTGCTTCAACGTCACCGCTGAGGATTACGTTTTCGCCCTGCAAAGAGTCCTTGACCCGAAGATGAAGTCGCCTTATGCAGAGGACTTCTCCTGCGTAAAGGGAGCCTCTGACATCGCTGAGGGAACGCTGTCCCCGGAGGCTGCGGAGGTCTATGCTGTTGACAAGTACACGCTGATGATCGTTTTGGAGCAGCCCTGCGCTGAGTTCCTCCGGATCATGTGCACAGCCGGCGCCTACCCCTGCAACAAGGAGTTTTTCCTCTCCACAAAGGGCAGATACGGCCTTGACGACAGATCGGTGATGTCCAACGGCTCGTTCTACGTCAGACAGTGGTTTTACGACCCGTACGGCGTGAACAACATCCTCTTCATGAGGAGAAATGGCAAGAATTGGACCGATGATATGCCCATTGCCCCATCCTATCTCAGCTTCTACATCGACCGCACTGAGGAGGAGATCCGGGCGGATTTCAAGGACGAGAGCATTGAGTGCTTCACCTCCATGAGCAGCAGTCCCTACAACCCGAAGAAGTATCTGATCCAGGGCAGTCAGGCCACGACTCTTGGCCTGATATTCAACCCAAAGGACAAGTATTACTCCAACCTGAAGCTGAGAATGGCTCTGGCGAAGTCCATCGACCGTGACGGCCTTGAGCCTCAGCTAAAGAGCGATGTGAGCTGCGCCCGTGGAGTCATCCCGCCGGCGGTCAGCGTTCTCGGCAGAAGCTACAGGGAGCTGTCCTCGGACAAGCAGTTCGACGAATACAATAAGGAAGAGGCGCTGGAGCTCTACGCACAGGCCAAAAAGGAGCTTGGCACCGAGTCGATTGAAACAGTGAAGATCCTTGTCAATGCAGAGACCGTAGATTCGGGCTATCTCCACACTCTTGCACAGCGCTGGCAGGAACTTTTCGGCAGCTATATCGGTATCGAGGACGTTACCGCAGAGCAGTTTGAGGAGCGTATCGCTGCCGGAGATTACTCCATTGCACTGTATCCTGTGAAGGGAGAGATCGGGACGGGTTTCTCCTTCCTGAGGCAGTTTGAGAAGACAGATCCTCTGCGCACAGCAGAGACTGATGCTCTTGGCCTCACCGAGAGGGCCATGGCTTGTCCTGACCCGGCGGAGCTGGTGGAGACCTATACCGCCGCCGAAAGGGAGCTTTTGGCGCAGTACACCTTCATTCCGCTGTTTTACAAGAACACATACCTCATTGCTGACCGGGACAACGAGCAGATCCTCTTTGATCCGTTCACCGGAGCGATTGACTACCGTCAGGCACTGAATTACAGCTAAAAAAAGGGACCCCGAGGGGTCCTTTTTTATTTGGGAGAAAAGTGTCCGGCGGCAAATTGTAATTGCGGGGTGCAGGGCAGAGCCCTGCTGGGAGTCTGAGGGCGAAGTCCTCAGCACTGTCGGCAGCTACTCATAAAGCCCAACGATGCCGTCGGACAGCTTCTCGATGAGCTGAAGCACGGGCTTGATGCCGTGGTCGCAATACTTGAAATAGGTGTAATATCCTCCGTAGATCAGGTAGGTGAGCATCATGCGCTGCTCCATATCCAGCCGGTGGTCGGGATAAGCCGACATGATCACCGCCGTGATCTCCTCCTCAAAAAGCGAAACGAAGCTGCTGCTGCGGCTTCCCTCGAACAGTATCTTGATCAGCTGCTCATTGGAGATGAAGGAGTCCTCCAGCTCCTTGATGAAGCGCCGTGTGTCCTTGAGGACGTTTTCCGGGTGCTCGATCCCTTCAAGACAGGAGCGCACAACGTCACGCTCAAGAGTTTCTGACAGGTCGTAGATGTCCCGGAAATGCAGGTAAAACGTGGCTTTGTTGATCTGGGCAAGGGCTGATAGCTCCTTGACAGTGATCTTCTCCAGAGGCTTTGAGGCTCTCAGCTGTAAAAAAGCATTGATAACTGCACGCTTTGTTTTTTCAGTGCGAAGGTCCATAGCTCCTCCTTTTTCGACAATTTTTAGACAAGCGTCGCATAATCGACTAAAGGCGAAAAACGTTTATTGTAATTTCACCTTAGCTGCGATATAATTATATTATAACGACTTTTTAGACTGTTGTCAATTACGGAGTTGATACTATGGACATTTACGGTTTTTACAAGGGCGAGGCCTTCTCCGCCTATGAGTATTTAGGCGCTCATGTCACCGGAGATACCACTATCTTCCGCACATACGCTCCCAACGCTTCGGGAGTTTCCCTTATCGGCGACTTCTCTGATTGGGAGCCGATCCCCATGGAGCGTGTGGCAGACGGCCGATTTTTCGAGCTGGCCTGCCCCGAAGCTAAGGAGGGTATGCGCTACAAATACAGGATATTCGACCGGGAGGGCAGCTTCATCGACCACTGCGACCCCTACGGCTACGGAATGGAGGTGCGCCCCGGCACCTGCTCGGTGGTCAGGGATATTTCCGGGTATCGTTTTTCCGACGAGAAGTGGCTCTCTCAGCGCAGCGACTGCCGGGATAAGCCCCTGAACATCTATGAGGTACACCTGGGCTCATGGAAGCGCCGGGAGGGAACTGTTCCCCATGAGAAGGAGGATCCGCCGATGGACGTTTCCGGCATGACAGGGGAGGAGATCATCGCTGCTGAGGGCTGGCTGTCCTATGCGGAGATCGCTGACGAGCTGGTGGAGTATGTGAAGTCCTGCGGCTACACTCATATCGAGTTCATGCCTCTTGCTGAGCACCCCAGCGACGAGTCCTGGGGCTATCAGATCACCGGATTTTTCGCTCCCACCTCACGATACGGAACTCCCAAGCAGCTCATGGAGCTGGTGGACAAGGCTCATAGGGCCGGTATCGGCGTGATCATGGACTTCGTGCCGGTGCATTTTGCCGTGGATCACTACGCCCTCACCGAATACGACGGCACAAGGCTTTATGAATTCCCCGACGACGAGGCCGCCTACAATGAGTGGGGGAGCCGCAATTTCATGCACTCAAAGGGCGAGGTGCGCTCATTCCTCCAATCCGCTGCGGACTACTGGCTAAGCGTGTATCATTTCGACGGCCTGAGAATGGACGCTGTTCGGAACATGATCTACTGGAACGGCCGGGAATACCTTGGGGAAAACCGCTATGCGATCCAGCTGCTGAAGGACATGAACTGCGGACTGAAGGCTCGTCATCCGTCGGCTATCCTGGCTGCGGAGGACTCCTCCTCTCACCCGAAGGTGGCAGCTCCCGTGTTTGACGGGGGACTGGGCTTCGACTACAAGTGGGATCTGGGCTGGATGCACGACACCCTGGAGTATTTTCAGAGCGCCCCGATCTACCGCACAAGAGACTACCACAAGCTGACCTTCTCCATGCTCTATTTCTACAACGAGCGCTATATCCTGCCCCTCTCCCACGACGAGGTAGTTCACGGAAAGGCCACGATCGTCCAGAAGATGAACGGCCAGTACGAGGACAAATTCCCCCAAGCCAGAGCCATGTATATGTACATGATCGCCCACCCCGGCAAGAAGCTGAACTTCATGGGCAACGAGTTTGGCCAGCTCCGTGAATGGGACGAGAAGCGTGAGCAGGATTGGGCCATGCTGAAATACCCCATGCACGACTCCTTCCGGGAGTATATCCGGGAGCTTAACCACATCTACCTGAAATACACCGCCCTCCACTACGACTATGACCCCACAAACTTCATGTGGGAGGACTGCGACTCTGCTGAAAGATGCGTCTATGCGATCCGCAGAAAGAGCGCAGACGGCGATATTTTGGCAGTTCTGAACTTCTCTGACTGGTATCAGGCGGACTATTCCGTGAATATCGGCCAGGACTATGAGGCGGAGCTGCTGCTGGACTCAGACAGCCAGCGCTTTTCCGGGCTCACTCCCGAGGGTCAGACCGACTTCCGCCAAAAGGCCGGCCGCTTAGATATGAATATTCCTCCCTACAGCGGAAGGCTCTTCCTGCTGAGGAGAAAATAAAAAACGCTCGTTTTTTGCGTGATCACGCAACTTTTGCCTTGACAAACAAAGGTCATCGTGATACAATATTAGTGAGCGCAATTGAAGGGAGGTCAGATCTTGATCACTTCTGAAAACTGCGAAAAGATCATCGGTGAATACTACCGTGAGATATACAACTACTGCTTTGCCAAATTGAGATTTGACCACCATGCAGCAGAGGATTGTACCCAGGACGTTTTCGTTACCTTCTTTTCAAAGCACGAAAAGCTGGATACTACCACAAATATCCGCATCTGGCTCTACCGGACGGCGGATAACGTGATCAGATCGTACCTGAGAAAAACGGAAAGCAACACCGTTAGTCTGGATGATACCCTGGCACAGACTATCCCGGACCCCAAAGGCAATGTTATGGAGGAGGACTCACAGCTGCTGGACTGCCTCACTGAGGAGGAACGCAGACTGGTGCAGATCTACTACAGCTCAGACTTCGGCGATAAGAAAAAAGCCGCTGCGGAGCTGGGGATGACTCTTCCGGCGCTCTATCAGCGAATACATAAGATCAAAAAGAAACTAAAAAGCAGCGACCCTTGAACAAAAAAGCCTTAGATTTTTTGTGCAATTATACAAAGATCCCCACATAAAGAAAAAAGTAGGCTTTTTTCAGACATTTATATTAGAGAATAGAAAATACAAGGAGTTGTTTCCTGATGAAAGACAATATATTGTATGATGATAATTTACAGGGGAATATGCTGAGCGATCTACAGGCCATGCTGGATGAGGCACTCCAGGCGCCTGATGAGGAAAGAGATTACGACAGTATTGCGGAGATCACCGCTGCTATCGCTGAGATCGCAGGGGGATCAATCAGCGATGATACTGTTTCTGTTCGTGCTCAGGAGACTGCCGAGCAGGTGGTCAACACTTGCCGCCGCAAGCGTATCAGCCGTGTGGTGAAATGGGCTGCTGCACTCAGCGCCTGCTTCGCTATAAGCCTTTCGCTCAATCTTTATTCCTTCACTACCTTCGGTGTAAGCGCAGTTGAGGCCGCTGTCCGTATCGTTCAGAACGGTTTCTCTGTTGACCTTTCAAAAGAGACCTATGAGAGCGAGTTCCTGGATCCTTCTCAGGGGCAGGCCATCGTCGGTCAGGACCCTACTGATGCCACTGAACCCGGCGGAAGCCTTACGACCTCCTCTATCGGTATCGCCATGCTGGAAAAATGCCGGGAAAACGGCTTCTTCCCATGCTATCCTAAGTCCGACCTTCCTTTCGAGACCCAGCTTCTGGATTTCGAGTTCAAGGATCAAGCGGATTCACAGGACTTCTACTTTACCTTCACAGGTGAGGATGCTCAGCTTGACATAATAATCGAGAATTACGACAGCAAACAGGATATACCCGAGTTCCTTATCCCAAGCGCCCGGGCAAATTACAGCACATATGAGAGCGGTGTTATCAGATTTTATCTGTTTGAGGAGCAGGACATCAACACAACTGTTTTCACCTTCGACAGCGCCGTTTATACTATAGTTGGACGAGGCATAGACCGCAGTGTGCTGGTCGATCTTACCGGCAGCTTCGCCGCAGTTAAGGAGAGTTAATAGCGGAGAATGAAGAAGAGATATATTTTGCCTGTTCTTTTGGCGGGAGCATTAGTAGTTTCTGCTCCGGTGCTGTGTGAGCCCTATCAGGCCTACAGCGCTGCACAAGCCGGACAGGTTTACGGATTGATACTCAAGTGCAGCCTGGGACTTACCAGGAATGACAGCGGCGAGCTCTGTATAACAGCGAAAACTCAGGCCACCAGCCTTATGGCTGAGGTCGGCATGAGCGATATCGTCCTCCAGAGAAGTGAGGACGGCGAGAATTGGACAGACGAGCAGCGCTTCGGCGGAAGCTCCGGAAGGAATGTGCGGTATTTCACCGTGGATGGCCTTACGGCACCCGCAGAGACCGGATATTACTACAGAGTGGTATGCACACACTTCGCCAAGAGCGCCGATATAGGCGGCTCAGGGGAGCAGGTGCAGACCGTAGATAACAGCTCAAGAGCCATGTGGATCAATAAGAGCAGTGAGCCGAAATCCGATCCAGTGGGGACCCTGCCTGCAGATGAGCCCAAGAAGGCTGCTGAGCCGGCGGAAACTCAGACAAGCCCTGCTTCCACCAGCACGGCTGCTTCCACTTCTGCTGCGGCAGCTTCTACTAAGGCCGCCAGCAAGTCGAATTCACCGGCGACCGGCTGCAAGATGCCTGTTGGTGCAGCGGCAGCTATGGCTGTCTCGGCGGCAGCAGCGGCTCTCACAAAAAGAAAAAGAACATAAACGGCGTTTACCGGAAGAAGGGTAAGCGCCATTTTTGCGCAAAAAAAGGAACGCCGCCGTGGGGATGTCAGTCAGCCACGGCGGTGCTCCTTATCTGAAAAGGTGTGTTATGAAAACGCTCGGAGGTATAGAGAGCGTCGGAATTGGTTGATCTATCTCAAACAGTCTATCTCTCTGCTGTGATTATATTATAGCCTATTCTATTGGGAAATGCAATAACAGGAAGTTGTCAGTAAAAATACAAATCAGTTCCGCAATAATTACAGAACAATTAAGACGGTTACACGGAAGTTTAACCATGGCGGTATTGTAAGAAATTTCTTTGCCCATTTTTGGATCCTTCTGCATAAAATAAAGTAAACAGCAGTGTGATATGCGCCGTTCCGGAGTGGCCATGGGCCCGTGGATAGCTCCGGAGCTATGGCGCAGCTCCGGAGAGCCCGGGAAGACCCGTTTGTATCAGACTGCTGTTTTCAGATAGATAGGCCGGCGGCAGCCTAATGCCGCTGCCGGCTCATATTAGCGCTGAATGTGCGCTTTTCCGCAATTTCACGATACTTCCGCTTTGTTGCCATTCCGCCCCGGATATGGCGCTCCTGCTTGTTGATCTGGAGTATATCCTTCACTCTTGCGTAGAGCTGGGGATCCTCCCGGCGGAGCCTTTCCGAAACGTCCTTGTGGACCGTTGACTTGGATATGCCGAATTTCTGCGCTGCGGCTCGAACGGTAGACCTATGCTCGATGATGTACCTGCCGAGGATCACTGCACGCTGATCAGGCTGGGCTTTCAAGCTATCCCTCCTTTGCTGGGGTCTTCTCTAAAATATATGTGAGCGCCTTGCTGAATATACTGAGGAAGACGGGGAAGAATACTATTGTTCGCATGAACAATAACTCAAAGGAGAATTGCTATGGAAAACAAGTGCAAGAATGAAAGCATCAAGTGCAGCGTTTCACAGTGCAAGCACAACATGGTGACTGAGGACTACTGCTGTCTGGACTGCATCTCTGTGGGAACTCATGAGCAGGATCCCGAGGTGCCGGAATGTACCGACTGTAATTCCTTCTGCAAGAGAACAGGCTGCTGAGCCGCCCCTTCGGGGGTACATAGGTATTGGAATTGTGCAAAACCGATAAAATCAACAGGGTTTTACAGTCAAATCGGTAAAAATTCTTCTCAGCCCTTGCATTATCCTCCGTATTGCGGTATAATATATAGTGTATAAAGAAGTTCCACGCAAAGAATTTTACCCGTCAGGAGGCTGATCAAATGTTCGACAAAACTATGACCTTTTCAGTGAACGAGGACAAGGAAGCAGAGCTGAAGAAGAATCTCACCATCATCTACGACGCTTTGGTTCAGAAGGGCTATAATCCCATAAATCAGATTGTAGGTTATATCCTTTCAGAGGATCCCACCTACATAACCACATATAACAACGCCAGAAGCCTTATCCGTCACATCGACCGTGATGAGCTGCTTCAGGTGCTCGTAAGGTCTTATCTTAATCAGTAATAAGGCGCAGCTTGGATTGTCGGACAAGGCAGGGGAGCAGTGCTTGAAAAGAAGCGGCAAGAATGATCCTTGCCGCTTAGCTTTTGCAAAAAATAAGCCGCAGAGCTCAAACTCTGCGGCTTTTGTGTTTTGTTATCCGACGCCTAGGTCGGTGCCTCCGCCGGAATCTATGGGCGGATCAGGGGTGACTGGCGGATCTTCGACGACTCCTGGATCAGGTGTCACGCCGGGGTCTGGAGTCACGCCCGGGTCAGGAGTTACGCCTGGATCAGGTGTCACGCCGGGATCTGGAGTTACGCCTGGATCAGGTGTGACGCTGGGATCCTGTCCTGCGTTCGGGTCATAGGGAACGGTAGGATACTGTGTCTCTCCGCCGGGATAGGTGGGCTCGGGATAGCCGGGATCCGGGATAGTGTTGGGATCCACAGCAGTAGTCTCAGTCTCGTAATTTCCGGGCATAACGCCTGTGGGGATACGTCCGTTCCACAGGAAGCCGGATCCGGAAGTGATAACGATCTTGAAGCTGGTCCTTGTGCCGGTAGCAGTGGTCTTGGTAGAGGAGGCCTTAGTAGATGAGGCCTCTCCCGTAGAAGATGTGGTCACTACCTCAGGAGAAGCTGTAACGACTGTAGGGTTGCCGTCCTGGTCACGGAAGATATTCTCACGGCCTATATTAGAGATGATCTTCTCAGACGGTGTGATTGGGAACCAGATAAAGAACAGCAGGATAACGAACGTCATCAGCACAAAGCAGCCGCATGACAGGAGGGTTATCTTCGTGGACTTTTTCAGGTCGCCGAAAAATTCAATGACTCTGGTCATAGGGTAAACACACTCCAAAATAAATATATATCATTATTTTAGTACATAAATGCACTCTTGTCAAGGGGTAATATTGCCCAAACATGGCGAAAATAGGAAGGATTTATTGTGGACTTGCCTGTTTTTTACTGAAATATCCGCAGAAAAACCGGGAAGTCTAGTAATGCGGAGAAATTCCGCAGAAAGTGAAAAGGAAATGCGTTATATGAAAACAGCAGTGATAGGAGCTGCTCTGCTGACTGCCGGTCTGATGCCTGCGGCAGCAGCTTACGCAGCGGACACTACCAAGATAGGCTACGGCCAAGGGCTGGCAGTAGACGGGGAAAACCGTCCCACAGACGCACTGGCCTTCAATGAGCGGTACGGCAGTCTTGGGGCATACGCACTGTCTCCGGACAGAGAGCGGATCCTGCTCACCTTTGATCAGGGCTACGAAAACGGCTATACCCCGGTGATCCTTGATACTCTGAAGGAGAAGGGGGCCAAGGCTATTTTCTTTCTGACGGGAGACTACGCAATGAAGGAGCCTGAGCTTGTTGAGCGAATGATCGCAGAGGGCCATATCCTGGGAAACCACGGCATGACCCACGCAAGCCTGCCCACTCTTTCTGACAGCAAGGCCTGTGAGGAGATCCTTTCCCTTCACAACTATGTGCTGAGCAACTACGGCTATGAGATGCAGTATTTCAGGCCGCCCTGCGGAGAGTATTCTGAAAGGGCACTGGAGATCGTTCAGGACTGCGGATACAAGACAGTATTCTGGAGCTCGGCCTATGTGGACTGGAAGACAGACGACCAGCCCTCGCCCGAGGAGGGGATACAGAAGCTATCCGGTGCAGCCCACGGCGGAGAGATACTGCTTCTCCATTCAGTTTCGTCCACGAATGCTCAGATCCTTGGTGAGCTCATTGACCAGTTCAGGGCAAAGGGCTACAAGGTCTGAGGGATAACTGTAGGGGAGGCCGGTCTGAGTCTCCCCGTTGGTCTAAATAACCATTCGGAGAAAAGGCGCAAAAAAGGACGGCAGATCTGCCGTCCTTTATTTTCTTGTTTTGAGGACTTTCCCGCCCAGTGCAAGATAGCCCATTATGACTATCACGCCCAGCAGCGAAACGACCAGCCTTTCGCCGATCGAGGAAGCATCACTGAACCACACTCCCATGACCACGATGAGCGGCAGGAATATGGCCGAAACGATCGTCAGCCTGATGACCTTTGGTATGTGCTTATTGAAGAGTACCAGCTCTAAAAAGAACTCACCGATACCTTCGATCAAGCCTTCCATGATAGCTTCCAACATAATATCGCCCTCTTCAGATCGAGTCCATCATATCGCCGTCCTCATCCTCCTTGGGAGAGATCACTCCCTCCGCCTTGATAGAGTCCATATCGGCGTCCTGGTCCTCGAAAACGTAGTTTTCTCTTTGCTTGTTAAGTATCTCAGCCTGAGCGTTTTTGCCAGCCTCAGCCTCCATTTGCTGAAGGAAAAGTCCGTCAAGCTCCTTGCTGTTACTGTAAGAAGAGCTCATAAAACGTCTGTGGCGTGAAGGAAGACCCCTCTTCTCACGCCTAGCGTCGGAGATGTAATGGGCTATCCCTATTATAGCACTAGCAATGAATATAAAGAGATAGCGCATCACATTCCTCCAAAAGTTTACCCCTTGCAGGGCAGCTTACCCCAAGCCGCCCTGCCTGAAATTATTATCCCTGATCCCGTACCCTATATATAACAGATGAGTTATAAAAATGAGAAGAAGTCTAAGATGATCTCTGCAAGGTCTAGGACAGCGCCCAGCCTCACAGTTTTTTTATCAGTATACATGATATACCTCGTTTCAGAAGAATGCCGCTATGAGCTCGCCTATGAAAAGCAGGAGCTTTGCGGTGAAGTCGGTCATTTTCTCCATGATCAGTCACCTGTGGAAACTGCTGCATTTGAGCTGCCGGAGGAAACTCCGTCCACGCCCACGTCTATGAGGAAGCCGCTTCCGCTTCCGGAGACCTTAGGCAGGACGCCGTCCCACTTCTCGATCTGCTCGTAAGCGATGACCTTGTCGGAGAGTGACTCCTCCAGGAGCTTGTTAGCGTCGGCCTGAGCCTGAGCTCTGGCCAGGATAGCATCAGCGTCGGCATCTGCGGCGATGACTTTCTGCTTGGCGTTTGCCTCAGCCACAACTATGGCCTGCTCCTGTTCGGTCTGAGTCTTCAGCAGGTTCTGTTCAGCCACCTGCTTGGCCTCGATAGCGTTATTGAATTCCTCTGAGAAATCGAAGTTCACGATGTTGAATTTTTCGATGTAGATGCCGTAGTTGTTGAGCTTGCTGTCAAGAGCAGTCTTTACCTCCTCGCCAACAGCGGCACGGTCGGTGATGAGCTGCTCAGCGGTGTACTTTGCAGTAACGGACTTCATGCACTCCTGCACCACAGGAGCCACCAGGATGGTCTTGTAGTCCTGACCAACTGTCTTGTACATATCCGGTGATTTGTCAGAGATCAGCTTGTAGTTCACAGCGATGCTGCTGCTGACTGTCTGAAGGTCCTTGGAAACTGCGGAAGCCGGAGTCTCATAGACCTGGATCTTGTTTGACATGATCTCGATGTCCTGCACAAAGGGGATCTTCAGGTGGAAGCCCTCTGACATAGATGTGGTGGAGACCTTGCCCAATGTCAGCACAACGCCGGTGTTTCCGGCAGGGACTATGGTGAATGAACTTCCCAGCAAAGCGATAGCGAGGATCAGGATAACGATCCACTTAACGCCCTTGAAGCTCTTCTTAACTGATCCGTCCTTGTTGAGTTCCTGTACTTTCATGATAAACCTCCTTAAAGGTCCCTTTCGGAGCAATGCTTGAGTGCATACTCCTTTCTGATCCTTCTGTCCCTAGCTCCGCCGATGAGAGCACCTACGGCCATGCCGATGACGATGCCCATTGACACAGTATATGAAGAAAAACCGTAAAAAAGCAGTTCGCTCAGGATGATCGCCAAGGCAAGTCCTAAGGACGAGCCGTAAAGCAAATACTCAGTAGCGTAGTTCATTCCCTGAGTTCTGTCAGAAGTATTTCTCTCTGTCATTATGATCTCCGTTTCTGTCCTCCATTTCAGCCAGGATCTCGTCCATAGCCTTTTCCATTTCGGACTTGAGCCAAGCGCTCCTGTAGGCGAGAACGGCGGTGGAAACAGCCTTGTAGATCTTCTGGCCGTCCGCATTTATCTGCTTGGAGCAGTTGGTGATCTCTCGAACGATGATAGCCTTTATCTTGTCGGGAGTGAAGGCGTTCTCGTCCTCTGCGGTAAGGATTATCCTGCAAAGGACATTGTAGAGGAGGATGTCTTCGATGAGGTCATCGGTGGGGTCCTCCACATCGCCGTTGATATAGATCATGAGCTTAGCGATGTTCTCCAGCTTCATGGAGCCCCGCAGCATATTTATGAGCAGGATCCTGAGGACCTGCTTCTCGGAATACTTTTTTCCTTTAGTAGATGAGACCCAGCCTCGCTTGATCCAATTCTGGATCGTGGAGCCCTCAAGACCTGTGAGCTTCGAGAGCTGAGAGAGGGTGAGACCGCCTGTAGCCTCAAGGACAGGAGAAATGGCCGAAAACGCCTGATCCCTGAACTGAGGGGAATATTTTAGAGTTGTACCTGGAATAGTTCTGTTCACAGTCACACCGTCCTTTCAAATGATGATATGATTATATCATAAGTTCATATGAACCGCAACTCTGGTCTACTTGTGAAATTCGCCGAAATTATATGTTTTTCTGAAAATATAAGCTTAAATCAGGAAAATTCAACGTTTTTCGTAAAATCTCTCGTTTTTTCTATCATATTTCTTGCATGACCCTCCCTGCCCCCCTGTATTTTTCGGAATATAAAGAAAAGGCCGCCTATTGGCAGCCTTTCTCGCATATCAGCTCCGGGTCCTCCAGAAGCTCCCCCAGGAGCTCCGGGGAGTCGATCAGCCGGAGCTTTTCTTTTCTTGGCAGGTGCTTTATCCGCCACTCGGCTTTTGAGGCACCTGAGCGCCCCTCAGTGCTCCAGAGAGCGGCAAGCTCCACCGGACGCCGGGCTCGGGTGAATTTTGCTCCGCCCTCGGCCTGTCCGGAATGCTCAGCAAGGCGGCGCTTTATATCGGTGGTTATCCCGGTGTACAGCACGTCGCCCTTGCAGCGCAGTATATAGATGTAGTATCTCACTTCTGCTTGATGCGGAAGCCGGCGTTTTTAAGGCGGCTGGGGTCGAAGCCCTTGTTCTCCTTCTTTTCACGCTTTCTGGGAGCTCTCTGCTTCTTTTCCTCCTCATCGTTAAGGCGCATGGTCAGTGAGATGCGGTTTCTCTTAACGTCAACGTCAAGGACTCTCACCTTTACTACCTCGCCCACCTTAACAGCCTCCAGAGGGTGCTTGATGTAGCGGTTGCAGATCTGAGAGATATGTACCAGACCGTCCTCATGAACGCCGATGTCCACGAAAACGCCGAAGTCGATGATGTTGCGGACAGTTCCCACAAGCTCCATGCCGGGCTTGAGGTCCTTGACCTCCATGATGTCACCGCTTCTCAGCAGCGGAGGAGGAAGCTCGTCACGCAGGTCACGGCCGGGCTTTTTCAGCTCTCCGATAATGTCTGTAAGAGTGGGCACACCGATGCCCAGCTTCTCGCTGATAGCGCTGATGCCGATCTTCTCGGCCTTCTCGTTGATCTCAGCAGCACCGCCGCCGGACACGTCAGCCAGAGTAAATCCGCACTCGCTGAGCAGGGAAGAGGCTGCGCCGTAGCTCTCGGGGTGAACAGCTGTATTGTCCAGGGGATTTTTACCGTCACGGACTCTCAGGAAGCCTGCGCACTGCTCGAAGGCCTTTTTGCCCAGCTTAGGCACCTTCATCAGCTCCTTGCGGTCGGTAAATCTTCCGTTCTCCTCACGGTAAGCCACGATGTTCTTGGCAACAGTTGCGTTGATACCTGAGATGTAGGACAGGAGTGAGTGACTTGCGGTATTCAGGTCAACTCCGACAGAGTTTACGCAGTCCTCAACAACGCCGGAGAGAGCCTCGCTCATGCGTGCCTGAGGCATATCGTGCTGATACTGGCCAACACCGATAGCCTTGGGCTCGATCTTTACCAGCTCAGCCAGAGGATCCTGGAGGCGGCGGGCGATGGAGATAGCTCCCCTGATAGAAACGTCGTACTCGGGGAACTCCTCAGCGGCTACCTTAGATGCGGAGTAAACGGAGGCACCTGCCTCGTTTACGACCATGTAGCTGACCTTCTGGGGAATCTCCTTGAGGATCTGGGCGGTGAACTGCTCAGTCTCACGGGAGGCTGTGCCGTTTCCGATAGAGATCATATTTACGCCGTACTTTGCGATGAACTGCTTCACCTTTTCCTTAGCGGCATTCACAGCGCCGGCGGAACCGGTGGGGTAGATGATAGCTGTATCCAGCACCTTTCCTGTGCTGTCGATGACTGCGGTCTTGCAGCCGTGAGCGTAGCCGGGGTCAAGTCCCAGAACGATGCTGTTCTTCATAGGGGGCTGGAGGAGCATCTGGCGCAGGTTAGATGCGAAGACCTTTATGGACTCCTCAGCGGCCTTTGCGGTCATCTCAGAGCGGATCTCACGCTCGATAGAGGGGAAGATCAGGCGCTTGTAGCTGTCCTCGGCGGCTGCTCTTACCAGCTCACCGCAGGCGTTGTTGCTCTTGATGTACTTGTTCAGGATAATGGTAGTAGCAGCGGACTCCTCCAGAGTAACAGACACCTTGAGGAAGCCCTCCTTCTCGCCACGGTCAAGGGCAAGGACACGGTGGTTAGCCACCTTTGGAACGGGCTCGGAATACTCGTAGTAGTTCATGTAAACGCTCTCAGCCTCGGGGTCTGCGGCCTTGGAGACCAGCTCGCCCTTTTCTCCGGCCAGAGTACGGAGCTTCTTTCTGATGTCGGCATCGTCGGAGATGTCCTCAGCGATGATGTCCATAGCGCCCTGTACAGCGGCAGCGGCGTCGGCAACGCCCTTCTCCTGGTCGATGAAGGCCTCAGCCTCCTTCTCGGGATCGGTAGAGTTCTCCTGAGCCAGGATCAGCTGTGCCAGAGGCTCCAGACCCTTCTCACGGGCAATGCTTGCACGGGTCTTTCTCTTGGGCTTGAAGGGACGGTAGATGTCCTCCACCTCCACAAGAGTAACGGCGGCGCTGATAGCTGCCTCGATCTCGGGAGTCATCTTCTCCTGCTCAGTGATAGCGGCAGTGACCTCCTCTTTGCGCTTTTCCAGGTTGCGCAGGTACATGAGCCTGTCATAGAGCTCACGGAGCACCTGGTCGTCGAGGGAGCCTGTGAGCTCCTTACGGTAACGGGCGATGAAGGGAATGGTCTTGTCGTCGTCGATGAGAGCGACGGTGTTGTCCACCTGCTCCTGACGTAAGCCGAATTCCTTTGCAAGGGTCTTGTTGATGTCCATATTTATATCCTTTCTGAAATGCCCTTATGGGCGGATTTGAGTGGCAAATTGAGGCGGAGCTCAGCCCCGGCGAATGTATGGGCGCACAATGTGCGCCCGGTACAGCGATATTCAGTTCTCGTCTGAGGAGGTGGGGGAAACAGACTCTAAAAGCTGCATCACCTGAGCCTGAGCGTCGGCAGCGGCCTGCTTTTTCTCCTCCATGACACTTTCGTCGGAGGTGGGGACGGGGACCTGCTCAGTGGTCTCCTCCAGAGCTTCGAACACGTCCTCGGGCATAGCGATAGGCTCGTGAGCAGGCTGAGCCTCCTGCTCATGGATACGGTCAATCCAAGAGAAGAGGGTCTTGGCGATGTCCTTGTATACGTTCATTGAGTTTTTCTCGTTGAGCACCTCATGGCGCATACCGTCGAAAAATCTATGGGAAATGCTCTCATATCCCACTTTTTCCAGAGTGTCCATGGCCTTGAAGAACTTCTTCTCCGACAGCATACATGGGTCATCCTTGCCGGAAACAAATCTGATCGGCAGACGGGGATTTTTCACCTGCCAGCCCTTTTTGGAGTAGGTCTCCTTCATGAGCCAGAGCAGTCCCTCATAGCCGTTGAGAGTGTATTTGAAATTGCACATGGGGTCGGCGTTGAACTTTTCCACCACCTCCGGGTCGCTGCAGATCCAAGAGTGGGGGACGTTCTCAAAGCCTTTTCCCAGCATTTTTTCGGCAGCCTCGTCGATTTTTTCGCTGCGGAAGCGGCTGCCAAGGCCCTTTGACAGAGCCGACTCGATGCTTCTTGCAAAGCCGGAAAACCTGCTGTAGCAGGGACAGCCCAGCACCACAAGGCCGCCTATCTGGTCGTCGTGGTCCTTGAGGAAGCACCGTGCGCCCAGGGAGCCCATGCTGTGTCCGATGAGGAAGAGCGGCAGCTCCGGGAAGCGCTTCTTGATGATCCCGTTGAGCTGAGCGATGTCGCTGACGAAGCCCTTTCCGCCGGCACGGTACATAAATCCCAGGTCGTCGGGGGAGCAGATGCTCTTGCCGTGGCCACGGTTATCGTGGATAACGGTGATGAAGCCCTCCTCTGCCAGATAATCCATGAAGGGGAAGTAGCGCTCCTTGTATTCATTCATGCCGTGGACGATCTGCACGACGCCGTTGACATTCCCGGAGGGGGCGGCGATGACGGCAGAAACAACTAGGCCGTCGAAGTCTGAGGTGAACTCAAATTCCCGTGTATCCGCATTGAGCATGGCAAAGATCCTCCTTTAAAGATGATATGCTCCTATTGTAACACAAAACGGAAAAAAATGCAAGTGGGAGGAAATGATGTGAAGAAAAATCCTCTTCTGACCGTGACGGGAAACTATTTTCCATAATAGCTGTGGGAGAAAAGATATATGGATCAGTAAAAAAGTATTATATTTCATTGCGTACTTTGGAAAAATGTTGTATAATTATGTCAGAGTTAATTGTTTGTTAAAAATACAGCCAGCAAGCCTGGCAAAGAAATTGGGAGTGATAATTATGAGTAAAACTTTTAAGCGAACGGCAGCCTTCCTCATGAGCCTTGTCACAGTCTTCGGCAGCTCAGGTATCGGACTTTCCGGTGCAAAGCCCGAGACTACCGCAAACGCCGCCGGTCAGATCCTGGCCTTCCCCGGAGCTGTCGGCGCCGGAAAATACGCAACAGGCGGCCGTGGAGGAGAGGTCTACCACGTTACCAACCTTAACGACAGCGGCGAGGGCTCCTTCCGTGACGCAGTTAGCAAGTCCGGACGCATCGTAGTTTTCGACGTGAGCGGAACTATTGAGCTCAAGGGCAATATCCTCTGCCAGAGCAACGTTACCATCGCAGGCCAGACCGCACCTGGCGGCTCCGGCATCACCCTGAAGAACTACAAAATGGGCATGAGCGGCGACAACATAATCTGCCGCTATATCAGCTCACGTCCCGGTCCCTACGCCTCCACCACCAGCGGAAACGACGCATGGGGCGGCGCAAAGGGCTCCAACTCGATCATCGACCACTGCTCGATGGGCTGGACAACTGACGAGCAGTGGGGACTTTACTCCGCCAACCAGAACTACACCGTGCAGTATTCAGTCCTTGGTCCGGCTGATTCCTGGGGCGGCCACAAAAAGGGTCTCCACGGCTTCGGCATAATGCTGGGCAAGGGCTATCTCAGCTTCGACCACAACCTTATCATCCACAACGTTTCCCGAAACTTCCGTGGAAAGGTGGAGGGACAGCAGACCGCAGACTTCACCAATAATATCATCTACGACTGGGCCTACCAGACCACCTACGGCACTATCGGCCACCTGAACTACGTCAACAACACCCTCAAGGCCGGAAATTCCACTACCGGCGGCTATCACTGGATGTATGTTGACAGCGGCACTAAGCCGGAGAATTTCAAGGTGTACTGCGCCGGAAACCGCCTGATCAACAAGGACGGCTCCTTCCACGCTATCACTAATGACAACTGGGCAGGCGTTACTGTCAAGGAGTCTATAGGCATCACCAAGGACAATTTGTACTCCGGAACTCCATTTGAGACTATCCAGAACGGCGAGAATGTTTCTACAGCCACCACCTGCGAGAGCGCTGCGGACTCCTATGAGCACGTTATCAGCTTTGCCGGAAACGGTATCGCTCCCGACAAGAGGACTGCTATCGACCAGCAGTGCGCCTATGAGACCAAGACCGGCACAGGCTCCTGCTCAGGAACATCGGAGTATGACGCTTCCGTGACCGATCTGGACAAGTACAAGATCCAGTGCGGCGTGACCTACACCTACCCCTCAGCAGTTACCCAGAAGACCATCACCGACGCTGACAACGACGGAATGGATGATGATTGGGAGCTGGCAAGAGGCCTTGACCCCTCAGACCCCGAGGACTACAGGGACGACTATCAGGGCCTGGGCTACATGAACATCGAGTATTATATCAACGACCTGACAGTGGATTCCTTCCCGGCAGGCACCGTCACACTCTCTCCTGAGTCCGCTCCTGTTCCGTCAGTTTCTGCTTTTGAGACTATCGAGGCAGAGTCCTATGCTGCACAGGAGGGCATCGTTACAGAGGATCTTTCCACCGGCGGCCAGAACATCGGCTTCGTTGAAAACGGCGACTGGGCAATGTACCGCAAGCTGGATTTCGGCGAGGGCGCAAGCTCTGTAAAGGGTCTTTTCTCCGGAAATCCCTGCACAGTGGAGCTATATCTTGACACTATCGGAGCAACTCCCTATGCTAAGCTGTTTTACCGTGGGACTTCGGGCTTCTCTGACTATCAGGAGGTCACATTCAATATCCCACAGATCACAGGCACACACAACCTTTATCTGAAATTCACCGGCGGAGAGGGCTATCTCATGAATGCAGACAACTTCGTGTTCAGTCCGGACAGCGTGCCTGTAAGCGGAAAGCTCTTCACCGATGTCCAGGTCACTGACCAGGCAAATCCCCTCTACTGGCAGATCGGTACGGCTTCTGTGGGAGCTCCTATTTTCGGCGACCGTTACTTCACTATCGCACAGCTCCAGTCAAATCTGGAGGGTGCAGAGATGCTGCTGACCTCCTGTGACGCAAAGGGAACTACCGGCGAGACCGCCACATTCGTTGCGGGAGCTGATATGACTCTCCATATCGCACTTGACTCAAGAGTAGAGACAGCACCTGACTGGCTCAGCGATTTTGTTCTCATGAGGACGCTCATGACCAGCTCAAATGATCTTTCCTTCATGATCTACGACAAGCCCGTAAAGAAGGGCGAGAAGGTCAGCCTTGGCAGCAACGGCCAGACCTATCAGTGCGTGAACTACACCGTTCTGGGAACTCCCGCTGTTGTGGAGCCTACAGATGAGCCCTCCAAGAAGCTGAGAGGCGACGCAAACGTTGACGGTGAGGTGGGAGTTGCAGACCTTGTGGCTCTTGCCAAGCACCTGCACAATGCCGCTCCCCTTGACGAGCAGGGCTGCGAGAATGCGGATCTGCTGGAGGACAGGAAGATCAACGTGTTCGACCTTATCCTCATGCGCCAGCTGGTAGCAGGTATCCTTGAATGAAACTGAGCCCCGGATCATCTGCACACCAGATCCGGGCTGAGTATAAATTCCTGTAAGGGACAGATCAGAGATCGGGCCACGCCGCTTTTTGGCGAGGCCTGTTCCCATTTGTGTTGATAGACGGACTATCATTTTTTCTCGGAATAATGAATGTTCATAAAGCCTCTCGGGAAATTATTACAGGTTATGAACAAATCGGCTAAAAATCGAAAAATCCATTGACTTTGGAAATAAAACGTGATATTATATACCTGACGATTTAGTCATATTTTCATACGAAGAGAGATTTTTTCCACTATTAGTAAGGAGGGTTAATCTAATGCCGGAAAATAACAATGATCTTATGAACAACTCACAGGATCTCAATACCGTTTCAGGCGTTGAGAATGTTACCAAGAAGGGCGGTAAGAAGGCCGCTGCTATCGGTATCGGTGCTGTTGTGCTCCTGGCAGGCGGCGGTGCTGCTGCATACAACTTCTCTGATCTCGTGAAAAACCAGGTGAAGCTCAGACTTATGAAGCCTGAGAAATACTACGCTTGGGTAAACGAGGAGAACGCTAAGACAGCCGGCGAGAAGGCTGCTGACGCTTACCGTGAGATGCTCGGCAAAAAGGACGAGGGTCAGACAGGTAATTTCAGCGTGAAATACGAACTCAGCGATGATGTTAGGGATCTGCTCAAGGAAGAGCTGAACAACGATGACGCTCAGGAGTTCAAAGATGTTATCGACAATGCCCAGAGCATCGAGATCGGATGTAAGGCAGGCCTTGTTGACGAGGTTGCAGGCGGCGAGTATTTCATAAACTACAATGACGATAAGCTGGCAACTATAGATTTTGCCTTGGATCAGGAGAACATGGACTCATTCTTCCGTGTTCCCGAGCTGAAGGACCAGTGGCTCTGCGTTTCACTGGGCGAGGCTGTAGAGGAAGTTTACGGAAGCTCATCCATCATGAGCACATATAAGGAGATCCTTAAGGATCCTGAGTCCTTCCTGAGCCCTGATGAGCTCCAGGACATCGTTGAGCGCTATACCGCTGTTTGGAACAGCTGCTTCGATGACGTTGACCTTGAGAAGAAGGAGTCTCTTGACATCTCCGACATCACTGTTGAGTACACAGCTATCACCGTTGAGATCGACGAGGAGAAGGCTGAGGAGCTGGCAGAGGCATTCATCGAAGAGGCTAGAGATGACGATGTTATCAGAGGCATCATCATCGACAAGCTGGAGATCTGCGATGAAGACGAGTACGACGAGACTCTTGATGAGGCTCTTGAGTCCTTTGAGCACGAGGCTGACTATGAGTACAGCGACGATGTAGTTGAGTTCACGACCTATGTTGACGCTAAGGGCGTTATCAGAGGCATGAACATCACCATGGGCGATGAGCTGGATTACACATATGCTATCGGTATGGACGGCGATGACGTTCGTGGAACTATGTACTTCGAGACTGACGGAGAGAGAGAGTTCCAGGCAGACCTTACTGCTGAGAAGAGCGGCAAGGCCTACGACGGATCTATCGACATCACATTCAACAATGGCCACTACGATTGGGAGACTGAGGAGTACGTTGACGAGGAGCAGACAGCTTCTATCGAGTTCACAGGCTTCGAGATAGTGAACGAGGAGCAGGGCTTCTTCAATGCAGACGTAACAGTGAATATCCCTGATGTTGAGCCTTTCTCGATCAATTTTGCTGCTGATGAAGACAGCCAGGAGATCTCTGCTGATATCAAGGTCGACGGTACTGACTACGGCAAGGTAACAGCTAAGCTCTCTGTTGAGAAGGACGCTGATGTTGAAGTTCCTTCTAAGGACGATGCTTTCGTATTAGATCCTGAGAGCTCTGACGTTGACTTCTCAGAGTACGTTTCTGAGGAGGAGTTCAAGACCTTCATCACAGACCTTGCCAAGAAGGTAGGCTTTGAAGACGAACTGGCAGAGGCACTGGGTGATGAGGCTGTAAGAAGCGCTTATAACAGCGGCAGCGTATACGGCTCAAGCAGCTATGACGATGATTGGGACGACGATGATTGGGACGAAGACGACTGGGACGACGATGAGGACATCGAGTTCACAACTCCTACTGATGAGTATGAGGCAGACATCGTTGAGGCAGAGGACGACCAGGCTTATGTCTATGTTTACGACAGCGAATTCAACGGCTACTATTCAGGCTGGAGCGGCTCACTTGCTTACAAGGCAACAGTTGCTGACATCAAGGGCGACGGTGAGTATACTGTAGCAGTTACTGCTGATACAGACGGCTACCGTGCACAGAGCAACGGCAAGAGCCCCAAGGGTCTGGATACTCTTTCAGTTTCAATGTATACTGACAAGTATGACGTGGAGGAAGCTGAGCTGACTATCAAGTCTGTTAAGATCGACGGCCAGGAGATCAAGCTCACAGGTCAGCCTGAGGTTGAGAATTACGGCTTCTACCTGGATGCTCCTATCGTTCTCAGCGGCTACGGTGATGACGAGGACGTTGACCTCCTTGAAAAGCCTGTTGACGGCGAGTGGACAACTATCGAGATCACATTCGAGCTCAAGGGCGTTAAGGAATCCTAAATAAAAACAATGCCGGTAAGGTCGATCCTTACCGGCTTTTTTTATTTCTTTCTGGGAAGTGTAGGCAGCTCAACAGTGAAAACGCTGCCCTTTCCGGGGACGCTTTCCGCACGGACGGCTCCCCCAAGGTAGCTGACGCCGTGCTTTACGATCGACAGACCCAGGCCTGTGCCGCCGATCTTTCGTGAACGGCTCTTGTCCACTCGGTAAAACCGCTCAAAGATCCGGTCCAGATCTCCGGGAGGGATACCTGTGCCGGTGTCACTGACGGTGATCCTTGCCTTAGTTGGTATGTGAGAGATCTTCACCTCCACTGCTCCGCCGCTTACGTTGTATTTCACGGCATTGTCGCAGAGATTCATGATGATCTCGTCCAGAACGGTCTTATTTCCGAAAAACTTAACGTGCTCGCCGGTGAGGGAAAGGGTGAGCTGCTTGCCGTCAGCGTTGGATCTCAGCCGAGAGAGCACCTGCTGAGCAAGGTCGTACAGATCCACCTCCTCGTCCTGTCGGGGAACACTGTCCTCGTCCAGCTTTGACAGGGAAACTATGTCGTTTATCAGCGAGATCATCCGCTGAGCCTCACTGCGGATCTCGCCGCCGAAGCGCTCGATGTCCTCCTGCCGAACGATGCCGTTGGCCAGCATATCTGAGATCCCGTAGATCGTGGTCAGGGGAGTTTTCAGCTCGTGGGAAACGTTTGAGGTGAATTCCCGCCGGAGAGTTTCCAGCTGCTGGCGCTCAGTGACGTCGATGATGAAGACCACGATACCTGTAACGCCTGTCACTCCGCTGGATGGGCTGGCGATGATCTGCCTGTCGCAGCCCTCTGTGCTGAGGATCAGCTCGCTGCGCTTTCCGCCCATGGCGTCCTGGATACAGCGGCGGAAGGGCTCTGAGCTGTTCAGGGTGAATATGCTTGCGCCGTCAGCAGGGGGCTCGGCTCCCAGAAGGCGGCTGGCACCGGAGTTGCAGGCCAGGATATTTCCCTTAGACCCGGCAATTATGAGGCCCTCGCTCATGCTCTCGGTTATAAGGCTGAACTGCTCACGGCTGCGTCGGAGCTCCTCCACCTGACGTCCGGCACGCTTGTTTTGAGCGCTGAGCTTGGTCAGAAGAGGTGAGAGCTCTCTGTAGCTTCCGCTGATGTCGGGGCGGTCAAGGTCGATGCTGTTTATGGGCTTGACGATGCGCTTTGAAACCGTGATAGCAGCCAGCAGTCCCAGCAGAGCCGCTGCTGCCAGGATCATCATCAGGGGCTGCAAAACAGACGCCAGGCCGTTGATGAAGGAGAAGTGGTCAGTGGAAACTCTGATGACCGATCCGTCCGACAGTTTTTTTGCGTAGTTGAGAGAGGTGGTGCGTATCGTGTCGGAATAACGGACAGCGCTTCCCTCGCCGGAGGAAAAGGCCTCTTTGACCTCCTCACGCTGAGAATGGCTGTCCATGGCGGTAGGATCCTTGTCGGTGTCGAAGATCACTCGGCCGCCGGAGCTTATCCAGGTCACACGAAGGTCGCCGAAGTCGGTGCTGTCCAGAAATTTTCCGCCGTTCATCTCAACACCTGAGGCGATGATGATGCCTTCGTCCCTGAGCTGTCCCTTGGCATGAGTACGGTAGCTTCGGCTGAGAAGTCCGGTGATCAGGGCGATAGTCATCGCAACTGCCGCCACTGAGATCAGTGTTATGCTAAGAAAGATCTTTCTAGTCATCGGCAGTCTCTCCGATCTTGTAGCCGACACCTCTGACAGTGCGGATCAGCTCGCCGCAGCTTCCAAGCTTTGAGCGGAGAGTCCTGATATGGACGTCCACCGTTCGGCTCTCTCCGGAAAAATCGTAGCCCCAGATCTTCTGGAGCAGTACATCCCGAGAGAAAACAGTACCTGCATTCCTCATTAAAAACAGCAGCAGCTCGAATTCCTTCAAGGTCAGGGCAACTGGGCTCCCGTCTGCGGAAACAGTGTGTTTTTCGGGGAAAAGCGTCAGTCCGCCCACTGATATGGATGCGGAGTCTCTGCTGCCGGAGCTTCGCCGCAAAAGAGCCCTTACCCGTGAGATGAGCTCCATTGTGCCGAAGGGCTTGGCGATGTAGTCGTCGGCGCCGCTGTCAAGTCCGGTGACTTTGTCGAATTCCGAGCTTTTTGCGGTGAGCATGATGACCGGGAGCTGTGCAGTTGCCGGGTCAGCCCGGAGCTTTCTGAGCACGGATAGCCCGTCCTCCTCCGGGAGCATTATATCCAGCAGAAGAAGATCGGGGAGAGCGCTGCTCATGGCCTCATAGAATGCGGAGGGCGCTTCAAAGCCTGCTGCCTCGAAGCCGGAGCTGTTGAGGGCATAGGTGACGAAGCTGCGGATCCCGCTGTCGTCTTCAAGAAGATAGATCATAACTGCCTCCTTTGTGTTGGTCTTGATAATATACGTCAATAAAATTATACTACGATCCCTTGTTCCTGTCAACAAAAAAGCCACGGCTTATCCGGCGAAACTTCCGGAAAAACCGTGGCTTTTGAACATGTTTTGCCGTCAGCTCAGAGCTGAGTCAAGGCCGGCATGGAGGCACATATCCTTATAAGAGGATACCACCTTATCCAGGACCTCCTGTCCGTCAAGGGTGAGCCCGTTGTACTTGCCGTCAACGAAGGCGTAGTAGGTGTCGCCTTTTTTCACGATGTCGAACTGTGTAGAGGCTCCCTCAGAGGAGGTGAATATTGAGGAGAACACCGGATCCTTCAGCTCAGGGGAGTTATCCACGTCAATACCTGTCGCTCCGAAGTAGCAGATCGAGTTGTAGAAGGAGGTGAAGTAGCCCTCGATCTCAGCATTGGAGATGTCGATCGTGCTGCCTCTGCAAAGGAAATTGCCGTTCTCGTCCTTGGTGAATGAGTCCTCACCATTCTCGCAGGAGAAGCTGAACTCAGATACCATAGTCTGGGCGATATTGGTCATTTGCTGGTTGACATAATCATAGGGAGTGTAGTTGATAGGTCTCAGGTCTCCCCGGAGGTATAGTCCAACGATCTGGAGGTCCTCCATATAGATGTAGTAATAATTCGTGTCAGCGTTGCAGGGAGCAACGAGCATATGCCTTGTAACGCCGTCAAAGCTCTTGATCTCAAACTCGGCGAAGGGGTGGTCAAGGCCGAATTTTGCCAGCTGGCTGGGGTCGTCTGACAGCACCTGGTCAGCGCAAACACGCTCCATGGTGGTAAGTCGTGCTGAGATCTCAGACTGATCCAGTGCAAGGGAGGAATACTTTCCGTCCATGCTCCAGGGCTGGTCAGCAGCGCTTCTGGTGAGCTTGTAGACCTGTTTTCCGTCCTTGTAAGCGGAGATCTCCATGGTGTCGATCGCGTCAAAGGGCATGAAATCACTGGCTTTCAGGTCCAAACGGTCAATCACGATGCCGCTTGCAACAGGGGCCTCTATGGTGTAGATCTTGTTGCGGTCATCGACCATTATGTAGGTGTATGTATCTGTGGCGGTATTGTCGCCCAGCATGATAGTATGCTGTCCGTCGGGAAGAGTCAGGGTCAGCTTGTATGGGTCGTCAAGGCCGTACTCCTTTATCTTGTCGTCGGTGGCCTCGCCGTAGTTTCCGTGAGCCTCCAGCGAAGATGCTGACAGGCAGATGCCGTCGATGGAGGAGGAGTTGGCGGAGAAGGTGCTGCCGTTGTCGAAGGAGGCGCTCCAAAAGCCCTCATCATCAATGTCAGCGGTGCAGACAGTGCCGTCCTTGAATTCAAACTTAACGTTAGTGACCTGAGCTGAGTCGAAGTTGGTAAGAATTAGGTCGTCGGCCTCCTGAGCCTGTTTTTCGGCCTCCTTGTCCTTATGCTTGTTGACAGCATAGAGAGCGCCGAAGGAGCAGCCTGCCGCTACGATGAGGGCAGCAGCTGCGATAAGTGGTTTTTTCATTAAGCATATCTCCTTTTCAGCCAAACTGCTACGCCGGCGATAACAAGGACGATCGGGATCGCTGTGAAGATGTTGATAACGCCGGTAGCCTCCTCACCGCTGGAGAATGTCATTTTGTCGTAGGAGTTGGTCTTGATGCCGATACCCATGTCAACATCGCTGTTGTGGAGCCAGGTATTGGAGAAGAGGGTCAGTCTGCGGCTGTCATAAAGAGTGAAATCATAGCCGTTAACGTCGATAAAGTCGTCGGTACCGATAAGGATCAGTCTTGCGCCGGTCTGCTTGTTGGTGGAGTAATAGCCCATCACAATGGGAGCGCCTGTCAGCTCTTCGCAGTCCTTAGCTGTCTCAGCGTCGCCGCCCTTGGGGGTGCTGACAACGGTGTAAGCGTAGCTGTCGGAGGAGCTGGGAAGGTTCTCGATGATAGAGGCCTTCTCGATGAAAGCACTGTCAGAGCCGGTGGTCTTGAGGCTTCTTGTGTTTGAGATGTAGGAAAGGGGATACTTGCCGTCCCTGATAGCGTTGTTGATCTCAGAAGTAAGGTCAACTGTGTACTCGTCAGAGGGGTCAGGGAAGGATACCTGGAACCAAGCCGGATCCTGTACGCCCTCTCTGTTGGGGATAGTGATCGAGGGGTTGCTCTCAGTGATGATGTCGTAGTTTATGCCGAGCTCGAACTTAGCCAGGATGTACTCAAGGTTGGTAAATCTGCCCTCGGTGTCGCTGGGTCCGATGAGGACTGACAGAGCGCCGCCGTTGTCGATATAGCGGGTGAGCTTGTCACGGTCAGCGTCGGAGAGGTCACGGTCGATGCCTGCAAGGTAAACTATAGCTGCGTCATCAGGGATCTCGCCGGCCTCGCTCAGGTCAAGAGAGCGCACTTCGTAGTTATCGGCCTTGATCTCGTCGCCGTAGGCGTAGTAGTTAGCCTCTAAGGTCTTGTCGCTGTAGCCCTCGATGAAGTATACCACGGGGAGAGAGCCGCCAGCGATGCTCTGGATAGCGCCGGCGATGTATTCCTCGCCGCCGTAAGCGAATTCGCCGTTCTGATCCTTCTGGAAGATCTTCTCCAGAGAGATCTTTCTGGTAAGGTCTCCGCACTTGATGAACACATCACCCACGCTTGTGCCGAAGATCTCGTTAGGGTCAAGGGACTTAGCAAGGTCCTTCTCCTTGTCGGGGTCGAAGGCGGTGAGAGTGATGTTGTCACGCTCCTCAAGCTGAGTGAGAGTGTGGTACAGAGGAAGACCGGATCCGATCTCCTTCAGGTCTTCCATAGGAGAAAGGAAGTAGATGTCGATCTGCTTGTCCTTTGTTTCGTCAAGTACCTGCTCCATGATAGGAGAGAGTGTGTATTTTCCCGAGGGAGTCATATCATACACCTTGTCGTAGTAGCTTGTGATGATATTGATCGGGATGAACACCAGCAGTACAAGTACAGCGATAGCGATGGCCACAGGGCCGGAGAGATTGAATTTCTTTTTCTGCATGATATATCACCCCTTGTTCCAGCGTCTTTTCTCAAGTGAGATGTAGTTCCACACGAGAGCGACGATAATAGCAGATGCGAAGAAAACGATGTCTGAAAGTCTGATGAAGCCCTGAGAGAAATACTCAAATCTGGGCTGAGCTGCGAAGGCGTACAGCGCAGAGTGGAGCTTCGGATACTGAGCGATGAAGCCTGTCTGAGCGAAGTCGTCCACAAAGAGGAAGGCGAACATCACGATCTCGCCAACGATAGCGGCGATGATGGAGTTCTCAGTGAATGAAGAGATCAGCATACCGATAGCGATGTACATAGCTCCCCAGCAGAAAAATCCGATGTAAGCGCAGACCAGCTGGCTCACTACCACCTCGCCCTTGATCGCAGTAACGATAGGGAAGAGGGTGGAGCCCAGGATCATGAAGAGGAACACTGTGATGTTTGCCAGGAACTTGCCCAAAACGATCTGTGCCACGTTCACCGGCGAGGTCATCAGCAGCACCTCGGTGCCGAATTTACGTTCATCAGCGAAGGTACGCATGGTGATGATAGGTACCAGGAAGATGAAGTAGAAAATGACGTTGTAGAAGATCCCTGCAAAGGAGAACTCATACACGTTTGATTCCATGTCGCCGATGCCTGTGTTGAACATATAGGTGAACAGGAACATGAACAGGGCCGCCAGTATGTAGGCGAAGGGGGTGTAGAAGAAGGATTGCAGCTCCTTTTTATAGATAGAAAGCATTATTCCTCACCCTCCTTTCCGTCGAAGTCATCTTTGTTGAGCTCAAGGGGGCTGGGCTGACCGCCCACCTCGTCCCAGAGAGCGTCGATGCCCTTTTTCTCGCTCTCAGAATTGATGAGCCTTGTGAAAACGCTTTCCAGATTGGGCTTCTCGGTGAAGATCTCGGTGATCTGGATCTTGCGGGCCAGCAGCTCGCTCATGATAGCGCTGCGGACCGTATCGGCGTCGTCCTTTGTGGAGACAGTGAATGCGAAGAAGTCGTTGCCCTCGGCGTCGATAGCAGTGATCTCGGCCACGCCCTGAGTATTCTCGATGACCGCAGCAGCACGGCTCCGGTCGCCCTTGATCTTAATGTGGAGGATAGTGCTCCCGCCCACTGAGGCCTCAAGGTTCTCGATAGTGTCGATGGCCTTGATAACGCCCTTGTTGATGATGACTACTCTGTCGCAGACCTCGCTGACCTCGCTGAGGATATGTGAGCTGAAGATGACTGAGTGGTCTTTTTTGAGGCTTTTGATGATGTTTCTGACCTCCATCACCTGATTTGGGTCAAGGCCAACGGTAGGCTCGTCCAGGATCAGGAATTTCGGGTCGCCCAGCAGAGCCTGAGCAAAGCCGACACGCTGTTTATAGCCCTTTGACAGGTTTTTGATGAGCTTTTTCTGAACGTCGGTGATGTTCAGCAGCTTCATGACTCTTTCGATCTCGTCGGAGCGCTTTCCGTGGGGGATGCGCTTGAGCCCGGCGCAGAACGAGAGGTATTCCCTCACCCTCATATCGGGGTAAACAGGCGGGATCTCAGGCAGATAGCCGATGTTGGACTTGGCCTTAACGGGGTCCTTGGAAACATCGACTCCGCAGATCTCTACGGATCCGCCTGACATGGGCAGGAAGCCGGAGATCATGTTCATAGTGGTGGATTTTCCGGCGCCGTTTGGTCCGAGAAAACCCAGGATCTCATTATCGTTTATGGTAAAGCTGATATTGTTCACAGCCAGATTATTGCCGTAAAACTTAGTAAGTTTATCAATAGTGATCATGAGCTTCTCCTTTCTGAATGTAATATAATAAGGTATAATAGAGCCATTGGGCAAAATGCGCATAGTTATACATTATACTGTTTTATTATCGCAGAATAATGTTACAGCAATGTTAACACAAAATGAACGAAATGTTAATTAACGAGCCACGGGAGCACCTTTCCGGCGGCTTTGACCGGAGTAAATCATATACCGAAAATGTGAAAACAGCGTGAAGAATTACTGTTGTACCGGTGAATAATGGGAGGGCTGATTAGATCAGAAAAGCCGTTAACATTGCGTTCACAAACTCAAAAATAGGCTCAGAAGCCAGGTGAGCAAAATGTACAAAAATTGTGATGGGTATGTGTGCATTGCACCAAAAATTGAGAGTACAAAATGTGAAAACCTTGCAAACTGTTGACATAACCGAAAATGTAGAATATAATTAGTTTGAAAATAGTTTGGGCTTTGTGTACCCTTTTGCCATAAAGGGCACACAGTGTACGAAGTATTTTCGTATACATTTTTCTGCGAGGAGCAGAAAAGGTCACTTTTTTATCCATTTTTAATACCATATTATTATGAGAGGGGTTAAAAAACAAATGATTAGCAAAAAGAACAAGGCACTCGTAGCCGGCATTCTTACAGCTGCTATGTCTGCCACAGCAGTTGTTCCTGCATTTGCGTCCGCAGCTCCCGAGCCGAACACATATGCTAAGGAGAACGATGCTAACACATCATACGCTAAGATGTTCGAGTCTCTGTATGACGATGTTATCACAAACGGCCAGGATAACGGCTACCTGAGCAAGAACACAAACGGCGGAGATTCCTTCGGTATTCCTTACCACTCTGTTGAGACTCTCGTTATCGAGGCTCCTGACTACGGTCATGAGACTACATCTGAGGCTATGTCCTACATCGCTTGGATCACAGCTATGCACGATGTACTGGCTGACAAGGGTCGCATCAACGGTTCTACCGGCGACCTCCAGAGGGGCTGGAAGACACTTGAGGCTATGATCCCTGGCTGGTCTAAGAACGCTTATGGCTCATCCACAAAGTATGAGACTATCTTCACACAGGAGAAACTTAAGGCTGATACAACAACTGAGGAGAACGATCCTTCCAAGTATCCTGCTAAGAAGAACGGCGTGGACGGTCTCAACCCCCTGTACAAGCAGATGCAGGAGAGCTACACTGGCGATAAGGGTTACTACATGATGCACTGGCTGGCTGACGTTGAAGACTGGTATGGCTTCGGCGGCGGCAACGGCAAGTTCACATTCATCAATACATTCCAGCGTGGTGAGCAGGAGTCCTGCTTCGAGACAGTTCCTCACGGCTGTATCGAAGAGCTCAAGTACGGTATGGATTATGTAGATCCCAGCTCACAGGGCAATTACAAAAAGACTGGTATCAAGGCTGTATTCAACGGCTGGCAGAACCAGGGCGATATCTCACCTCAGTACGGCTTCACAAATGCTCCTGACGCTGAGGATCGTGCTATCCAGGCTATCTTCTTCGCTAACCAGTTCGGTCTTGCAGGCGGCAAGGATCTGTCTGACGAGGCTGGTAAGATGGGTGACCAGTGCCGTAACGATATGTTCGATAAGTACTACAAGGCTATCGGCTGCCAGGACATCGGTTCTACCTCTGCTGGCTTTGATTCACAGCACTTCCTCATGGCTTGGTACACAGCTTGGGGCGGATCAACTCTGCCTTGGTACAGCACTGAGGGCTACGACTGGGCTTACCAGATCGGCTGCTCACACTCTCACCAGTTCTACCAGAATCCTCTGGCTGCTTACGCTCTGGCTTATGATCCTAACATCAGCGCTGGCATGGGCGGTAAGAGCTCTGCAAACCGTGAGCAGGCTATCAAGGACTACAAGGAGTCTCTCAAGAGACAGATCGAGATGTATATGTGGCTGCAGTCTGCTAACGGCCCCTTCGCCGGCGGATGCACAAACTCTAAGAACGGTAAGTACGAGAAGTACGATTCTTCTGAGGCTACATTCTACGATATGGTTTACGTTCCCCATCCTGTATACGCAGATCCTGGTTCTAACCACTGGATCGGTAACCAGGTATGGTCTACTCAGCGTCTTGCTGAGCTGTACTACTACATCAAGACTAATAACAGCGATGTAACTGGTCTCAAGGGCGATAAGTCCAAGGGCGAGCAGTTATACGGCGGCAAGGACCTCGAGGAAGCTCTCGAGATGATCCTCAGCAAGTGGATCGATTGGTTCCTCGATGAGGTAAAGTGGAATGTTACTGACAAGGACGGCAACGTTATGGAGTATGCTATCCCTGCTAACCTGGATTGGACCGGTCAGCCCGGTACAAACTGGGATGAGAACTCTACATTCGATCAGAGCACAAATGCTAACCTCACCTGCAAGGTTCGTGACTACGGCCAGGGAGATATCGGATGCGTATCTTCACTGTGTAATACTCTTATCCTCTACGCTGCTGCTAACGAGACTCCTGCTGCTGCTGCTCAGGACGACAACGGAACAACTCGTGGAGAGAAGTGCCTGCGTACAGCTAACAAGCTCATGACAGCTCAGTGGAATCTGGGTCGTGATGATATCGGTATCGCTTACGAGGGCTCTAACGGAAGCTACAAGCGTATCTTCGAGCAGGAAGTATTCATTCCTGATGGATTCAACGGCACAATGCCTGATGGCTCTAAGCTCGAGGCTGGCAATTCAACATTCTCCTCTATCCGTGAGAAGTATGCTCAAGATGAGATGTACCAGGCTTGTAAGGCTGTTTACGACCAGACAAAGGAAACTGAGGACTACAAGTTCACAGTTCACAGATTCTGGCATATGGGTGATGCCCTCATGACAACTGGTATGATGGCTCTCCTGTATCCCGAGGTTGAGCCCGATGGCGGCACTACACCTGAAACAGATCCTCCGACTGCTGATTGGGGCGATGCTAACGTTGATGGTAAGGTAGACCTCCAGGATGCTGTTGCTATCCTCCAGTACTCTGCACTTCCCACAAAGTACCCGCTGACTGATCAGGGTATGCTGAACGCTGACGTTGTTGACAACGGTACTTCCGGTGTTAACGGTATCGACGCTCTGTCTATCCAGATGTATGATGCTAAGCTCATCAAGCAGGATGAATGGCCTATCACAAAGGCTGCTCAGGACGCTAAGCTCAAGTAATTTAACCAAACACATTATAAAGGAACGCTTCGGCGTTCCTTTATTTTTTTCCTGTTTCCCTTGCAATCTTCGTTCTGTTGTGGTATAATAATATAATAGCATAGTTGTGCAATAACGAAAATATTTCAGGAAAGCAGGCGATAAAGTGCTGAAAAGTATGACAGGCTACGGACGAGCACAGAAGATCCTCAGCGGACGTGATATCCTTGTGGAGATCCGCTCCGTTAACCATAGATATTACGAGTATTCCTCACGGATCCCCAGAGCTTACGGCTATATCGACGAAAAGCTGAAGGCTCTGCTGAAGACCGGCATCTCCCGTGGAAAGGTGGAGGTCTCGGTCAATATCAGCAACATCGAGGGCAGAGATACCGAGATCGCTGTAAATAGGGGAGTTGCTGAGGGCTATGTCAATGCCCTTCGCAAGCTCAACCAGGAAATGGGCACTGATGGCAGCCCATGGCTGGAGGACGACCTCAAGCTCTCAAAGCTCATAAAGCTGCCAGACGTTTTCAATATCCAGAAAACTCCTGATAACGAGGAAGAGGTCTGGAATGACGTGCGCACCGTTGCTGAGGAGGCTCTGGAGCGCTTCGTCACAATGCGCCGGACTGAGGGCGAAAAGCTGAAGGCCGACGTATCTGAAAAGGCTGATGGCATCCTTGAAATGGTGGCAAAGGTGGAGGAGCTCTCTCCCGTTACTGTGGAAAACTACCGTAACCGCCTCTACCAGAAGCTCACCGAGGTGCTTGAGGGCAAGGACATCGACCAGCAGCGTATCCTCACCGAAGCTGCTATCTTCTCAGAAAAGATCGCTGTTGACGAGGAGACCGTCCGCCTGCGCAGCCATATCGCTCAACTGAAGGATATGCTCTGCTCAGAGGAGTCTATCGGCAGAAAGCTGGACTTCATCGTTCAGGAGATGAATCGTGAGGTCAACACCATCGGCTCCAAGGCTCAGGACCTGAATATCACCAAGATCGTGGTGGATATGAAGGGCGAGATTGAGAAGATCCGTGAGCAGATCCAGAATATCGAATGATGAAGCTGATAAACATCGGCTACGGAAATATGATTTCCGCAGCTAGGATAATTACTATCGTCAGCCCGGATTCCGCCCCCATAAAGCGCCTTATCCAAGAGGCGAAGGACGACGGACGGGCGATCGACGCTACTTATGGCAGAAAAACAAGAGCGGTCATCGTTATGGACAGCGGACACATCATCCTCTCGTCCCTGATCACCGAAACTCTTGCTTCACGCATAAATGAGACTGGAGGTCCAGAAAATGAATAAGGGCAGACTCATCGTGTTTTCCGCTCCCTCAGGCTGCGGAAAGGGCACAATGCTGGCTGAGATCCTGAAGGATCCGGCCTTTCGCTGCTCGATCTCTGCAACAACACGGGCTCCCCGTGTAGGTGAGGTCGACGGCGTGAATTACCACTTTCTCCAAAAGGAGGATTTCCTTGCGAGAGTGGAAAAAGGCGAGTTCTTAGAGCACGCCGAGTACGTTGGGAATTGCTACGGCACACTTCTTTCTGAGGTGGACCCCTACCTTGAAAAAGGCATAAACGTTATCCTTGAGATCGAGGTGCAGGGCGCTATGAAGGTCAAGGAGATCCGTCCCGATGCGCTGTTCATTTTCATAGTTCCCCCCTCGATAGCCGAGCTCCGCAGACGCCTGAACAAGCGTGGCACTGAGCAGGCTGATGTTATCGAGAAGAGAGTCTCAGAGGCCGCCGGAGAGATCTCCAAGGCGCCGAATTACGACTACGTTATCGTCAACGACGCTCTTGAGGACGCCGTAAGCGACTTCTTCGCCGTTATCCGTGCGGAGCAGCTTAAGACTGAGTCAAGACGTGAATTTATAGATGAGGTGATAAAAAATGCTTAGACCAGCAGTAAACCAGATCATATCCAAGAACGAGAGCTGCTATTCTCTCGTTATCGCAGTTGCAAAGCGAGCTAGAGAGATCGCTGACGAACTCATCGCCAACGAGCAGACCCTTGAGGAGAAGCCCGTTAAGACTGCCGTTGAGGAGCTTGCAAGCGGCAAGTGCAAGATCGTAAACACTGACGAAGAGGAGTAATATGCCACTTATTGCGGAAACCGCCGTCAGCGGTACCTCCGCCACCTTCGATATGCTGTTCAGCTACGCAGTGCCGGAGGATATGTCCGGGACTCTGCGGGCGGGCTGCCGAGTTTTGGTGCCCTTCGGAAGAGGAAACAAGCGTCGGATCGGCGTTGTCATGGGGCTTTCCCAGGGCGACACCTCCCGGCTGAAGCCTCTTGCTGCAATGGTGGACACCGACCCGATCGTTTCGGAGGAGCTGCTAGAGCTGGCGATATACCTCCGTGAGCAGACCTTTTGCACCTATTTTGAGGCTGTGAAGATCATGCTCCCTCCCGGAATGGGCGTCAAGGCCAAGGAGAGTTTCTCTCTCAATGAGGCCTTTACCGATGTGGAGTCTCTTAGTCCCGAGGCTGCTGAGCTTTTACGCTCAGTCTGCGAGCTTTCGGGCAAGGAGCTGACAGAGGTGATCACCGCCTACATGGAGGGGCACGGACGAAGGCTCCCGGACGAGCTCTGCGATGCGGGTGCTCTGGAGTCAAGCAGCGCTTTCCGGCAGAATGTTGGCGACGCTTCCCTGCGAATGGTGCGGCTTTCCGATGAGTATTTGGCCTCTCCGGAGAAATTCGACCTTACTCCCAAGCAGAAAAAGGCTGCCGAATTCCTTGAGGAATACGGTGCGGCGGCTGTGAAGGAGGCTGCATATATGTGCGGCTTCACTACGGCTGTTATCAAGCGGCTTTGCGCCGCCGGTGCTGCGGTGGAGTACGATATGGAGGTCTACCGGCCTGTGGAAGACAGCTCGGTGGAGCGGCTTGACCCGGAAGATGTGATCCTTTCCGGTGAGCAGCAGACCGTCCATGATCAGGTGCTTTCTCAGCTCCAGCTGCGCCAGCCGGGAGTTTTCCTCCTGCACGGCGTCACCGGAAGCGGAAAGACCTCAGTCTACGAAAGGCTCATCAACGACACAGTGAAAATGGGAAGGCAGGCAATGCTGCTCATCCCAGAAATTGGCCTTACACCCCAGGTATTGGGGCGGTTTAGGACGCTTTTTGGAAGCAGAGTCGCAGTTATCCACAGCGGCCTCTCTCTGGGACAGCGCCTGGACGAATACAAGAGGATAAAACGGGGAGATGCGGACATCGTCATCGGCACGAGAAGCGCAGTTTTCGCTCCCCTTACTGATATAGGACTCATCGTTATCGATGAGGAGGGCGAGCGCTCCTACAAATCGGACAGTGCTCCCCGTTACAGCACCCACGATGTGGCGAAGCAGCGCTGTAAGGCGCACTCTGCCTGTCTGCTGCTGGCCTCCGCAACGCCCTCTATCGAGAGCTATTATCTGGCGGAGCGAGGCGTATACCGGCTCCTCACAATGAAGAACAGGTACCGCAGCGGCCCTCTGCCTGAGGTGGACATCGTGGATATGAACATCGAGCGTGAGGAGGGCAATGCCTCGGAATTCAGCCGAAAGCTGGTCAGCGAGGTCAAGGGAGCTCTCAGCCGGGGCGAGCAGGCCATACTTCTGCTCAACCGCAGGGGCTACCACACGATCATAAGCTGCTGCGACTGCGCACAGCCGCTGTACTGCCCAAATTGCTCGGTCCCCCTGACATTCCATAAGCGCAACAACAAAATGATGTGCCACTACTGCGGCTATGCCGGAGATCCGCCGGAGACCTGCCCAAGCTGCGGCTCATCAAGACTGAAAAGCATGGGATCTGGCACTCAGCGGCTCGAAGAGGAGCTCAGCGGCCTTTTCCCGGAGGCGAGGATCCTGCGAATGGACGCCGATACCACATTTTCCCGGTACTCCTATGAGAAGAACTTCACGGCCTTCCGTGACCGTGAGTACGACATCATGGTGGGAACTCAAATGATCGGCAAGGGGCTGGATTTCCCCGGAGTTACGCTAGTTGGCGTGCTTTCCGTGGACAAAGCGCTCTATGCCGGAGACTTCCGCAGCTACGAGCGTACCTTCTCCCTGATCACTCAGGTCGTTGGACGAAGCGGACGCAGCGAGGCCCAGGGAAAAGCGGTGCTCCAGACCTTCATTCCGGAGCACTACGTCATGGCACTGGCCTCTCAGCAGGACTACGAGGCCTTCTACAAGGAGGAGATCGCGATCCGCAGAACGCTGATCTTTCCGCCAATATGCGACCTCTGTGTGTTTAGCCTGTCCTCAGTGGAGGAGTGGGCAGTCCACGCCGGAGCAATGGCTGTGGCGGAGCTGATGAGCCGAAAGCTGAGGGAGCTCTCCCCGAAAACTCCAGTCCGTGTGCTGGGACCCGTCCGTGCAGCCTATGGCAGGATCGGAGGCCGGTACCGCTGGCGAATTCTAATGAAATGCAAAAATACTGCGGAGATCCGGGGCTTTATCCGGGAAGTCCTCACCGAAAGCGGCAAGCTGAAGGAGATGAGGAGAGTCCTGATAACTGCCGATATGAACGGCGATGCAGGTGTTTGATCTAATGAAAAGGAAAGGATAGCAATGGCACTGAGAAAAATTTTAACTGATAAAGACGAAATGCTCCACAAGGTCTGCAAGCCCGTTGAAAAATTCGACGAAAAGCTGGGGATCCTGCTGGACGATATGCACGAAACTCTGGACAAGGCGATGGGTCTTGGCTTGGCGGCTCCTCAGATCGGGATCTGCCGCAGGATCTTTATCATGCACCTTGAGGACGGTCCTGTGGAGGTGATCAACCCCGAGGTCACAAACCGTCAGGGTAAGCAGAGAGTGCAGGAGGGCTGCCTTTCCTGCCCGAATTTATGGGGATATGTGACCCGTCCCATGAGCGTTCACCTGAAGGCTCAGGACAGGCACGGAAACTGGTTCGAGCGTGACTTCACCGAGCTGGGAGCTCAGTGCGTCTGCCACGAGAACGACCACCTGGACGGCCACGTTTTCACCGAGATCGTTGAGGAATTTTTCGTTCCTGAGGAGGACTGACCATGCGCATAGTTTTCATGGGAACTCCGGATTTTGCAGTGCCTTGCCTGCGAGTGCTGGCGGAAAGCAGCCATGAGGTGGCCGCTGTCTTCACTCAGCCTGACAAGCCCAAGGGCAGGGGATACAAGATGATCCCCACCCCGGTGAAGGCTGCCGCAGAGGAGTACGGACTGAAGGTCTGCCAGCCCCTTTCTCTGAGAAAGGGGGAGGACGCTGAGAAGTCGATACAGATCTTGAACGATATTGCTCCCGACCTTATCGTGGTAACTGCCTATGGACAGATCCTTCCCAAGGCTGTTCTGGAGCTGCCAAGGTACGGCTGCATAAACATCCACGCTTCCCTCCTTCCCAGGTACAGGGGAGCTGCTCCCATCAACTGGGTGCTGCTCAACGGCGAGAAGGAGACCGGTGTCACCTCCATGCAGATGAGCGAGGGTCTGGACACCGGCGATATGCTGATCGCAAGAGCCGTGGAAATTGGCGAAAATGAGACCTATCAGGAGCTTTACAGCCGACTGTCACAGTTGGGCGGAAAGGTCCTTATGGAGACCATTGAGGCTCTTGAGGCAGGCAGACTTGACCCCGTCCCTCAGGACGACGCCCAGAGCTGTTACTCACCCATGATCCGGAAGGAGATGAGTGCCCTGGACTTCTCTGAAACCGCCGAAAAGATCCACAACACTATCCGTGGAGTGACCGGCTTCACCACAATGAACGGCAAGCGTCTGAAGGTCTTCCGCTCGGAGATCTCGGACGATATTGCTCCGGGAACAGAGCCCGGGACCATTGTCGATACTGAGTCCTTCGCTGTGGCCTGCGGAGACGGCAGAGCTGTTGTTTTCCGTGAGATCCAGCTGGAGGGCAGCAAACGAATGAACACCGCCGACTTCCTCAGAGGAAGAAAGCTCACAAAGGGCGAAAAGCTCGGATAAGGAGGAAATATGCCTTACTATCTTTCGTTAGCACTGATCATCATTCTGCCGATCTTAGCGCAGATCCATGTTAGCTCTACCTTTAATAAATACGCCAAGGTTCGCAACGCCAGGGGACTTACCGCCGACCAGGTGGCAAGGCAGATCCTTGACAGCAACGGCCTGTACAACGTGGGGATCGAGCACATTTCCGGCAAGCTCACCGACCACTACGACCCCACAGCAAACGTTGTCCGCCTGTCTGACTCCACCTTTGGCCAGACCTCAGTGGCAGCCATCGGAGTTGCAGCTCATGAGTGCGGACACGCCTGCCAGCACGCCGAAAACTACGCTCCTATCGTAGTTCGCAGCAAGCTGGTGCCTGTGACGAATATCTGCTCACGCCTTTGGTACTTCGTTGTGCTCATCGGCGCAGTAGTCTTCCAGATCTTCCCGGCGCTGGTCTACATCGGCATCGCAATGTTCGGTGCAGTCGTTCTCTTCCAGCTGGTAACTCTCCCCACTGAGCTCAATGCCAGCGGCAGAGCCCTGAAAACTCTGGAAAATGACATGATCCTTGAGCAGTCCGAGGTGCCTCAGGCAAGAAAGGTGCTGACCGCAGCCGCAATGACCTACGTCACCGCTCTGGTAACATCTCTGATCCAGCTCCTGAGACTTCTCAGCTCCTTCAACAGAAGATGACGGATCCCCGATATTTAGCCGTAAAGCTGCTGTGCCAGACCTTTTCAGGAGGGAGCTACTCCAACATCCGGCTCAGCAGCGGTCTTGATTCATCAGACCTTGACCAGCGTGGCCGAAGGCTCTGTTCCGCAATTTACTACGGAGTCATTGGCCGGAGGATCACTCTGGACCACATCATCAGCAGGCTCTCGGCTCGTCCGATCGGCAAGCTGGACGACGTAATTGTAAATATATTGCGGTGCGGGATCTACCAGATCCTGTATATGGACAGCGTCCCGGACAACGCCGCAGTAAATGAGAGCGTCGGCCTTGCCAAGAAGTTCCGCAAGGCCAGCGCTTCCGGTATGGTCAATGCTATCCTGCGGAATTTCATCAGGGGAGGAAAGGCCCTTGATCTGCCGAAAAACAGCCTTTCTGCTATGTCGGTGGAGCTATCCGCTCCTGAGGAGCTGGTCAGCAGTCTGACTGCCGACTATGGCAGCCAGCACACCGAGAGCTTTCTCCGGTTTGCGCTGGAGGCGCCTGTCACATACCTTCGCCGCAATCATCTCAGGTGCTCCCACGAGGAGCTGATAGAGGCGCTGGGGGAGCTTCCGGCAAGGCAGCTGAGGCAGTTCTCCTATGCTGTGGAAAACGGCGATGTTACGGCAACCGAGGCCTTCAAGAGGGGCTTTTTCCACGTTCAGGATCTGTCCTCTCAGCTCTGCTGCGAAGCCCTTGCTCCCACAGAGATGGACACGGTGCTGGACATCTGTGCGGCTCCCGGAGGCAAGACCTTCACTATGGCGGAGCTGATGAACGGTAAAGGCAAGATTTTCGCCTTTGACCTTCACGAGAAGCGAGCCGGTCTTATCCGCAGCGGTGCGGAAAGACTGAGACTTACCAATATATCGGCAAAAGCCGGCGATGCCACAGTGTTTGACCCGGATATGCCGAAATTCACGAAGATCCTCTGCGACGTGCCCTGTTCTGGATTTGGAGTCATCGGGCGAAAGCCTGAGATCAGGTACAAGAGCCTTTCGGAATTCAGCCGTCTGCCGGAGATCCAGTACAATATTGCTCGGAACGCTTTGAACTATCTTGCTCCCGGCGGAGAGCTGGTATACTCCACCTGCACCCTCCGAAAAGCCGAGAACGATCAGGTGGTGGAAAGGCTCCTCCGGGAAAACGCTGACCTTGAGCCCATGCTCCTTCCCGAGCTGCCCGGCCTGCCAAGGGACAGCAAAGCCACACTCTTCCCCTCAGAGCTCACAGGGGACGGTTTTTTCATTGCAAAATTCAGAAAAGTCAGGTGAAGTCATTGGAAAAGACAGATATCCTCAGCCTAACTCCCGAAGAGCTGGCAGAGCAGCTTGCCCTTATGGGAGAGAAAAAATTCAGGGCGAAGCAGATTTTTCAGTGGCTCCATGTAAAAAGAGTCTTCGATTTCGACAAAATGACTGATATATCTGTCCAATTGCGGCAGCGCCTGAAAGAAAAATTTTGTGTAAATGGACTATTTGTGCAGAAAAGACTTGAATCTGCTATAGATAATACGGTAAAATATCTCTATAGGCTTTCTGACGGCAATTTCGTGGAGACTGTCCTTATGGAATATAACTACGGCCGGAGCATATGCGTGTCCACTCAGGTGGGCTGTAAGATGGGGTGCAATTTCTGCGCCTCAACTATTGCCGGATACGTCCGCAGCCTTTCCCCCTCAGAGATCCTCATGCAGATCTATGAGACTGAGCGTGATGCCGGGATCAGGGTCTCGGGGATAGTGCTCATGGGGATCGGCGAGCCTCTGGATAACTTCGACAACGTCATGCGCTTTCTGGAGCTTGTCTCCCACAAGGACGGCAATAACCTTAGCCTGCGCCATGTTTCGCTCTCCACCTGCGGGATAGTCCCTAGGATCTATGAGCTGGCCGAAAAGCGGCTGGGTCTTACATTGTCAGTTTCCCTGCACAGCGCCGACGACAAAAGAAGGTCAGAAATAATGCCTGTCAACCGAACATATAATATAGGGGAGCTCATCGAGGCTTGCCGGTATTATATCCAGCATACAGGACGGCGTGTCACCTTTGAGTACGCCGTTATCGAGGGAGTCAATTCCTCTGAGGCCGACGCCGATAAGCTGTCAGGCCTTTTGCATGGGATGAACTGCCATGTGAACCTTATCCCTGTGAACAAGGTCAGGGAGAGAAACTATCACACCGCCCGCTCCGGAGTCGCCAGGTTTGCGAAAATGCTGGAGCAGCGTGGTATAAACGCTACCGTGCGGCGTACCCTCGGCAGCGATATAGAAGCCGCCTGCGGTCAGCTCAGACGTGACGCCGGTCAGCAGGACGGTAATTTGAAAGGAGGCGCAGATCAGTGAGATTTCGATCCGGGACCGATATCGGTCTCATGCGTGAGGAAAATCAGGACGCTGTAAGATGTGAATATTTCGGCCATAATGTGCTGGCTGTGGTCTGCGACGGAATGGGCGGCGAAAGAGCCGGCAAGGAGGCAAGTGCTCTTGCTACAGAAGAGTTCTTCCAGCGCTTCTCGGCCGGATACAGCGAGAGCCTCTCAGATGAGGAGATCCGCAAGCTGCTGATAACCTCCGTTTCTGCGGCAAACACTGTGATCTATACAAGAGGAAGGCTGGATTTCAAGAATTTCGGCATGGGCACCACCTGCGTGGCGGCCTTCGTTACCGCAAAAACAGCCTTTATCATAAATGTGGGCGACTCAAGAGCTTATCTCATAGCAGATAACGGCCTGCACCAAATAACTACCGATCATAACGTTCCCTCGCTCCTTCTTGAGCAGGGCAAGATCACCGAGGCCGAGGCTGAGGTCCACCCACAAAGACATATGCTCGTGAGAGCTGTGGGCGTGGAGAAAACAGTCCAGCCCGACACCTTCATTCTAGATTACGAAGATAAGATCAGCTTGCTGCTTTGCTCCGACGGCCTGTCGGGATATTGCAGCGACGATGAGATATATGACGTGATCGCCGAAGCTCCCTTCGACAGCGTCACTGATGAACTGATAAACCTGGCCCTGAGCAAGGGCGGCCGTGATAATGTCACTGTTGCGGTAATTTCTGATTAAAACAGAAGGAAGGATAATGAAATGGATAAGTACATTGGCAAAAAGCTAGACGGGAGATATGAGATCACCGAGCTTATCGGAGTCGGCGGCATGGCCGAGGTCTATAAGGGCGTTGATGTCATAGACAACAAGACCATCGCTATCAAGATCCTGAAGAAGGAGTACGCCGAGAATGAGGAGTTCCTCCGCAGATTTAGGAACGAGTCGAAGGCCATTGCCGTTCTCTCTCATCCTAATATCGTCAAGATCTACGACGTAGGCTTCTCCGACAAGATCCAGTACATCGTTATGGAGTACATCGACGGTATCACTCTCAAGGAGTATATCGAGGAGGAGAAGGTCCTCACTTGGAAGGACACAGTTCACTTCGTTATCCAGATCCTCCGTGCTCTCCAGCACGCCCACGACAAGGGCATCGTTCACCGTGACATCAAGCCCCAGAACATCATGATGTTCACCGACGGCACTATCAAGGTCATGGACTTCGGCATCGCAAAGTTCGCCCGTGAGGAGGGCAAGACTGCTACCGATCAGGCTATCGGCAGCGTCCACTATATCAGCCCCGAGCAGGCAAGCGGCAATGTTACCGACGCCAAGAGCGACATCTACTCCGTGGGAGCTATGATGTATGAGATGCTCACCGGCAGGAAGCCCTTCGACAGTGATAACCCCGTTGCTATCGCTGTTATGCATATGCACGACATCCCCGAGCGCCCCAGAGCTATCAACCCTGACATCCCTGACGGCCTTGAGGAGATCGTTCTCAGAGCCATGGAGAAGGCTCCCGAGGACAGATACCAGACAACTGCCGATATGATCGCCGACATCGAGGCTTTCAAGGCAGATCCTGAGATCACCTTCGGCTATTATCAGGAGGAGGACGAGATCAGCACTGAGGATACTCGTTTCTTCAACACTCAGGCTAATATCGACGCAGCTCAGCAGCAGGAGCAGTATCAGCAGGCTCCCGTTTATGCAGGTGCCGGCCAGCAGCAGAACGGCTACGCTGCCGGACCTCAGCAGTTCCAGCAGCCCGCTGCACAGCCCTACGGCAATGTTTACGACAACGATGATTACTATGACGACGAGGAGGAAGAAGAGGAGGAGCGCTCATCACTGGTAGTTCCCGTTCTTACCGCAGTCGTAGTCGTTGTTATCATCGTGGCCGTTATCTTCATCGCAACTCTCCTCAGCGGTCTGCTGAAGGACAGCGGCGACCACGGCGACTGGACAATGCCTAACTTCGTTGGTATGGATTTCAACGATGCAGTCGCTAAGTACGGAAACAATATCCAGTTCGAGGAAGAGAGCGAGGAGTACAATGAGGCTGACGCCGGTATCATCATCGCTCAGGACATCGAGCCCGGAACTGAATTCAAGAAGGGCGATACGGTCAAGGTCAAGGTCAGCAAGGGCATGGAGACAGTTCTCGTGCCGGATTGCTCCAACATGAACCAAGAGATCGCCAAGGACCTCCTGCGGCAGCGAGGTTTGGAGTGCGAGGTAAAGAACTCCACCAGCTCAGAGGTCAAGAAGGGCTACGTCATCAAGACCGAGCCTGAGAAGGACGCTGAGGTCCACAAGGGCTCCACGATCATCCTCTATGTCAGCATGGGTATCGACGCAGGTACTATCAAGGTAGAGAATTTCGTTGGCATGAAGGCCGAGGACGCTGTTACCTACGCAGAGTACAAGGGTCTCAAGCCTAAGACTGAGCCTGTTGCTTCCTACAAGCCCGAGGGCGAGGTAGTTGAGCAGAGCATCGCTAAGGACGAGAAGGTAGACGCCGGTACAGAGATCATCTTCAAGGTCTCCAACGGTAAAAACCCCGACGGCGAGATCAACTTCCAGGTACCCTTCCCCGCAGACGCAAGCGGACGATTCATCATCGACTTCACTCTCAGCAAGGAGGACGGCACAAAGGACGTTCAGTCCACAACAACTCTCCTGCTTCCTGAGATGGGCTCTATCACACAGAGCGTAAAGGGCTCCGGCGAGGACGTAAGCGTTATCGTAACTCTTACAAACCTCAATTCCGGCGCAAGAGCTACTATCGGAACTTATTCATTCAACTTCGCAGACAAGACCACCACAACACAGTCCGAGGACATCTACGGCGCATTCCAGCAGGTAGGAGGCTTCCCGGCTCCCACAGAGCCTGAGACAGAGGCTCCTCATGATCAGCCTGATACCCCTCAGAACGACTACCAGCCCGGCGTAAACGGCGAGTACAGATCTGATGGCTCATGGGTATACTACAACGATGTAAGAGGCTCACAGGGCGATTTCTACAACGGTGTATGGACATGGTACCAGGACGGCGTAAACGGCTACTGGGATACAGACGGCTGGCACTGGGGCCAGAGACCTGAACCTGTTGTCACTCCCGACCCCAATAACGGCGGCGAGGGCGAAGGTCAGTAATGGCTGGCGCTGTTGTTAGCGGAATAATAACGAAATGCTTAGGGGGACTCTACACTGTAGAGTCCCCTGACGGCATATATGAGTGCAAAGCAAGAGGAGTATTCCGCAGCAAAGGGATTAGTCCTTCGGTGGGCGACCGAGTTGGCCTGACAGACGGCGTTATCAGCTCGATTGAGCCCCGGAGGAACTTCATCATAAGACCTCCTCTTGCAAACCTGGATCAGCTGATCTTCGTGGTCTCTACAGTGAGCCCGGCGCCGAATTACCTGATCCTGGACAAGTTTATCGCAGTTGCAGAGTACAAGGGCATAGCTCCGCTGCTGGTGATCACTAAGACCGACCTGGGGGATGCTTATCCCATAAAGGAGATCTACGGCAGGATAGGGATAACGGTGCTGGAGGCCGACTACGCTTCTCCTGAGTCCATCGAGGCCGTCCGGCAGGCTCTAAAGGGCAAGGTCAGCGCATTTACCGGCAATTCCGGCGCAGGAAAGTCCACCCTCCTCAATGCAGTTGACCCGACGCTGGACATTCCCACAGCAGAGATCAGCCGGAAGCTGGGAAGAGGCCGCCATACCACCCGCCATGCCCAGCTCTATAAGCTGGCTGAGGGAGGCTACATAGCCGATACTCCGGGCTTTTCCACCTTCGAGACAGGCCGCTATGACGTGATACGCAAGGAGGAGCTGGCAGGCTGCTTCCGGGAATTCGACGGCTTGACCGACCAGTGTCAGTTCAGGGATTGCTCCCATACCTGCGAGAAGGGCTGTGCCGTTGTGGAGGCTCTTGGCAGGGGCGAGATCTCGGCCAGCCGACACAGCAGCTACTGCGCAATGTACGAGGAAGCAAGACAGCTGAAGGAGTGGGAGCTGAAATGAGAAGGTGCCATATTTTTGCCGGCGGAGACCTGGGCAGCAAGGTGACGAAGGAGTATTTCCGCAGCAGACATGGCTTTGTGATCTGCGCCGACAGCGGCTATAAGCACGTTAAAAAGCTGGGGCTGAGGCCAGACATCATCGTGGGGGACTTCGACTCCTACAAGGGCAAGCTGCCGGAAAATGCAGAGATCATACGGACAGTTCCCGAAAAGGACGACACGGACACACTAATGGCGCTGAAGATCGCCATTGAGCGGGGCTATCGTGAGATCTGGCTGTATGGAGCTTTGGGCGGAGAGCGCTTCGACCACTCTATCGCCAACCTCCAGCTCATGCTCTACGCAAGAGAGCAGGGCGCAAGGCTGATACTATGCGGAAATGAGTGGATCTCATTGCAGGGCAGCGACGAGGTGGAGCGTGATGCTCACTACCCAAAACAATACGGCGACCGGTACTTTTCCGTTTTCGCTGTCACGGATACTGTGAAGATCAGGCAGCTCTCCGGCGTGAAGTATCCCCTTGAAAACTACGAGATGAAGCGGAGCTTCCCCATAGGTGTCAGCAACGAGATCACCGGGGAGAGCGCCGTGCTGGACATCGAGCGGGGACTTGCCCTTGTGATACAGTCCTGAGTAACAAAAAGCCTCCTGCTGAATATAATGAATTATACCAGCTAAAGGAGGGTGCGAAATGAAAATAGTCGTCATAAAGAGCCCCCGGCTGCTCTCGGGACTGCTGAGAGCGGTTTTCGGGATCAGAAAGGGCGAAGAATGAGAAAGCCGCTCCTCAGGATTGGGGAGCGGTCTTTTTTCTTGTGAGATATAGCAGCACAAGGCTGATCAGGATCCCGAAAAATGCCCCTGTGGAGTCCAGCAGCACATCGGTGAATTGCCCCGACCTGCCCGGCACAAAGTGCTGGTGGAGCTCGTCTGAGCAGGCGTACAGGAAGCAAAAGCCAAGTGCAGCGCCGCTCTTCCGGGAGAGAGCCCTCCTGCGGCCGATAGCTCCAGAGGCGAAAAAGCCAAGAGCCAGATATATTGTGAAATGAGCGGTCTTGCGAGCCAGGTGCTGGAGCTTTTCCACCAGCTGCTGCTGCTCGTTTTCCTGCATGGTGCTATAGTCCGGCATGATCACCGAGACAACTGCTTCGATCACGCTGCCGCTGGTGTCGGTGGACTCCTCTGCGTCCTCAGTGGAAAACATAAAAATGGCAGTCATACAGACGATCGTCATAAGGATACACAGGATCCTGAGTGGAGAAAAGTGTGTGCTGGTGCTCTGCAATGGTGATACCTCCGGACAGTTCATTTATTGCGTTTTCTCTCAAATGAGGGGAAACGCTTTGCTTTTGCTCAGTAAAGCAAGGCCTTTCCGAAGCAGTTCCGGGACCTTGGCTCCTGGGCGAAAAGCTGGGCTTTCTGCTCTTTTAGTATACCACGATCTGAGGAATTTGTAAATACATGAAAATTGTAACCATTTAGTAACCTTTTGCACAAAAAAAGTCTTGTAACCTGAGAATAAAAATGGTATAATAAACCTATATGGACTTAATTTAGGATAATTTTTCGGAGGGAAAAATGAAGGGATTCTTTGCAAACATTTGGACAAAGCGAGTCTTTGCCGTGATCGGTGCGCTGTACGCATTTGCAGTCTGCGGACTCTGCTATTACTCCATTTTCTACGACATCCACATTCAGTCAAGAGCGTCCGTTTGCCTTATGGTATCGGGAATATCAGTGCTTGCACTGGTCATCATGCTCTACACACGCAAGCAGGTGCTGACAAGGATCTGCAGCTTTATCATTCTCCCGGCAATGCTGCCGGTGGTGCTTTTGTACTTCGGTAAGTGGGAGCTGATCGTGCCCATAATCATCACCGGAGTAGTGATCCTGCTGCTTTCCGGCGCAGGCGAAGGCATGAAGACCGCAATAGGTACAGTGGTGCTTCTGCTGTACATATTCGGAGCGCTGGGCTACTTCCTGTTCACCTCGTTCTTCGTGTCATCGGCTAAGCAGACCACCGTCAGAAGCGGAGTTTCGCCCTCGGGCAGATACCGCTACACCGTGGTGAACACAGAGGACTCCTCAAACGGCAGCACGGCTGTTTACGTTGAGCCAAACTTCGCTGACGTGAAGTACCCCATGATCACCTTCACTCTCAAAAATGAGAAGAGAGTGGTCTACCAGGTAAGGCCTATCAGCGAGAATATCGACATCCAGTGGACAACTCAGACTCGTCAGCAGATCACTGAGGAGCTCAATCATGTTTCTGATAACATCACAGTCCACCTTACCGAGAAGGAGCTTGAGAGCTTCGGCTACAGCTACGATTCAAGGCTCCAGCTCACCGACATCGACGTTTACGACCTCTTCGCCATAGGCAAGGGTGCCACCGATGTTGACCCGATCCGTCTTGATACTCTCAATGACGAGCAGCTCGCTCACTTCGGCATAGCAAAGGACGGCTCAGGCAGATACTACATCACCGAGCCCTCCGCCGAGGTACTGGAGGACGCAGGCAAGAGCAGCGGCCAGAAGGTGTACTTCAGCGATCTCTCAGATGACGGCATCGAAGCCTGGGAGGACTGCTACCTTGACGATTACTACACCCCCAGATTTAAGATAGAGGCTGACCAGTCCCTGTACCTCAGGGATCTCAATGACCAGCAGCTTGCCAAGCTGGGCGTTTCCGAATCGGGAGACGTTATGACATTCAATGGCAAGGTCTGCTTCCGCTATTACGTTGCGGAGCTGGACGATTACTACGACGTGGATTCACGTCATCTTTCCGTAGACCTGCTCAACTGACCGCATGACTTATTTCTGCGCCAGATGAGCGACCGGCTTTCCCTTCCGGCCTCTCAACGGAAAGAAAACCACCGGTAGCATAAAGGTCTGCACGCAGACTTAATATAATATTATCACTCAGGAGGTTATTATGAAAGAGAAAGATAAATCAGCAAATAAAACTAAACTCTTGATTGGTGTTTTGAGCATAATAGTGATTCTTATTACAGTAGCTTTTATTTTATATAGGTTTATTCCTCGAAAAATGCCTAATCTTATTGGAATTGAATATTATGAAGCCAAAGAGAAGTATGAATATCTTGATATCAGATCACTTGATAAAATGGATAGAGACAGTATAATCATGAATCAGGATATTTACCCTGGAGAAAAAATAAAGTATGGTGAGATTGTATTTGTTTCATCGATTTATGAAGATAACCAGAACGTACGCGAACAATGGACCATGCCCGACTTTATTGGTGTGGATTTTAACGACGCTGTTGCAAAATATGGCAACAACATCCTGTTTGAAGAAGAAGCTGAGGAGTACAACGAGGCTCAGGCCGGTACTATCATCGCTCAGGACATAGAGCCCGGAACTGAATTCAAGAAGGGCGATACCGTAAAGGTAACAGTCAGCAAGGGTTTGGAATATATAACTGTGCCAGATTTATATGATATGGATCAAGAAATTGCAAAGGAAAAGATGAAAGAGTGCGGATTGAGTAATTTTGAGATTAAAAATACTACATCAGAATTGCCAAAAGCTCACATTGTTAAGACTGAACCGGAAGCAGGAACAAAAGTCAGATTTAGCGATACGGTCACCCTATTTGTTAGCATGGGGATTCCTCCAGAGCATAAGGTGAGAGATTATGTGGGGATGAATATCAATGATGCCGTAGAATACGCTAAGTGGGATAATATGGAACCCGTTCTGATTGCAAGTAATGAAGAAGGGGAAGAGAATACGGTATTTTTTCAAAGTATAAACAGCGGAGAATCTTATGAAGAAGGTTCTAAAATCATTTTATATTATTATAGTGAAAAAAAAGATAACAATAATAAAAAAATAGGTACTATTAATTATCAACTGCCATTACCGACTAATGCTAATGGTGATTTTTCGATAAGAATTGATTTAGAATATTATGATAATACAACAGATACCAAAACAAGTGATGTTTTCAGCGTACCTGAAGAAAATTCAGTGTTGATGAGCATAACAGGAAAAGGTGAAAAAGCATATGTTTTTGTAACTTTGATTAATGAAAACAATCAAGAAGAGGCTCTAATAGGTGAATACAGTTTTGATTTTGTAGATTTAGTGACAAAGACAGAAAAAGAAGATATTGTTAGCGCATTTGAACGCGTAGGGGGATATAATAATGGTTAAAACTTGTTAATGTACAAGTTAAATAATATACTCAGGAGGTTATTATGAGCGAATTTTTCAAGAACATAGGAAAGATCCCCTACGAGGGCAAGGACTCCACCAACCCTCTGGCATTCAAGTACTATGACCCGGACGAGATCATCGGCGGCAAGACTATGAAGGAGCAGCTTAAGTTTGCCCTTTCATGGTGGCACACAATGGGCGGCGACGGAACAGATATGTTCGGCGTTGGTACCGCTGACAAGAGCTGGGGCGAGGCTGATCCTACAGCAAGAGCTAAGGCTAAGGTGGACGCTGCTTTCGAGATCATGGATAAGCTGTCTATCGAGTATTTCTGCTTCCACGACAGAGACCTTTCTCCCGAGTACGGCGACCTGGCTGAGACAAATGCCAAGCTGGACGAGGTAACTGACTACATCAAGGCTAAGCAGGCCGAGACAGGCATGAAGTGCCTCTGGGGTACTGCTAAGTGCTTCGATCATCCCAGATATATGCACGGCGCCGGCACATCTCCCTCTGCTGACGTTTTCGCATATGCTGCTGCTCAGATCAAGAAGGCTATCGACTCAACTGTAAAGCTGGGCGGTAACGGCTATGTTTTCTGGGGCGGCCGTGAGGGTTATGAGACTCTCCTGAACACAAACATGGGTCTGGAGCTGGACAACATGGCTCGTCTGATGAAGATGGCTGTTGAGTATGCACGCTCTATCGGCTACAAGGGCGATTTCTACATCGAGCCCAAGCCCAAGGAGCCCACAAAGCACCAGTACGACTTCGATACTGCTACAGTTCTTGGCTTCCTGCGCAAGTACGGCCTTGACAAGGATTTCAAGATGAACATCGAGGCTAACCACGCTACTCTGGCTCAGCACACCTTCCAGCATGAGCTGAGAGTTGCAAGAGACAACGGCTTCTTCGGCTCTATCGACGCTAACCAGGGCGATCCGCTTCTGGGCTGGGATACTGACCAGTTCCCCACAAACATCTACGACGCAGCTCTTTGTATGTATGAGGTGCTCAAGGCAGGCGGCTTCACAAACGGCGGTCTGAACTTCGACTCCAAGGCAAGAAGAGGCTCCTTCACACCTGAGGACATCTTCCACAGCTACATCGCCGGTATGGATACATTTGCTCTTGGTCTGAGGATCGCTCAGAAGATCATCGACGACGGACGCATCGACAAGTTCGTTGACGACAGATATGCTTCCTGGACAACAGGCATCGGCAAGGACATCATCGACGGCAAGGTGGGCTTCGCTGAGCTTGAGAAGTACGCTCTGGAGAAGGGCGAGGTAACAGACTCACTCTCCAGCGGACGTCAGGAGATGCTTGAGGCTATCATCAACAACATCATGTTCAGCCTGTAAGAATAACTGTAAGGGACGTTCGGACGCCTCTCCCCGAGGGGACGGCGTCCGGGCGTTTCTTTTGTTTTGGTGTTATGCTGTGACCGATTGGAATTTATGAATTAAAAGAGGATAATTATATAGTGATAAAAATTGCTCATCTTTTTAAGAACTATTATTTAGGGATATCATTTATTGGAATTATTGCATTCGTGATACAAGAGATCCCGTATATAATAATGCCATTAGTTAAACCTGAATCAAATCCAATAATGAATATGCAAAATGAATTGAAATGCATCCAGATCATACAAGGCGTGTTTGGTATGCTTTCAATGGTTTTATTGATGCTGATCGTTAGAGATGATGTAGGCTTTTTCTCAATAGAAACAACAAGAGATAAAGTGTTTTTTGTATCGACCCTTGTCATGATATTCATAAATTTTATCGGATGGACGTTATATTATACCGGGCATCAAATCAGTTGGGTGATAGTAATAAGTCAAATTGCGGTCGTTCCGCTTTACTATTTATGTTTCGGATTGTGGAAACAAAATTACCCGTTGGTTTTGACAGCAGCATTATTTTTTGCAATTCATACTATAAATGGATATATGAATTTTATTGCGAAGAAGTAATATAAATTCTGATTTATCCCAGTAACGAAAGGAGTTTGAAAATGTCATACATTATCGGTGTGGACTGCGGTACCAGCGGTACAAAGACAGTCCTCTTTGACGAAAAGGGAAGCGTTATCGCCTCCAAGACCATAGAATACCCCATGTATCAGCCGAAAAACGGCTATGCAGAGCAGCTGCCCTCTGACTGGGCCAACGCAATGACAGGCACTATCAAGGCTGTCATGGCTCAGAGCGGCGTGAAGAAGGAGGACGTGAAGGGCATCGGTATCTCCGGCCAGATGCACGGCCTAGTAATGCTGGATAAGGACTGCAATGTGCTGCGTCCGTCAATTATCTGGTGCGACCAGAGAACTGCCGCTGAAGTGGAGCAGATGAATGCCACAGTTGGCCGTGAGAAGCTGGTGCAGATCACTGCAAACCCTGCCCTTACCGGCTGGACTGCCGCTAAGATCCTGTGGGTAAAGAACAACGAGCCTGAGATCTACTCCAAGGTGGCTCACATCCTGCTGCCCAAGGACTACCTGCGATTTATCCTTACCGGCGAGTTCGCAACTGAGGTTTCTGATGCCTCCGGAATGCAGTTGCTCGATGTACCGAACAGAAAGTGGTCAGACGAGCTGCTCTCCGCCTTCGAGATCGACAAGAGCTGGCTGGGCAAGGTCTATGAGAGCTGCGAGGTAACAGGCGGCCTGACCAAGGCTATGGCTGAGGAGCTGGGGCTCTGCGAGGGAACTATCGTAGTAGGCGGTGCCGGTGACAATGCCGCTGCTGCTGTTGGAACAGGCGTTGTTGAGGACGGCAAGGCCTTCACCACGATCGGTACCTCAGGTGTAGTTTTTGCACATACCTCAAATATCTCCATCGACCAGGCCGGCAGAGTCCACACCTGCTGCGCTGCTGTTCCCGGAGCATGGCACGTTATGGGCGTTACTCAGGGCGCAGGACTTTCCCTGAAGTGGTTTAGGGACAACTTCTGCATGACTGAGAAGGAGACCGCCAAGCTCATGGGCGTTGACGAGTATTACCTTATGGACAAGCAGGCTGAGAAGGTGCCTGTGGGCGCAAACCGCCTGCTGTACCTGCCCTACCTTATGGGCGAGAGAACTCCCCACCTTGACCCTGACGCAAGAGGAGTTTTCTTCGGACTTTCCGCTATCCACACACGCCGGGATATGCTCCGTGCGGTAATGGAGGGCGTGACCTATTCACTGAGAGACTGCGTTGAGGTGTTCCGTGAAATGAACATCAGCGTAAGCGACATGATGGCCTGCGGCGGCGGTGGATCCTCTCCTCTGTGGAGATCCATGCTGGCTGACCTGTACAACTGCGAGGTAAAGACAGCCGCCTCTAAGGAGGGTCCGGCTCTGGGAGTTGCTATCCTGGCAAGCGTTGGTGCAGGGCTCTACAGCAGTGTTCCTGAGGCCTGCTCACAGATCGTGGGCGTTGACAAGGTACAGTCTCCCGACCCGGCAAATGTTCCGGAGTACGAGAAGTTCTACCAGCTCTACCGTGAGATCTATCCGGCACTGAAGAGCAGCTTCGCCAAGCTGGCAGCGCTCTGATATAAAGTAAAGAAAAGCCCCGAAGCGTTACAAAGAAGTGCTTCGGGGCTTTGTTCGTGACCGATAAGATAGATCAGGATCTGAGCATATACGGTGAATTTGAAATGTAGGGGGCGATGCCTGCATCGCCCCGTGCCTTCACGTTGAACTATCGGGCTGATGTGGGCATCAGCCTCGACAAATTCCGATCTGTGTAAGTTTTAGATCAGACCTCTTCGGTATACTCCTGGTCAGTGCGATAGCTGATCGACTTTTTGCCGTCGGGCTTATAGATCACCATGATGTTGTCTGCGCAGATCGTAAGGGAGGAGTAGAAGCCCAGCTCAGTCTCGCCGTTTTTGTGAACGGAGATAGAGGTCAGCGAAAGGCCTTCCATGGTGCTCTCCGCAGTTGCGCCCTCTGTGAGCAGCTCAGGCCTTGCCATGAAGAAGTCCGTGACCAGCTTCTTGACCTCATGGTCAGTGCGCTGCTTGTCCTCAAGGAGCTTGGCGGCTCTCATATAGCACTCATTGGGGCTATCCATATCCGGAGTGTCCGAATCGAAGCACATCGTCAGCTTGACCTCGTCGTTTATGGGATTATAGGGCCAGTCGATCTCGGCTTCGTAGTAACTCTCATCGGACTCGCAGTAGATAAAGCTGGCATAGGGCGAGTCGAAATAGATCCTGTCGTCCTGGGGAATGGGATCTGCTTGAGTCTCCTGAGAGTCGATCTCAGCCTCGGAATTGCGGGCTCTGCGGTCGTTTATGAGGAATTGGAGCAGCAGAGCGCTTATGATGCCGGTGATCAGAGTGAATATGATCGGCGGCAGAAAAAGGCTCCACCAGTTGTATATGTAGTAATTATCCGGGTTTTTGGCGGAATAGTGGATCGTAAGCTGTGAGCCCGGGACTTCATGCTCCTTGGAGGTGGCGTAGAGGTTTTTCCTGGTGAAAACGCCGTCTGTAGACACACGCAGGTGCATTTTCGGCTTATTTCCGGAGCTTTCCAGGAATTTCACCGCCGCCGGATCATCGCTTACCTCCAGATCCTTGGAAACTTCATAAACTATCCCAATGACCTCTTCCGTGCAGACGATCTTTTTGCCGATAAGAGCACACGAGGAGAAAAGTCCTCCTGCAAAGGAGATCAAAGCGCCTACTGCTGCCAGGACCGCAATGAGGAGAACTGGTATCGAATGAGTTTTTTTTGCCATTTTACCACACCTTCTGTTGATTTTCAAGACCAATTATAGCACGATACAGCTCCAATGTCAACAAAAAGCCATAGCGCTCCGAGAGGTCAGAGCCGCTATGGCTGAGCATTAGGACTTGAATGCGCTTACAGGGTCGATGTAGGCGCTGTTATGGAGCACCTCGATGTGCAGATGAGGAGCAAGGGCGCTCTCGATGTCGGCAGTATCTCCCACAGTCCCGATCAGGTCGCCGCCGGAGACCGTGTCTCCCTGCTGGACGCAAAGGTCAGCCGCAAGGCCGCAATACCTGGTAATGAAGCCGTTTTTGTGGTCAAGCTCTACGGTAACTCCCCAGAGGGGGTCGCATATCACAGCGCTTATCTCACCGGCGGAAACTGCAAAGACCTCCGCTCCCACCTCCGCAGCGATGTCAGTGCCGTTGTGGGTCTGCCAGGAGCCGGTAGTCTCGTTTTTCACCAGATCCTTGCCGCTGAATGGCTGAATGATGTTGGTCATGTCGGCCAGCGGAGGCTTAACGTCCTCCAGCTTTACAGCGGCAGCGGCCAGCTCTTCCGGCGGCTCCTCAGCGGCGGTCTCCTGTGCAGGCTCTGCTGCGATGACGGGAGCAGCCGAAGTCGTCCTCGGGGGAGCCGTCACCATTGCAGCACGGGTCGAGGGGGCTGCGGTGGTAGCTCTAACAGCCGGAGCGGTGGCCTTGGGTATACCGGTGACTCTGCCTCCCACCGGCGCTTCGCTGTCAGTGCTGGTCTGAGCCCGGAATTCCTCGGTGAGCTTCTGCCCCTGATCATAGGCGAAAAAGCAAGCCGAGCCCACCATGACTGCGCTTATGCCAAGAGCTGCATAGAAGCCCTTGGGGCTTTTTTTCTTATCGGAAAAGAAATTTTTCTTCACGTTTAACACCTCCGTCAGTATTGTTGACGGAAAATCCCCGATCATACCAGCAAGCGAAAAAAAGGCGGACATTTCGTCCGCCCGATCTTTTGGATCTAGTTGGCTGTGGTAGTTACCGCAGCGGTTGTAGTTGTGTCAGTAGTGGAGGCAGGCTGGCCGGAAGCAGTTGTTCCGGTGGTGGTAGCAGCCGAGGTAGTTCCTTCTCTGTTCTCCGGAGGAAGCTTTGCAGTGGGCTTAACGCCTGCAAGTCCATAGCACTCCTGATAAGCCAGGATAATGTCACGGATCATGTACTTTGAATACTCACCGCCCTCGATAACTCCGGCGAATGCGATCTCAGGGTCGTTGGCGGGAGCAAATCCGATGAACACTGAGTTCTGCTTGCTCAGGTCGCTCATATCGGTCTGAGGAGTACCGGTCTTGATCGCTACGTCGAAGCCCAGGTTTGACAGGGAATAGGCTGCCACAGGGACATTGTGGGAGGCGTCGATCATTCCGCCGATGATGTAGTCGTACAGGTCCTCCATGTTGAGGCTGATCTGTTCGGCAACTGTAGGCTCGGTCTTCTTGGTGAGCTCTCCTGATCCGTAGGTGTACAGGCTGTCCACCAGATAGGGCTTATAGCGCTTGCCACGATTTGCGATAGTGCAGGCCACGTTTGCCAGCTGGAGGGGAGTAAATCCGCAGTCCTGGTTACCGATACCGGCCTGGATAACGTAACCGATGTACCAGGGCTGGCCACGCTCAGCGAAGGTCTCAGGGTTACAAAGGAAGCCTGGTGCATCGCCTGTTTCCAGGCCAAGGCTTGAGCCCAGGCCGTAGAGCTTGGCGTACTTTGTTATGTTGTCGATGCCCAGATTTCGTGAGACCTCATAGAAGTAGATGTTGCAGGAGACCTCGATAGCCCGGCGGACAGCGATAGGACCGTGCTGACCGGTACACTGATAGGGCTGGCCGAAGAACTCATAGTTCCTGTTGCAGACGAAGGAAGTCTCGCCGTTCACAACGCCTTCGTTAAGGCCGGCGGTGGCTGTGATCGTCTTGAAAGTCGAGCCGGGGAGGTACTGTCCCCAGGTGCAGCGGTTGAACATAGGGGAGTTCTCCGCATTGAGAAGGGCATCGTAGTTTTCGGCGAAGTCCTTCAGGTTATAGGTGGGAGCCGTAGCCATTCCTCTGACTGCTCCTGACTTAGCGTCCAGCACCACAAGAGCGCCCTTATTGACTTTATTTCCCTTATAGTAGCCGTAGTTTTTCAGGAAGTTGTCCAGGATCCCCTGTAATTTCAGCTGATAAGCGCCGTCAACAGTGAGCTTGACGGTCTGACCGGGAACAGTCTCATCTACAGTGCGGACATCTGCGATAGAGCCGTCCACAATGGTGACCTCTTCGGTGCCGCTCTGTCCACGGAGCTCCTTCTCCATAGCAAGCTCGATGCCGCTTTTGCCAACAACGTCATTGAGAGCGTAGCCCTGTTCCTTGAGCTCTTCGTATTCCTCGGCGTAGATCGGGCCAACGGTACCGATCTCATGTGGGAGGATATCTCCCCGGACGATGACTCTCTCAGAGGCGTCAACGGCCTCGATCCCTCGGTAGAAGTTGCTGAGCTCCTTCATTTCGACTACAGTTGTCTCGTCCACGTCCTCGGCGAGGAGCAGGTCGTTGCTGAGGGAGAAGTCCTTAGCCAGCATTTCGTAGCGCATACCGGCGATGATGCGCTGTTCCTCCTCAGAATAGTCCTCGGAGATCTGATAGTCTGAGATCAGCTTGTCGATGCAGTTCTCAGCAGTTGCGTAAACGTTGAGGTTGAGCTTTTCCACGATCTCGGAGGCGTCATTCACGGTGAAAACGTAGGGCGAGTCCTTAGTGATCGGGATGCTCTCCTTGAACTCATAGCCTCGCTGAGCAAGGGCGTTGTACAGGGCAAGAAGAGTCTTGTTGCCCTCAGCCAGATCATCGGGGAAGAAGGCCTTTTGCAGCACAAGGTCGCAGCGAGTGTCGTTGGCGATGATGACATTTCCTCTCAGGTCAACGATCTCGCCTCTTGTGGAGGCCACCTCCCGGGTGTAGGTAACGGCGTCAGGGCCGTATTTTTTTGGAGTAACGATGTCCTCGCCGCCGACGATCTGGATCTTCATCAGCCTCATGCCTGTGAGCACAGCCAGAAAGACCACCATGAGAACAACGGCGATAGATCTTATGGTATCGGAAAGAGCTTTCAAAATATTCCTCCATAGCAGAAAAGGCGCAGGATCCGGCGCCTTTTAGTATCAATTTGTGCGGATAGCCTCCTCCAGGGTCATGTGGATCTTAGGCAGGAGAAGACGGTCGATAAGGCGGTACAGCGGGTAGATCAGGAATGCGGAGATCATGGTGTACAGCCAGACCTTCATTGTAACAGTGCGGAAGATCACCTGGATGTCGGCCAGGTCCCAGATCTGGTAGTAGAACTTGTAGTCCAGCCAGCACTGAGCGAAGGCCACCGCAGCGGTGATCCACAGGTAGTTGAAAAACCTCGGTCTGAGGTAGAGCTCGAACATAAGGCTCACCAGAGCGCAGAAAAACGCCAGTATCACGGCGTTATAGCCGAAAAGTCTTCCGCAGGCGATGTCGATGAGCATTCCGCAGAAGGCTCCGGTGAATGCGGAGGCCAGCTGACCGTTGCTGACAGCTATGCACATAGCTGCCGGCACCAGAAGGATCGGCTTCATCCAAGTGCCAGATGTCATGATGATGAAGCTCAGAAGGATCAGCAGGTAGTAAAGTATCCACCGCAGTGTAGTCTTGAAATAGAGGATCCGTTTCTCACGGGGCGTCTTGATCCGCATCGGAGTCCTCCTTCTTGCCGGTGAAATCGGTGATAACGGTGACTGAGCTCAGTCTGGAGATGTCCACACAGGGCTCTATCACAGCGCAGGCTGAAAGGCCGTTGGCCTCAAATCCCAGGCTTTTCACAGTTCCGATAGAGTAGTCCTTGGGGAAAAGGCCGCTGTTTCCGGCGGTGATCATAAGGTCGCCCTCCTTGAGCTCGTTGTCGGGGCTCAGGTGGGTGAGCTTGGTGGTATTCTCGGCAGCCGTAAGGACAGTTCCCTCGATAACGCCATGGTCGCCGCCGCTGGCTGCACAAACAGCTGCAACGGACAGATCCGGCGAAAGGATCGTTCTGACAGTGGTCACATGGGCAGAAACGTCGATTGTGATGCCCACCAGACCCTCGGCGGTAACTACCGGGCTGTAGGGAGTAATGCCGTCCTCGGAGCCCAGACCTATGGTAAATGACTTGAATGGGTCGTTGGTGACATAGCCCAGCACTTCAGCAGGCTTGGTAATGACCAGATCCGGGTGCTCCTCCTTGATGACCACGAATTTTCTCAGCTCCTCGACCTCTTCCTTCAGGTCCTCATAGTCAGTGAGCTGCTTGTTGAGCTCGCCGATCTGAGCCTTGAGGCGCTGATTTTCCTCGTAGTAGTCCTCAGCGTGTTCGATCTTATCTATAGTGTTCTCGATCTTCATGCCAACGCCGTTGGAGACTGCCCTAAAAGGCTTTGTGAGGGTATTTATAACTGAGGCTCCCGAAACGGCATATCCGCCCTTGGTGACGGCGTAGATCATGATACCCACCAGGAAGGCCAGAAGTCCCAGCAGCACCTTGAACTTGGTGCTTTTCAGGAAATCACGCATAAGCTCCCCCTTAGTAATACTTGACGTTGTCCGTCAGGGCGTCCTGATAATCGCTGATGTTCTCAAGGATCCTGCCGGTTCCCTCGGCAACGCAGTCAAGGGGGTATTCGGCGATGTACACGGGCATACCTGTCTCACGGTTGATAAGGCGGTCGAGGCCTCTCAGGAGGGCGCCGCCGCCGGCGAGGGTAATGCCGTGGTCGATAATATCTGCGGAGAGCTCCGGGGGAGTCTCCTCAAGGGTAGACTTGATAGCGTCGATGACTCTGGAGAGGGGCTCCACCAGAGCGTCACGGATCTCAGCAGAGCTGACAGTGATGTTCTCCGGGAGGCCGTTGAGCAGGTTCCTGCCCTTGATCTCCATAGTTTCCTCCTTGTCGCTGGGGAAGGCAGAGCCGATCTCCAGCTTGATGTTTTCGGCAGTTCTCTCGCCGATGAGGAGGTTGTACTTCTTCTTGATGTAGTTGATGATAGCGTTGTCGAACTCATCTCCGGCACAGCGCACGCTTCTTGCAGCGACGATGCCTCCCAGAGAGATCACGGCCACCTCGCTGGTGCCGCCGCCGATGTCCACGATCATGCTGCCGGCGGGCTCATTAGTGGGGAGGCCTGCACCGATAGCGGCAGCCATTGGCTCCTCCACGATGAGGACGTTGTTGGCGCCGGCCTTTTTGCAGGACTCACGGACGGCTCTTCGCTCAACGGCAGTTACACCTGATGGGATACAGATGATAACGTTGGCCTTAGTGAAGAGAGTTCCCTTGAGGGCCTTGCGGATGAATTCCTGAAGCATGGTAGTGGCGATGTCGAAGTCGGCGATAACGCCGTCCTTCAGGGGACGCACGGCAACGATGGAGCCGGGGGTCCTTCCGATGACGTCCTTGGCCTCCATGCCGACGTAGCGAGCCTTATCTGTGCGGGTGTTGACCGCCACAACAGAGGGCTCTCTGATGATGATGCCTTTTCCACGCATATACACAAGGGTATTGGCAGTACCTAAGTCTATGCCTATATCTTTAGTAAACATTCAACTGCTCCTTAGATCTTTTGTTCTGTTTGTTTTGTATACGATTATTATACCACCATTGCGCCGGTTAGACAACGATTTCCGCTGAGAAATCCTTCCTCCGGACGAATTTCTAACAATGATGAAAAAGCTCGGGAAATATTGGCAAAAATCTTGTATAAAATTATTTGCCTGAGATCAGCTTGGGAGCTGTCTTGTAGAAAACGAAGATGCCGATCGCAATGAGCACCACCTGAGCGATGTTTGCGCTGAAGCGGATGCCGAAGGAAAGCCTCAGCACGTCAAGGTCAAGGAAGGTGCCGGGCTCGAAGGCGAAAGTCTTGTAGTAGCCAAGCCAGCTCAGAGCCGATGCACCCTGAACAGCGTTGCCGATAAGTCCGCCCAGAAGGACGGCTACGATGAGAAGGAAGGCCATGTAAAGAACTCTTTTCATTTTATTCTCCATTCTGCCGGAAGACCCGGCCCATATTTTTCTTTCCGGACATCAAAGTCCTGAGGAGCCGAAGCCGCCGGCGCCTCTTTCTGTTGTTGTCAGGGTATCGCTGACCTCTATCTCCGGGAAGAGCACCCGTGTGGGGATGAGCTGAGCGATACGCATACCGTGCTCCACCGTGAAGGTAGAGCCGCTGTTGTTTATCAGGGGAACAAACCATGCTCCTCTGTAGTCGCTGTCCACTACGCCAACGCAGTTTGCCAGCGAAATACCGTGCTTTGCGGCCAATCCTGAGCGAGGATAGATCAGCAGCGCTACGTCATCCTCGTCAGTCTGGGCGGTGAGCCCGGTAGGGATCATTTTTATCTGGCCGGGAGCAAGCTCCACCGGCTCATCGAGACAGGCGCAAAGATCCAGCCCGGCGCTCCACTGAGTAGCACGCGTGGGGATGATGGCCTTGTCGGATAGCTTTTTGAAAGTCAGTTTCATAATACCTCCGGAAGTCCTCTGTGGTAAAGTCCACGGGTGAGCCGTCCATCGGGCCGAGAGCCGGAAAGCAGCTCGGTCACGGCTTCGGGAGTTTCGTCCCAGAAGATCGCCGCAGCGAAGGAAAGTGCTGAGAGCTCCTCCGGGCGGTCCAAAATGTACAAAAAGTCGGTGTTGAGGATCTGGGCGAACTCTCTGTTGTCGCAGAATACCGGCAATTTTCGGCCGGTGCGGTCGGTCAGTGAGCCGGTGCATTTTCCGCAGCCCACCTCGTTCCTGATTGGGCAATTCCGTGTGAGCATGAGGGGGAGCCTTCCTGCGGCGACGGCGCCGATAGGGAGATCTGTCCTCATTGCGCTTATCTGCCTGAGAGTCATCTCGAAGGACACCATGCAGTCCTCAAGGCCGATATTCCGCAGAAATTCGGCGGAAAAGCTGTTGTACACGTTCAGTGTGAAGCTGCCGTGGAGCCTAAAGCCCAGAGCTTTTCCAAGGGCGATGTGGTCAATCGTGTGGCACAAGATCCTGTCATAGCCCTGATCACGGAGAGCGGCCAGCCTTGTGGAGAGAGCCTCCTCGTCAGTGATGAAGCGGGGCGGCGAGATGATCGTCTTTTCCTTGGGAACATCGTATTTTTCTGCGATCTCCATGGGCACGGCCACGTATTCCGCAAGGGGAGCGGCGGCCTGAGCCTGAGCAGCAGTTCTGCAAATGGCTCGCATGGGAAGGGGAGCGCTTCTTTCCGGCGCCTTCTCTGGAAGCTCCGGAAAAGCCTGTGTTACGGTATATCTGGGAGTTTCCACAGCTATGACCGCTTCACTGAGCAGGTCAGCGGCCTGTCGGCGGAGCTCATTGAGAGCGCCTGCCGGCACGAAAAGTCCCTCGCCGATCTGAGCGTCAAGTCCACCAAAGGTGAATACCGTGTCGCCCAGCTTGGACAGCTGCTTTTCAACGGCAGCGGCGTCAGTGGGGCGGTTTTGGGCGGCTTCCGGGATCTCTCCCTTGACAGTGACTGAGATCCCTTCGCACTCAGCCGTTATCTCAACGGGCTCTCCGGGAAGGATCCTTGCCTGGAAAAACGCCTGTCTTACGCCTTTTTCGCTGCGGTAGAGCTGGTGGATCTGAGGCAGCAGAGCCTGAGCGGCAGTCACGTCGTCCTTTTCCCGGACGCCGAACATATCCCGGCGGACACCGGTGAAGTAGCCTTGGGTGAAGCCGCTGCGAGAGAAGACTCCTCTCAGCAGCTCCATGTCCGGATCTTGGCCTGACAGAGCCTTTTTCAGCTCGTTCACAGCCGAAGCGACGTACTCCGGGCGCTTCATCCTGCCCTCGATCTTCAGTGAGTCAACACCGATCTCCTTCAGCTCATCAGCAATGGGCAGCAGAGACAGATCCTTCAGGGAGAGTGCGGCTCTTCCTGGAGCTCCCACCGCCGAAAACGGCAGACGGCAAGCCTGTCCGCAGCAACCTCTGTTGGCTGAACGGGATCCGATCATTGCCGACATATAGCACTGCCCTGAGACTGACATACAAAGGGCCCCGTGGACGAAGACCTCGGTCTCGATGTCCTCCCGGCAGATCCGGGCGAGGGCGTTTTTGTCCAGCTCACGGGCGGGTACGACTCTTGCACAGCCCAGCTCTTTCAGGAGCCTTGCGCCGGCGGCGGTATGGACCGACATCTGTGTGGAGCCGTGGATCACAGCGTCCGGGACAGCCCTGCGAATGATCGTCACAGCGCCCCAGTCCTGGACGATATAGCCGTCCACGCCTAGCTTCGAGGTCAGTCTTATGTACTCCGCAAACAGCTCGGCCTCGCTGTCGGAAATGATCGTATTCACCGCCAGATAGAGCTTGGCGCCGTAAAGGTGGCAGTATCTGAGAGCCTCGCTTAGCTCTTTATCGGTGAAATTGGCAGCACTGCTCCGGGCAGAAAAGCGCTTTCCGCCAACGTAAACAGCATCTGCGCCGGATCTGATGGCGGCTCTGAGAGTCTCCAGGCTTCCGGCAGGAGCAAGGATCTCAGGCATTAGATGCTGTCCTTGAGCTGCTTGAGCTTGACCATATTCTCCAGCTGTTCGATCTTGGATCTGAGCACCTCGATCTCCTTGAGAGCAGCGTCACGCTCGATGCGGGTCTTGCCGGCTTCGTCAACGTACTCCTTGGTCTGAGTGCGGATACTGTCGAGGCGCTGGCTGGACTTGTTAAGGTCGTCGAGAAGGCTGAGAGCCACCATGATCGAGGCTGTATAGGGCGAAGAGCCGCTGCCGGAATTCATGATGTCCTCGATCTTAGCCTCCAGCGCTCTTGCCAGAGAGAAGACATAGTTAGGGGATTCAGCGGTGCGGAGCCTGAACTCCTTGCCGCAGATCATTACTTTAACATCGTTGAGCATAGTTTTTTCCTTTCTTTATGTAAGCGCAGATCTGCGCTGTTTTCAGTAGTATCTTTTCAGGCCGATGACCTTGCCCAGCACCTGGCAGTCCTCCACTATGATAGGCTCCATGGTGTCGTTCTCAGGCTGAAGGCGGTAGTGGCCTTTTTCCTTGAAGAAACGCTTGACAGTGGCCTCCTCGCCGTCAACGAGGGCGACTACGATGTCGTTGTTCTCAGCGTAGGGGACACGCTCTACGATGACGATGTCGCCGTCGAGGATACCCACGTTGATCATGCTTTCGCCACGGACTCTCAGGGCGAAAAGGTCCTCGGGATCCTTTCCGGGAGCCTCAAAGCCCAGGTATCCGGTGATGTCCTGAATGGCGGTGATAGGCTGACCGGCAGTAACAGTGCCAAGGATCGGCACTGAGGCAGAAGCGCTGTTTGGCAGCCTCAGTGAGCGGTTGAGGTTGCCGGATTTCTCGATAAGTCCCTCTTTGACCAGCGCCTCGATGTAGCGGTGGGCGGTAGAGGTGGAGCGGAAGCCCATTGCGTCCATGATCTCACGGACTGAGGGCGAGATGCCTTCTGAGAGGCGGCTTTTTATATAGTTGAAAACCTCGATCTCTTTGTCTTTCAGCATTATACATCTTCCTCCGATAGCTTGGCAAGGATCATCTTAGCGATTTTGTATGCGTCGCCGCAGCCCAGAGTGATCACAAGGTCTCCGGACTGAGCGTTTTGGCAGATATAGTCACAGATCTGCTGGAAATTCTCGTATTTGCGCTGGTCTGTCCACTCAGCGGTCTCGTCCTGAGGGAACCAGATACAGCCGGGGATCTTTTCGGCCAGGTGGCGTGTGAAGATGCCGTAGGTGTTCTTCTCACGGCTGCCCATGATGTCGGTGAGCACGGCGTGATCCGGGATCTGGAGGACTCTTGCGAAGTCGTCCAGAAGCAGCTTTGTCCTGCTGAAGGTAAATGGCTGGAAAACTGCCCAGACCTTGCGGAAATCCATCTCCATAGCAGCCCGGAGAGTAGCCTCCAGCTCAGTGGGGTGGTGAGCGTAGTCATCAACAACAGTGATACCCTTCTCGAAGCCCAGCTTCTCGAAGCGGCGCTTTGCTCCACGGAACTCGTCCAGACCCTTCTGGATAGAGGCAAAGTCCGCACCGCACTCTCTTGCAGCAGCAATCGCAGCCAGAGAGTTGAGCACATTGTGGATACCGGCAACGTGGAGGGTGATAGTTCCCAACTTTTCGCCCCGGTACATAGCGTCAAATGTGGTAAGAAGGCCGTTTTCGTGCCTTACGTTCTCAGGATAATAGTCGCAGGAGGAGTCCTTTCCGAAGGTGATGAGCTCCTTTTCGATGCCCTCAAGAGCCTTCATTGTGTTCTGGTCAGAGCCGTTGACGATGAGGAGCTTTGAGGTATTCTCTGCGAATTTTCGGAAGGAGGCCATAACGTTCTCCAGCGTTCCGAAGTAGTCAAGGTGATCTGCATCGATGTTGAGGATAACTGAGATGTCGGGGAACAGCTTCAGGTAGTGATCCTCGAACTCGCAGGACTCACACACCAGAATATCACTCTTTCCGGCAATGCCGCTTCCGCCGATACAGGGGAGCTTTCCGCCGATGTAGGCTGAAAGGTCGATGCCTGCGGTGTAGAGGATCTGGGTTATCATTGAGGTCGTGGAGGTCTTGCCGTGAGTTCCCGAAACGCATACAGCTCTGTCGTACCAGCTTGTGATGATACCCAGAAGGTCGGCACGCTCAAGCACGGGAACGCCGCTGGCTCTAGCAGCCATGAGCTCGGGGTTATCCTCCATGATAGCGGCAGTGTGGACGATAAGGTCAGCGCCCTGGATGTTTTCGCTGCGCTGGCCGATGAAAACGGGGATCCCCATTTTTCTGACTGCGTCCAGGGTCTCGGTCTCATTGTTATCGGAGCCTGTCAGGTAGTAGCCCTGGCCGTGAAGGATCTGAGCAAGGGGATACATTCCCGAGCCGCCGATACCGATGAAGTGGATGTGTTTTTTACCGCTTAATATATTGATGTCCAAAACGATCACCTTTCCGTTGATTGATAGAGCAGGACTCTGCCTCCCCAAAAAATAACTATACAATTTATATTATACTATATTTCAGAGCTTATTGCAAGCGAATTTGAATAAATGTTCGTAAAAATTCCTGGCATGACGTCGGAAAAGCCCTGAATTCCTAGCAGTTTAGTTGGAGTTATCAGGAATATTTCTCACAAATTTCACAGGTTTATCACTTTAACACGTTGCCGTAAAAAATATTTTTTTAATTATTCAAAATAACTATTGCATTTTTTGAGTTAATGAGTTATAATATTCTATGACAGTGGCGGCGATTAAAAAAATCATAAAGAAAAAATCTTTTACTTTCTGCCTATTGTTCGTATTTTAATGCGAGGAGGAAAACATATGGAAATTACAGATGTCAAGATCAGAAAGATCATGTCTGAAGGCAGACTTCGTGCAGTAGTTTCAGTAACTATCGACGATATGCTGGCCGTTCATGACATTAAGGTCGTTCAGGGTGATGAGCGCTTATTTGTGGCTATGCCCAGCAGAAAAGATGAAAACGGCATCTTCCGTGACATCGTTCATCCCATCTCTCCCTCTGCAAGAAAGCTCTTTGAGGAAAGCATCCTCGAGGCTTATGAAAAACAGCTTGCTATGGTTGAGGCGGAGAGCGAAGACCCTGACAGTGACGACTTAGTTTAACAGTACATATATGCAAAAATGAAAGGACTGCGTTTCGGCGCAGTCCTTTTTCTGTTGCTCTTTATTTTTTTCCCAGGAGCCTTGCTGCTTTCAGCAGACCGATCTGAGTTTTTGCGTCAGTTATTCGGCCGTCCATGACCATTTCGACCGCCTCGGTGAGAGGCACCTTCTCCACGTCAAGGAATTCGCCCTCGTCAAGGTGCTGCTGAGCCTTTTTCAGACCCTGAGCCATGTAGATGTGGATCACCTCGGTATCGTAGGCAGGAGTGGGGAGGACTGCCCCAAGATAGGTGTACTCCTCGCAGGTGCAGCCGATCTCCTCAAGGAGCTCACGGCGGCCGCATTCAGCAATATCCTCGCCCTTTTCCAGCTTTCCGGCAGGGATCTCGGTGGTGACAGCACCGTGAGGATAGCGGAACTGCTTCACCAGATAGACCTGACCGTCCTCAGTCACCGGAACAACGCAGACTCCGCCGCTGTGGTGGAGCACGTCACGGTCAGCCTGTGAGCCGTCCTCAAGAGTGACCATGTCGTGGGTTATAGTAAAGATCCGTCCTTCGTATACGGTGTCAGTGGAGATCATTTTCTCGTCAAGATGCATTGTCATCGTCCTCCTTATGCTTATTTGCTTTTTTGGTAAGGCTTGCTGCGTAGATCTGGGCGCCTCTGACCTTGTGGGCGGAGTCGTATCCGTAGCAGTGCTTTGTGGGGGATTCCCCGGTATTCTTCTTTTTCCGGCAGATCAGCAGGTATGCGATCAGTATCAGCAGTCCGGCAGCGGTGATCAGGCGGCCTTCCTTCAGGCCGGGAGTCTTGTAGCTGAACACGATCTCGTTGTCGCCGGCGGCAGCAGGAACTGCCATAAATCCGTAGGAGACCTTCTCTACGTCCACCTTTTCGCCGTTGACAGTGGCGCTCCAGCCGGAGCTGTAGGGCACACTGAAGAATACCAGCTCAGGCTTCTCCAAAGTGATCTTGGAGGTGAAGCCCTTCGAGTCGTAGGTGAAGGAGGTGGAGGCGTTTGCCTGTTTTTCCTTGCAGTAGGTGATGTAGGAGCCCTTTGTGAGAGTGGACTGAACGGTGTTGGAGGCCTCAGTCAGCATATCGCCGTACTTTTCAGCCTGCTCGTCGGTGAGCACCAGAGCCTTCATGAGGATCCTTTCACGGTTAGCCTTGCCCTTCTGAGCGGCCTTGTCCTCGGTGATATAGGTGTCGTAGCCGAAGCCCATGGGGATGTACAGGGTGTTCTCGTAGATCTCGAAGAAGTCGTTTTTGCCCACGAGCTCAAAGCCCGGCAGCTCTGTGGGAATGTCGGCCCTGCTGCCAAGGATCTCGGAATTTGACGTAGATACGGGCTGAACGGAGCTTCCGTCAGGGTCATCCTTGATCTCCTTGTAGTAGTATTTTACGGAGAGAAGTCCCCTGAGAGTGTAGTGTGAAACGTCCGGCCGTGAGGCTACGTTTCGGGGAATATCCAGCTCAGCGTAGAAATCCATGATCGAGGTGTTGACCACGCTCTGGAAGGCTCTCATGGAGGGCAGTCCCCAGAGCATTGGGTAGTTGTCGCAGTTCTCGGAGATATCGGCTCGGAAGAAGTTGTCCGGAGAAACAGCCTCGTAAACGCCGGACTTTCCGTTTATGGCGCAGTCGATGTATTTCTCGGCGTCCTTGGGAGTGACCGCTCCGTAGAGAGTTGTACTGAGGACACAGATCATGGAGAAAAGAGCCGTCATCCACAGTGATGCTCGCTTGAAGGAGAGCCCCAGGCGCTTTCTGCGGAAGATCACGATCGTAACGATAAGACCGGCCACGGCAATTCCCAGAGAAAGGAAGAAATACCAGGGGCAGCGGGGGATCTTCAGCCAGACCAGCTTCTCGCCGTCCTTTTTGGGGAGGACAGCTATCACTGTGAAGACTGCCAGCATTGCGGCGGTGGCCTTGACTGCCGGGCGAACGTCTGTGCCCTCCTCGTCAAGAGTCTGAGCTGTCATCATTGCCATGATCAGCAGCGGCATATAGAACCACCTTGCGTAGTAATAACCGTTCAGTGCCTGGAAAGCGCTGTTGAGGATCGGTATGGCAGCGCATATTCCGCAGAAGATCACCATGCGGCTTGCCCAGTGGCTTTTCCGGCTCCTGATGAATGTCAGGACTCCCACCATGGAGAACAGGGGGAAGTATCCGCCGATAGATGCCCATTTTGCGGTGTCTGACTGGAAGAGATTGGGTCTTGCAGGAACGTCAACGGGCATGAACAGAGTCTCGATAACTCTTGGGATGATCGTTCTTTCGCTGTAGAGCACCATGTCCAGTCCGTAAAGGCGCTGATTTATGCGGTAGTTGCCCGTGATGAGCAGGAAGGTAGGCAGCAGCACGAAGGCGGCGATCATAGTTCCCAGAACAGCCTCCAGAGCCAGCAGCCAGAATTTCTTCCAGCTTGTGCGGAAGTCCGGCGAGCTCATCCTGATCAGGTAGTAGATCACCAGGAATACGCACTGGCCGGTGAAGAAGTAGTAGTTAACTATCGCCATGAGAGCCACGCTTGCTGCGAAATATCCGCGGCGGCCGTTGTTGATGTTCTCCTCCATTGCGATGAGCATGAGGGGGAAGAGCGCTGTCACGTCCTGGAAGTGGTTGAAGAAGATGTTGAACACCTGAAATCCGGAGAAGGCGTACAGCAGAGCTCCGGTCAGGGCGGCGTGGCGGCTGCGGACGAAGCGCCTTATATAAATGTATGCAGTCAGTGAGGCAACGCCGTGCTTGATTGCCAGTATGACAGGTATGGAGAAGTTCACAGCGGCTCTTGGCAGGATCACGGTCAGCCAGAAAAACGGGCTGCCGATCAGATAGAAGGAGTAGGAGGTCATCAGGTCGGAGCCAAGGTCCGTAAACCAGTTCCAGCTGAACTGTCCGCTGCGAATGGCGTCGTTGAGCAGACTGTAGAATGGGATCTGCTGGGCGTTGAAATCACCGTAGTAGATGAAGTTTCCACGCTCTAGGAGCATATATGGGATAAGTGTGATCATCATGGCGGCAAAGCCGATGAGAAATGCCGGCAGGAGGCCTTCCCTGCGGCGAGGGATATTGGGAGCTTTCATACTTTCCTCCATTTTTTTCATAGTTGATTTCATTATATCACACTTTCCGGAAAAAGGCAAATCCTTTGTGAGCGCTCATTCAAATATTCAGGCGGAAGATCCTTGCATTGTCTGCGAAAATGTGCTATAATTAAAGGTACTGTATATTTAGTTAGGTGGTTGAACAATGTCTGTTTATCTCGATAACGCAGCAACTACAAAGCCCTGCCAAGAAGCAGTGGCGGCGGCAGTGGCTGCAATGACCGAAAACTACGGCAATCCCTCCTCCCTCCACAGGGCGGGGTTGGAGGCTCAGCTTGCGGTGGACGGCGCACGAAAGATCATCGCCGGTACCCTGGGAGCTCTTCCGGAAAACATCATCTTCACCTCCGGAGCCACCGAGAGCAACAACCTTGCTCTTCGGGGAGCAAGTGCTGCTTACGGAAAAAAGCGGAAGAAGATCGTGGCCTCTTCGGTGGAGCACGCCTCAGTTGAGGAGACTCTTTCCGCTTTGGAGGGCTCCGGCTTTACGGTGGAGAGGATCTCTCCCCGGGAGGACGGCCGATTTTATGCGGCGGACTTCATTTCTGCCTGCGATGAGGACACTGTTCTGCTGACCATGATGCTGGTGAACAACGAGACCGGCCATATCCTGCCGGTGAAGGAGACTTTTTCCGCAGTGAAAAAGCGCTTTCCGGAGATCATCACCCATACGGACTGCGTTCAGGGCTACATGAAGCTGCCGATCAAGGCAAAGACACTTTCCGCAGACCTGATCTCCCTCAGCGCCCACAAGATCCACGGCGTGAAGGGCGTTGGAGCGCTGTATATCGGCAAGGGAGTCCGTGTGCTGCCGATCGTTACCGGCGGCAAGCAGGAGAAGGGCATCCGTTCCGGCACAGAGAGCGTTCCCCTGATCGCAGCCTTCGGAGCAGCGGCCGAGAAGCTCTCGCCCACCATTTCCCAGCGCTGGGAGAAGGTCTCCGGCCTGAAGAAGTCCCTTCTGGAGAAGCTGGAGCAGATCCCCGGGATTTCGGTGAATTCCCCGGAGGACGGCTCGCCCTATGTGGTGAATATCTCCGCCGCAGGAAAGCGCTCTGAGATCATGCTGCATTTCCTGGAAAGCAAGGAGATCTACGTTTCCAGCGGCTCGGCCTGTTCCAAGGGACAGCAGAGCGGAGTGCTGGGACAGTTCGGCGTTACGGGGAAGCTGGCAGACAGCGCTCTCCGCATAAGCATGACCGCCGACACCACCCCGGAGGAGCTGGAACAGTTCTGTCGGGCACTGGCAGAAGGCGTTGAAAGAGTGAGGGGATAGCGTGAGGATCGAGCACATGGCCATGTATGTGAGGGATCTGGAGCGCTCCAGGAGCTTCTTCCAGAGGTATTTCGGAGCTTCCTCAAATAGCCTTTACCACAACCCCAAGGCCGGTTTTTCCTCGTATTTCCTGACTTTTGAGGGCGGTGCGAGACTGGAGATCATGACCAAGCCGGGAGTTGCAGACTCGACAGACGTTCCAAGGATCGGCTGCGCCCATGTTGCGTTTTCCCTTGGCAGCCGGGAGAAGGTGGACAGCCTGACAGCTCTTCTGCTGGCAGACGGCTACGAGGTGGTCAGCGGTCCAAGAGTTACCGGCGACGGCTACTATGAGAGCTGCGTTCTTGGCCCGGACGGGATCAAGGTCGAGCTTACTGTTTGAGCAAACGCTTTATATATTATAAATAGTATAGGAGAAGAAAAATGAAAGAGATCATACTTGTAAAATACGGCGAGATGGCTCTCAAGGGTCTGAACAAGAAGACCTTTGAGGACATCCTCATCAAGAATATCAAGCGCAGACTGAAGGGACTTGGCCATTTTCAGCTGACCAGCGCCCAGTCCACCACCTACATAACCCCTCTTGACGAGGACATCGAGCTGGAGGACGTGGCTGAGCGTGTTGGCAAGATCTTCGGAATTGCCGCATATTGCCGTGCCTGCGTCTGCGAGAAGGACTTCGCCGACATCACCGAGAAGAGCATAGACTACCTCAGCGAGATCCTCAGCAGCGCAAAGACCTTCAAGGTCGCCGCTAAGCGTGCAGACAAGGCCTTCCCCATGAAGTCCCCTGAGATCTGCGCAGAGCTGGGCGGTATCCTGCTGGAGAAGTTCCCCCACCTGACCGTTGACGTGAAAGATCCCGAGATCATCGTGACTGTGGAGATCCGTGACACCAACGCCTACGTTCACGCCGAGAACATCAAGGGCGCAGGCGGACTTCCCGTTGGAAGCAGCGGCAAGGCCATGCTCCTGCTGTCCGGCGGTATCGACAGCCCCGTTGCCGGCTATATGATGGCAAAGAGGGGAGTCCACATCTCCGCTATCCACTATGTGAGCCCGCCCTACACCTCTGACCGTGCTCAGCTCAAGGTGGAGCAGCTCTGCCAGAAGCTGACGGATTACTGCGGAGGTATCGCCTTCCACTGCGTGCCCTTCACCGAGATACAGGAGGCTATCAAGGACAACTGCCCCGAGGAGTTCTTCACCGTTATCATGAGAAGGCTCATGATGGAGATCGCTCAGAGGATCTGCGAGAAGGAGGGCTGTCTTGCACTGATCACCGGCGAGAGCGTGGGTCAGGTGGCAAGCCAGACCATGGCCGCTATCGCCTGCACAGATGCAGTTTGCCGGATCCCTGTTTTCCGCCCCTGCGTTGGTATGGACAAGACCGAGATCATCGAGATCGCACGAAAGATCGACACCTTCGATACCTCAGTGCTGCCCTATGAGGACTGCTGCACAGTGTTCACTCCCCGTCACCCCAAGGTCCGTCCGAAGGTGGAGGACATCGAAAAGGCGCAGAACAGCTTCGACTTCGAGCCCCTTATCCAGAAGGCTGTTGAGGAAACTGAGCTGAAGACCTTTAGCTTTGGCGGTTGAGCTAACTGCACAAGATCGGCGGCAAAGTTTTGTTTGATCTGCTGATAAATCAGGGGAATATTCCCTTAAAGAAGGTAAGTCTGTGAAACTTTGTCCGGAAATCTTGACAAAATGGTTACAAATGATGTAGAATTAAAAGTGGCGAAGAGGGGCGAGCTATACCCTTTTGACGATATGCCGCCGCTCTGAGCAGGTAACATCAGTATTACCTCTCAGCACCAAATATACTGATGGAGGCGAGACCCGATGACTGACAATATCAACCAGCCTCAGGAGAATGAGCTCTCTGAGGCAGAAAAGCGTGCTGCACGGATAAAGGCTATCCGCAGCGCTATACATTCTGAGCCGGAGCCCGCTCCAGAGCCTCCCAAGGCCGAAGCTGCCGATGAATGGCAGACCGAACTTGCGGAAAGACTTGCAAAGATCAAGCAGGAAAAGGACTCCAAGGCGGCTTCTGCTGTGGAGGAGATCATTGCCGAGGCTGAGGAGGCAGCAGAGGAAGCTGCGAAAGAGGCCGAGGAAGAGAACGAGGCCGAGCCTGCGCCGGAGCTCATACCGGAGGCGGAAGCTCCCCCGGAGGAGCCCCCAGCGGAGACTGTCCCTGAGGATCCGCCGGTCACTGTAAAGCCTGTTCCTCCCCCAAGACCGGTAAGGCGCACGATGAAGGCGGCTCCCATACCGCCCAGCCAGACTCAGGCTGCACCGCCTTTTCAGGCTGCCGAGACAGCGGCTGCTCCCGAGCCGCCAAGACCTTCCGGCAAGAAAAAGAAGAAAAAGAAGAAAAAGACCCTTGGACAGAGCATCAGGGGACTGTTCCCGCAGAAGGGCGACAGTATCCTGGAGCGTGTCCGCAAGCTGGTCTTCTTAGGCTCCGTCGCAGCGATCGTGGTCTGCGGCTATATGGTGTCTGACTACTACCTGGATCTGTGGATGAATCGCAGAAAGAGCCAGGATGTTGCCGACATCTACCATATCTATGAGCCGGTCTACAACGACACTGAGGAAACTCAGGAAATGAAGCGCAACAAGACCTACGTCCTTCTCGATGCGGCAAAAAAGCTGCTGGACATCAACGACGAGATCGTGGGCTTCATGACCATTGAGGGAACTCCCATAGACATCCCCGTTATGCAGACCAAGGACAACTCAAAGTACCTCGACCTGAATTTCCGTGGGGAGGAGTCCCGTGCCGGAGCGCTGTTCCTTGATTGGAGGAACCACTTCGACGATGTGGACAATCAGGGCCATCTGAAGGAGGACAACTCCGGCAACCTTGTGGTCTATGGCCACAATATGGCTGATGACAGTATGTTCGGCTCGCTGAAATACTACCAGCGCAACGCCGATTACTACGATCAGCACCCCCTGATCCATTTCAATTCAAATTACGAGTATTACACATATAAAATATTCGCATTTTTCATCGTGGACGCTGAGGACGAGTCTCCTACGAAGTACGACTGCTGGAATCATCTGGACTTCACTTCCGAGGAGGATTTCTACGATTTCGTGAACGAGGCCAAGCGCCGCTCGATAAGGCTCAATGACGTTGACGTGAAGTACGGCGATCAGATCCTGACTCTTTCTACCTGCAACACTCTTCTGGGCGACAGGGGAAGGCTCATCATCATGGCAAGACAGGTCCGCACCTTCGAGGATGTGGAGAACTGGGCTCCCAAAAGCTGGGAAAATCCTAACATCAAGTATCCTACCATGTACTACAATTCACGACCTGATGAAAAATACGACCCTGATGCCGAGTTCGTTCCCTATGGACCCGACGAAGATGATGAAGCTGAGGAGTAAGCAATGAATAAAAAAGCAAAGATCATTTCGGCTGCCGCAGCCGGTATTGCGGCCATTGGACTTGCCATTGGAGCTGTTGTCCTAAATCATGAGGACGACAGCGTTCCCACCGTCAGCAGCATCGTTGAGACAACTGAGCCGCCTGCAACTGAGCCGCCTACTCTGCCCAGGTATGAGTACGTTCCCTCTGAGAGCGGAATGACCGAGCGTGCTAAGATGCTGCTGAAGAAGAACAAGGACATCTACGGCTGGATCAAGATCGACAACACCCAGGTGGACTATCCCGTTGTCAGAGACCCCGGCGAGATCCCTGAGGGAGTTGCCATGTACGGCGGTCAGGCTCTTGAATACAACTCTTTCTACCTGGATCACGGCCTTGATATGAACTACCTCCGTGAAGGCACCCTCTTCATGGACTGGCGTGACAATTTCGGCAGTATCGAGGAGGATCAGTCCGAGAATATCGTTATCTACGGCCACAACATGGCGAACAATACCATGTTCGGCTCACTGAGAAGATACCGCCAGGACTATGAGTTCTATGAGCAGGCTCCCTTTATCGAGCTCAGCTCAAACTATCGTGATTACGATTACGTTATCTTCGCCTTCCTTATCACCAGCGGAAACTGGTACACGGATTTCGTTTACTGGGATATGGAGGAGCTGGATACTCCCGAGGAGTTCAACAGCTATTTAGAGCAGGTACACTCCAGACAAATGATAGATACCGGTATCGACGTTCAGCCCGGCGATAAGCTGCTGACGCTCTCTACCTGCTATGCCGACGAGGACAACTCACGTTTCCTTGTGGTCGCCAGAAGACTGAGAGACGGCGAGGTGGCAGGGGACCTTTCCTCTGTCAAGCATACCGATGAATACATAAAGGCGCAGTCCGAGAAAAACGAGGAAAGCGCCGAAAACTGACCCTGAGCCCCCTTGGGGCGGAATGGAGATGGTCACAATGGATATACGACATACTTTCAAGCGCAGCGCCGCTATGCTGGCAGGAATGATGATGCTGGTGGGTGCCTCCGGATACGCTTATGCAGAGGAGAGCACTACTGCTCCTTCAACTGAGGCTGCAACAGCTGACTCTACTGAGGAGGCCACTACTCAGCCCACTACAGCTCCCGGCGAGGAGGCTGAAAAAGAGGAGGAGCCGGAGTGGTATAAGGCTGAGCTCAGCCTTTACGACGACAGCCTTTCCCTGATCAGCTATGAGGCTCCCCCTGAGGCCAAAAACAAGCCTAAGGAGGAGAAAAAGAAGAAAAAGACCGAGGCTGATGTTGAGCCGACACCTGTTGAGCTGATCACCACCGGCGGTTACGTCGGCGATATCCCTTATGTGGAAAATGAGCCCTACATCGACGCTCAGCCCGGTGAGTTCGCTATCGTTACCTACGGCTGGGGACACGGCGTCGGCATGAGCCAGAACGGTGCGAATTTCTACGCCGATTACAGCGGCTGGAACTATCAGGATATCCTGTTCCACTACTACCCCGGCACTTACCTTATGAATACAGGTCTTGCTGAGGACGAGGAACTCACTATCAACGGCGTTACCGGAAGCGTTATGGAAATGCTTCCTCAGGTCGTGTTCAACGAGGTGGGCGGCTCCATGAACTATGAGGCTATCAAGGCTCAGGCGGTTGCCGCTTATACATATTGTAAGTATAATGGAAATAACGGCAGCGATCTGCGCTGCAAGGCAAATCCTCCTCAGAACGTTATCGACGCTTGCCAGGAGGTATTAGGCGAGGCACTGTACTACGAGGACGACTATGCGCTGACAATGTTCACAGCCTCCAGCGGCGGTATCACAGCTAACTGCTATGAGGTGTTCTGGGCAGATATCCCTTACCTGAGGAGCGTTTCCAGCGATTATGACGCTGCCCTGGATCCGCATTACGGTACGGTCACATATTTCACTGATGAACAGATCAAGAATATGATCGAGAGGAATTACAACGTTAAGCTGGGCGACGACCCCGGAAGATGGATCCAGCCTAACTATTCCGAGGAGACCGGTTACGTTACCTTAGTCAACATCGACGACCAGCTCATTGTTAGAGGATATGAGTTCAAGCTGGCAATGGGACTGAAAACGTCGAAATTCAATGTATATTACACCTACAGGCCTGCTCCGGCTGCGCCTGCTGAAGAGACTGCCCAGGAGACGGGCGAGTCTGATACCTCCGGAAGCTCTCAGGAGAGCTCATCCGAGGAACAGCCTGCTGATACAGAAGAAGAGACTGCGGGCGCTGAGTGATAAGAACAAAAGAAAATAAGTCTTTGGACAGCTGCGGAAAAACGCTCTGTCCGGAGGCTTATTTTCCGTTTTTGGATGAAAGGAGCCAAAAAGGTGATCTTTACCTAGTTTTACCCCCAAAAGGTGATCGTGGGTGAAGAAAATTGCTAAAAAATCGAAACATTTGTTTCGCAGACCTGCTGGTTTAGGCAGATTTTTGTACAAAATCGCCAAAAATCGCCTTTGTTTTGCTGAAATATTTTGTCAAGTGTACTGCTTGATGTTAAGGCTATTATGGGGTATAATAGTCATAGAGGTAAAAAAAGGCATTGAAATGTGATTTTTTCCATTTCAGGGTGATTCGTTCCACCAAAGCCGCAGGAAAGCGAGGAGAAGCATATGAGAGAGCCTCTTTGTGGTACTTATAGTCCAAGTATCGATGCAAAAGGCCGTATGAGCTTCCCCAATAAGCTTCGTGACGTTCTGGGACCGGAATTCTACCTCTGCAAAGGCCCCGAGATAGATAAGCAGTATATCGCTGTTTATTCTGTTGAGGATTTCAAAGAATACAGTGCCAAGCTCTATGAGATACCCGGCGACATCGGCGGCGAGATCAGAAGAGTCATCCTGGCCGGTGCTGAAAAGCAGTCTCCCGATAAGCAGGGTCGTATCTTTATCCCTGCTATGCTTCGTGAGTATGCCGGCATCGAGGGTGAGGTAACTGTAATCGGTAACTACAACAAGGCCGAGATCTGGAACCCTGCGAAGCTCACAGTAGATTCTCAGATTATAGATCCGGAGGCTTACAAGGCTGCTATGGCAGGCTTTGTTTTCTAAGCCTCCTATCACTGCGCCTGGGCGTTTTTGCACTAAGGCCAAAAGTATAGGAGTTGTAGTATGGAATTTAGGCATATCCCAGTCTTACTTGACCAGACCATCAATGGTATGGACATCCGCCCGGACGGTATCTATGTTGATTGTACCGCTGGCGCAGGCGGCCATTCCTACGCCATCGCTTCCCGCCTTGGCGAGAAGGGAAGACTCATCTCTCTTGACCGTGACCCCGATGCGATAAAAGCTGCTTCGGAAAGGCTTTCGGTTTTCAAAAATGCTTCCGTTATACATCGGAATTACTCCGAGATAAGAAGCGTGCTGGATGAGCTTGGCATAGATAAGGTCGATGGGATACTTATGGATCTGGGCGTTTCGTCCTATCAGCTCGATGAGGAGAGCAGGGGCTTTTCCTATCACGGAGATGCACCTCTTGATATGCGTATGAGCAAGGAGGGCCAGACCGCCGCAGATATCGTGAACACCTACTCAGAAGAGCAGCTTGCGAGGATAATGTTCGAGTACGGCGAGGAGAAATTCTCCCGCAGGATCGCTGCAAATATCATCGCTGCAAGAGAGACAGCTCCTATCGAGACTACCTCTCAGCTGGCTGACATTATCAGAGAAAGCGTTCCGCAAAAGGCCAGAAGGGACAAAAATCCCTGCAAGAAGGTCTTTCAGAGCCTGCGCATCGCAGTTAATCTGGAGTTCGACCACCTTGATACAGGCCTTGATGCCGCCTTTGAAAGCCTTAAACCTCATGGCAGACTGGCCGTCATCACCTTCCACTCATTAGAGGACCGCATCGTTAAACAGCGATTTGCCGGTTGGTGTAAGGGCTGCATTTGTCCGCCGGATTTCCCCCAGTGTGTATGCGGACGCAAGCCGCAGGGCAAACTTGTGAACAAAAAACCTATCGAAGCTGATCAGCAGGAGCTTGACAGCAACAACAGAAGCAGGAGTGCTAAACTGAGAATAATAGAAAGGAGCGAGCAGTGATCATGCCTGAGCCGAACTCTGTAAACTATTATCGCAGCACACGCTACAGTGACGAGTACGACGACGTACCTGAAAACCAGGACGAAGACGAGAAGGGCTCTGAAAAGAGCCGGCAGGATAATATCAGCGTTAAGCAAAACGGCGCTAAAAGCGGCTCGTTGTTCTCTATAATCCTGATATCTGTTATTGCGGCGGCGCTGCTTGGCACCGTTATCTACACCTTCGACAGAAGAAATACTGTCTATAATCAGGTGGCGGAGCTGAATAATCAGCTTGAGCTGGTGGAGGCAGAGAATGTTCGCCTTCAGTCAGAGCTCGAAAGCAGAATGTCTGCTAAAAACGTCGAGGAATATGCGGAAAATGAGCTTGGTATGCAAAAAATAGACAGCTCGCAGATAAAATATATCCGCATCCAGACCGATGACGTTGTAAGTATCCCCCAGCAGGATAAGGGCCTTGTCTCAAAGATCAAGGGCTTCATCGACAGCTGCGTGGAATATTTCAGAGGGTAGTGCCAATATAAATATAATAAAAGGACCTGCCTGTATTATTTTCAAATACTAACGGCGATAAAAAAAAACAGCCGTAGTGATAGTAGAACACGGAGATACAACGGGTGATTCGGAATACCGGGATCATCCTCCCCGGCCTGTGAGCGTTGAAACGGGCCGGGGCAGGGCGGTCTCACCACGCTTTGAGCAGCGATCGGACCTACGTCGTATCAAAGAAAAGGACATCACATAAAAAAAGAAGATGTTCATAGGCGGGGCGAAAAGTTACCCGCCTTCTTTATTTCTGGAACAACAAGCCTCCCGGTCCTCCCCGGCCGGGAATGGCGATGCCTTCGGGGAGAGTATGAGAAAGGATGAGTGCCTTGGCTAACAATACCCCTTCAAAGGCAATGAAATTCAGGACTAAGGCCGTTATGACCGCCTCTTTTTCACTGCTTTTTGCCGCAGTCACGGCAAACTTCTTCAACATATCTGTGCTTAACAACAGAAAATATCAGGAAATGGCCAACGCCCAGCATTTCGGGTCCATAACCATTTCTGCTCATAGAGGCTCAATCTACGACGCTAAGGGAACTCCCCTTGCAAAGAGCGCCTCTGTATATAAGGTCTTTCTGGACCCCCAGCGCTTCAGAGAGGACATGGAGACACTCCAGAAGCGTATCGACAAGCGCAATGAGGATAAGCGAACAGGTACTTATGAGCCTGTTTATGACGAGAACGGCGTTGAGCAGGATCAGCTGCCGGAGTCCGCTGCCGCTTTCCGTGAGGAGGCCGTGCAGCTCCTTGCCTCACGGCTGAATATCAAGCCGGAGAAGGTCTCAGCCGCTATGGAGGAGAACAGCCAGTACAGCGTGCTCCAGGATCAGGTGGAGAAGCCTGTTTCTGACGAGCTGCTGGGATTTTTCAGCCAGTACGGTCTGACCTGCCTTAACGTGGAGGAGGACACCAAGCGCTATTACCCACAGGACGACCTGGCTGCCTCAGTCATCGGCTTCACAGCAGGTGACGGCTACGGCGCTTACGGTATCGAGGCCTATTATGACGATTACCTAGCAGGAACTGACGGCAGAACGATCTCGGCTACCGACTCTCACGGAAATGAGCTGCCGTATCGTTACTCAAAGACCTACCCTGCTAAGAACGGCAATGACGTTTACCTGACTATCGACATGAATATCCAGTACATTCTGGAGAAATACTTGCAGGAGATGGTCACCACCTTTGAGGTGAAAAACCGTGCCTGCTCGATACTTATGGACGCTAAGACCGGAGCTATCTACGGAATGGCTACCTGCCCCAGCTTCGACCTGAACGATCCGTATACCATAGCCGACCCGGTGCTGCTGCAACACCTCAGCGAGCTCCAGGCGACACCTGGGACCAGCACTGAGGCGCTTGACGAAGCTAAGGCCGAGGCAAGAGAGCTCCAGTGGAAGAACAAGTGCATCACCGAGGTCTATGAGCCCGGATCGGTTTTCAAGGTAGTTACCAGCGCTTCTGCTATCGAGGAAAACCTCATCGACTTAGATCATGACAGCTTCGTCTGCTATGGACAGGTGGAGCTCCCCGGCGCTCTGGCTCCTATCAAGTGCCACGATACCGGCGGACACGGCGTCCAGACCTTCCAGCAGGCTCTTACAAATTCCTGCAACCCGGCCTTCATCGAGATCGGCCGCAGACTGGGCGTTGAGAAGTTCTGCTATTACTTCGACGCATTCGGTCTTAGAGAGCGCACCGGCATCGATCTCCCTGCGGAGAGCGCAGGTATCGAGTATACTGCCGACGAGATGACCAACGTTGACCTGGCAGTTAGTGCTTTCGGACAGGGCGAAACTATAACGCCTATCGAAATGATCAATTCCTACTGTGCCGCTATAAACGGCGGCTATCTGCTCCAGCCATATGTAGTTGACAAAATTGTTGACGAGGACGGAAATGTTGTCCTCAAAAACGAGCGCACCGTCAAGCGTCAGGTGGTCTCTGAGGAGACCTCAGCTAAGATGAGGGACGCTCTTGAGAAGGTAGTAAGCGGAAACGGCGGCGGAAATGTTACCATAAAGGGCTATTCTATCGGAGGAAAGTCCGGTACTGCACAGCGTCTGTCCATCACTGCTCAGGGTCTTATCATGGAAAAGGACCAGGAGGAGGACGCCGATGCTCAGGAGTACGCAGCTTCCTACGTTTGCTTCGCTCCTGCTGACGACCCCCAGATCATCCTGCTGGTAATGGCTGATATGCCTAACAAGAATATCGGCTATTACGGAAGCAAGGTGGCTGTTCCTACCGCAAGAGACATCCTTACCGATGTTCTGCCCTATATGGGCATAAATCCGGAGTATTCCGACGAGGAGCTTGCAAACCTTGACGTTAAGGTGCCGCTGCTCCAGGGCTCTATCAACGACGCAAAGGCAACTCTTGACGGCCTTGGCGTAAAGTACAACATCGTAGGCGAGGGACCGAACATCATCGCTCAGTCTCCGCTGACAGGCTCAAGTATGTCCAAGGACGGAACAGTTTGGCTGTTTACCGAGGCTGACTACGCTTCCTCTGACGACTATCTGAGAGAGGTGCCCGACCTTGTGGGACTTTCTGCGACCTATGCTAACGAGTCTATCGTTTACAGCGAGCTGAACTACGTTGCAAGGGGAGCCTCTGTCACCCGTGAGGACGCTGTGGTAAACTCACAGTCCATACCTCCGGGATCAAAGGTGGCGAAGGGTACCACTATCGAGCTTGAATTCATCGTAAATTCAAACCAGGATTAAGCAAAATAAGGAGGAACAACATGAGACTATCAGATCTTCTTGAAAACGGCGCCGTTACTTCTATCGGCGAGACAGAGATAACCTCCATTACTGACGACACAAGAAAGGTGCAGAAGGGAAGCCTTTTCGTCTGCATCAAGGGAAACAGCTTCGACGGCCACGATGCCGCTGCTGAAATGCTGGAGAAGGGTGCTGCGGCAGTTGTGTGCCAGCGTGACCTTGGTCTGGGCGAGAAGCAGATCATCGTGGACAACACACGGTTTTTCTACGGAAAGCTCTGCTCGGCTTGGTTCGGGCATCCTGAGCGCAAGCTGAAAATGCTGGGAGTTACCGGCACGAATGGAAAGACCACCACTACCAGCGTTATCAAGCATATCCTCATGACCACCGGCCATAAGACCGGACTTGTGGGAACTATCCAGAACGAGATCGGGGACCAGGTTCTCCACACAGACAACACCACTCCCATGACCTACGACTTCATGGCTCTGCTGGACAAAATGGTGAAGGCAGGCTGCGAGTATGTTGTTATGGAGGTGAGTTCCTTTGGACTGGTGCAGAACAGGATCGGCGCTTCATGGTTTCGGACAGCGGTGTTCACCAACCTGACTCAGGATCACCTGGACTACCATAAGGACATGGAGGACTACTATCAGGCCAAGAAGATGCTCTTCGACATCTGCGATACGGCTATCATCAACATCGACGACGACTACGGCAGCCGCCTCTTCGGCGAGGTGAGCTGCGAGAAGAAGTCCTTCAGCATCAAGCAGAATGCTGACTTCTACGCAGACGGCATCAAGATAAAGTCCACCGGCAGCAGCTTCTGGTTCTGCTCCGGAGGCAAGTCCCACCTTGTGAAGACCAGGATCCCAGGACTGTTCAATGTGTCCAATCTGACTGCGGCTATCGCAGTCTGCCTGAGAGAAGGCCTGTCCTTCGAGGCTATACTTGGCGCTATCGAGAACTACAACGGCGTTAAGGGCAGGTGTGAGGTGATTCCCACAGGACGTGACTTCACAGTTATCTGCGATTACGCACACACTCCCGACGCTATCGAGAACGTTCTCAGGAGCGTGCGGGAATACACCGCCGGAAGACTTATCTGTCTCTTCGGCTGCGGAGGCAACCGTGACGCTGCTAAGCGCCCGAAAATGGCTCAGGCTGCGGCAAAGTACGCCCACAGACTGATCGTTACCTCGGATAATCCCCGAAATGAGGACCCTGAGCTGATCATCAAGGACATCCTTGTTGGCCTTGAAGGGACTGATGTTCCCTATGATGTGGTCACAGACCGTCGTGAAGCTATCTATCATGCCTTGAAAATCGCTGAAAAAGATGATATAATAGTTCTTGCAGGCAAGGGCCATGAGGATTATCAGATCCTTGCAGGCAATGAGCATATCCACTTCGACGAGCGTGAGGTCGTTGCAGAGGGGCTCAAGCTGCTCTAATGAGCGGCAATTTCAAAAACTACGGGAGTTGTGAGAATAAATGACTTTATGGATCGTTAATCTGCTGACGGCACTTCTGTCCTTTGCTATCGCAGGAGTTTCCGGCATCGTGCTGGTGCCTTTTCTGCACAGACTGAAGTTCGGCCAGCCAATCAAGACCGAGGACGGCCCTCAGTGGCACGCCAAGAAACAGGGAACTCCCACAATGGGCGGCTTCATGTTCATCATCTCATCTGTGATAACTGCGATCGCCGGCTATTGGATCTGGCGGCTGAAGACCTCTCCGGACGTTACGGACACCGCCACACACCACGCATTCTACAGACTGCTGGGGGTCATCGTGTTCGCAGCGCTGTTCGGACTTATCGGCTTCATTGATGACTTCATCAAGGTCACAAAAAAGCACAACGACGGACTTAGCGTTATGCAGAAGATCGTTCTTCAGGTGGTCTTCTCGCTGGGCTTCCTCTACCTTCTCTCAAAGGCAGGGGACTCCTCCACAAGGCTTGACTTCGGCTTTTGGGTGACTCCTTCCCTGGGAGTGTTCTACTACATCATTCTCATTCCCGTTATCATTTACCTGACAAATGCAGTTAATCTCACCGACGGCGTTGACGGCCTTTGCGGATCTGTGACCTTCGCAGCTATGCTGGTGTTCACAGTAGCTGCCTCAATAATCCGTGCGGACGAGATCACATTCTTCACCATGGCACTGGCTGGAGGCTGTCTGGGCTTCCTTCTGTGGAACTTAAATCCTGCCAAGTGCTTCATGGGCGACACAGGATCCATGTTCCTTGGCGCCGCAGTCACCGGCGTGGGACTGGTCCTCCACAAGCACCTGCTGCTTGTTTTAGTGGCTATGGTCTATATCCTGGAGGCGCTCTCAGTGGTCATGCAGGTGCTGTATTTCAAGTACACCAAGAAAAAATACGGCGAGGGCAGGCGAATTTTCAAGATGACGCCTATCCACCACCACTTCGAGATGAGCGGCTTCAGCGAGTACAAGATCGTGATAACCTTCTCACTGACCGGTATCATCTTCGGTATTCTGGGAATAATCACTTTGCTGACATACAAATGATCAACTGCCTGCGGTTTGGATGCAGAGCAATTTAGGAGGCTTTATGGCAACTTCTGCTGCAAAAAAGAAACGTAAGAAGGACACTGTGGGTCTGTTTCGTGCCTATCTGGGCGACAGCAAGACCAGCGACATAAGCCTTTCCTTCTTCGCATACGTTATGATACTGCTGGTGGTGGGACTGGTCATGATGGCCTCCGCCAGCTACGCATGGGCCTACAGCGAACACGGCGACGGTCTGTTTTACGCAAAAAATCAGGCCAAGCACGCTATCGTAGGCTTCGTGGGAATGATCTTCTTCATGAAAATGGACTACCACAATTTCAAGAAGATCAGGCTGCCGCTGCTCCATAATTTCAACATTGCCGGACTTTTCTACTTCCTGGTGGCCATACTGCTGATCGTGGTGCTGGCTATCGGTAACGACGAGGGCGGTACCATGGGAGCTAAGCGCTGGATCACGATCGGTCCTGTGAATTTGCAGCCCTCAGAGCTGGCAAAGCTGGCGCTGATAATTTTCTTCGCCTACAGCATGGAGCGTGACGGCAAGAAGATGAACACCTTCATGACAGGTATCGTGAAATACGCCCTTCTTCTGGGAGTTTACGTTGTGCTCATCGCACTGGAGAAGCACATCTCAGGTATCATGCTGATCTCAGCGATCGCTGTTGCGCTGATCCTCTGCGGAGGAGTCAACAAAAAGCACTTCCTGGCTCTGGGAGCCGTCGCTATAGGCGCCGCTATCGCCTATGTTTCCTGGCAGGCGAGTATCCCGGGAAGCTACGTTCAGGTCAGAATGAGATCTTGGAAGGATCCCTTTGCTGATGTTCTCGGCGACACATGGCAGACCGCCAACTCGATCATCGCTATCGGATCGGGCGGACTTTTCGGCTTAGGACTGGGAAATTCCCGCCAGAAGTACCTCTATCTTCCCGAGACTAAGAACGACTTCGTTTTCCCTATCGTCTGTGAGGAGCTGGGCTTCGTGGGAGCTCTGGCCATAATAATAGTATTCCTGCTGCTGATCATTGAGGGCTTCTCCATTGCTGTGCGCTGCAAGGACCGCTTTGGGATGCTCATCGCAGTTGGCATCACCACACAGATCGGCATACAGACGGTCCTCAACCTGGCCGTTGTCAGCAACCTTATCCCTAATACCGGTATCAGCCTGCCATTCTTCAGCTACGGAGGAACGGCGCTTATCATGCAGCTGGTGGAAATGGGCATCATGCTCAACATCTCCCAGCAGCGGTATTACCCGGAGGAGGACGAGGACAACAAGCCAAAGGCCAAGACCAAACGCCGTCCGGAGCCTGAGGAGGGCTTAGATGAGCCCCAGAACGCATAAAAGGAGCATTGCGAAATGAGTTTGAGAGTTCTGATCGCCTGCGGAGGCACCGGCGGACACATCAATCCCGGTCTTGCTATCGCAGACATCATCAAATCGAAATATCCCGATGCGGAGTTCCTCTTTGCAGGCACTCCCAAGGGAATGGAGGCCAGACTTGTGCCTCAGGCCGGCTTCAGGCTTGAGACGATCAAGGTGGCCGGCTTCCAGAGGAGCCTTTCCCTTGAAAATATCGGAAGAAATATCAAGGCGGTGACATATCTTGCCACATCAGGCAAGCGTGCCAAGGAGATCGTGGCCGGTTTTAAGCCTGACATCGCTATCGGAACAGGCGGCTATGCTGCCGGTCCCGTTATCAGAAAGGCCGCACGAATGGGCATTCCCTCAGCTATCCATGAGCAGAACGCCTATCCGGGAGTGACTAACAAGCTGCTGGCCAAGGAAGTTGACTACGTTATGCTCACCGTTAAGGAGGCTCTGAACTTCATGGACAAGGATAAGTTCGAGTACAGCGTTACCGGACTTCCTGTCAGGAGCACTATCTCCGAGAAGCTGAGCAAGTCTCAGGCAAGAGCAAAACTGGGCTTCGATGACAGCTTCACGATCCTTTCCTTCGGCGGAAGCCTGGGAGCCGGCTGTATCAATTCCACCATGACCGAGGCCATAAAGTGGCACGTCGGCAAGGGCCTGAAGATCAACCATATCCATGGCTACGGCGGAATGGGCAAGGACAGCTTCCCTCAGGCAATGAAGGAGGCAGGCATCCCTCTCAAAAACGACAGGCTCAGGATAACTGAGTACATAAATGACATGGACGTTTGTCTTGCGGCGGCTGATCTTGTGGTCTGCCGAAGCGGAGCCTCTACTCTAGCTGAGCTTGAGGCAGCAGGCAAGGCCTCCATTCTGATCCCGTCGCCTATAGTTGCGGGAAATCACCAGTACCACAACGCTATGGTGCTGGGCAAGGCAGGAGCTGCTATCGTTATCGAGCAGAAGGACGCCTCCAACGAGCGCATCATCAGCGAGATCGAGAAGCTCAGCTCTGACCCGGCAAAAGTGGCCTCCATGGGCGAGGCTGCCGGAGCTCTCCACCTCTCCGACACGAACGAGAGGATCTTAGCGGTCATCGATAAGCTGATCGCCAAGGGCAAAAAGTAAAATTCACCAAAAACCCCTCCCCGGCATAGTATACACAAAAAGCTGTGGGGTGGTTTGATGCAGAAACTTATAATCAACGGAGGCAGGCGGCTCCATGGCGAGCTGAAGCTCCAGGGCAGCAAAAACAGCGCCCTGCCGATCATGGCGGCCTGCGTTCTTTGCAAAGGGGAGTGTGTACTGAGGAACTGCCCTCGGCTGACCGATGTATATTCGGCAGCACGGATCCTCAACTGCCTTGGGTGCAGGTGCAGCTTCTCCGGAAACACCGTTACCGCAGACCCCTCTGGGATAAATGCAACTGAGATCCCGGAGAGCCTTATGCGGCAGATGCGTTCATCGATCATGTTCATGGGAGCCATTATCGGCCGAATGGGGGAGTGTACAGTTAGCGTCCCCGGCGGCTGCGAGCTGGGTCCCCGGCCGATCGATATGCACCTGGCAGCTCTGCGGAAAATGGGAGTTTCGGTAAGCGACGCCGGCGGACAGATAGTCTGCAAGGCCGAGCACCTCCACGGAGCGAAGATCAGCCTTCCATTCCCGTCAGTGGGCGCTACGGAGAACGTTATCCTCTGCGGAGCCTGCGCTGAGGGCGAGACTGTGCTGAACAACGCTGCCCGTGAGCCTGAGATCTGCGACCTGTGCTCCTTCCTGAGAGCCTGCGGAGCTCAGATCAAGGGGGACGGCGGCAGCAGGATCGTTATCAGCGGAACAAAGCAGCTCCACGGCTGCGATCACACCGTCATGCCGGACAGGATAGCCGGTGCGACATACCTCTCCATGACGGCGGCTGCCGGAGGAGAGCTCATACTTAACAATGCCTGCGTCCCGGAAATGGAGCCCTTCCTTTCGGTGCTCGAACAGACCGGGTGCAGCATTTATACAAAGGACAGCAGCATTTACCTGCGCAGCGGCGGACGGCTGAAATGCGTCCGGGAGCGGATAAGGACCATGCCTCATCCGGGATTTCCCACAGATGCACAGGCTGTGCTCATGGCGGCGCTGTGTACTGCCGACGGCACCAGCGTTTTCGAGGAGAACATCTTCGACTGCCGCTATCGCCATACAGATGCCCTGAACAAAATGGGCGGGGACATCCAGGTGCTGGGAAAGGTGGCTGTTGTTCGGGGAGTACGCTCCCTGCATGGTGCTGAGGTGGAGGCAACTGACCTGAGGGGCGGTGCAGCTATGGTGGCTGCGGCTCTTTCTGCACAGGGCGAAACGGTGATCACCGGCCTGCACCACATCGACCGAGGATACGAAAAAATTGAGGAGGCGGCAGCGAGCCTTGGCGGAGATATCCGCAGGGTGTGAGCTGCGGCGTTTGGAGAAAATATGAACGACGTTGAGAAAACCAATATCGAACGGCAGAACAGCGGCAAGCGTATGCGCCGCCGCAAGCGCAAGATGACGTGGTACGCATTTATCGTGTTCATTCTTGCACTTACTGCCGGAGCAACATTGTGCTTCACATTCCTTTTTAATATAAACGAGATCGTTATTTCCGGCGAGTCCGAGACCTATACCTATATGGAGATCGTAGAGGCCTCAGGCATAAGGGTGGGAGATAACCTTTTCCGCATAGATACGGACAAAAGCGAGCAGCAGATCCTTGATAAGCTGCTGTATGTTGAGACTGCCGACGTCCACAGGGACTTCCCCTCGACTCTCAGGATCAAGGTGACTCGCTGCGTGCCGGCCTTCAATGTCCGATACGACAAGGGCGTTCTCCTGGTCAGCAGGAAGGGCAAGATCTTGGCGGACAACAATTTCTACACCAAGGGCATCCCGATAATCTATGGCTTTGAGCCGGACGAGATGACTCCCGGAAAGGTGCTCACCTCTCTTGACGAGCAGAAGGGCCAGGTCTTCGAGCAGCTGGTCAGCCGTTACGAGAAAAGTGACGTAAACGACGGTATCTCGGCGATCGAGCTGTCTAATCCCTCTGATATAATCGTAACTTACGAAAGCGGAATGATCTTCCGCATGGGCAACTGGACCGACGTTGAGTATAAGCTGGAGCTTGCCGAGAATGTCATGAACGACGAGAGCGTCAAGGGCAAGCAGGGCTATCTGACTATGATCGGATCCAACCAGTGCAGCTTCAGAACCACCGATGATCCGGCAAGTATCCCCGGTATCGTTCTTCCTACTGAGCCCCCCACGGACTCAGACGGCAACCTTATCTTCCCCACAGAGCCCGAAACTGATCCGCCCTATGTTGATTACGGCGGCTACGATGACGGCAGCGGCTACGTCGAGCCTGCCGAGGGCGATGATGGCTGGGGAATATACGACGACAGCGAAACTCCCTGGGCTGACAATGACGGCGACGGCATAAACGACTATGATGATCTTGCGGTCCCTGATGATAACGGTTTCGGCGGCGATAATATCGACTACGGCGACGACCAGATATACTATGATCAGTAAGTAATATGTACAAAATGCTGTGCAAAACCGTCCCGGAATTGTCAGATTTGCAGAATTTCAAAAAAATTTTGTGAGCTATTGCAAAAACTGAAAAATTTTGATATAATTGTATGTGTATTTATAGCATGATATCGATCCTATAGAAATAAATCGAGGATAAATAATAATAGGAGGAGTTTTTAAGATGTCAGATTTCAATTACGAGGAAGCTATGGAACCCGATGTTAATATAAAGGTCATTGGCGTAGGCGGCGGCGGCGGAAACGCTGTGAACTGCATGGTCGAGTCCGGCGTTAATAACATCGAATATATCGCTATCAACACTGACGCTAAGGCTCTCAATAAGTCAAAGGCTACTACAAGGATCCCGATCGGCGCTAAGCTCACTAAGGGCAGAGGCGCAGGCAATAAGCCTGAGATCGGTCAGCGCAGTGCTGAGGAGAACAGAGATGAGATCGAGGCTCACCTCAAGGGCGCTGATATGATCTTCATCACCGCTGGAATGGGCGGCGGTACAGGTACAGGAGCTGCTCCTGTAGTTGCTAAGATCGCTAAGGAAATGGATATTCTCACAGTCGCAGTCGTTACTAAGCCCTTCCTCTTTGAGAGAGAGCAGAAAATGGCTCAGGCTGAAAAAGGTATCGCTGAGCTGAGAAAGTACGTTGATTCTCTTATCGTTATTCCTAACGAGAAGCTCCTCGATGGAAAGCAGCAGCTCACAATGAAGCAGTCATTCGCTCTTTCAGATGATGTCCTCAAGACCGGTGTGAAGAGCATTTCCGACCTCATCGTTGAGGAAGGCTACATAAATCTTGACTTCGCAGACGTTTCTACTATCATGAAGGGCGCAGGCTACGCTCACATGGCTATCGGCCACGGCTCAGGCAAGGACAAGGCAAAGGAAGCTGCAAGTGCTGTTATTTCCAGCCCGCTGCTTGAGACTTCTATCTCCGGCGCTAAGCGACTCCTTATCAATATCGCTATGAGCGAGGATATCCTCTCCTCTGATGTTGATGCAGCTACAAAGATGATCACAGATACTGCTGCTGACGGCGTTGAGTTCATCTTCGGTACAGCTTTCAAGGAGGATATGCAGGACGAGATGACTATCACAGTTATCGCTGCCGGCTTCGAGGATGGTGCTCCTCTTGATGACGAGTCCGATGAATTCGGTGTTGGCAATGAGAGCGAGGAGGATGTTATCCAGATCGATAATCCCCTCATCGACGGCCTTGGACTTGGCGATAACAATGCTGCTAAGCCCTCTACAAGTCAGGACTATGACCTTGACGATATCTTCAAGATGCTTGGCAACTAATTATTTCGGTACCTTCAGAGCGGTTTTCCGGTTTGGAAAGCCGCTCTTTTGTTAACTCCGTTTACTGTAAATATTACGTTTTGTATATTAGGCGAAGATTTTTGTTGTAATATGCACTAAAATCACCATAAAAATTCTACATTATAATAGTTGAATTAGAGAAATAAATATGTTATAATTTATTTAAGGCCTGTAAAAAAGGCTTTCAGTAAATTGTTCCGCAGTTGCTTGCGGGGAAATGGAGTGTACTATGGACGAACCAACCGTTTTAAGAACCACGAAGATCGGCGGTGGATTTGTTAAGGAGGATGTTCTTACATACCTCGACGAACTCAATTCCAAGATCGATACTCTTCAGAATGAGCTGAAGGAGGCTCGTGAGACCGGCCCTGCGGACCCTCAGGAACTTATCAAGTACAGAAATCAGGTGGATAGCCTTCAGGAAAAACTGAACGCTTCCAATAATGCCCTCAGAAATGCCAAGAAGGAGAACGAGGATCTGAAAAAGCAGATCGAGGCTGACCAGAAGGTCATCGCTCAGCTGAAGGCTGGCGGTGCTGCTCCTGCTCAGGGCAATGCTGCTCAGATCAACGCTCAGACCGCTCAGGCTCTTGAGGCTGCTAAGAAGGAGATCGAAAATCTCAGAAATCAGCTCAAGGCTGCCGAGCAGAAGGCTGCCGCAGCTCCCGCTCAGGGCAACGCACAGGCTAATGCCCAGGCTGCTCAGGCTCTTGAGGCTGCTAAGAAGGAGATCGACAGCCTGAGAAATCAGCTCAAGGCTGCTGAGCAGAAGGCTAATAACGCCTCCGCTGCTCCTGCTGGAAATGCTGCCGCTGATGCAGAGCTCCAGAAGGCTAAGGAGGAGATCGCTAAGATCACAGGCGAGCTCCAGGCTAAGTCTAAGGAGGTCGCTGACGTTACAGCTCAGCTCAATTCTAAGGACAGCAAGATCGAGGAGCTGACCAAGGAGGCCGCTTCCGCTGCTGCTAAGAAGGATGAGGAGATCGACAAGCTCAATGCTGAGATCATTCAGCTCAAGGAGACTGCCGCTAATCCTGCCGCTCAGATGGGCACACTCTTCGCTGAGGCTCAGAAGACTGTTACACAGCTCAAGATCCAGGCCGAGCAGGAGGCTCAGAAGACCACCAGAGAGGCCAGCGAGAAGGCTGAGCAGATCCTCAACGAGGCTAATGCTACTGCTGAGAAGACCATCAATAACGCTAATACAGCCGCTCAGGCTGCTATAAATGAGGCTAATGCCCAGGCTAAGACTACCGTTGACGACGCCAATAAGAAGGCTGACAAGATCAACGAGATGTCTGCTACAGTCCGCAAGATGCTCATTAACGAGATCGACAGCGTAAACGCTAGATTTGGCGATATCACCGCTGCTATGAACAAGCTCACTGCTCAGGCTACTGACCGCATGGGCGAGGCTCAGAGCCTTATCGGTGAGGCTAGACTGGCTGTTGGCATAGACGACGGCGACGTTAAGAAGGCTGCTGCTCCGCAGGCTGGCTTTGAGGCTGCAAAGGCTCCCTCTGCAACTCTTGATGACATCGGCGCTAAGAAGCCCGACAACAACGGCGATCCTTTCGCTGCACTGGGCTCAGGCGGCTATAATAAGGGAAATACCCCTGCTAACAACAGCAATCCCGGCGCTGGCTCTTATGCAAAGCCTGCCCAGAATCCCGCACCGGCTCAGGCTCCCGCTCAGGAGAACAAGCCTAAGAAGTCTGCTGGATTCAACTTCGATATGTCCGAGCTGCTGAAGGCTGCTGAGGCTGAGGCTGCTAAGGATACAGACCAGTAAAAACGATGTTACTCTGGCGCTCCGGAGATCTCCGGGGCGTCAGGTAAAATTCACTCTTTATAGATTTACAACAGTTTCTGAATGTTGGTGGATATCTTGCTTGATATGGATCAGAATAAAAAAGGATCAGATGGCCTTACTGATGAGGAGCTCTGCGCTCTGGCTAAGACCGACAGAACGGCTATGGATAGCCTTATGCAGCGCTATGCTAAGCTCGTTATGATCAAATCAGAGATCCTTGCGAATCCAGCTTCAGACTGCGATGACCTGCGCTCTGAAGGGCTTATCGCCCTGATGAAGGCCATCAGCTCTTACGACCCTTCCCGGGGAGCCAAATTCGCTACCTTCGCTGAGATCTGTGTTGTCAACCGTATGAAGTCCTGCAAGGTCAGGCTGAAACGGAATGCAGATAAGCACGAAAGTTTCGACGAAGAAGCTGCCGGAGAGTTGTCGGCCGAAGAAACACCCGAGAGCATTTATCTGAGTAAAGAGTTTTTTTCAGAATTATGGAGCAGTATCTGCTCTGTGCTTTCAGCCTCTGAGCTGAGAGTCTTCGATCTTTGCGTCGGCGGAATGAGCTACAAAGCTGTTGCCCAAAAGCTGGGGATCACCGAAAAATCGGTGGATAACGCAATGCAGCGCTCAAGGCGCAAGATAAAGAAGCTCCTTCGAGAGCAGAAGCTGAATATGTGACCGGGTAGCTTAACTCAAGAGCGTTGTTTATAGCAAAGGTGCCGGTGAAAGTCCGGCCGTGGTCCAAATATTTTAAGCGAGGTATAGGAAAATGTACGAAGACAAGACATTGATCTGCAAGGATTGTGGAAACGAGTTCGTTTTCACAGCAGGTGAGCAGGAGTTTTATGCTGAAAAAGGTTTTGAGCATGAGCCCCAGAGATGCAAGAGCTGCCGTGACGCAAGAAAGAACGCTGGCCGTGCTGAGAGAGTAATGTACACAGGCGTTTGCGCTAACTGCGGCGGTGAGGCTAAGGTTCCTTTCGAGCCCAAGGACGGCAGACCTGTTTATTGCAGCGAGTGTTTCGCAAAGCTCAATTCTGAGGCTTGATCAATTGTATATCCGCATGGCACAGCTACGGCTGTGCCATTGGGTTATATAGACATTTTATTACTAGACAGTAAAATAATTAAATATGAAAGGATGATTTGAAATGCAGATCACAAAGGAAACTATCATCGGTGATATTCTCGATGCTGATTTTGAGGTGGCTCCTTACTTCCTCGAGATCGGAATGCACTGCCTGGGCTGCCCTGCTTCAAGAGGCGAGTCAATCGAGGAGGCCTGCGCCGTTCACGGTACAGATCCTGACGCCCTCGTGAAGAAGCTCAACGAGCACTTCGCTCAGAAGGCTTAAAATCGGGAAATGCGGCGTGCTGCTAATGCAGTGCGCCTGTATTTTTGTCAGGCCTGATGCCTGAGAACGGAGTACAAAATGCTTGATGAAAGACTGAAAACTATTGAACAGATGGTCAGCGGAAGGGGCGTTGCCGTTGATGTGGGAACTGATCACGCTCATTTGGCTGCCCAGCTCGTAAAAAGCGGAAGGTGCCAGCGTGTGATCGCCTCCGACATCAAGGAGGGGCCCTTGGAGTCCGCTAGGAGAACTGTTGAGGCTGCCGGGATCTCTGACAAAGTAGAGCTGATCCTGTCGGACGGCCTGGAAAATGTTCCGCTGGAGGGCGTGACCGACATCGTCATAGCCGGAATGGGCGGCGAGACCATCGCTGAAATAATCGGGGCTTTGCCGGCAGATCGCTATGATCAGGAAAATGTGCGGTGGATACTCCAGCCCATGACCAAGCCGGAGCATCTCCGTAAAACGCTCTACCGTTACCAGCTCAGTATAACTGAGGAGAAGGCGGTGGAGGTCGGCGACAAGATCTATGTGGTGATGTGCGCAGAGTACGACCCGGAATTCCGCTATCTTACGGAGTTTGAGGCGCTTTACGGCTTCTTTGATGACACTGATGAGACGGCTCAGAAGTACCGTGAGCGTGAGGCTGAAAGACTGAACAGAGTAGCTGAGTCTCTGAAAAAAGCTGGCAAAAATGAGGAAGCTCAGCACTATTTTGCTCTTAGCTATAAGATGAAAAACGGCGTGGAGGAGATCGCCATACAGGAGCTATACGACTTCCTCGATTCACTCTATCCCTTCGCCTTGCAGGAAAAATGGGACAACTCCGGCCTGCTGGTGGAGAACACAACGATGACCTGCTGCCGGGTACTGCTCAGTCTTGATATATCGCTTCAGGCGGTGTCTGAAGCGGAGGGGAAGGGCAGTGACCTCATTATTTCGCATCACCCTGTCATATTCGAGCCTCGCAGAAGAATAAGCAGGCATGACCCCGTTTACAGACTTATCTACAGCGATATTGCAGCGCTATGTATGCACACCAATGTAGATATCGCACCAGGCGGAACCAACGGAGTTATTCTGAAAAAACTATCAGAGCGCTTTGAGCTTGACGGCGATCCGATGCCGTTTGAAGAACTTGGCGGAGGAAATAATCTCGGCTGGATAGTCACGCTGAAGGAAAAGATCCTCCCCGAAAAGCTCGCTGAGGCTGTAAGAGATATCTTTGGCTGCGAGTATGTGAGACTTGCAAGGAGCTGCATGAGGTGCGTATCGAGGATAGCCTTCTGTTCGGGCTCAGGCGGCTCGATGCTGGAGCTTGCGATAGATAAGGGCTGCGATGCACTGATCACCGGCGACGTGAAGCATGATGTGTGGATCGATGCGAATAACAGCCATATTGCGCTGATAGACTGCGGCCATTTCCACACAGAAAACCCTGTTTTGTGGGAGCTGCGCCGTGTTATCGAGGAGAAATTCCCGCAGCTCGATGTGGAGATCGCAGAGCTTTCGATCGACCCCTGCCGCTATGTGTGAGGTGGGAGCATGAGCATACTTGCTTGTCCGGTGTGCGGCGAAAAGCTGGAAATATCGGGAAAAACCTACCATTGCCCCAACCGCCACAGCTTCGATGCGGCACGAAGCGGCTACGTTAACCTGCTGCTTTCTAACCACGCCGGCGGTGTTCATGGCGACAACAAGCTGATGGTCAGCGCCCGGAGAGACTTCCTTGAGGCCGGCCATTATGAGCCGTTGAGGGCTGCGCTTTGCCGGAAAGTGGCAGAGTTTTCTTCTGAGGACTGTGTGATCCTGGATGCAGGCTGCGGAGAGGGCTACTACACTTCGGCAATTATTGACCGTTCAAAAATTGCGGTGGACGTAACTGGGATCGATATCTCGAAGACTGCGGTGGACTTTGCGGCCAAGCGCAAATGCGGAGCAGCTTTTGCGGCGGGAAGCGTTTTCCACCTTCCTGTGATCAGCTCTAGCTGTGATATTTTGGTGACTCTTTTTGCGCCCTATTGCGGAGATGAGTTTCGGAGAGTTCTAAAGCCCGGCGGTGTCATGATCATGGCGATCCCTTCCGCAGAGCATCTGTGGGAGTTAAAAACCGCCATTTATGACACTCCCTACAAAAACGAAGTGAAGCCCTATGAGCTGGAAGGCTTTGAATTCTTAGGAAGTGAAAGGATCACCAACGAGATTGCTCTCAGCACTCAGCAGGAGATCTGGAGTCTGTTTACCATGACTCCCTACTATTATAAGACAGGAGCGGCAGAGCAGGAACGACTACGTCAGTTGACGGAATTGAGGGTCACTACAGATTTTGAGCTGCTGACATACCGCAATATTTGACCATGTATAACGACTAATTTTTAGCAAAGGATTGATTGTATGGCTCTGGACGGAGCATTTCTCTACGCAGTGAAAAAAGAGCTTGAGCCGCTTATCGGCGGCCGTGTGGACAGGATCCACCAGCCCTCCCGTGAGGAGATCGTCATTGCACTAAGGACCAGGCAAGGAGCGAAAAAGCTCTATATTTCGGCAAATGCAGGCAGTGCAAGAGTCCACATCACGGAAAAACAGGTGGACAATCCCCAGGTGCCGCCCATGTTTTGTATGCTGCTGCGCAAGCACCTTGGCAGCGGCAGGCTGACTGCTGTTCGGCAGGACGGCCTTGAGCGGATCCTATTTCTCGACTTCGAGTGCGTTAACGAGTTGGGCGACGTGGTGACCGTGACACTGGCCTGCGAGATCATGGGGCGGTGCTCAAACCTGATCGTGATCGGCAGCGACGGCCGTGTGATCGACAGCATCAAGCGAGTTGACGAGGAAATGTCTCGCCAGAGAATGGTGCTGCCGGGCATGAGGTACACGCTGCCGCCCCGTGACGACCGGCTTTGTTTCCTCACCTGTCAGCCCGAGGAGATCCTCGGTCGGCTTTCGGAGGAGGCGCCTGCCGAGCTTTCCAAGGCGCTGATCCGGAGCTGCGAGGGGATCTCGCCGATCCTTGCCCGTGAGTGGACATTTTTTGCCGGACGGGGGGCGCACATCCAGTCGGATCAGCTCACACAGGATCAGTCCGACCGCCTGATATTCGCTATAAAACGCACCCGTGAGCAGCTGACTGATGGTCAGTGCTGCTTCTCGGTGGTGCTGGACAAGGACGGTCTGCTGAAGGATTTCAGCTTCATTCGGCTGTCGCAATTCGGCACGCTCATGCTCACTCGTGAGCTGCCGTCGGCATCGGAGCTGCTGGATTTTTTTTACTACGAGCGAGACCGGGCAGCCCGGACAAAACAGCGTGCCAACGACCTTTTCAAGCTGCTGGTCAACCTGACGGAGCGCACGTCAAGGCGAATTTCCGTGCAGCAGGGCGAGCTGGCGGCCTGCGCTGAGAAGGAGCACTTCAAGCTCTGCGGAGACTTGATCTCGGCGAATATGTATCGTCTGACAAAAGGCGATGTTTCGGCAAATTTGGAGAATTTCTATGAGGAGGGCTGCCCTTTGGTCGAGATCCCTCTTGACGTTAGGAAGACTCCTGCGCAGAACGCTCAGCATTATTACTCGGAGTATAAAAAATGCGTTACCGCTGAGGAAAAATTGGCCGACCAGATCGAAAAGGGTCAGGAGGAACTTGCCTACCTGGAGAGCGTTTTTGACGCTTTGACCAGAGCTTCCTCTGAGAACGACATTATCCAGCTGCGCCTTGAGCTCAGCGAGCAGGGCTACATCAGAGCTGGCGGAAGCAAGCAGAAACCGCCCAAGGCTCTTCCTCCGGTGGAGTACAGATCCAGCGACGGCTTCACCATTTTTGTTGGAAGAAACAATCATCAGAATGATTGGCTGACCTTAAAATTTGCCGAAAAATCGGATATTTGGCTGCACACTCAGACTATTACCGGCTCCCATGTCATTATCGTTGCCGAGGGCGAAGAGGTCCCCGACAAGACTATCGAGGAGGCTGCTGTGATCGCTGCGGTGAACAGCCGTGGCCGAAATTCTAACCTGGTCCCGGTGGACTATTGCCTTGCGAAATTTGTAAAAAAGCCCTCCGGCGCCAAGCCCGGAAAGGTGATCTTCACCAATTACAAGACTGCTTTTGTGAAGCCTGACATTGAACTTGAGCAACAACTGAGAGTATAATTATGAGTGAGAAACTTACCAGAGAATTCTTCCACAGGCCGGTCTTGGAGGTCGCCCCTGACCTGGTGGGGAAGCTCCTTGTGCGGAGACTTCCCGACGGCAGGATCCTCCGGGAGCGCATTGCCGAGACCGAGGCCTACGGCGGCGCCGAGGACCTGGCCTGCCACGCATCGAAGGGCAGAACGCCCCGAACTGAGCTGCTTTTCGGCGAAAGCGGGCGGTTTTACGTCTACCTTTGCTACGGGATCCACTGGCTTTTGAACGTGATCACCGGCGAGGCCGGCCAGCCGCAGGGTGTGCTGATCCGTGCCGGGGCTGTTCACGACGGCCCTGCCAAGCTGACCAAATTCCTCCAGATAACCGGCAGCTTCAACGGCAATTCCGCCACGGACGATCCGGAGCTTTGGCTGGAGGACAACGGTTTCCGGCCGGAGATCTTGACTGCTCCAAGGGTGGGAGTTGACTACGCCGGCGACTTTTGGAAGTCCGTAGAATGGCGATTTATAGCGAAAAAGGAGTGATCGTATGTTGATCCAGAGCATTGGCTGCCGCTCGGTTTTTGAGCCGGGATACAGCTTCTCTTCCCCCGGCCAGCCCGGCAGTTTCCTCCTGATATTCAGCCACAGCCCCTTCATTCTAAGCTCCGGCGGCGCCAGACTAAGGCTGCCTTCCGCCACATTCGCCCTATTTGACGGCAGCGCTCCGGTGGAATACTCCTCCGGCGAGGGCTACCTGACCATGGACTGGCTGACCTTCAGCGCTGAGGACGACTCAGACCTGATCGAGTCCCTGGGACTTACGCTGAATGAGCCCGTGCGGTCCACTGACCCGGAGCTGACAGGCCAGCTTTTCCGCAATATCGCCGAGGAATTCTACTCTCTCAGCTCACGGCGGATCAAAGTGCTTGACCTGCTGATGAGAACTTTGCTCATGAAGCTGGGGGAGAGCTGCGCCGGCCGGGAGGAGATCCAGCAGACCACCGATCCCCATTACAATGCCCTGATCGAGCTCCGTGAGAAGATCTACCGCAACCCTCAGATGAAATGGAATGTGGACACCATGGCGGCAGACGTGAGTATGTCCAGATCCTATTTTCAGCACATTTATCGGGAAGTTTTCGGCGTTTCCTGCATGACGGACGTGATCTCAGGCAAGATCGAGAAGGCCAAGGAGATCCTCTCTGAGACCGCCTGTACAGTCTCTCAGGTGGCAGCAATGTGCGGCTATGAAAACGAGGAGCACTTCATGCGCCAGTTCAAAAAGATCGTCGGGGTCACACCCACCGGATACAGAAAAAAGGGAGCCGTTTGAGCTCCCTTTCATTATTTTTGGAGGATCCTGTGGAAGGCTCCCTTCCATTCAATATAGGCGGAAATGTCCTCCGGCGAGGGAGATCTTCCGCTGCAAAGGGCGGTGTACAGGCGTTTTCCGGCATCTGCGCCCTCTTGTGGGAGCTCCGCTGTATCAAGCTCCGGCAGTCTTGCTTTTCCGCAGGTCACCTCAAAGCAGCCCTTAGGAGGCTGGCCGTCTGAGTCTAAGATCTTGAGCTCCTCCTCGGTCATGGACAGCTCTCTGTAGCTCAGCTCCATGAAGGGCGGCAGCAGCACCTCGGCCTCCTGAGATTTTGCGTACTCCGGCAGGATCCTTGCCATGTGGAGACAGGGAGTTCCGGCCGGGATCTTAAATCTCAGCAGGGCGATGCCGGAACGGTCACGGTATTCGCTGAGAAATCCGGCGGCAGAGGTGGAGGTGAAGGAGACTGTTCTTCCGGCGGAACGGTTGACAAGGTGGTCTGACCAGCGCTCCACACGATAGGTCAGCAGTGTATTTTCCGCAGTATTCTGGCGAAAAGCCGAGAACAGCTCCCGGTAGACCTTTAGCAGTCGCCCGGTGTCTGAGAGGAGCTCCGGGTCAAGGAGCTTTCCCTCAGCAGCACGAGCTTTCTCTGTCTCGATGCCGGGGAAAAGCAGGGAATTGAGCACCAAATAGGCCTTTGGCTGGCTCCAGAAGGGGTCATTCCCCGAAACGTCGCCGATGTAGTACCTAACTGCACGAAGCTGGTCACTTGTAAGCATGATCTCTCTCCTTTTTGAATATTCAGGGCTTTGGGGACCTCTTGGCCAGGTCGTTTTCGATCTCCTCAGCCCAATTCGGATCTATTGCGCAGCCCTTGCGCATGGCGGTCATGGGAGCTGCCAGAGACTCGTAGAGCACCTGAGTTCCCATGCTGTCAGAGCGGTAGTTCGCTGTTCTCTCACGGGCGATGCCAACTCTTCCGGCAACCTCCGCAGCATCGATATTTGCGCCGATGAACAGGAATTCCCAGCCGTATCTCTCCTTCTGACGAGAGATCATTTTTTTGATCTGGTCATAGGTGTAGCGGTGGCTGGCGTTCTCCATGCCGTCGGTGATGATGACGAACATGGTGTGCTCCGGAACGTCCTCATTGCGGGCGTATTTGTGGAAATTCCCGATGTGGTGGATAGCTCCGCCGATAGCGTCCAGCAGAGCGGTGCAGCCCCGAACGGTGTATTCCTCGTCGGTCATGGGCTTTATCTGGCTGAGGGGAACTCTGTCGTGGAGCACCTCGCTCACGTTGTCGAAGAGGATCGTGGAAACGTATGCCTCGCCGTCCTCCTTCCGCTGCTTTTGGATAAGTCCGTTGAAGCCGCCGATCGTGTCGGACTCCAGACCGCCCATAGAGCCGCTTCTGTCCAGAATGAAAACCATTTCAGTGATGTTGTTTTTCATGATATTACCTCCATTTTGGTCGTGGTTTTTTCTACTGTAACTAAAGTATACCACGGCGAAGGAGGCCTTTGGTCGCTTTTCGGGCGACAAATTACTGACCGATCAGTGATTGGTCGAAGGAGAACAGCGCCTCGTTGATCTCGAAGACGTTGTAGTTGCCCCGGGCGATGAAATACTCCACGATAATGTCGAATTTGCTGCTGTGAGAAAGGGCAAATCCAGCCTTCATGAGCATATCCTTGGTTTCGTCAAGGTCCAGCTCTAAAGCTACAGCAAAGGCGATAACGGTGGCCTTTTTGGGGCGGTAGTGGACATCGCTGCGGATCTTTGAGAAGAGCTTGCGGTCGATGTTGGCCTTTTTGTAGCACTGAACGTCGGTCATTCCCAGCTCGTCGATCTTCCGCAGAAGCATCTGTGAGAAGCTCTCATCTATTTGGGAGAGAGCCTCTTCCAGCCCGGCCTCAGCCTCCTCGCAGACTGGCAGGGAGGGCGCTGCGGCTTCATCCTGGCTGGCGAAGATCCCGCCCAGGAGGGGCTTTTTCGCCTTCTTTTTCGGCTCCTGAGGAGGAATGACAGGCATTGCGTTGCACATCATGGAGCCCTGTACACGTCTGCGCCTCTCCAGCTGGTCATCGGAGTGCTCGTCCACATAATTATCGTCGATAAACTGCTGTATATCGGCAAATCTCTCCTGGCTGACCATGAGTGAGTCTCTTCCGAAGACCACCAGATAAACGGCCATTTCGTGGAATCTGAGGAAGTCCTCGATGGTGTCGGCGGCAATGCGGAAGGCCTCGTCCTTGGGGTAGCCGTAAACTCCCGTGGAAATCATGGGAAATGCCACGGACTGGCAGTGGTTTTCCTCAGCAAGGCGCAGGCTCTCGGCATAGCAGGAGCGCAGGAGCTGAGCCTCGCCGTGGCCTCCGCCGTTCCAAATGGGTCCCACAGTGTGGATAACGTACTTGGCCGGAAGGTCGTAGCCCCCGGTGATCTTGGCCTGACCGGTTTCGCAGCCGCCCAGAGTTCTGCACTCCGCCAGCAGCCCGGGCCCGGCGGCACGGTGGATCGCCCCGTCAACTCCTCCGCCCCCAAGCAGCGAGGAATTTGCGGTGTTTACGATAGCGTCGCAGGCCATTTTTGTGATGTCGTTCCTGACAATGATAAGTGGCATAACGTTCCCTCCTTCGGGTCAGTTTGATCTTTTCTGAAATGTAAGGCAGCTCCCGCTCTGGATAAATCCCAATTTTTCGGCAGTTTTTCGAGATCCTGCATTTGTCTCGGCACAGGCCCAGACCGGATCTCTGCCGGTCTTCATGGCCAAGCGGATCATGGCACCGGCAGTCTTCAAGGCTAGCCCCTGACGCTGAAAGCCGGGAGCAGTTTCCACGCCGATGTCCAGCTCTTTTCGGCTTACGGCTGCGGAAAAAGCCCACGCCGCCGGTTTGCCCTCACGGACTTCACAGAAGCCCATTCCGTTTTTGAGGAACTCCTCCGGGTTTTCCCAGAAGATCCGTGGCACCACCTTGCCGTCCATGGTCTGGAGCAGCTCACGGTTTATCGGCAGCAAGCTGGGATCTGCTTCCGGAAGTCCTCCCTCATAGCGGAAAAACAGCCGTTTTCCGTCCTGGATCTCCTTTTGGCTGCGGAAAAATGCCTCCACCGCCATGCTGTCCGAGAACAGCACCAGCCGCCTTTCGCCGGTGAGCATCAGCCGCAGGATCTCTTCCAGAAATTCGGCGTCCGGCTCTCCCAAAATGAAGCCGAAGCCGCAAAAATGCCATACCAGCGCAGATCTTTCGTCATTATCCGGCAGGAAGATCTGGCCGCTCATAGCTCCCTCAGCAACAGACTCCGGGTAAACTGAGCAGAAGCTCGGCATAGGCAGCTCCGGCAGCAGATCAGCTTTTCGCATTTTTCTTCCTCCTTATGACGAAGGCCGCAGATCCTCCTACAGCAGCTGCAGCACCGGCTCCCCCGGCAGCGGCAGCCGCTGTTTTTCGGGGATCGTGGTACTTTTTCTCGGAGCCGTCAGGCTGAACGACGAATTCCGGCTGCCCCTCGCTGTCAAGGACGTAGAGAGGGATCTCCGCCGGGGAAGTACCGCTTTCCGGCCTGAGCTCCATGACCTTACGAGTCTCGATCGAAGCGCCGGAGACCTGCTTCACGCCGCCTCCTGAGAGCTGCTCTGCGGTCAGGTCAAGACTGCCCTGACTGCGGCCGGTGAGCCTGAGGTTGCAGCTGCCGTCAGAGGGCAGAAAAATGAACTGGCTCTCCCCGGACTCAATGGCAGGAACAGGGGTCACGTCCCGGCCGTCGCCGGGCTCCACCGCCTTGCCCACGACCTTTCCGTCCTGCTTGACCTCGGCGTAGACCGGTCCCTTCACGGAAACGAGAATGTCGCTTTCCTCCACGGGGGAAGGCGCTTCGCCGCTGAGATGAGCCTTAGTGAACTGTGAGAAGCTGTCGGCGCCGTTGGCCAAGATCAGCCTTCCGCCACGTCCGGCGATGATCTCACGGTCAAGAGCTCCCTCCGTCACCAGCTCGGAAACGTCGTGGATACTGTAGACCGACGAGGCGCAGCTCTCCCGCCCAAGGGCAGGGGCAGCGAAGGTGTAGCCATAGGCGGAGGAGGCTCTTCCGCTGTCCAGAAGATCCGCCGCCAGCAGCTCCAAAGCGCCTCCCATAAGGTCTTCACCGGTCACGAAGAGCCGGAAGCCCTCCTTACAGTCCTGAGCGCTGAGGAAGTCCTCAAGGCCGCTTTCTATCTCCTCACGGAGTTCCTCCAGTGCAGGTGCTTCCGCAGGATCCTGGTCTGTCCTCTCTCCGCAGACGATCACCAGCTTCTCCTCCGGGAAAAGCCCTGCATAGCAGCTGCCCCAGGAGGTGCTGAATGAGGTAACGGTTTTTGGTGAGCAGCCTATGTCTCCCAAAGACTGAGCACCGATCTCGGCGTCCTCCGTCACCTTTTGGATCAGCTGAGCAGAGGTGTCCGCCAGCAGGGGAGAATAGCCCTCCTCCAGCCGGTCAGTGGGGAAGTCTTCCGGCGTCAGCTCCTCCTCAAGGCTGTGTATGTAGCGGTCTGGGTGGTGGCCTGACCAGTCAACGATGCTCTTGTTTTCGTGGGAGTCGAAAAGCCGCTTCTGACCGGCCGCAAAGCCCTCAGCGTACTTCACCTGACCGTTGGCGATGTCGACGTCGATGAGGAATGTGCCGGGCAGCTCAGTAACGATGTCGCTGCGGTTCATGATGTTTATGATGTTGCTGTAGTCGATGTCCGCCGGTATCTCAGCGCAGGTGGTGGGGCAGGCGTAGGTGTAGACGAAAATATCGTCGGCCGAGACCTTTCCCAGCTCAAATTCGCCGCTGTCCAGATAGGTGCCGAATAGGTTTGCTCCGGCGGCGCCAAGGCTGTGTCCGGTGACCAGGATCTTCAGCTTATCCTCGTTTGCAGCCTCAGCGATCTCCGGCTCGTTTTCGATGTAGGCCGCAAGTCCCCGGGCGGCTTTTTTGCTGAATTCCGCAAATCCCGTGCCTGCCAGACTGTCAAGATAAGGCACAGCCAAGGCTGAGATCAGGTCGGTGTTCACGTCCTCCTGGATCGTGGAGTCAGTACCTCTGAATGTAATGGAAAGCAGGGTAGTTTCGCCCAGCTGACGGCTTGCGATAGTGAATGCCTGAGAGTCTCCCTGCATCTCGCTCATGCCGTAAGGATCGTTCCTCTCGGCGGCGCTGTAGCTGAAAAGAGCAGTCTTTTCCTTGGAGAAGCCCAGCACCTCATAAGCGTCGGCGATGTATTTTCCCTGACCTGGTGTGGAGCTGTTGTTGTAGGCGCAGCTGGCCAGAGCAACGGTCAGCATACCAATATCGTGATCATAGACAGAGCTGTCCCCAAGGAACATCTCTTCATTCAGCTTGACGCTGACCTTGTCGCCGTCGGTAGTGGTGATCACCGCAGAAAGGCTGTCGTCCTCCGCCCTTACCGGGATCGCTCCAAATGGTGCTCCGGCAAGTGCAGCTCCCAAAAGAGAGGCTGTAATTCGTGATCTGGAAGAACTTTTCATGGCTCTCGCTCCTTCAATGAGATCTCTGTCCTCGCTCATTTTGTTACACTAATTATATCATGATCTTTGCCAAAACGCAACGGCCTGCCACATCTTGCGAAAAAGCAGATCGGCCTTGACGTTTGTGCGGAAATATGGTAGAATTAAGTAAATAGTAACCCGTGAGGAAGGGGACTTTTCGTTCCCTAATATATATGAGAGGAGAGTGTTACTATGTTCAAAAAAGCCGCTGCCGCCGTTTTAAGTGCGGTAATGCTTGCAGGATCGGTTACTGTTCCTGCAAAGGCAGATGCTGCTGCGTTCAGTGCAAACTACGCTGAAGCTCTGCAAAAGTCGCTTTATTTCTATGAGTGCCAGCAGGCAGGACCTCTGCCGGACTGGAACCGTGTTGAGTGGCGTGCCGATTCCACCATGACTGATGAGGTGCTTGGAGGCTGGTACGATGCCGGAGACCACGTTAAGTTCAACCTGCCTATGGGCTATTCCGCTTCTCTCCTTGCTTGGGGTCTGTATCAGTATCCCGAGGGTATCGAGAAGTGCGGAGAAATGGAGAATTACGTCAACAACCTGGAGTTCGTCCTGGACTACCTTGCTGCCTGTGATCAGGGCGATGAGATCGTTTATCAGGTGGGTATCGGACAGAAGGATCACACCTGGTGGGGCCCTGTTGAGATGCTCCAGAACGGTGTTGAGGATTCCGGCGGAACTTATGCCGATTTCCGTGCTGCACTGAAGTCCTCAGAGGGCTGCTCGGCTGTATTCGGCGAAATGGCCGCTGCTCTTGCTGCCGGAAGCGCTGCTCTCAAGGGCAGAGTTGACCAGAGCAAGCTGGACAACTACCTCAAGCACGCAAAGCACATCTTTGAGGTGGCCTGCACCAATCCCAGCGACGAGGTATACAACAACAGTGATGCTTCGGGCTTCTACCGCTCAAGTCATTTCTATGACGAGCTCCTTTACGCTGCAAACTGGCTGTATATCGCTACAGAGGACGAGACCTACCTGGATAAGGCCAAGGAGCTCATCAAGCATCTTGGCAACGAGAACGGCACATCTGAGCTGGTGTACAAGTGGTCACACTGCTGGGACGATACCTCTCAGGGCGGTATCCTGCTCTATGCTATCAACAGCAAGGACGAGTTCTATATCGGACGTGTGAAGAAGCACCTTGACTACCTGCTCAACGAGTGCCCAAAGGTCAACGACAAGCTGCTGTATGTCCACACATGGGGCTGTGCAAGATATGCTGAGACCTCTGCATTCATTACAGCAGTCGCCTGTGATACAGTTCTCAAGGGAGGAAGCAATTCCGCCTATGAGCAGCTCTATGAGGATCAGGTGAACTACGTTCTGGGCGACAACCCCACCGGTCAGAGCTTCGTTGTCGGCTACGGCGACAAGCCTGCCCACAACGCTCACCACAGAACAGCTCACGGCTCCTGGAAGAACGACCTTTACTTCCCCCTGGACAACCGCCACGTTCTCTACGGTGCTCTGGTAGGAGGCCCCAATCAGGACGGCTCCTACATTGACGACAGAAACAACTACATCAACAACGAGGTAGCTACCGACTACAATGCCGGCTACACGGCTGCTCTTTGTAAGATGATCGACAAGTACGGCGGCGAGACAGATCCTAACTTCCCCCCCGTTGAGGCTCACGACGGACCCGAGTTCTTCACTGAGGTCAGCGTTAAGGGCGATGACGACAGCGGAACAAGTCTCAGCTTCAAGATCACTAACCACTCCGCTTGGCCTGCAAGGATCCAGGACAACATCTCCTTCCGCTACTACATGGATCTTACTGAGGTAGTGGAGCACGGCTACGACCCCACACAAGTGGTTGTTCGCTGCGACCGTGACCAGGCCGGAAGTATGTACGGCAAGGACGGCGTTGCTGCCGCAGTTATCTCACCGGTAACTCCCTACACAAAGGCCGGAAAGAACATCTACTACATCGAGGTCACTCTCCCCGACGGAAGAGCTGTAATGCCTGTATCTGAGGGAAGACAGCAGTGCGAGATCATGATCGCTCTGGTTTGCCCCGAGTATCAGCGCTTCTGGGACGCTTCCAACGATCCCTCTCATGCTGAGCTGGTGGACGAAGCCGGCAATCCCAAAACTGTGACCACGACCTATCTTTCATCCAGCAGCCCCGACACCGAGCCTGTTGAGAAGACAGTTATCAGCGGTGTAAAGGCTATCTACACTCCCACATACATCAACGGCGAGCTCTACTACGGCACAGAGCCTGACGGAACAACTGCTGACGGAATGGGCGATGCTCCCCAGACCGAGCCTAAGGTCACTACCACAAAGGCTCCCGTGACAACAGCTCCCACGACTACGACCGCTGTTACTCCCACAGGCAAGGATGACATCCTCTGGGGCGACGCCAACGATGACGGAAAGGTCGACCTCCAGGACGCAGTTGCTATCCTTCAGTATGTGGCGCTTCCCAAGAAGTACCCGCTGACAGAAAAGGGAAAGAAGCAGGCTGACGTTGACGGAAAAGAGGGAATTTCCGGAATCGACGCTCTTTCTATCCAGAAATACGATGCAAAGCTGATCACAAAGCTGCCTGAAAAATAACAAAAATGCTGCGTAACATTTTCGTTACGCAGCATTTTTTATGCCTTGTTGAAACCGACACACTGCACCACCGCTACGATGTTGTCCAGGTCGTCACGGATCTGAACGTTGTAGGAGCAGGTGCTGCGGCCGTCTTTTATCAGCCGTGCCTCAGCGATCAGCTTCTTGCCACGGACCGGCCCAACGTAGCTTATGGAGCAGCTCAGCCCCACGGTACGCATTTTCTGCCAGTTTGAGGCCACAGCGAAGGCGAAGTCCGCCAGCGTGTAGTGGACGCCGCCCATAACTCCGCCCATGGCGTTGAAATGGCGGTCGGTGAGCTCCACGCTGCATTTAGCGTAGTGGTCGCCGACTTCCTCCACGATCATGCCGTTTTCTGTAGCAAAGCGGTCGCCGGCGAACTGCTGTCTGACTTTTTCAAGGTCTGTCATTATTATCACTCCTGGAAATTTGGATCTCTGTCAGTCCTCGAATGTCGGTGATCAGTTTTTTATCTGCTTAGCCACAAGACTCTCTCCGCAGTAGATCTGGCGGAGCTTTGGCTTTTCGATCTTTCCGGTGGGATTTCTGGGAACATCGGCGAAGATGATCTTGTGGGGACGCTTATATCTGGGCAGCTTCTGGCAGAAGGTATTGATCTCGTCCTCAGTGCAGGTAGAGTCCTCCTTGATAGAGATGATAGCCGCAGCGATCTCGCCCAGGCGCTTGTCAGGAAGTCCGATAACAGCCACGTCCTTGACAGCTGGGTGTGAGCGGAGGAAGTCCTCGATCTGAACGGGGTAGAGATTTTCGCCGCCGCTGATGATAACGTCCTTCTTGCGGTCTACCAGGTAGATGAAGCCGTCCTCGTCCTCCTGAGCCATATCTCCGGTGAGGAGCCAGCCGTCCTTGAGGGTGTCTGCTGTGGCCTTTTCGTCACGGTAGTAGCAGGTCATAACGCCGGGGCCCTTAACGCAGAGCTCGCCCACCTGGCCACGCTCAACGGTATTGAAGTTCTCGTCGCAGATCTTAACCTGCCAGCCGTAGCCAGCCTTGCCGATAGCGCCTACCTTGTGGATATTCTCCACGCCCAGGTGAACGCAGCCGGGTCCGATAGACTCGCTGAGGCCGTAGTTGGTGTCATACTGATGGTTGGGGAAGTGCTCCTTCCAGCGTGCGATAAGCGAGGGAGGAACAGGCTGAGCGCCGATGTGCATGAGTCTCCACTGAGCAAGGTCATACTTGCTGGGGTCGATGTCACCACGGTCGATAGCGTCCAGGATGTCCTGGGCCCAAGGCACCAGCAGCCAAACGATGGTACAAAGCTCGTTGGAGACTGTCTCGATAATGAACTTAGGCTTTACGCCCTTGAGGATAACGGCCTTGCTTCCGGAGTAGAGGCTTCCAAACCAGTGCATCTTAGCGCCGGTGTGGTACAGGGGAGGGATACAGAGGAACACGTCATCACGGGTCTGGCCGTGGTGAGCCTGCTCGCACTTAGCGGAGTGGACAAGGCTCTGGTGCTTGTGGAGGATAGCCTTGGGGAAGCCTGTAGTTCCCGATGAGAAGTAGATAGCGGCGTAGTCATCGTCAGTGAGCTTTATGTCGGGAGCCTGGCTTGAGCAGTTCGCAACGTGGCTGTCGTAGTGCTCAGCGAAGGAGGGGCATCCCTCTCCCACATAGAACAGCAGGCGGTTGCGGCTGATCTCGTCAGCAATTTCCTCAACTCTTCCGATGAACTCGGGGCCGAACATGAGCACGTCCACCTCAGCAAGGTCAAGGCAATACTTGATCTCGTCGGAGGTATAGCGGAAATTCAGCGGCACGGCCAGGGCGCCGGTCTTGAGGATACCGAAGTAAATGGGCAGCCACTCCAGGCAGTTCATCAGCAGGATACCTACCTTGTCGCCCTTTTTTACGCCTCTCTCCAGCAGGAGGTTAGCGAAGCGGTTGGCCTTTTCGTCGAAGACCTTCCAAGTGATCTCACGGCGATAGTTACATTCCGGGTTTGGCTCGATGAGCTCATACTCCTTCCAGGTCACACGGCGTACCTCAGTGATCTCGGGGTTGACCTCTACCAGAGCGACGTCATTGCCGTAGAGCTCGGCATTTCTTTCAAGAAATTCTGTGATTGGCATAACAAAAACTGTCCTTTCCGATAGCTTTACGCTGTAAAAGCTGTAAAGCAGTAAATCATAAGTATATTTTACCACATAAAAGCAAAAAAGTAAAGGGCTTTTTGAAAATAATTGTATAATTCACTGTGATCTGGCTAATGAAAAACCGCCACAGGCCGTTCCCGTGGCGGTTTGTATCACTTGCTCTCTTCCAGGGCTGCTCTGGCCTTGATGTACTGCTCAAGGTAGTCGATAGTGCCCTCGATACCAAGGCGGCTGCTGTTGATGCTCAGGTCGTAAAGACGAGAATCTCCCCAGTGGAGGCCGACGTGGTAGTTATGATAGCGCTTTCTCTTCTTGTCCTTCTTCTCGATGAACTCACGAGCGTCATGCTCGTCCATTTCGTAGATCTTCATTACACGCTGGATCTTAGCGTCCATATCGCCTAAGATGAACACTGAAACGAGGCCGCTGAAGTTCTTCAGCTTTGACTCGGAGCAGCGTCCGACAACAACGAATGACTCGCCGCTCTCGGCCTTTTCACGAATGAAGTTGAACTGCATCTCGGCGATGTTGTCCTCGATGGAGTTGCTGTAGCCTCTTACCTTGCGAGAGATGATAATGTGCTTGGGCTTTTCGTTGTACTTCTCGATCTCCTCGGGGGAAAGTCCTGTTTTCTCAGCAATCTCGGTGATGAGGTGTCTGTCGTAGATCGGGATGTTGAATCTCTTAGCGAGCTCCTCGGCGATGACTCTTCCGCCGCTTCCGAACTCTCGACCTACTGAAATAATGAGCTGTGCCATGGTTGTTCCTCCTTTATGATAAACTTTGCAGTTTGTAGACTTATATTATAAGTATCTTGCGAACAGATAAACTGTTGAGATAGCAAGAACGATGACCGTTGCGGGAGCCAGCTTCTTGCAGTATCTGCCCCAGCTGATCGGGTGGCCGTTTTTAGCGGCAACAGATGTGCCCACAACGTTTGCGGAGGCTCCGATAGGAGTAGCGCTTCCGCCGATGTCGGTACCAAGAGACAGTGCCCATGCAAGAGTCTCGATAGGAACTCCCGCAGAAGCAGAAAGGCTCTGGATGATCGGCACCATAGTTGCTGCGAAGGGGATATTGTCCACGAAGGCGCTGGCGATAGCGGATACCCAGAGGATGATCGCGATCATCAGCTTAACGTTGCCGTCGCTGATACGACCGATGAAGTCTGCAATCAGCTTGAGGATACCGGTCTCTTCAAGGCCGCCCACTACTACGAAGAGTCCGATGAAGAAGAGGAGGGTCTTGTAGTCCACCTTCTTGATGAGCTCAAGGGCGTCCTTTCCGGAAGTGATCAGCGTCAGGACTGCGATAGCCAGACCGATAGTTGCAACTGTCAGGTGAGTGGTCGCATGAGTGATAAGGAGCACAACAGCAAGTCCGAAGATAATGCTGCTGATGATGAAGTCCTTCTTGTTGGTGATAGCCTCACTGGGCTGAGGGAGCTTAGAGATGTCAACGGGCTTGTCGGTGCCGCCTGCGATCTCCTTGTGGAAAACGATGTAGAAGAAGATCACGGAGACTACCAGGCATATACCAGCCACAAGGCCGGTATTCGTCAGGAAGTCGAAGAATGAGAAGCCCAGGGATGTTCCCACGATGATGTTGGGGGGATCTCCGCACATGGTAGCTGAGCCGCCCAGGTTTGCGCAGAAGATCTCAGAGAGGATCATGGGGACGGGGTTGAATTTCAGCAGCTGAGCAAGCTCGATAGTTACAGCCGCAAGGAACATGATAACGGTGATGCTGTCGATGAACATTGAGAGAACAGCGCTCATTACCATGAAGGTGATGAAGATCGGGATAGTCTTGCATTTAACGAGGAAGGCGATCTTCATGCAAAGCCACCGGAAAAATCCGGCCTTAGCCATGCCCTCTACCATGACCATCATGCCTGCGATGAACAGGATCGTGGCCCAGTTGATGCCTTTGCTCTCGCTCTCAGTGACCTGATACCAGAATTCCTTGGTAGCAAAGCCCTTGATGGCGATGGTGTCCCAGATCGCAGAGCCGCTTCTCATGCAGATGCCGAAAACAACGGTAAGCGTGAGCGCTCCGCAGCCGAGAGTAACGAAATGCCGCTCGATCTTGTCAAGGACGATGAGAACGAACATCGCCACGAAGATAACGACGGCAAAGATCTGTGCTGCTGTCATAAAAATATACCTCCGAAGGCCGGTCAGCGCCGGCGTAAGATCACGGCCATTCCGTAGAAGACCGCATACATTTCAAATTTTAGCACATTTTCTCCCTCAAATCAAGAGGAAACAGCACCTTGTGGGATTTTCTCCGATAAGTCTGGAATTATAGCCTCAAGAGGAGTTTTTTGGTGCATTTTGTCAAGGCCTGGGGGGCGTGTTTTCCCCGGAGGTCTGAAAACTTGTCGAAACTGCACAACTAATGGTGGCTGCTAAGGCTGATCTGAGCGGGGAAATGGAGCCCTTTCCCGGAGAAGGCTGTCCTATTTTTGTGCAGCTTTCACGGAAATGAGCGGCAGGTCGGCTCCGGGGGCTCCTGCGGTTGATTTTTGGCCGTGGACGTGCTATAATAGGTAATATAAAGAAAAAAAGGGGACATGAAAATGCTGAAATATGTACTGCTGATAGTCGGTTTTGTTCTTCTGATCAAGGGCGCCGACTTCTTTGTTGACGGAAGCTCAAGCGTTGCGAAAATGCTGAAGGTGCCGTCGCTTATCATCGGAATGACCATTGTTGCCATGGGAACGAGCCTGCCGGAGACCTCCGTCAGCGTCAGTGCCTCGATCGCCGGTAAGAACGACCTTTCCATAAGCAACGCCGTGGGCTCGAATATTTTCAACCTCATGGTGGTCTGCGGAGTCTGCGCACTGCTCAGTCCGCTGGCCATAAGCCGTGAGTCGCTGAAGAGGGACTTCCCGTTCTCCATCGTCGTTGCAGGACTTCTCCTGGGGATCGGCGGGATTATGGGAAATATCCCACGCCTGGGCGGGATCGGCCTTTTGATCGTTTTTGCAGCCTTCCTTTACATCATGGTCAGTGGAGCCCTCAAAGCCCGTGCCTCTGCGGAGGGCGGTGAGGACTACAAGATCCTGCCCGGCTGGAAGTGTGCGCTGTACATCGTGTTGGGAATAGCTGCTATCGCTGCCGGCGGAAAAATGGTAGTCGTTGGCGCCTCGGACATCGCAAAGAGCTTCGGAATGTCGGATAACCTCATCGGAATGACTGTGGTTGCCCTGGGAACGAGCCTTCCTGAGCTGGTGACAAGTATAGTCGCCGCAAGGAAAAATGAGGTGGATATGGCTCTGGGAAACGTTATCGGCTCCAATATTTTCAATATCCTGTTCGTTCTGGGAATTGCCGCAACGATCTCGCCTATGGGCTTCACTATGGAGAATACTATCGACACCGCTGCCCTTATCATAATGAGCGTGCTGGTCTTAGCCATGTGCGCCCCGAAGAAAAAGCTGGTACGCTGGCAGGGAGCCCTCATGCTGGCGATCTATGCAGGCTACACAGTCTATCTGATAAAGCGCTGAGAGGCGGACCCTCCGGCGTTACCCTGATAAAAAACACCGAGCCACGATCTCAGGCTCGGTATTTTTTTGGCTAAGGGAAGCGAAATTATACCTACCCGATTGTGTAGTATGAGCGCCATGTTATGGAAATGTGATGGGTTTTTTGAGATAATATTTGTTTGTTTTGCATGAATCTCCATTTTTTCGTATTAAATTATTGACAAACAAGCCCTGGTGTTATATAATTTAAGGGGCATAAAACAGAGTTTCATGTATCAGACAGATGAGAATGACGATGAAAAAATGATAAAAGGGTGGTTTTATGAATATTGCATTTTGCGATGATGACGGCATCAGACTTGGCAGAATGAAAGAGCTGGTAAGGGAATACTTCGGCCATAGAGAAAATGAAGCCGTAACTCAGTATTTTTCCTCACCTCAGGATCTTGTAGAGGCAGCTAAGGAACAGCGCTTCGACATCGTTTTCCTGAATATGGCCTTCGGTATGTACCCCGGTGTACACAAGACCGGACTTGATGTTTCCCGTGAGATCCGTAAATATGATCCCTATGTGCCTTTCGTTTACTTCCACTTGGTGGAGGACGGCACCTATGAGACTGTTTTCGTCCAGCCAAGACGTTATGTGAACGATTTGTTCAATCAGAGGGATTTCTTCCCTATGATGGATGATATTTGTGAGGAGATCTTAGCTCACCCCCACAAGCGTATCCAGATCAAGGATATCCGTGGAGATTTCCAGACCCTTGCTGTTGACTCTATCGTTTTCGCAAAGGTAACTGGAAGAGTTATCGACATTTTCCTTCACAACGGAACAGTTGTTGAGACCTCAGGTCCTATGAAGGATTTCCTGGAGATCTTAGCTCCCTATCCGAATTTCTTTGCACCCCACAGAAGCTATGTGGTGAACTCAGTGTTCATCTCCCACATGACCTCAGATCAGATCACCATGAGGTACGCTGACAGCGCAGTTCCGATCGCCAAGGGCAAGGCGGACTACGTTAAGGAGGAGTACCAGCGCTTCCTGTCCAAATACTGGATCATGCCTTATCCGGATCAGCGCAGCAAGGCGCAGATGGATTTCAGCGAATAAAAGCAAAAGCTCCCGATATGGGAGCTTTCAGTCTGTCGAAAAAGTCCAGTAAAAGCTGGGCTTTTTCTCATTTATGTGGTATAATATAGAGGAAGGGAGCTGAGCAAAATGCTGAGAGAAAACAA